>NKJD01000014.1 GCA_002256385.1 Flavobacterium sp. BFFFF2
AGCCTGCTGTTGGTTTTGGAAGAAATACTGGATTAGCTTCGCTGATCCAAAACTTTGGACCTACGTGCCTCAAAAAATAACCTAACAGCTAGCTGTTTGTTTTTGAAGAAATACTGGATTAGCTTCGCTGATCCAATATGGCTGGACCTACGTGCCCAAAAAATAACCCCAACAGCCTGCTGTTGGTTTTGGAAGAAATACTGGATTAGCTTCGCTGATCCAAAACTTTGGACCTAAGTGCCTCAAAAAATAACCTAACAGCTAGCTGTTTGTTTTTGAAGAAATACTGGATTAGCTTCGCTGATCCAACAAATTGGACCTACGTGCCTCAAAAAAATAACCCCAACAGCTAGCTGTTGGTTTTTGAAGAAATACTGGATTAGCTTCGCTGATCCAATATGGCTGGACCTACGTGCCCAAAAAATAACCCCAACAGCTAGCTGTTGGGGCCATCTGATTTCCCTTTGCGCCCTTTCAAGCAAGCTTGATGGCAAGGGAAATCATATGTCCGAACTTCGTTCGGTTATTTTTTGTGGGTCATACTGGAACAAAACCGCGTTTATTTTTGGTTTTTGAAAATCCTATAAATATAGGGTCAAACCCCGTAAAACTTAACTATACAAAGCCTTTTTAAAAATACAAACAATTAAGTAAGATAAAAAGGAATATAAATAGCTAAACTTTTTTTCGGGATTATATCGGGATTTGTATATTTTTGCTAAAAACAAAACAAATGAAAGTAACATTTATTTTAAAGGGCAAAAATGAGCCTACAAATATAGTTTGCCGAATTAACCCTAATAAAAATATTGATCTTTCAACCTCCACAGGGATTTGGGTTAAAAGAAACGACTGGAATGCAAAGCAACAACAGTTAAGACAAAAGGCAAACAACCCAAACAAAGATTTAATAAACTCAAAATTAAAAGAGCTGGAAAATTTTATTTTAGATAGTTGGACAGCCGACCACCTCAACAAAAAAGACATTCAAAAAAATTGGCTCAAAAATTTAGTATTGTCTTTTTTTGGTAAAGCCACCGAAAACGAACTTTACAAAATTTACTTTGTTGATTGGGCGGCTAAGTTTATAAACGATGCGCCCAAAAGGCTATACCAAGGCCGCGCAATTTCATACCGAACAATTCAAAAATATACAACTACTTTAAATAAAATAAAGGCATTTGAAACCCGCACCGATCAAAAACTAAGATTTGAAAATATAAATTTGACATTTTACAGGGATTTTGTCAACTACTGTAAAGAGGTAGAACGATTGAATAATAATTCAATAGGCAGCCTAATAAAGACTTTTAAAATGTGGTGCAAAAATGTAGAGTTAGAAGGTTTGCCTATTAATTTACAATATAAACACGCCGAATTTGCCACGGTATCAAATGAAACAAAAGACACTTATTTGAGTGAAAGCGAAATAAATAGAATTTTCAATTTTGATTTAAAGGAAAATATAAGACTATCCAACGCAAAAGATTTATTTATAATTGGGCTGCGTACTGGGCTGCGTGTTTCAGATTTTATGCGGGTGGGAGTGCTAAATATAAAAGACGAAAAAATAATAATTGAAACCCAAAAGACCCGAAAAAAAGTAATAATACCAATGCACCCGCAAGTAAAGGCAATTTTAGAAAGTAGGGGCGGGGTTTTACCTTATGCAATTTCAAGCCAAAAATTTAACGATTATGTTAAGGAAATTTGCGCTTTGGTGGGTATTAACGAAGTAATAGAGGGCGCAAAAATGAACCCATTAACAAGGCGTAAAGAAGTAGGATATTTTCAAAAATTTGAGCTTATAACCTCCCATACCTGCCGCCGCTCATTTGCGACAAATTTATATGGTGAGTTACCTAACAAGCTTATAATGGCAATTACTGGACATACCACAGAAACACAGTTTTTGAAGTACATTAAAACCACAAACGAACAATTTGCCGAAATACTGGGCGATTTTTGGAATAGTGAAAAAAACGCGGGTAAAACACCAGTTAAACAAAATTTAAAAGTAATTTAAACGGGCTTTAAATGATCGAAAATATAAATTTCAGGCTTTTGGATATTGACAAATATGTAAATGAAGTTACGGACACTTACTGGACTTTAGGCCAAATTAATGAACTCCCCTTTTATGAAAGTGAATTTAATCAAATACACTTTAAAAAATATAAAAGGCAAACCCGCAGATTAGCGAAGGGCATAACAACCGAACCAAAACAAATATTAACCGAAACCGAAATTAAAGAACTCAAAAACATAGAAAATAAAATAAAAATATACAAAACAGCTTTGTCAAAAGTTTGTATTTTAGATTGTTACAACCCCCAAAATATTGATACAAGTAAAAAATATAATTCATTATTCAATAAGGCCGAATTAGAAAAATTTAACCCAAATATAAGCGGTGTTTATACGCAATTAAAAGGTATAATTCCAACACTATTAGAGGTGTCAATTGAAGAAATAGAAAACGAATTTAAAACCAGTCCTTTGCAAAAAATAGACTATTACAAAAACAGGTTGCAGAAATTAAAAGCCGCAAATTTCATGTACTTAGAATCAATTTTAAACGGTGTAATAGTTGATCGTTTAGATGACAATAGTAAATGTTTTGAGTTTAGCGGGGAATTGGTGAAAATTAAAGAAATTCAATATTTGGAAAATAAAATTTTTGAATTAGAAAACCCACAAATTGAAAACAATTTAGGTGATTATAAAAAACTATCACAAAAAGAAATTGCTTTATTATTTTACACGCTTGACGCATTCGGTATATTTATTAAATATAAAGTAAGTCAAGACCTAACAAGCCAAATAAAGTTAATTTGTGTGATTTGTGGGCTTGACTATAAAAGTAAAATACAAGACCAACGAATTTATAAATATTGGCGGTCGGTACATTCTGACCATGATATAGAGCGGGTAAGGACAAAAGAAAATTACGAAAACTTAATAGGTAGGTTAAAAGATACTGATTTTAAAGAGTTTATTGCATTTTTAAACAACCACTTAAAAGACCTGAAATAAAATTCACGCGCTCCAGCTCCACCGAATGACCAGTACAGGAACCTTTGGCCTCATGCGATCAGCTCCACCGATTGACGCGCTCCAGTTCGATCAATGACCAGTACAGGAACGTTTGGCCTCATGCGATCAGCTCCACCGATTGACGCGCTCCAGTTCGACCGAATGACCAGTACAGGAAAATAATATTAGTTAATGCAAAATAATGTAACAAGTTGATTTTTAAATATTTGAAAAAACACAAAAGAAAAGTAAAATAAATATAGGACGGCCTAACCCCCCGTCCTATTGCAATTGTTTTTTGTGATTTGCCCAATAAAACAAATATTATGGAATCAATAACAGCGGTACAGGTACAGGGGGTTAATGTGGAAACCCTCTTTAAAAGATTTGACATTTTAGAAAGTCAAATTAGAGAGTTAAAGCAACAGCAGAACCCCCAAAAAGACGTTTTAATTAGTCGTTTAGACGTTTCAAAACTTTTAGGGGTTTCACTTGTTACAGTCCACAACTGGACAAAATCGGGTGTGTTAAAATCGTACAGGGTAGGCAATAAAGTACGGTTTAAAGAAAACGAAGTTTTGGCCTCATTGAAAGCTATAAATTCAAAAGACTAACGCAATGACAAAGGAAAATAAAATACAGTTTGTCCAGTCATTACTTGACGAACTGGCAACAGTTGGTTATTTGAGTTCGCAAAGGTCAAAACGTGACTTAATAAACTTTATTAAAGACGATTTAAACGCCTTTATAATGCCGTTAAACCCTTTAAAATACGATGTTTATATAAACAATGCTAAAGTATTAGTAAATTCTAATTTTTCAGATTGTGGATGTATTTTAAAGGTCATAACTGAAAATTTGGTTTTTGCACTTTCAGCACTTTACAATTGATTTTTTTTAAAGTGATTGACGGTATAAAAATAAATTGCATAGGAACAACCCCCGAAAATTGGGAGCGTAACCCCTTGTTAAAATTTGTATCAAAAGTGGACACCACCACGGGCGAAGTATTAGCAAAAAATAAGGTCGCGTTTTATTTCGGGCTATCGTTTCATATTGTACCGTCAACAGTTACAGACGAAAAACATTGCTTTGTTAGGGGGTCATTAGCAACGTTCTACAACAAAGGAATAAATAACGCCTTTGATTTTGATTTACAAATGATTAGCGAAGCAATACAGGAACTACAAACCCGCTTTGATATAGACCCCACCAAAGCCAAAATACAAACGTTTGAGTTTGGCGCAAACATCAACCCAAAGCAACCAATAAAGCAAATTTTAAACGGATTTAGAGCCTATCAAAGCGACAACTTTACAGGTTTAAAAATGGACAATGTTTTTAACGGTAAGCAACTGCAACGGTATGAATATGCGGTTAAAATCTACGACAAAGGACTACAAACCGCCAAGCCACAAAGCAACCTAATACGGATTGAATACAGTATAAAAAAATCAAGGCTTGCGAATAAATACGGGTTTACCTTCTTAATCGACTTAACCAATAAGGGCAAATTAGAGCGTTTAAAATCTTTATTGTTAGATGTTTGGCAAAATATTGTTTTTTATGATAGGGGCATGAAGTGGCGATATATGAACGACACCCAAACAAAAAAGATATTGTTTTATTTGGATGCGACCAACTGGCCAAAGTTTACTAAGATGCAACGAAGTAGAGCAAAACAGCATTTTGACCACCTTATAAGCCTTTTTTGTGTATCGACCACTCAAACGGATATAGCCGATTTATTAGCTCAAAAAATGGACAAATTAACAGCTGTTTCATGTTACCATTTCACCAACTTTTTAAAAGAAAATAACAGCCAAAAAGAGGGGGTTCAAATGTTACCTTTTCACCCTTTAGATAAAGCGGGAAATGGTAACACAAAACCACACAAAAAAAGTATCAAACCACCCAAACAAAAAAAGGTCGAAAATTTCACGAAAACGACCAATAAAAAATGCTGCTCCTGCGGTGCGGATATTTCACACAAGAAAACAAAGGCGGTGTACTGTTCCAAAAGATGCAATAACATTACACACGCCCGAAAAAGAAAACAGTATAGGCAAAATTTAAAAAAGGTTGAAAATGATAGTTTGGCTTTGCTACTGGCCAAACTCCACAAAAGCAATTTGCCCCTTTTAATCGAATACAAAACCAGTACAGGAACCTTTGGCGATCAACTGGAACAAAAAGAAATTGCAACAAGCCCCGAATGGATTAAGCGCGTTTTTAAAGTCACCATTAACACCCCACCCGCACCCGTTGTTTTGACTTCGTACCGTTCGCGAAAACTAATAAAGCAAATTAACAATTTGAATTTTGAGCCATGACCAAAGCCCAATACATTGGCCAAAAATTCGCATGGATTAGAGCAAAAGAGCTAAAAGAGCCGTTTCAGTTGAACCAAGGCACAAAGGTTACAGATTTAGAAAAATACCTAAAATCAATTGAAACGGGGCTTTTAAGTAATCAAAGCCCAAAAATTGAAAATTTATTCATCAATAAAATTGAATCACTAATAAAATTAAACCATGTCAAGAAAATGTAAAACATCAGAAAAAGAAAAGGTATATGCCTTATTGTTAGGCGGTTGTACTCAAAAACACGCCGCCGAAACGGTGGGCGTAACTGAAAACACGGTAAGCAAATGGGCTAAAGAACTCAAAAGCGAAACAATAGAACAAACCCAAAAACGCATACTTTCGGGGCTTTGTTTCAAACTTTTATTAATGGTTCAAAACCCAAAAACACCACCCAAAACAATAGTTGATTTTGTTAAGGCAATAGAAACGACAACTAACTTTTTAGGTTATGGCGTACAATAGTAAAAATTATTTAAAGCGGGTGCGGTTCATTTTGAACGTGTACCAGCCAGTAAAAACGCCCGACATTCCCGACACGAAAATAGTTTCTAAGGTGTTCCCAAAGCATAATATAAATATAAGTTACTCGCAATGGATGAATATAAAAGGCATGAGCGTACCCAAAAACCCCTGATTTACCCCTTTTGTTACTTCCTGACGCATATTTTTTGATAGGGGGGGTATAGCATTAAAAACGCTTAAAAAGTGCGTTAAAACGCTTAAAACAAAGTGCGTTTGCAAAACTTCTGTTTTTGTTCTATTTAGTACAATTTTAGTTCTATTTTTTAAAAGAAAACCATGCAAAAAAAAGACATTGACACAAAAAAAGCCTTTGAATATTACTGTAAAGGTTTGAACAGCAAGGAAATAAGCACGCTTTTGGGGTGTTCCTTTAGAACGGTACAAAATTACATGAGTGCCGAAAATTGGAAACAAAAACGGGCTAAAATAAAAAAAACGCCCTAAACGGCATTTTACAGCATGATTAGGGAGTGATTAACCCTAATTGTTTTTTGATTGATGTTAAGCCCGTGTTGATTGCACGGGTTTTTTTAATCTGTATCATTGGAATTATTAAACGGGCTTTCAGTAATTGCAATGTAAAGCAACCCAAAGCCGACCAAGGCCAACACCAAGCAAACAGCAACGCAAACAACCCCTAACAATATTTGCGGCGCAATTACCAAAAGAGCCAAAGCAATTAAAAAAATATACTTTTTCATGCGGCAAACATAAAACTTTTATATTTGTGGCTCTTAAATTCTCACATTAAGAAACTGTATAAAATTTGCCCTTGTGCTATGTAGGCGACTCCCGAAAGGTTCGCAACGCCGTGAGAAGCGTAAGACTGCTAATGTGTGAGGGCTTTATATTCTTATAATTCTCACAAAATGAATGCAAACAACAACCAAAGCGAAGTAAACGAAGCGCAAAAAGAGGCCGAAACCCTCAAAAATGTGTGTGCCTTTTTTGAAACTAAAATCGGCCTTAACGATTTTGCAAAGCAACTAAGAAGGGCAAATTTTCTTTTAGCGGAAACCGCTATTTTGTTAGCTCAAAATGATTTACACGCAAATACAGACTGGACTTTAGACTGTTTATTTCACTTAAACGATTTTGCGGAAGTCTTAGACCCTTATTTGAGTGTTGAGCCATAAAATTTTAATTCTCACGGTTTTTTTAATAGCAGCCAAGCCCCGAACCCTAACTTTTTAGTTAGGGTTTTTTTATATCCTAAACACCATAAAAAAAAGGGCTATTTAAAGCCCTTTATTGTGTTAGTTACGGTTTTTGCCCGTTCGGGTTAGGAAACCACAAGCCCGTGTAACACCCTGCAAATATACAATGATTTTTTGACCTCATGCGATCAGCTCCACCGATTGACGCGCTCCAGTTCGACCGAATAACCAGTACAGGAACCTTTGGCCTCATGCGATCAGCTCCACCGATTGACGCGCTCCAGTTTATCACATTGATAAAACATGAAAAAGGCTAAAAAAATTCACTTTTCGGGAAAAATCGGGAACAAATCGGGATTGATTAAAAATAAAAAGCCTTAAAACGCTGTTTTTCAACATTTTAAGGCTTTGAGGTTGTGGGTCATACTGGATTCGAACCAGTGACTTCTACCCTGTCAAGGTAACACTCTGAACCAACTGAGTTAATGACCCTAAATAAAAAACTCCCTGTGAAGGGAGTAGTGGGCGATGAGGGGTTCGAACCCCCGACCCCCTCGGTGTAAACGAGGTGCTCTGAACCAGCTGAGCTAATCGCCCTTAATGGGATGCAAATATAAGTTGAAAATGTTGAATAAGTCAAGAAAATAAACTGATTTTTTTTTCGGAATTCAACACATTGATAATCAATTATCAGCGGTACCGGCAAGTAATCCGAGCAAGGAAATGGCGGCTTCACTGATGCGTGTTCCTGGACCAAAAACGGCTACGGCACCTGCATCAAACAGGAATTGATAATCTTGTTGGGGTATAACCCCGCCCACAATCACCATAATATCTTCGCGCCCGTATTTTTTTAATTCTTCAATTACCTGTGGTACTAAGGTTTTATGTCCGGCCGCCAACGAGGATACGCCCAAAATATGCACGTCATTTTCTATGGCTTGTTTGGCAGCTTCGGCCGGCGTTTGAAACAACGGACCAATGTCCACGTCAAAACCCACATCGGCATAGCCAGTAGCTACAACTTTTGCACCTCTGTCGTGTCCATCTTGTCCCATTTTGGCAATCATGATGCGGGGTCGACGCCCTTCACGGACCGCAAATTCATCGGCCATTTGTTGCGCTTTTGCAAAACGCTCATCCTTTTTTATCTCTTTGCTATACACGCCGCTAAAACTTCTAATTTGCGCTTTATACCTGCCAAAAACCACTTCGAGGGCATCACTTATTTCACCAAGCGTGGCTCTGTTTCGGGCAGCTTCAACAGCTAAAGATAACAAATTATTTTCATCACCATGCAATTGCGATTCGGCCTTGTTTTCGGCACCTGCTCTAGCACATTCCGTTAATTTGGTTAAACAAGCTGTCACTTTGGCCTGATCACGTGTGGCTTTAATTTGCTGTAAACGTTCAATTTGTTGCTTGCGCACCATGTCATTATCAACATCTAAAATGTGCAATGGGTCTTCTTTTTCGAGTCGGTATTTATTGACACCAACAATAATGTCTTGTTCACTATCAATGCGGGCTTGTTTGCGGGCCGCCGCTTCTTCAATGCGCAATTTTGGAATGCCTGCTTCAATAGCTTTGGTCATGCCGCCCAATTCTTCCACTTCTTGAATCAGCTCCCACGCTTTTTGGGAAATGTCATTGGTTAAACTTTCCACATAATAACTGCCAGCCCACGGATCGACCGTTTTGCAAATTTTGGTCTCTTCTTGCAAAAAAAGTTGGGTGTTGCGCGCAATGCGTGCCGAAAAGTCAGTGGGTAATGCAATGGCTTCATCCAATGCATTGGTATGCAAAGATTGTGTACCGCCAAAGGCAGCCGCCAC
The DNA here is from genome assembly GCA_002256385.1 of Flavobacterium sp. BFFFF2. Taxonomy (GTDB): domain Bacteria; phylum Bacteroidota; class Bacteroidia; order Flavobacteriales; family Flavobacteriaceae; genus Flavobacterium. The sequence continues at coordinate 8,917 of NKJD01000014.1, forward strand.
CGCTTCTATACAAGTCCGCGCCACATTGTTAAATGGGTCTTGCTCGGTTAAACTCCAACCCGACGTTTGGCAATGGGTTCGGAGTGCCAAAGATTTTTCGTCCTGGGGGTTAAATTGTTTCAAGAGTTTTGCCCACAACATTCTACCTGCGCGCATCTTGGCGATTTCCATAAAATGGTTCATTCCCACGGCCCAAAAGAAGGATAGGCGAGGGGCAAATTCATCTATTTTCAGCCCAGTGGCCAAACCAGTTCGAATGTATTCTAACCCATCTGCTAAGGTATAGGCCAATTCGATATCGGCCGTGGCACCCGCTTCTTGCATGTGATAGCCCGAAATGGAAATGGAATTGAATTTGGGCATTTTATTGCTGGTATATTCAAAAATATCAGCAATGATTTTCATGGATGGGGTAGGAGGATAAATGTAGGTATTACGTACCATAAACTCCTTTAGAATGTCATTCTGTATAGTTCCTGACAACTGATCTGGCGAAACGCCTTGTTCTTCAGCTGCCACGATATAAAATGCCATAATGGGTAAAACAGCCCCGTTCATGGTCATAGAAACCGACATGTCACCGAGCGGAATTTGATCAAAAAGAATTTTCATATCCTCCACAGAATCAATAGCTACGCCCGCCTTACCTACATCGCCAAACACGCGTTCGTGGTCAGAATCATACCCCCTATGGGTGGCCAAATCAAAGGCTACAGACAATCCTTTTTGGCCAGCAGCTAAATTTCGGCGGTAAAAAGCGTTGCTTTCTTCGGCAGTCGAAAAGCCTGCATACTGACGGATGGTCCAAGGTCGGCGCACATACATAGTGGCATAGGGTCCTCGAAGATACGGAGCAAAGCCCGCACCAAAACCAATGTGCTCTAGGTTTTCAATGTCATTTGCTGAATAGGCCGCTTTTAGGTCGATGCCCTCAGCTGTTTGGAAAGCTTCCGTTTCGGAAATGTTTGCTTGAGCCTTTGTGCTCGCGGCAAGCTGAATATGTTGGATATCTTTTCTTACCATAATTAATTTTTTTCAGGCACAGTTTTAGGAGTTGAAACGATAGCAAAAGGCATGGTGTTTTGTACTCGAACTGTTTTACTATTTTGTTTCCCTGGAATCCATTTAGGACAGCCCTTTAATACCCGGAGTACTTCGTGGCCAACACCAAAACCCATGTCACGGATAATCTTGATATTGGACAATGAACCGTCTTTTTCAATAATAAATGAAGCGAATACTTTGCCATTTAATTCTTCTTCGTCTGGCATGATAAAATGCTTTTTGAAAAATTCATAGAACTTTTGCATGCCTCCCGGAAAATCTGGTTTTACTTCAACGCCAGCTATATGGTAAATGGTATTGTCATCTTCTATTTCCGAGGTTGCTGTCGATTCGCGAGGTGGTTCAATCGTCAATCCTCGGTCTCCTCCCATTTCATCGTCTTCATAAGGGTTGAACATGGTTCTAATAATGTGACAAGCAACTGCTTTGCCTTTTATGAGCGCAGGTACCCATTTTGGACTTTTTGCAATCACACGTAATGCTTCTTTGTCGTTCGGTGTTCCTAGCGGATTAACCAGCTGTACATCAGTAATTGAGCCGTTTTTTTGCACGGTAAATGACAAACTGATGTGTTTATTTTGGTCCTTTTGAGGGACCCATTTAAAATTCTTTTGCACAAAATCGATATAATAATTCCACCCACCCGGAAAATAAGGGGCCGAAGAAACATCTTGCTCCTTATACACTTTTGATTGTGCACTGATTACTGAAACAGCTAATAGCAACACTAAAACCAATATTTTTTTCATAAAACTATTCGGTTTCAAGTCTTTCTTGCTCCATTTTCTCGGCCAATCGCTTTTCGATGATCGGGATGATCAGTGTTTTACGCGGATGTTGTTTCACAAATGGGTACAGTTCCAAATCGTGTTTCATCCTGTCGTTTTTATTGGGATACTTGTTGGTACCTAATAAAATTTCTGCGCCATTGTCAAACAAATCTTGTTCTTTAGCAGCACTCTCGCTCACTTTCTTTTGAATGTTTCCAACCAATAATTGCGAAAGGAAGCCTCCTTTTTCTTCTATTTCCTTGAACAGCATCAAAGCCTTATCGGCCAGTTGACTGGTCAGACTTTCTACATAATAGGCACCGTCAGTGGGGTTATTGACTTTGTCAAAATAACTTTCGTGTTTTAGGACCAATAATTGGTTGCGGGCAATGCGGTCGCCAAATTCGTTGTCTTTGTGATACAATGCATCGTAAGGCAAGTTGGCAATGCTGTTGGCTCCGCCTAAAATGGCCGACATGCATTCGGTGGTTGTTCGCAACATGTTTACATTATAATCGTACAAAGTTTTGTTGCGTTTGGTAGGCGTTACCAAAATATGACAATCAAAATGATGGTCGTATTCGGCGGCTAAGGTGTTGAATAATACCCGTAACGCTTTCAGCTTTGCCATTTCAAAGAAATAATTGGTGCCAACGGCTACTTCAATGGTAATGGGTTGATTGATGTCTTTTATTTGATTGAAATACTCGTTGATGTGCGCTAAGGTATAAGCCAATTGCTGTACCATATTAGCCCCCGCATTTTGGTAAATGCCCGCATTGATATAAAGAAAGGGAATGGTTGTTTTTGCTGAAATGGCTTGTAATTTTTCGAAATCTTGAGTCTCATTTGCAAACCAATTCCCGTCTTTGCAAAGCTGACCTATCGGGTCTAATTCTATCACACATTTGCTGCTATTTGTGTTAGCAAAATCATTGATTTTTTTTACGAAATCGATTGATAAAAAAGGCAAATAAAAAAAATAGGTTGTGTTTTCAAGGGGAAGATTTTGCATTAAATCAGCTATTGAAACGGCCTCGTTTTCAATGGTAAATCGAATGCTTTCTGCGCCCCGATGCAAGGAATCCAATGCTCTTTTGTTGGATAAAAAGACGTCATGTACAAAAATGTTTTGCACAATATGGAAACTGTTTGGTGGGGTGTTGACGTGAACCTTCTTTATTTCTTCATCAAAATGATAGAAAGGTTTTACTTTGATGCCTTCAGCTGATTCCCAAACGACGGTTTGGTTGAAATCGGCCCCTTTGAGTTCGTATTGAATTTGTTGCTTCCATTTGGCCGATGAAAGGGGGTCAAATTCATTGAAAAGGGTTTTTTTTTCCATGAATTATTGATTTGATGGTGAAGTCGATTCAGTTAATGAATCTGCTTCAAATTCGATGAGATAGATATCTTCGTTTTCGCGCTTCATAAAATATTTTTCACGCGCATATTTTTCAACCTGATCTAGGTTTTTCAACTTTTTAATCTGGGTTTCATCATGATGAATTTGTTCCCGGTAGTACCGAATGTTGTCTTCTAATTCGTCAATATCCCGATCTAACACCCGATGTTCCACATAAGAATAGTTATCGAGAAATAACATCCAAACCATGAAAAACACAAACACAAGTACATAGCGGTTTCCTATATATCGAAGTATTGCATACCGAGAAAGGATACCTTGCCAAAACATACAATGAATTTTAGGGTAAAGTTACGTAATTCTTTGGTTGATTACCGCACGAACCACATCAATGGCCACTGTATTGTATTTGTCGTTCGGAATAATGATGTCGGCAAATGCTTTGGTCGGCTCAATAAATTGCTGGTGCATGGGCTTCAAAGTCGATTGATAGCGGTTCAACACCTCTTCCATATCGCGGCCACGTTCTGAGATATCTCTTTTTAAACGGCGAATGAGTCGTTCGTCCGAATCGGCGTGGACAAATATTTTCACGTCAAACATTTCACGAAGTACCTGGTGTGTGAAAATTAAAATCCCTTCCACAATCATCACTTTTCGAGGATGGGTGACGATGGTATCTTGCGTTCGGTTGTGCGTTACAAACGAATAAACGGGTTGTTCAATGGTTTTTCCCTCCTTTAAATCGATTAAATGCTCTACCATCAAATCAAAATCAATGGCACGGGGGTGGTCAAAATTAATAAGTGCCCGTTCGTCGAAACTGAGGTTTTGTGTTTCTTTATAATAGGAATCTTGTGAAATGATACCCACTTCAGTTTCCGGAAGTTCATTCATAATTTGGTGAACGACAGTTGTTTTACCACTCCCTGTTCCACCTGCAATTCCTATAATTAACATATAAAGGCTTTTATTTTTTCTGTTGCCAAAGGTATAAATTCCCGTTTCATAATCCCCAATTTTAACCGATCAACTTTTCCAAAATCCTTGTTGAAAAACTAATTACATTTAACACTTGCTCGTAATTATATTTTGGTATATTTGCCCTCCACTTCGGGGTGTAGCGTAGCCCGGTATCGCGCCTGGTTTGGGACCAGGAGGTCGTAGGTTCGAATCCTGCCACCCCGACCGAAAAAAGTTGAACGAAAGTTCAACTTTTTTTATTTCTGCAAACCCCCAAGCTTGCTTGGAAGGGTTTGCAGAAATAAAAAAAGGCAACGGCTTCGCCGTTGAACTTTTTTCGAGCAACGACCCCCCTTCAGGATCAGCGAAGCTAATCCTGCTTGCTTGGAAGGGTTTGTAGAAATAAAAAGAATCAACGGCTCCGCCGTTGTTTTTTTTTGTTGAGCAACGAACCATCTTCAGGATCACCGACCGAAGGGAGGTAATCCTGCTGAAATGATGAATTTTGAATGATTTGACGGCTTCGCCGTTGAACTTTTTTCGAGCAACGACCCCCCTTCAGGATCAGCGAAGCTAATCCTGCTGAAATGATGAATTTTGAAAGATGAATTTTGAATGATTTGACGGCTTCGCCGTTGAACTTTTTTCGAGCAACGACCCCTTCACAGGATCAGCGAGCGAAGGGAGCTAATCCTTTTGGAATTTTGAATTTTGAATGATTTGAGGTTTGAGATTTTGACGTTTATTATGCAACGGCTTCGCCGTTGAACTTTTTTCGAGCAACGACCCCCCTTCAGGATCAGCGAAGCTAATATTGAGTTGATTTTGAGATTTAAAGATTTTAGATTTTATCCTTATACTTGTTGTAAATAAATTTGCTGCTTTTTTACCCTTCAAAAAACACACATCAAGCAACTGCTATTAGTAAGTTAGCAAAAACCACTAGATTACTAAAATTAGAACCACAGTTTATGAAACTTTTACTTGGAATTATTTCAATTATTATTTGGACCTCAAACGTTGAAGTTAGAAAGACTATAATTGGAAATATTGAAAGTTTCAACATTGAAGTTGCTGTTGAAATAGACAATAGTAGATGGACTGATGAAATTAGTTTTGAACATGTTATCAAAGAAATAGTAATTTTTAAGCACCAATCGAAAATACTAAAAACTGAAATCATTAACTTAAAAAATCTTGACGGATATGTGTTATCTGAAATTGCATTAATGAAATCTGGAAATAGGAATTTTTACAGAATGGATTATTACAGATCAAATGGAAGCCCAGAAATATCTATTTTTTATGATATTTATGGTTCTAGAATATGCAAAATGAATTGCCCAAGAAATGAAACAATTTATCTATTTATCAAAAAAGGATATAAGAAGTCGTTTTTTGACTACGACAATATGAAGCAAATGAAAACCTATGATTTAGATTTATTATAACCGTGGCTTCTGCTAACAGGCGTTTGGCAAGATTGCGAATTTTGTTATAAATTCACGTTTATTTCTCGCAAGAATTTTTATCTTTAACAGAAAATAATCAGTTCCGCAGGCCGCTACTGCCGCCAAGCGGCGAAACGTTGTGGGCGTCACGCATGGGCGACAGTGCAAACGCTGCACTGTGGTGCAAGAAATTAGCTTGGACAAATAAATAGAACCTTGAAAATCAGTAGTCACCTGTTTGAGTTTGAAGATTTAGCTTGGTTTCCAAACACCATCCGCGAAAGCATGATGGATTGTTTACGCTTTATCATTAAAATACTCGAGATTTACCAACCTATAATCCCTGTAATTCTGGAAGGATTACAAAAAACAGATTCAAAACAAATAGTTGATTTGTGTTCGGGAGGTGGCGGTGCAATGGAACAAATTTCGCAAAACATCAATCAGCAAGCTGACGACAAAATAAAAATTGTACTCACTGATAAATTTCCTAATATAAACGCTTTCAAACTCTTAGCTGCAAATTCAAAGGGTGATATTTCTTATTTAGAAACATCGATTGATGCAAGTAATGTTCCTTCAACCTTAGTTGGATTCAGAACTATTTTTTCTGCCTTTCATCATTTTAGCAAACCATTCGCAAAATCAGTTATTCAAAATGCTGTTGATGCAAAATCAGGTATCGGCATTTTTGATGGCGGTGATAAAAATATTTTTATAATCATAGGGTTGATTCTCATTCATCCGTTTATCTTTTTTTTCTGCACTCCTTTTTTTAGACCATTTCGTTTTTCAAGATTGTTTTTTACTTATTTGATGCCAATAATTCCCATCTGTCAAATATGGGATGGCATTGTTTCAATAATTCGTTTATACCAGCCCAATGAACTTTTAAAAATCGCGACTGAAGTTGACACTGAAACTTATTTTTGGAGAGCGGGCAAAATGAAAAATAAATTTGGAATGAATGTAACTTATTTAATCGGCTATCCTAAATAAATTGGCAGCAAACATGACTTTACTGCTAAAACTTTGGGTAGATGTTCTTCGAGCAGAAAAGCATGCATGCATAATAGCATCTGCAAGAAATTGGCGATTCAGTGGTTATATGAAGCTTGGTGCTTCGTGTCAAGTTCAGTGGTGGCAGACAGAATAGTGTTTCGAAATCCGTTTATTCGCGGGGCACCAAAACGTTGATAAAAATTAAAATAAAAAGACTTAGTAAATAGTCTCAAAGAAATAATTTAAAGGTTTAAACATAAATAAATTGATGAAATACATTTTAATTTTACTCACGCTTTGCTTAGCCACTCAAACAAAAATGAAAGAGATTTATACATTTACAAATCAAACGAAAGTCAACGATTGGCGTATTGTCAACGATGGGGTGATGGGTGGTATATCAAAAAGTTCGTTGGTGCTTACCGATGCGGGACATGGACAATTTTCGGGTCACGTGTCATTGGCAAACAACGGAGGATTTGCCTCGATCCAATTGAACACCACAATAGAACGAGCAGAAGAAAAGAAGTTTGTTGTTTTGCGTGTAAAAGGAGATGGCAAGGCCTATGAATTTCGTTTGAAGGGCGAAGTTTCACAGACTGAGTCTTATGTCCACCCATTTACAACTACAGGAGCATGGGAACATATCAAGTTGCAAATAAGGGACTTTTACCCTCAGTTTCGAGGGCGCAAATTAAACATGCCGAATTTCAATTTTAAAAGCGTTGAACAGCTAAGTTTTTTAATTGCCAACAAGCAAGAGGAAGATTTCGAATTGTTGATTGATTGGATCGGATTGGAGTAAATATACAATTGATTCCTACTATTTTTATGAACACTAAAGCATTCAGATCGCAAGGAGGCCGATCCGACAACACGGGTTTGACAAAAGGCTAGGTTCGGTGTCCCACAAACTCATTTGTAGTAAGTTCACGTTTAGCAATAATTTTTATCTTTAACAGAAAATAAGAAATGCCAAAGTTCGCAACTGACGTAAGCCGCGAAACGTTTTAAGTCATAGCAAAACAACATCGAACTATGTACAGCAAATTTACAAATGAAGACCTTATCGAAGCATATTCATCAATGATTGATTATTCTGGAAAAGCTGATGAATCAATATTAATAGAAATTGAAAACCGCGGCGGTTTAGAAAAATTTCTACAAGAAATTGAACAGAAGAAAATAAATAAAGTTGAATCGGATCGTGTGCTAAATGAAATAATTAAACTCAACAAAGAGGGATTAAGTCTCGAAGAAATTAAATCAAAGATTTCCTCAGCAATTTGGACAAAACAACATTTGAATGCTTTTATAGAAAACAGATATATTAAACATCAATTGTTTCTTAGTGATAAAACAATAGACAAGGAATTGATTTCACAGAGTCTTATCGGAATGATTTTGGCAAGCATTGCTGGAACAGGCGTTTTATCGTTGTCACTTATAGTTTTTAAATTTGCTCATTTTGGACTGTTAGTGCCTGTATACTTTATATCATAACTAATCATTAGAGGATATACTGGAAAGAGTCATAATAATGGAATCGTTTTCCTTGCTGGTTTGATTGCGACAATATTATCGGCCGTGTCAATTTTTTTTATTTTGCAACGATAAGCTATGAACCATAACATCATATTGACACAAGCAGGTTTCTCTAGTTAGAAGAAAAAAGAATCCAAGTAAGTATCAAAACCGTTTTTAATAATAATGTATAACCAAAAGTGGTCAACACTAATCTGGGGTTTGCCACTATCCTATAAAGTGTGTAAGTTGAAAAGTTTGGGTTTCAATCTTTCAATTTTTTAATTTTTCAATATTGAGTCCACTCTGATAACCCCATTTAACTAAAAATATTGATCTATTTTCATTTTTTACGAAAAAAAATAAATACTGATAATCAGTTGCTTATAAGTTTTAAAGTTTAAAAAGTAAGTGGGAAAAAGGACAGAAAGTACTTTTCGGAACGGACTCAATCTTTCAATCTTTCAATCCTTCAATCCTTCAATCTTTAAATATTTAAATATCAAAACTTTATAAACTTTCAACATTACAAACTTTCAACTAAATTACACATTAAACCTAAAATGCATCACGTCGCCATCGCGCACAATGTATTCTTTGCCTTCTACACGTAATTTTCCTGCCTCTTTTACTTTGGCCTCTGATTCAAATTGCACATAATCTTCGTAGGCAATCACTTCAGCTCTGATGAATCCTTTTTCAAAATCGGTGTGAATCACACTGGCTGCTTTTGGCGCTGTTGCACCAATCGGAATGGTCCAAGCCCGCACTTCTTTAACACCAGCGGTAAAATAGGTTTGGAGTTGCAATAATTTGTAGGCTGCTCTAATTAAAATGGATACACCTGGCTCATCAAGTCCTAAATCTTCTAAAAATAATTGGCGTTCTTCATAACTCTCGAGTTCCGCAATATCGGCTTCGGTGGCAACGGCCAACACAATCACTTCTGCTTGTTCCTCACGCACCAAATCCCGAACTTGATCTACGTATGAATTACCTGATTTGGCGGCAGTTTCGTCCACATTGCAAACGTACAAGACAGGTTTAGTGGTAATTAATTGAAAACTTTCCAGAAGAAAGGCTTCATCTTCATTATTTGGTATCACAGTACGGGCCGACTTGGCCGTTAATAAAGTTTGTCTGATGCGCTCAAGCAAAGCTTCTTCTGCTTGGGCTTCTTTATTGCCGGTTTTGGCTGCACGCTTGGTTTTTTCGAGTCTTTTTTCAACGGTTTCAAGGTCTTTTAGCTGCAATTCAATGTCAATTGTTTCCTTGTCACGAACTGGATTTACGCCACCCTCCACATGCACAATATTGTCATTGTCAAAGCAACGCAACACATGAATAATGGCATTGCACTCTCTAATATTTCCTAAAAACTGATTGCCGAGTCCTTCGCCTTTGCTGGCGCCTTTTACCAAGCCTGCAATGTCAACGATGTCAACTGTGGCTGGCAAAACGCGTTCTGGTTTTACCAATTCTTCTAATTTTTCTAACCGCAAATCGGGTACGTTAACTACGCCAATATTGGGTTCAATGGTACAAAAAGGGAAATTGGCACTTTGCGCTTTGGCATTGGACAAACAATTAAAAAGGGTTGATTTACCCACATTAGGCAATCCGACAATTCCAGCTTTCATAATCTATTTTTTAAAGTGTAAAAAGGGTTGCAAATATAGTTTTTTCAGGGTTTACTTTTCATAAATTGAAAGTGATTATCCGAAATACAATTCACAATCCTCCTTATCTTTGATGCCATTAAAAAGCCTGTCATGTGGATTAATTTAAAAGGGACATTACTAGAAGTAAGCCATCCGCGGGTCATGGGCATTTTGAATGCAACACCCGACTCATTTTATGCGGCAAGCCGCAGCGAGCAGGCCGATGAATTGCTTCAGAAGGCAAGTGAAATGGTACAACAAGGCGTCGATTTATTTGATCTGGGGGCTGTGTCAACGCGGCCTGGCGCCACTGAAGTGGGCTTAAATGAAGAATTGGATCGGATGTTACCGGTTGTGGAACTGATTAATAAAACGTTTCCCACGATTCCCATTTCTATTGATACTTTCAGAAGCCAAGTGGCCAAAGAAGCCATTTTGTTAGGCGCCGCATTAATCAATGACATTTCGGCAGGCGAAGATGATCCTGAAATGCTGCAAACGGTGGCTGCGCTGCAAGTGCCCTACGTTATGATGCACAAGCGGGGCACGCCTCAGACCATGTCAACCCAAAACCAATACCAAAATGTAGTAGGGGAGGTGGCTACCTATTTTTCAGAAAGAATAGCTCTTGCTTCAGCAGCAGGAATCAAAGATATCATTATTGATCCGGGCTTTGGGTTTGCAAAAATGGGGAATCAAAATTTTGAATTATTGCATGGCCTTCGATTTTTAAATGCACTAGATCGGCCCATATTAGTTGGAATTTCACGCAAAAGCATGATCTATAAATCACTGAATATTGGCCCTGAACAGGCTTTAAATGGCACCACAGCTTTGCATATGTTGGCATTGGAACAGGGAGCTAAATTTTTGCGCGTTCATGATGTATGGGCAGCCAAGGAGTGCATTGAATTGTGGCGCATTTGGCAACAAAAGCAATCAATAAACCTATTATGAAGCATTACTTTCTTGTTACGCTGTTTATAACTTTGTTTTTTTCAAGTTGTCAAAAAACAAACATTCAATTAGCCAAAGTAGGAAGTAGCCAACTTGCTGAGGTGGATAATTATTCTAGTATTTATTTTAATTATGATTCCGTGGCCCATTCACTGGCTGTAAACGATCACAACCGAATCAGTAATACCCATTGGTTATTTCATATTGATAAGCGACTAACTATGAAAGTACTGTTGCCAACATGGCGCGCACTGCTCTTAAAACGATCCAAAAGTCCACACGAAGAAGGTGCCCATGAATGGTATTTTACAGCTTTTGATACCATCAAAAAAAAGCCAGCGCTTATAGACGGATCTCGTTTGACATTTTTGGAAACCATACATGTGAAAAATGCACTTTTTCTTAGCAGCACTGGTAAAACGTATTGTAATGATACCTTAATCAACACAACAGCTTGGTTTGAAAACCGATTTTTACAACATGAAAAGACCGTCATTTTAATTGATCCAGCGCTGTCATTTCAACAGTGGATTACTCATTACTCTGGTTTAGAATTATTGGCAAGCAAATACAAAACAACCATCAATGTGCAACTCAAAATGCAGCATAAATGATCATAAAACTCATTGCCATTGGCAAAACAGATCAAAAAGAATTGGAACAATTAACGCAACAATATGTTCAAAGATTGGGGCATTATGTTCGTTTAGAATGGGTTATCATTCCAGATATTAAATCTGTGAAAAATTTGACGGAAGACCAACAAAAAGAGAAAGAAGGACAGCTTATATTGGGTAAAGTTTCATCTGCTGATGTGCTCATATTGCTAGACGAAAATGGCAAATCAATGAGTAGTGAAGAATGGGCCGATTTTTTGCAAAAAAAAATGAACCAAGGAATCAAAACCCTGGTTTTTGTGATTGGTGGACCTTATGGCTTTTCTTCGGCGATGTATGCACGTGCCCACGAAAAAATCTCATTTTCAAAGATGACTTTTTCGCACCAAATGATTCGGCTTTTTTTTGCGGAGCAGCTATACAGAGGTTTTACTATTTTAAAAAACGAACCCTATCACCATCGATAATTTAGTTTACTGCGCTTTTACTATATTTGTTTTTTTAATACGCCATTTATGAAAATGAAACGAAGCAATTTTGCGCCTTTTTATGTGTTGATGATTTTTATCGTTTATATGCAATTTAACAACAATTTAATTCGATTGCCAATTTGTGCTATTTTGGGTTTTATTGTGACTCGTAATCTTTTCTTTGATTTGAAAAAATCAAATTTAAAATCAAATTGGGTTAAAATCGTCTTGTTTATAGTGCTTTTAATTACTTTATTGGGGATATTTTCAGATCTATATTTTAAAGATAATTCTCCCTACAAAGATTTTATGAACTAATTTTTTTATAAGTTAGTTCATATTCAATTTATTGCTTTAATCTTTATCACCATGAATGCATTGTTAAATTTAATCAGGAAAAGGATCATTCTGGTCATTTTGTATGTACCACTACAAATTATTTGTGCACAAACAACGGTAACGAACTATCAAATTGTGAGTGGGCAAATAAAGCAAGGTGCAAAGGATTTGGTTGCATTAAGAAGTTTAGAAATAGATCATGTCCCGTATTTTTTGGCATATGATCCAAATTTACTTCAATGTCAATTGTTGTTGCAGCAAAAGAATAAACTAGAAACATTAACGCGGGTAGAGCACGATTTTTTGAACAAAAATTCGCTCATGAATCAATTGCAAAAACAAAATTCGTCGGTTAAGAACCAGCCGCAATTGGGTTTTAAATTGGCATTTCCAAAGGGGAACGGGGTTCGTTTTATTTTAGACTTTTGCAGTTTGCCACAAACATGGGATAAAGAATTTATTAATGGCTTAATTGATAAATTGTTACAAATTGAAAAACCATTGAACATTGCCGTTAGTATCCCGGCCTCTTCATTAAAAACGCATAAAGGCGATTTGTCTTTTTTTAAAGATTTGCAAAAGAAAGGTGTAAAAATCACTTGGATTAACCATGGTGCGCACGCGGTGACGCAAACTAAAAATAAAATAGCTGAAAATTATTTAACAGACCCGAACACAGATGTCGTTCAAGAAGTGTTAGAGAATGAGCAGGTCCTAATCGGGTTAGGATTTATACCTTCCCCATTATTCATGATACCTGGCAGCCTTACTGATGTTGAAAATTGTCAAGAAGTGATTGATTATGGCTTATTACCCGTTTCAAGCGATGATGCTTTTGTAAAGGCGAGGACACTATTTCCAGGACAATGTGTTTTTTCTACATTAAATGGCACCACATTTATGACGGATACCGATTTTTTTAGTTCCATAGCAAAAGATAAAAAACAATATGCTTCCAACCAATGGATGATCACTTTTCTAATGAATGTTAAAAAGTAATAAGTTATATTTAATAAAAAAAGGCTGTCCTCACTGACAGCCTTTTTTTATTAAAGTAGTTTAAACTTATTTGATTGAAGCGAAAAATGAAGGTTTCTGTTCCAGATTGCAACCCAAATGATGTATTGGACTTTGTGATGAAACCAACACTCACAAAAAGTTTGCAATTGCAAACTCCAATAAAAAAATTGGTTCTTAATGACCTAATAAAAACAAATATTAACGTCATTAAAAAGGGAAAAGGACAATAAAGCTGGGAGTGCACGGACTTTTTTTACCGCAGATGTAGCCAAGCTACATTGAGGACAAAAAATTGAAGTGATTTAGACTTTTTTGATTGAAGCGAAAAATGAGGATTTTTGTTCCAGATTTTAGCTTTTTTGCACTGCATAGCAGCGCTACGGAGTAATAAAAAGAGGCAATATGGGGCGAAAAGACCATTTTGCAGCCAATTGAAAAAAGATTAAATCACTTCAATAATAAAAAGACGCAATATGGGGCGAAACGACCATTTTGCAGCCAATTGAAAAAAGTTTAAATCACTTCATTGAATAATATCTAAATGTCGGGCCTTTTCAACCATATCAATGGTATTGCTGACTTGCAACTTTGATAACAACCTTAGTTTATAGGTACTTATTGTCTTTTCATTTAAGTCGAGTTTTTGCGCAACTTCTTTGTTTTTTAGGCCATTGCCCATTAATTGCAGCACTTGTATTTCCCGGTTAGATAATTTTCTATATAAACGGTTGTTTTTGTTCTGCTTTGCAATTAATTTCAAACTTTGTTCAATAAATGGGCTGGTAATTTTTTCACCATAATATGATTTTTGGATATAATCATAAACCAGATCCAATTCAGCTTTTTTATTGATAAAAGCAGAAACACCCGCTTTAACAGCATTAGGTGCATACATTTCTTCAGCTAAACTAGTGAAAATAATTACTTTCATGGCTGGATGCCGCTTCATTAAAATTTGAAGGTCTTTCATTCCATCCATACCGTCAAAAGTAATTTCAATGAGTAAGACATCAACTTTAGTGTCAAGTAATTTATCAAACAATTCTTGGCGATTACGCGCTTTAACTAATACGTCAATCTTTCCACGACTGTCAAAAAAACTGGTAAGTCCATCAACGACAACAGGTTGATGCTCAGCAATACAGAGACGAATCATAATTTTAAAGGGTTTGGTTATTAATAGCGTAAATGTAAGGCAAAAAATGTTAATAATTATTTAATTTTTAAAAAACGCATTGTAATCAATGTTTTCTAGCAAGATGTCGGTCAGGATGCACACAATCTTTGAAATTTAATAATAATTTTAAGACTTTTTAAATTCTCGATAAAAGATTGTTACCCTATTTTTATAGATGAAATTATTTACAATATTAAATATTCAATTTTTATTCATGTCGTACATTGTTGATTTCAAATATCTTAAAATAAATATAATAAAAAAACAGGAATAGTTCTTGTTTTTCTCAAACTTAACCTTAAATTTGCAACCTCAAAACAAAAAAGATTTTTGTTTTTGGAACGGAGAGGTGCCGGAGTGGTAACGGAGCAGATTGCTAATCTGTCGACGGGTAACCGTCGCCAGGGTTCGAGTCCCTGTCTCTCCGCTTTTTTTTCGGGGTGTAGCGTAGCCCGGTATCGCGCCTGGTTTGGGACCAGGAGGTCGTAGGTTCGAATCCTGCCACCCCGACCAAATAAACTGAACGTAAGTTCAGTTTTTTTATTCCCACCTGCCACCCGAGCTTGCTCGAAAGTGGCAGGTGGGAATAAAAAAACCAACGGCTTTGTCGTTGTGTTTTTGTTGAGTAACATCACCCTTGACAGGATCAGCGCAGCTAATCCTGCCAGACGGGAAAAAAAAAGTGACGGCTCTGACGTTGTGTTTTTGTTGAGCAACAATACCCTTTACAGGATCAGCGTAGCTAATCCTGCTAGATGGGAATAAAAACAGTGACGGCTCTGACGTTGTGTTTTTGTTCAGCAGCAACACCCTTTACAGGATCAGCGTAGCTAATCCTTATTGTAAACTGAATTGCATTTTTAGATTGTATATACGTTCTTTAAAAGTAATAGGTTCAACAATATTAAAAATAAATGGTCCAATAGCTCAGCTGGATAGAGCAACTGCCTTCTAAGCAGTAGGTCTCAGGTTCGAACCCTGATTGGATCACCAGAATGACAACATATATTATTTAAAAAGCGCACTATGTTACAAATACATATTGCGCTTTTTTTATGAAAACTATTTGTTCGCTTTACTTTTGGGCGTGCTGGTTTCAAAATTAATTTTTCAGAATCAGCTTTATGACTGCATTTAATCTTCTTCGTGCTCGTCTGCTTGTTCTGAAGCACCTTGCTCGGTTTGGACTTGGTTTTCGGTACGAATTTCAGTATGTCTGATTTCACCACCCGAAGTACCAACAAGTTTACTCAACAAACAGGCACCAATGGCTAGCAGTAACAATACATAATTCAATTTGCTTTGCAGCGGATTTTTCTTGATTGAAAAATAGATATTTACCAACGACAAACCAGCTAATATATAGGTAATGAGCGCAAATTTCTCGGCCCATTCCTCGTGTTCATGAATCAAATGATGCGTGACTTGTGGGAAATTTTCTACCATTTCTTCGGCACCTTCCCCAGTATTCATGCTCACTGCTGCCGCCGCCGCGACCACAGCAAACAAAACATAAGCAGTTTGTTGCAACGTACTGTTTTTACGTATCATACCCACCAAAAAAATACCCGTCGAAATAACCAATCCTACTATTGGAAAGTGGTTTACTAATAAGTGAAAATGTGCTGTGTTCATTTTTTTTGTTTAAAGTTTAAAGTTTCAGGTTTGGTTTGGCGAGCTAAAGCTCGCGTACCTTACTGCCACTGGCAGTCCTCCTGTAAATATCATATCGTCCGTTCGGCCCTTTAGACCTCGGGTCAGGTTTCAGGTTTTAAGTTTCAGGTTCAAGTTTCAGGTTTCAGGTTTCAGGTTTTGTTGAGGCGAGCTAAAGCTCACGTACCCGACTGCCACTGGCAGTCCTCCTCTATATCTCATATGCACCGTTCGTCCCTGCGGGCCTCGGGTCAGGTTTCAAGTTTTTTAAATATCAATAAAGATCGAGAATTTACTCTAAAAAAAAAGCACTTTTTTATCCTTCAATCCTTCAATCCTTTAATCCTTTAATCCTTCAATCCTTCAATCCTTCAATCCTTCAATCTTTCAATCTTTCAATCTTTCAATCTTTCAATCTTTCAATCTTTCAATCTTTCAATCCAAAATTTTAATTAGGAACCAAATCATACCCCCCCTTAACCAAAATGTTAGATTGAACCGAACAGCCTCTGGTAAATTCCAAAGATACCCATTGTTCGTTTTCTTTTCCTTTTTGCACCCCTATTTTTTTAAACCAATACGACTGTTGGGTTGTTTTCACTAAGCTGTACATGTAATTTTTACCTTCTTCGGTAACCACCGCTTCTTTGCCGATGGACAGCGCTTGTTTGCTGCCAATTCCGATATTGGCTTCTACAAACATGCCCGTAAGCAGTCGCTGCTGTATCGATTCATCTAAATGGCCGTGTACATTGATGGTACGGTTTTCATTTTCAATTGATTTCCCAACCAAATGTACATTTGCATCAAAATGATCATTGGAGGCTTCTGGAACTTTAAATTTTATTTTTTGGCCTTCTTTAATTTTAAGAATATCTTTTTCAAACACCGCCAATTCCAAATGCAAGTGATGCGGATCAACAATTTCTAAAATGACATCGGCGGGTGCAATGAACTGGCCTACATTGGCTTTCATCACTGAAATGTTGCCATCAATGGGTGAATAAATTTTAATTTCCGAACTAAACTTCCCTTTTTCAATGTCAGAAATATTTAAATGCAGCATCCGCAATTTGTCTTTCAATCCCTGATACATCGCCTTCGTACGCAGGTAATCGCTCTGTGCTTTTAAATAGTTTTTTTCCGAGGAAATTTTTTCCCCAAACAAGGTTTTTTGCCTTTTGTATTCTGACTCCAAATAACCGATTTGCTCGGCCAATTCTAAATAATCTTTTTGCAAATCGATGTAATCCGTGTTTTCGAGCGTAACCAAAACTTGGCCTTTTTTGACCACATCGCCCACCAACAAACGCGTCGATTTAATGTAACCACCCACAAACGACGTCACTTTGGCTTTGTTTTGCGGGGGTACGTCAATGGTGCCAGTTGTTTTCACTTCTTCCTGAAAAATGGTGATTTCCGGATGGCCTAATTGCATGTTTTGCGCCTTGAATTGCGCCTTGGTCACTTCAATTAGTCCGCTGTTCTGTACGGCTTCCTTTGATTCTACTGCTTGTTTTTTACAAGAAATAAGTGTCAAAAAAATAAATCCGTATATAAAAAATGTGCGTGTCATGTTAATTCCAGTTTAAATAATACAAATCAAGTTGAATGGCAGTGTGCTCGTACAAAGCATCCCAATAATCGAGTTGCAACGTAAATGCTTGCTCCAAACTTTGAATATATTGGTAAAAATCAATTTCGCCCGATTGGTAACTGCGTTGCGCTACTTTAGTGATTTCTGTTGCTAGTTTGCGGCCATGCAAATCAAAATATTGAATCATTTCTTGGGCTTTCTTCAATTTGGCTTGTTGCGTCTTTTTAAATTGTTCCAATTTGACCATCGCCTGCTGCTGCTGCGAAACCCAGGCCATTTTTTCTATTTGACTGGCTTGCAAACGGGCGTGATTGCCGCGACCAAATAATGGAACCGCCAATCCGACCTGAAACCCGTATAAAGGCCCGGAAAGGCCACTGTTGGTGCCCTGAAAATAATCGATATTGAGCTCGGGCCAATACATGGAACGGTGGTACGCATTTTGACGATCCAGATAGATTTCCGTTTGTTTCAACTGCGTCACATACACCGATTCATGCGCGGACTCTTGGGGCAGGAGCAATACCTCCCATTTGTCCGATGGAACGATGGGTACATTTTCGGCCTGCACCCAAAACTTCAGTTCCTGCATGGCCACTTCGCGTTCCTGCATCCATTGGTTTTTCAACGTCCGAATCTTCTGCGATTTGGCTTCCGCGGTAATTTTTTCCAAATAATTGGCTTCGCCCAATTCAAACTTACGCGAACCTGCTTTGGCAAATAAAACAAACAACGAATCCAATTCCTGCACCACTTTGCTGCGCGCATTAATGGCGATGAGCTTGTAATACAATTTGGCAATTTCTACATCGATGCGGCTTTGTTGCCAATTCAACAACCGTTGTTCCCGTTCAAAATCTTGGTTTAACAGGTTTTTAAAAGCCTTGTAATACATCGGAAGCATAAAGCGCTGTTGGACGCCAAAAACTTTTAAGGGCAAATTGTTTAAAGCCAAATTATTTTGGTCATAACTATAATAGACATTGGTTTTCTCCATCTGATAGGCCACACCAATTTGTGCTTTCATGCGGTCAACTTGCTGCTGTTTGCCTTTTAAACCCTTGTTGTTTGAATGCGCCATCTCCATTAACTGTTGCAACGGAGCAGGTGGATTCCATTGGGCTTGGGCCATCGTGCTGAAACCCAAAAAAGGAAATAGCCAAAACCCAACATGTATTTTAAATTGAGGCTTTGTGACCTTTTTTTTGTCAAACACAAAATATAAGACAGGTAGGACAATCAGGGTCAACAAGGTGGCGGTGACCAATCCGCCAATGACCACCGTGGCCAATGGACGTTGCACTTCTGCTCCGGCCGATTCAGAAATAGCCATCGGTAAAAATCCCAAAGCGGCAGCGGCAGCAGTTAACAATACAGGTCTTAATCGGTCGCTGGTTCCTTTCAATATTAAATCTTTTAGGTTGGTCGGATGGTTCAATTTAAGTTCTTTAAAATGCTCAATTAACACAATGCCATTAAGCACGGCAATCCCAAAAAGCGCAATAAAACCAACACCCGCCGAAATACTAAAAGGCAAATCGCGCAGCCACAGTAAGCCTATGCCTCCAACCGCCGAAAGTGGAATCGCTGAATACACCATCAGCGCTTCTCGCACCGATTGAAAGGCAAAATACAGCAATATAAAAATCAAAATTAGGGCAATGGGCACGGCAATCATCAAACGACTTTTGGCACTTTGTAAGTTTTCAAATTGTCCGCCATAAGTGACAAAATACCCAGTGGGTAACTTCAGTTTCGATTTTAGCTTTTGTTGTACTTCTTCTACCACACTTTGCAAGTCTCTATTGCGCACATTCACACCCACCACAATCCGACGGTGGGTGTTGTCTCTTGAAATTTTAGCGGGTCCTTGGTCATATTTAATGGTGGCCAATTCACTTAATGGAATTTGCGAACCATTGGCCAAAGGCACATATAAATTTTCAACATCCACTATAGATTCACGATAAGCGGCATCTAAACGAATGACCAAATCAAAGCGTTTTTCTCCTTCAAATACAGTGCCAGCCGTTTTTCCAGCAAATGTCATTGTCAGTAAATCATTTAAAGAAGCAATGGTTAAACCGTAACGTGCAATTTTTGCCCGGTTGTAGGTAACACTCATTTGTGGCAAACCAGCTGTTTTTTCAATGATTACGTCGGCAGCGCCTGGAATATTTTTAATTAAATTGCCAATTTCATGGGCTTTTTTGGCCAAAATATCCAAATCTTCACCAAAAACTTTAATCGCCAGATCGCTGCGTGTTCCTGAAATCAGTTCGTTGAAACGCATTTCAATAGGTTGGGTGAATTCAATTTCTAAATTAGGAATTTTTTGTTCCACCTTTTCTTTAATTAAATCGGCCAAAGCATCTTTGCTATCGGTGGTGGTCCATTCCGATTTGGGTTTTAGCTTCACAATGATGTCGCTTTCCTCCATACTCATGGGGTCGGTGGGCACTTCGGCTGCGCCAATCCTGCTCACGACTTGCTCTACTTCGGGGAAATTCTTTAAAATGATTTGTTCAATTTGTGTGGTCGTGGCAATGGTTTTACTTAAGGTGGTTCCTGTTTTTAAAATGGGTTGAATCACAAAATCGCCTTCATCTAAAGTAGGGACAAATTCGCCTCCCATGCTGCCAAACAAAAGCAAGGCGCCCAATAACAACCCAATTGCGCCACTTAATACCCATTTTGGATGATGTAAGGCACGTTCCAAAACAGGTACATACATTTTTTGTATCCATGTAATAAATTGTTTTGAAAAGGCAAAGCCTTCTTTTTTTGAAGGTTTTAAAACCAACGATGCAATCACCGGGACATAAGTAAAACACAAAATCATAGCACCGACTATGGCAAAACTAAAAGTAATGGCCATGGGTTTAAACATTTTGCCTTCCACACCCGTTAAAGACAAAATCGGAATAAATACAATTAATATGATCAGTTGGCCAAAAACAGCCGAATGCATCATTCGTGAAGCGCTTTTAAAGGTAATTTGATCAATTTCAAGCTGTTGTTGTGCAGGCTCCAAACCGGTCAAATGTTTTGATTGTTGAAAGACCTGAAAAGCGATAAATTCAACGATTATAACCGCTCCGTCAATGATTATGCCAAAATCAATGGCACCCAAGCTCATCAAATTGGCATCAATGCCAAAAATAGTCATTAGGGTAATGGCAAACAGCAAACACAACGGAATCACCGAGGCAACGACCAAGCCCGATCGAATATTACCCAACAACATCACCACCACAAAAATGACAATCAAACAGCCCAAAATGAGGTTTTCGGCTACGGTAAAAGTGGTTTTATGAACCAATTCGCTGCGCTGCAAAAATCCATTGATTCGAATACCCGGCGGCAATCCTTTATTTACCAGTTCAATGCGTTTGTCAATATC
The DNA here is from genome assembly GCA_002256385.1 of Flavobacterium sp. BFFFF2. Taxonomy (GTDB): domain Bacteria; phylum Bacteroidota; class Bacteroidia; order Flavobacteriales; family Flavobacteriaceae; genus Flavobacterium. The sequence continues at coordinate 29,952 of NKJD01000014.1, forward strand.
GGCAATCACCGCTTTTGAATTAGCCCCTTTAAGCATCATGATTTGGCCCATTACTTTTTCGCCCTCGCCATTTCCTGTAATGGCGCCGAAACGGTTGGCGTAGCCGATTTTTACTTGAGCGACATCGCGCACATAAATGGGGATGCCGTCATTTTTGACCACCACTTGTTCCATGTCGGTCAAACTCTTAATTTTACCTTCGCCCCGGATAAAATAACTTTGGTTTACTTTTTCAATATAGGCACCTCCCGCAATGCTATTATTTTGAGCTATTGCTTCAAAAACTTCAGAAGCAGTGATATTCATGGCTTTTAACTGGGCGGGCTTTAAAGCAACTTCATATTGCTTAAGTAATCCACCCCAAGTATTAATTTCAACCACCCCACGAATCCCGGATAACTGCCGGCGTACAATCCAATCTTGAATGGTGCGCAACGCTTCCACGTCATATTGGTCTTTGTATTCGGGCGATACTTCAAGGGTATATTGATAAATTTCACCTAATCCAGTAGTAATTGGACCCATTTGTGGCACGCCAAACCCATTTGGTATTTTTTCTGAGGCCGATTTTATTTTTTCGGCAATGAGTTGTCGGGGTAAATAATTCCCCATGTCATCATCAAAAACAATGGTGACCAATGAAATGCCGAACTTTGATATGGAACGGATTTCTTTGACCCCTGGCAAATTCGCCATTTCCATTTCAATAGGGTAGGTGATGTATTGTTCGATGTCTTGGGTCGATAAATTTTGCGAGGTGGTAATCACCTGAACTTGGTTGTTGGTCACATCTGGAACGGCGCCTACGGATAGTTCGGTAACTGCATAAATGCCATAACCGATGAGACCAAAAACCAGCAATAACACAAATAATTTGTTGCGTAAACTAAAGGCAATGATATTTTCGAGCATGTATTAATAATAAGAATTCAAAGTTACTGTTTCATGGATTAAATAAGTTACACTTTGTCCTTAAATTGATTTTAAATTAAGGGGAAATTTAAACAGTTTTAGACACAAAAAAAGCGGCCTAAGCCGCTTCTTTTAAAGTCTATTTTTTGATAACCAATCGAAATCCTTCGCCATGAATATTTAAGATTTCCACTTTTGGGTCTTCTTTTAAATACTTGCGAATCTTGGCTATGTATACATCCATACTTCGTGAAGTAAAATAATTTTCGTCGCGCCAAATTTTCGTTAAGGCCAATTCGCGTGGCATGAGGTCGTTTTCATATAAAGCCAACAATTTGAGCAATTCATTCTCTTTAGGCGACAATTTGATGGGTTCTTTGCCTTCTATTGTCAAATAACGCAATTTAGAATTCAAGTGAAAATTGCCAATTTCAAATTCAAATTTAAGGTTGTCTGTTTTTGACTCACTCACTTTGCGTTGTAAAATGGCTTTAATTTTCATCAACAAAACATCTGAATCAAAAGGTTTGTTCAGGTAGTCGTCGGCACCCACTTTATAGCCTTTCAGCACATCTTCTTTCATTGACTTGGCAGTCAAGAAAATGATGGGAATTTCTTTGTTTTTTTCTCTGATTTCTTTGGCCAAAGTATAGCCATCTTTATAGGGCATCATTACATCTAAGATGCACAAATCGTAGGTATCTTTTTTGAATTTTTCAAATCCTTCCATGCCGTTTTTGGCAAGGGTTACGCTAAAATCGTTTAGCATCAGGTAGTCTTTCAGAATCGCACCAAAATTTTGGTCGTCTTCAACGAGCAGTATCCTTTTGTTTGTTGTTTCCATTTGTTTGATTAATTAATGATGGGTATTTTGATGATGAATGTACTTCCTTTTCCTTTTTCGCTTTCTACCGAAATAGTAGCTTGGTGGTCTTCAATAATGCGTTTTACATAAGCCAATCCCAGACCATGTCCTTTTACATTATGAATGTCTCCGGTATGTTCCCGGTAAAATTTTTCAAATATTTTTTTCAAAACGGCTTTGCTCATGCCAATCCCTTGGTCTTGAATTCGGATGAGCACATTGTCTTTGATACTCTCAGTGGAAACGTTAATAACGGGCGGGTCTACAGAATATTTGATGGCATTATCTAAAATATTAACAATAACATTGGTAAAATGTGATTCATTGAGTAAAACCAATGTGTTTTTGGCATTCAATTGGGTGTGAATGGTTCCCTCGCGGTCCTCCACCAGCAAATGAACATGTTCAATGGCATCTTCTATAATGGTATGGATATCAAGGGGTTCTTTTTCAATATCCAGTTCTCTTTTTTCTAATTTTGAAATGCGCAACACATTTTCAACTTGGGCATGCATGCGTTTGTTTTCGTCGCGAATCATTTGCAAATAGCGGTCCATTCTTTCGGAATCACCTTGAACTTTCGGATTTTTAATGGCATCCAACGCCAAATTAATGGTGGCTATCGGCGTTTTAAATTCGTGGGTCATGTTGTTAATGAAATCGGTTTTGATTTCTGAAATCTGTCTTTGTCTAATCAGTTGGTTTAAGGCACTGATATAAGTAATCAGGATAATGAGTGTAAAAATGATGGAAAGCAAAGCAATGCTAATCACTTCCGACAACAAAAACTTTTTCTGCTGTGGAAATGAAACCATCAATTCATAGCGGTTATTTCCGTCGTTATCTGCAAGAATCGGAATGCTATACGTCGATTTTTTGTTGAATTGGAAATGATCTGATCCAATTTTGGTGGCCAACCCATTGCTGTACACACAAAATTCATAGGGTGTGGTAATACTGTACAATTCCAACTCTTTTCGAATAAGCTGGGCCAATTCGTCTTTTGATAATCGGTCTTCAATGGATTTCAGTGCTACAATATCTTTAAAAAAGATTTGAAATTGCGCACTTTCCAGTAAATCCAATTTACCCAAACGTTCTACCCTTAAATCAGGTGTAACCGAATGGTGCAACCTAGGGTCATCAACCATCGGATTTCGGTACACCTCAGTTTTTCGCTTGGATGTGAAATTTTTTAATCGAACACTGTCTTTCAGTTTATCAAAGAACGAAGAAGAAATACCGTAATCTTCTGCAATTATACTGTTTGAATATACCACCGTTTCATTGGTTCGTGAATCACGCTGATAGTATCCAAACTCCAAAAAATCTTCTTTTTCGGGCAATTTACCGATGCTATCACGTAATTCATTGTAGCGGTTGTAAAAAGTAATGGCCTCTTTTTTTTCAAGCTTTTGGGCCAAGGATCCCAATACTTGCTTGACGTGATAATGAAATTGTTCTTCGTTGTTTTGTAGTGCGGTATGAAACCAAAAAGTTTGCACTAATACAATACCTACAAGCGAAACACTCATAAGCACCACCAACAACCGAAAGAATTTTTTATTCATCTACACAAAACTAGGTATTTTAACAAAACAATAGAAGATGCTTTAACCAAAGATTAACAAAACACTCGATTTTTAAATTTTCAACAAAGAATCTATTATTTTTTCAACTTGTGCTTTGGTGTCTTCCCAATCAATATTTTGAATTGCGTAAGTGCTCATTGCCAATTTTTTATCATCGGTCCATTGCTGTGCAACTCGCTTTTCAAACGCCTCTTTTGAGGTGCCGTCACGCTCAAATACCCTTGTTTGTCGCAACATGAGCGGTGCTGTTACAGTAATCACCACATCGCAATCAAGATGTCCCCCAGTTTCAAACAATATCGCCGCTTCTTTCAGCAACCAAGGTTGTGCTGCATGAGCGAACTTCCATTGTTCAAAATCATGTTTGACAAATGGGTGAATAAGTGCATTCAACCATTGCAAAGCCTCTTTATTCTCAAAGACTTTGGCGGCCAATAAGTTTGCATTAATGCCATCGGGAGTTAATACGTCTGTACCAAATTTTACGGCAATTTGTGCACGTATATGTGGGTCAAGGTATGCTTTCTTGGCTTCGATATCCGCAATATAAATGGGGATTCCGGCAGCTTCAAATAATTTGGCAACTGATGTTTTACCACTTCCAATTCCGCCTGTTAATCCAATAATCTGGCTCATGTTTTGAAAAATAAAAAGGGGAAATGCTTCTCTGGCTTGTCACGAAGTACCTTAATTACCCACGTCATTCGGGCAAATCCCAATCCGTATCCCAGCATTTGATAGCCAAAAGCCCGTAAACTCAATAAGGCCAAATACAAGCTTTTATGTTCCCAACACGAGGAGGCTGTTAAAGCCAAAAAATAAGCCAAATAACAAATAATCAAATAGGGAAACTCAACCAGTAAAAGGAGCAAGGAGAGTACGAGTCCACTCAAAAAAACACTAGGAAAATAATACGTGATTTTGGCATATTCAGGATGCCATTCATTTAAAACAGGTCTGGTGAGTCCAAATTTGTACACTTGTTTAAAAAACGAGGGCCAACTAATTCTCCGTTTGTGAAATACGCCAGCATCAGCAAAAAATCGGCTTTTGAATCCTAATTTCCACAACCGAATGCTTAAATCGGGGTCTTCACCCGGATGAATGGTGCCAAAACCACCCGATAATTCAAAAGCCACTTTTGAAAGTCCCATATTAAAACTTCTTGGTTCAAAGCGGCTTACCGATTTTTTGTTGCCACGAATGCCACCAGTTGTTAAAAAAGAGGTCATCGAAAAATTAATGGCTTTTTGGATGGGCGAAAAGGAAGCAGCAGCGCTGTCAGGGCCGCCAAAAAAATCGACGTAATGGTGTTGCAATGCCTTGTCAACCTGTTTTAAGTAATCAGGAGGAAGTACACAATCTGAATCAACCAAAATCAAATAATCGCCTGTAGCCATTTTCATGCCTACATTTCTGGAGTCGCCAGGACCGGTGTTGGGTTTCTGCAAATACTGTATGGTCAATTTCTGTGAAAAATCGGCCACCACTTGTTCAGATGAAATGTTGGAACCATCTTCAATGATCACCACTTCAAAGGCCCGATTGAAAGATTGAGCTGCCAAACTTTCAAGCAATTCTTTAGTTTCCTCGGGTCGGTTGTAAACGGGTACAACGATGGAATAGGTTAAAAGGCTCATGTTTTTACATAAAAAAACCACCCGATGGGTGGTTTCAAATTAGTCTTGAAATGTTTCCATCACCGCCTGACTGACGCCCATATTGGAGAAGCCGCCGTCATTATATAAATTTTGTAAAGTAACCTTTCGTGTTAAATCAGAAAACATGGCTACCGTATAATTGGCACAATCCAAAGCCGAAGCATTTCCTAATGGGGACATTTTATCCGCATAACTGATAAAACCATCAAATCCTTTTACACCCTGACCAGCGGTGGTTGGGGTAGGAGATTGTGAAATGGTATTGACCCGTACTTTTTTGTCACGCCCAAAGAAATAACCAAAACTACGTGCAACCGATTCCAAATAGGCTTTGTTGTCGGCCATATCATTGTAATCAGGAAATACTCTTTGTGCTGCCATATAGGTAAGGGCAACAATAGAACCCCATTCGTTCATGGCGTCTTTTTGGTACAACACCTGCATCACTTTGTGGAATGAAAGTGCAGAGACGTCCCATCCTTTTTGGGTGTAGTCATAATTTTCTTGGGTGTAATGATTGCCTTTGCGCACATTTACGGACATCCCAATAGAGTGCAATACAAAGTCCAATTTACCGCCTAAAACCGCCATGGCCTGATCGACCAAGTTTTCCAAATCAGCAACCGAGGTAGCATCCGCAGGAATGATGGTGGAGCCTGTTTTGTCGGCCAATTCTTTAATGGTTCCCATGCGCATGGCAATAGGTGCATTGGTTAAAACAAAGGTTCCTCCTTCTTCGTGAACCCGTTGTGCGGTTTTCCAAGCGATGGAATTTTCATCCAAAGCGCCAAAAATGATTCCTCGTTTTCCTTTTAATAATTCATGCATGATTTGACGGTTTTATAAGATGAACAAAAGTACATTTATTTTTTAGTTTAACAAATGGGCCGCGTGGCTCAATGCCGATTCATTCGGGTTTTTACCTGAAATCATTTCGGCCAATTCGGCAATACGTTCCGCATGGCTGAGCAAACGCAAACTGGTGGTTGTTTTTTGCCCTTCGGACGATTTCGACACTTTGTATTGATTGGCCCCTTTGGCTGCAATTTGTGGCAAATGGGTAATGGCAATCAATTGCCTGTTTTTCCCCATTTCGGCCATCATTTCGGCCATTTTGGTAGCCACTTCGCCCGATACACCCGTGTCAATTTCATCTAAAATCAACGTAGGCAAGGCTGTATGCGCAGCTAAAATGGATTTTACCACCAACATAATCCGCGATTTTTCGCCACCTGAAGCCACTTTGCCAATCAAACCAGGCTGGGTTCCTTTATTGACGGCCAATTCAAACCGCAATTTGTCTGTTCCCAGTGGTAACAATTCAGTTTCCAAGGTCAATTCAATAGCAAACTGTACGTCGGGCATCCCTAATTTTTTCAGTGGTGTTTCCATGGCTGCAGTTAAATGCGGCAATGCAGCTTTTCTGATTCGGTGTAGATCGGCAGCAATTTCAACTGCTTTTTCATGATAATCAGCCACTTGTTTTTCTAATTGTGCAAGATGTTCGGTGGCCGATTCGTTTTGCAACAACTCATCGGATAAGCGATCTCGTAAACCAATCAATTCGGTAATCGTGTTTAATTGGTGTTTGCGTTGCAATAAATAAATCAATTCTAGTTGGGCGTTCACTTGCAACAAGGCGGCAGGGTCTTGCTCCAATTGGTCGTTTTTGAGCTCCAATTCATTGGCACAATCTTGCAATTCAACATATACAGATGCAATGCGTTGTTCCAATGTTTCATAATCTTGATGGTACCCAGCAATTTTACCGACATTGATTTTAAGTTGCAACAATTGATTCATCAATCCTGATTCTTCTTGGTGAAGAATGTGCAAACCTGTGGTTAAATGCTCACGAATGGTATCAAGGTGCGTCAGTTGTTTTTGTTTGGCCTCGAGTTCATGAAGATCAAGTAAATCCAATTGGGCTTCAGTTAATTCTTGATAAACAAATTGTGCGTAGTCCCGTTCTGTTTCCCAAGTTTTCAGCTGCGTTTTCGCCAAATCCAGTTCTTTTTTTGCCTGAGTCCAAAGGTTTCTTTGTTTTTGGTACGCTGTTCGCAGCGCGCCAGTACCAGCCCACGCATCTAGTAAATCATATTGGTACTCGAGCTCATTCAAATTGCGGTTGTCTTGCTGCGAATGCACATCAATCAATTGTTCACTTAACAAGTTTAATGTGCCTAAATGAACTGGTGAATCATTCACGAAAGCCCTTGACTTGCCACCGGGTAAAATTTCTCTGCGAATAATGGTGTGTGGATCAAATTCCAAATCATGTTGCTCAAAAAAAGGAGCTAATGTCAAATTAGAAATGTCAAAATGCGCTTCAATAATGCATTTTTTTTCTTGGTCTTGTACCACCGACCAATCGGCACGTTGGCCTAAAACCAAACCTAGCGCACCTAGAATAATTGACTTTCCGGCACCTGTTTCACCAGTGATGGTTGAAAATCCGGATGATAATTTTAAATCAAGTTGATCAATAAGGGCGTAATTAACAATAGTAAGTTGAGTGAGCATGGCAAAAAAATCTTATTTGAGGGTTTCCCATTTGGAGGCGTGTAAAGGAGCAATTTGTTCGAGTAACGGCCTAATTGGCTCCCCGTTTTCACGTGGACCGGCCGTAAATATGGAAGTGATTTCATCTACTTTGGCGTCAAAAAACAAGCGGTTTAACAAAGAATTGGGCCGTACTTTATACAACGCCGATAGCGTAATAAGGGCATTTTTTATTTGTTCTTTGGCTTCTTTTTGGTCTTTATACATCATGTCTAGGCCATCATAATGATAGTTGTATAAGGCATCTCGATAGGGCTGGTAGGTGGGTGACATCAAATCAGAAATCAAGAAATAACGATTGATGAGGCCGCCTTCGCCTTGCGTCCAGCCTTTGCTTCCACTTGATTGGGCTGTGACCAATACTTGTTGGGCCTGATTTAGTGCGGCTTTACCACCTAAAGCGCTAAAGCTATCCTGATCAAGACCGATAATTAAATAGCTATAAAAGGCAAAAACCGAGATCAAGTTTGAGTCAAATGAATTGATGTTAAAAATGAGCTGATCAAATTCATTATATTTAAAGGCAAAGTCTTTGTCGTTAAAGTTAAAGATGGGCGATGAATAGGTCGAATTGAAAACTGGCCTATTGCTTTGAACTTGTAAAGTGGCTTCAAAATTGCCTGAGTCATAGCCATTCACCGTGATAAAAAACGAGCAGCTTATTTTTTCTGTTGCTTTAAAAGGGTCGCCAGTCCAATCTGTACTATTTAACAAATCGGTTAATGATTTTTCAAGTGTCTTAAAAATTTGCACATTGGGCGAAGCCAATTGCTCGGTATTTACCGTAACTCGTGCATTTAATTGCTGTGCATGTGTCAATCCAGTGGCAAATAAAAGCCCCCATGCAAACCAGCTAAGACAAGTGTGTAAGTACTTTTTGAAAAATATCATAAGCTACTTTTTCTTTGGATAATAACGGAAGTTCGGTGTGTTCACCAGAAGTTTCAATGAGGGTTACTTTGTTAGTTTGCGTGCCGAATCCGGCGCCTTCATCGCGAAGCGAATTTAACACAATCAGGTCTAAATTTTTATTTTTTAACTTCTGTGTGGCATAGAATATTTCATTTTGGGTCTCTAACGCAAAACCCACCAAATATTGTCTGGTTTTTTGTTTACCCATTTCAGCCAAAATATCAGGGTTTTTGACCAATTCAATGGTGAAAGAATCGCTTGTTTTTTTAATTTTTTCTACGGCCATTTCGGCTGGCCTGTAATCTGCCACCGCTGCACTGGCAATTGCGATGTCCATGTCTGCATATCGTGCCATTACGGCTTGTTGCATGTCAACAGCCGATTGCACGCGAATAAGTTCCAGTTGGTCATGGCTTAATTGCAAAGTGGATGGTCCTGTGATTAGACTCACTTGGGCGCCCATTTTTAGGGCCATTTTCGCCAATTCAAAGCCCATTAAACCAGTTGAATGATTGCCAATAAATCGGACAGGGTCAATGGCTTCATAAGTGGGACCTGCGGTAATGAGGACTTTTTTGCCTGACAATGGTTTAATTCCCAATTCAGCTTCTAACAGTGCAACAATATGTTCTGGTTCGGCCATGCGGCCTTCGCCTTCTAATCCACTTGCCAAAAAACCATTTTCGGCTGGTATCACTTTAACGCCATGATTTTCTATTCGTTGCAACGATTCCAAAAAAGTTGGATGGCGGTACATGTCCAAATCCATAGCAGGGGCGACCCAAACGGGGCATTTGGCCGAAAAATAAATGGCCATCAGCAAATTGTCACATTGGCCGTAAGCCATTTTAGATAGTGTGTTGGCAGTTGCTGGGGCAATGACAATAAGGTCTGCCCACAATGCCAAATCAACATGGTGGTTCCAAATACCCGTATCGTCTTTAACGAATTTTGTTAACACAGGGCGTTGAGACAGTGTTGCTAAAGTGAGTGGGGTACAAAAATCATGTGCCGAAGGGGTCATTACAACCTGCACTTCGGCACCCGATTTTTTAAATAAACGAACCAAGTAGGCAGCTTTATAGGCAGCTATTCCTCCGGTTATTCCTAGGAGAATTTTCTGGTTCTTCAATACGGAAGACATCTTGTCTTATTTGGCTCCGTCTCTGTAATACACTTTGTCTTCCATCCACTCTTGAACAGCCAAGGCGTGTGGTTTTGCTAATTTCTCGTAGTGTTTAGACACTTCGATTTGCTCTTTATTTTCGAACACTTCTTCTAAACTGTCGTTGTAAGTGGCAAACTCTTCTAGTTTTTCGGTCAATTCACGTTTAATTTCAGCATTGATCTGATTCGCTCTGCGTGAAATAATCGTAATGGCCTCATAGATATTGCCAGTTGGTTCTTCAATTTTACTGCGGTTATAAGTCACCGTATTTACAGGTGCTGGGCTTCTTTTGATATCCATGGTTTATTTATTTAAAAAGGGTTTTAAATCTGTTTCAATTCGAACCAACATTTCGTCAGCTTTTGATTTGTAAGTGGTATTGGCGTTAAATTTTATTAAAGTATTGTATGCAACTTTAGCGTTTTTTAATCGATCGCCCATTTTATTTTGTACGCTGTTGATTGCGTAAAAATAAGCCGCTTTCAATCGAATAAACAAGGCTTCTTCTTTGTAACGGGTACCTGGGAAATCATTAATGAAATTGTCAAGGTTAACCATTGCTGAAGCATAATCTGAAATTTGAAAATACTGTTTGGCAATTTCAAAGTATTTTTTTTCTAATTTTTCACGTAAAACGGTCATCAACTGATTCGCTTCCGTCATGTAAGAAGAATTCGGATAGGTGTCAATAAACAATTGCAACCGATCGATGGCCTTTAACGTATCTTCTTGATCTAAGGAATAACGCGGTGATAATTTCGTGTAACTTTTAGCCCCTAAAAAGGCGCATTCTTCTACATTTTTGCTGGCCGGATAGTTTGAAACAAAACTTTCAAATTGATAATTAGCCAAATAAAACTGTTCTGTTTTATAATAAGAATTCGCAAACATGTAGAACATGTCTTCTCCTTCTGGCCGACCTTTGTAATTTGACACCATTTGCTCACTCAAACGAATCACTTTTTGGTATTTCTTTTTGTTGAATTGTTTGGTAGCTTCGGCCAACTTAACCTCCATATCTTCACTTTTCAGTGCTCTCTGGAAAGAACTGCACGAATTGAGTGTGATCAATAGGAGGAATAACGATGTGATTTTTATGGTTAGGCCTTTCATTTTGAATAGCTTAGCTTTTCTGGGTGATACAAGGGGGCAAAAATAGGCTTATTTGCTGAGAATAAAAATAATTTTAGCAATACGCTAAGATTTTTAATTGATTTAATTCACTTTTTATTTTGTTTTTTAAAGCGTCATCTGCATCCACCAATGGCAACCTTACAACCGATTCGCACAAGCCCAATTGCGCCATTAATTCTTTGATGCCAGCCGGATTGCCCTGTTCAAAAATCAAATCAATTGAATGCATAAGCTGATAATGCAGCGCGTAGGCCTCATCGGTTTGGCGAGCCAATGCCAATTGCACCATTTTTGAAAATGGTTTTGGCAATCCTTCACCTAGGACCGAAATCACACCCGATCCACCTGCGAGAATCATCGGTAAAGTAATCATGTCGTCGCCCGAAATGATTAAAAAATCTTTTTTTGGATTGTCCTTTATAAGTCGCATGGCTTGCACCACATCGCCTGCAGCTTCTTTGATGGCCACAATATTTGAGAATGAAGCGGCCAAACGGAATACCGTTTCAGGAAGCATGTTGCTTGCTGTTCTTCCCGGTACATTATACAAAATAATCGGTTTGGTTGTTGATTCTGCAATGGCTTTAAAATGTTGAAAAATGCCTTCTTGCGTTGGTTTATTATAATAGGGAGAAACAGATAATATTGCGTCAAATGCGCTTAAATCGCGGGTTTGGATTTCTTCAATCACTTGTTGGGTATTGTTTCCGCCAATGCCTAAGACCAAAGGAATACGGCCCGCGTTGGCAGCCACAATAGTGTCAATGACCAACCCTTTTTCTTGGTCCGATAAGGTAGCACTTTCGGCAGTGGTTCCTAAAACAACGATATAATCAATGCCATTTTCAATTTGAAATTGAACCAAGCGTTTCAATGCTTCAATATCGATCGATGAATCTTTTTTAAATGGTGTAATAAGTGCCACACCAGTTCCAATGAGTTTTTGCATGGGTTATGATTGAATTTTTAACAAAGGTAAATAAGTAAACAATTCCTTTACAAAAGTTTCGGGTTTTTGAATGGAAGTGCCAATCATCAGATGATTTAACCGATGATCAGTTGAAGAAAGTCCTACTTTTAAGCCCGCTTTGGTGTCATGAGAAGCCAAGCAGAGCAGGGGAGCGCCCTCTTCAAAAAAGTTGATCAGCAGATCGTAGTTTGGTTTTGCCCAACTTAAAAAATGGCCAGGTAGCCAAGCCCCTTGCCAATTCATTTCCCAATTTCCAAAAAAAGTGGGTGGCAATGGGGCTTTTCGGTCTTTTTTTGATTTATAAATCAAGAAATGAACGTCTGTTGCTAAAATGCCATTTTTGATGAGTGATTGCAGTAGTTGGTCAAAATAAGGTGCCGATGTTTCATTTAACAACACCGCAACCTTACTAATTTGGCCATTATATTGCAATGCCAAAGGTTGATCGAGTTTGTTTTCGAAACGTTTTTTTAACACAAAATGCTTGATAGCATCTAAAAACATACTACTTTTACTTTTTGTACAAAAGTATCAAATTTCATGAGGCCAACCCCCATTCTTTTAAAAAACGCAATCGATTTCATGCGTCTTTTGTTTCTTTCTTTTTTTCTGCTCTTTATTGCTTCTTGCGGGCATCAAAATTATGAACTGCGCAGAGCCCAAGCCAAAGAAGTTAAAATTACGGCTCAATTGGCCACCGACTCTGTCATTGACAGATATATCGCCCCGTATCGCAAAACCTTAGATGACCAATTGAATCAGACATTGTCAAATGCACCCAAAACCATCGATAAATCGGGCGAATGGCAAACCCCCATGGGGAACCTACTTGCCGATGTGACCATGGAACGAGGCAATCCTATTTTTCTGCAATTGAAAGGCATGCGCATTGATGGCTGTTTGCTGAATCATGGTGGCATTCGTACCATTATTCCGCAAGGTACGCTGACCGCGCGCAATGCTTATGAAGTGATGCCTTTTGAGAATAGCGCCGTAGTGATTGAATTAGATGGCGCAGCAATATTAACGCTTTGTCAGTATATTTTAGATGAAAAAAAACCACATCCTTTGGCGGGCGTTCAATTTAAAATAACTGCCGATGGCAAAGCTGCTGATGTAAGCATTCAAGGGAAACCAATCGATTTATCAAAACATTATTTTATTGTAACTTCCGATTATTTGGCCAATGGAGGCGATGCGATGTTGTTTTTTAAAAAGGGTTTTTCCAGAATAGATCTCAACTACAAATTGCGTGACATGCTCATCGATTATTTTAAAAATCATCCGTCAGTTGAAGCCGCAACGGATGTTAGAATTATAAAAAATTAAACCATGAATAGACGTTCGTTTGTAAAAAATACCTTTTTAACAACTGCGGCAGCTGCTGCCTTTGCCGATTTGTCTTTAAGTAGTTTTCAACACACCGAAGACGAATTGTGGTTAACCATACTTCACACCAATGATGTGCACAGTTACATTGATCCTTTTCCGGCCAATCATCCGAAAAACCCAAATATGGGTGGGGTGGCACGGCGAGCCGCGCTCATTGAAAGTGTTCGCAAAGAAAACCCCAACACCTTATTAGTGGATTCTGGCGATATTTTTCAAGGCACGCCTTATTTTAATTATTTTGGGGGAGAATTGGAATTTAAGCTCATGTCCATGATGGGTTACGAATTAGCCACCTTAGGCAACCATGATTTTGACAATGGCATAGATGGTCTATTGCGTCAAATGCCTCATGCGAAGTTTGATTTTGTAAGTGCCAATTATGATTTTAAAAATACACCGCTCGATGGCCATGTTAAGCCATATAAAATCATCCAAAAAGCAGGTCTTAAAATAGGGATATTCGGATTAGGTGTTGCTTTGGACGGATTGGTTGACAAGAAGAATTCTTTAGAAACCGTTTATTTAGACCCCATTGAAATGAGTCAAGAAATGGTCAAGCAACTGCAGCGGGCGCATTGCGATTTAATAATTTGCCTGTCACATATTGGCTATAAATACAAAGATGATCCAAACAGGGTGTGCGATTTGAGTTTGGCCGCCCAAACCCAAGGAATAGATTTTATTTTAGGTGGTCATACACATACTTTTTTAGATAAGCCAACAGTTGTCAAAAATATAGTTGGGCAAGACGTGGTCGTTAACCAGGCGGGTTGTTATGGCCTACAATTAGGCCGAATTGATGTCTATTTTGACCGATTTGGAAACAGCCAAAAAGCCGTTCGAACGATTCAAGTAAGTTAAATGGCACGTGTTTTATTTACTAATATTCGCGAACTGGTACAAGTGCGTGAGCCACATGTGCCACTGTTAAAAGGGTCAGAAATGGCTGTTTTACCCATCATAAAAGATGCTTATTTGATTATTGAAAATGAATCGATCACCGATTTTGGTTCAATGTCTGAACTCGCCGAAGCCATTGATTGCGATGAAGTCCATGATTTAAGCGGGCGTTTGGTTTTGCCGTCATGGTGCGATAGCCACACCCATTTGGTATACGCAGGCAACCGATCCGGTGAATTTGTTGACCGCATTCGCGGGTTAAGTTATGAGGAAATTGCTGCCAAGGGTGGAGGTATCTTGAATTCGGCCGATTTATTAAATCGTACTTCCGAAGATGATTTGTACCACCAATCCAAACTTCGACTCGAAGAACTCATTCGCCTTGGCACGGGCGCCATTGAAATTAAATCAGGTTATGGCCTCACCGTTGAGGGGGAGCTTAAAATGTTGCGTGTTATTCAAAAATTGAAGACACATTATCCGGTCGCCATTAAAGCCACTTTTTTGGGCGCGCACGCTTATCCGGCCATTTTCAAAAACAATAAAGAGGCCTATTTGGATTTGGTTGTCGACCAGATGCTGCCAGAAATAGCTGCAGAAGGGCTCGCTGACTATGTTGATGCTTTTTTAGAATCTGGTTATTTTTCGGTTGAAGACACTGAACGGTTGATGGTTGCAGCAAAAAGAGTGGGTTTATTGGCTAAAATACACGTCAATCAGTTTACCATTTCGGGCGGAATAAAAACTTGTGTACAACATGGTGCCATTTCCGTTGATCATTTAGAGGTGTTAGATGACAACGATATTGCCGCTTTGCAACAAGGTACCACCATTCCGGTTGCTTTGCCTGGCTGTTCATTTTTTATTCAGATTCCATACACACCTGGCCGAAAATTAATCGAAGCAGGTTTGCCTTTGGCTTTAGCTTCCGATTATAATCCAGGAACTTGCCCAACAGGTAACATGCATTTTATTGTTGCCACGGCGTGTATTCAAATGAAACTTACGCCCGAAGAAGCGATTAATGCGGCCACACTAAATGGTGCTTATGCCATGGGGTTATCAAACAAATATGGTAGCATTACGAAAGGCAAAATAGCCAATTTAATCATTACAAAACCTTTGCAGTCATATCATGAAATTCCTTATGCCTTTGCTACTAATTTTATAGATGAGGTTTACGTGAATGGAGAGAAGTGGGGTTAAATAGTGGGTAGCATGATTGTACATTTAATGTTACACCGATTGACCAATATTGCATTCCTTTGTTGTTTATTATTTTTAATTGAGCAATGAAGGGTATTCATTTTTTTATTTTTTAAATTGCTGTAAATCAATCATGAATTTTTTTTAATCAATTATCAGTTTACTGCGTTACTGAAATTTTGTTCATAAATTTTACGCTTTCGTTTCCTTTTCCAGATCAACCTTTGACGTGGTTTAAACTTTTTTGATTACATCCATTTGATAAAAGTTTAAATCACTTCTGTTAAAAAAATACTACTTTTGACTTTTTTATTCACTAATTTAAATAATCAGATATCATAACAATTAAAAAAATAGCAGCATTGGCAGGGGTATCTACTGGTACCGTTGATCGAATCATTCACAGCCGAGGTCAGGTTTCGCAAGAAAACATTGACAAGGTAAATGCTATTATTAAGTCAAGTGGGTACAAAAAAAACATCTTTGCTAGTAATTTGGCATTTAAAAAGAAGTTTAAATTTGGGGTGTTCATACCAAAAGCCTCTGGCCTCGATTATTGGGAAATGCCTATCAAAGGCATTCATAAAGCGGAAACAGAACTCTTGAATTATGGGGTTCAATTGGTGTATTTTTACTATCCATTTACATTAGAAGGATTTCAAAAAGCTGCTCAAACTGTGCTAGATGCAGACATAGACGGCTTGTTATTTGCCCCTATATTTTTTGAATCTTCCAAATTATTTTTGACCAATTGCCAACAAAAAGGATGGCCAGTAATTATGATCGATTCTCAGTTAGAGGGATTCAATCAGGCTTATATTGGACAAAATGCATTCCAAAGTGGATTTTTAGCAGGAAAATTAGCGTCTATTGGGTTGGCGCCCAGTAGCAAAATTATGATTGTAAAAATTGCACGTGATATTGATAGTACATCTACTTTTCAACAAAGAACCAGAGGGTTTTACGATTACTTTTCACAATTAAAGAATGCGAACCAGTTTGAATTAATTGAAACCATTATTAGGGATGAAGATAATGCATTTAACATCAGCGAATTCAGTGATGTTAGTTCCTTATTTGTTCCCAATTCCAGGGCTTATTTGGTAGCAGAAGCCATTCAAAAATCGGGTAATTTACCCATTCGATTGGTAGGATTTGATTTATTACCTCAAAATTTAGCCTATCTGAAATCAGGCAATATTGACTTTTTAATTAATCAAAAACCAGAGGAACAAGGATACCAAGGCATACAATATCTTTATAAGACTGTAGTGCTCAAAGAGTCGGTTACTTCGTTACAATTTATGCCGTTAGATATTATAGTAAGCGAGAATTGTGCCTTCACACAATTCTAAATTTATTTTTACCTTTTCCTTCTAGGTATATTTTACTTTTTTCCTTTTTGATGTACCAACCTTTTGCAAAAGGCTATCCATGTCTTTTTTCCTAATATATTCAATGTAGGCATTGTCCTAATGCTTGCTTGTTGAATTAGATTTTTGAAGGATGTGTAATTATATTTCTAATTAATTTTTGGTAATTTATTTTTTTGCAACATTTTTTAAATTTTTCTTGATCGATATCGTTTTCTTAGTATATTTGTCGTGCCGTGTTCGTACACGGTGTTTTTATTTGCTATTTAAAAATTAATTAATACAACGTATAGCATTACCAATAATTAGTGTATGAGATTTGCACGGTGTGTATCTGAAAACTGATGATTTTAAAATTTAAAAATTAAAAATAATCCAAATATGAAAACAAAATTACTACTAACAATTACCAACAAATGTTTGATTGCAATTTCGTTTTTTGCATTCATCCTCATCAATGCAACAGGTGCATTTGCGCAAGTCACTGTTTTTTCTGATGATTTTAATAGGTCAAATACTTCTCCTACAATCCCGTCAGGAGGTACACCAAGTGTATCTTACACCTCTACCACCTCTGGTCCCAACGCCACCATCACTTTGTTGGCATCGGATGCGGTTGATTTCAGAATTAAAATGACTAATGGTGGTGCATCAACTTCTACTACGCCAGCAGCATCTGGAAAAGACATCATCATGAGTTCGCTTGCTGGAATTCCTGGTTACAACCCAATTTTAAATTCAAATACAGGTTTGGTAACATGGGCATTTAATATGAAACACAACAAGCAATCGGGGTCAACTTTGTCTGGTTTTGATGTAGATAAATATGGAGTAGCTACCATTTTGACTTGTAACAATTCCAATCCATTGGCAACAAGCGCAAATGGTTTTGCAGTAGTAATGGGTGGCATCAATACCATGAATACGTACGATTTGGTATATTTTTCAGGTGGTTTAGCGGCTTCTGCGAATTTGACTACCATTATTCAGGGAATTTCCTTAACGTCATTTAAAGATATTGTTAGCATTAAAGTAACTTACAACCCAGCAACTGGAAAATGGAACATGTTCCAAAAAGATGAAGGTAGTATTTCTACGACCACGGCTTTTCCAGATCCTTATTCTATTGCAGTAGCTGGAATAGGTGAAGTTTCAACACCAACAAATGCAGCAAGTGCCGTTACGGCTTCTGCGGCAAATTTTGGTTTCTTATTTAATCACAAAACGGAAGGTAGCAATTCATTTTACGCCGACAATTTTAAAGTAGTAGTAGGTGCCATTTCTTTATCCAATTTCTATTTAGAATCTAATGCTGACTGTACCGATCTTTCAAAATGGTGGAGTGCTGCAAATGGTACGGGCTCACATCCAATTAACTTTACCAATGACGGTCAAATTTTTAATATTTTTAATGCGGGTGCCAGTATTTCAACTGATTGGAATTTGAGTGGCGCAGGTAGTGTAGTTAATTTGGGTGATGGCACGGCAGCAAACAGCATGTTAATTGGTGTTAGTGGTGCATTAATTGGTAAAATTAACGTAAGTACCAATGCTACGTTGCGTATTGAAAATTTAATCGTGCCATCTTTAAATATTATTCAAAATGGTTCAACGGTAGAATTTGCTGGGGCTGATACACAAGGGGTGCCAAGCGCCACTTATGGCAACCTTTCTATTTATACAATAGGTAATGGTGCAACGGCACAAGGAAGTGTAACCGTTAATGGAAACCTACATATTGAAACGGGAGCTATTTTCTCGATGAGTACCTATAAATTGTTAGGTATTAATTCAATGTCGGGTGCTGGTTCACTAAAAACCAAATACTCTTTTACAGATGCATTACCTGCGGGTAATACTTGGCCTTTTGATGTGTACTACAATTATACAAGTAACAATACAACGCAAACTGTTGCGTTGGGAAGCTATAATAACCTTGATTTAACAGGTGGACCACGCAAATTACCCAATGATTTTAGTGTATCTGGCGTATATAACCCTGGTGTAGATCCATTAACTGTTGCTAATACTATCGATTTTAATGGTACAGCTTCTCAGATTGTTCCAGCTGCTCAATATTTTAACATTGTGGTTAGTAATCCAGTAGGTGCCGTAGCTAACGGTGTCGTTTTAGTGGGAGGTGACATTACGGGTAATAACCGTTTTGATGCGAGTGCTGCGACCATTAAATACAACAGCGCGGCTTCAAATCAATTAATTTCTGCCAACAGCTTTGCAAATAATATGGTTAAAAATTTAATCATCAATAATACATTTGGCGTTGCGCTGCAATCAGATGTAAAAGTATCTGGTTTGCTTACTTTGCAAGCTGGTGCTTTGACAACATCTCCATCAGTGTTAACTTTGGTTTCAAATTCAAATGGCACAGCAGCCGTTGAAGGAGTTGACGGCACTGTTTATACTGGATCTATAATTGGTTCTGTTAAAGTGGAACGTTTCTTAAATTCTGCTCAACGTGGCTGGAATTTATTTGGAAGCCCAATTTTAGATCCAATTACATTTGCCAATCTATCCGCTCAAAGTACTACACCATTTGATATTACTTATACAAATCCATCATCAAAAAGATTAAACAATACTACTTGGAGTCCTGTAACTACTGATACTGAAACATGGTCATTTGATAGTGGAATTGCTTTATTTAATCGAGGTGTGGCTGGTGAAGGATTTCAAGGAAATTACACAAATGGAGGTCCTTCAAATGTTACCGTTTCTCTTTCTGGTGGGTTAAATCTTGCTCAACAATCTATAACTACTACTTCTGGTCAGTTTTATTTAGTAGCCAACCCGTTTGCAGCACCAATTAGTTTATCAGCTGTTATGCAATCATCAACAGGTTTAGATGGGGCCGTTTATATTTACGATCCAACTGCCAATAGCCCAATTAATTTGCAAACTATGGCTGGTGGATTTATGACAGCGATGCCTTCAGGTGCTCCGGGTGACCCAACAGATGTGGTAATTCCATCATTAGGTGCATTTATAGTTAAAGCTACTTCTAGTGGTTCAGTGAACGTTCCTGTAGCTTCTATTTACACTGGGTTGATTACTCCAAATACATCATTAACTGTTAGTACCATTCCAGCAGCAATTGGCCAAGATCCCGATGCGCAATTTATGGATGTGTCAACTTTTGGTTCAAAAAAATACCGTGTGTTCCCTAATCCAACTGCTGGTCTAGTTAATTTTGAAAGTACTTCTGACATCCAGTATGTTGAAGTGGTAAATATGTTAGGTCAAATTATTGCTACAAATAAACCACAGTCTACAAGTAGTCAAATTGATACGACGAGTTGGTTAAGTGGCACCTATTTAGTAAAATTAGTTTCTGAGGAAGGTACAGAAAGTGTAAAACTTATTAAAAAGTAGTTTTTTAGTTAATTAAAGTAGTTTTTCTTTGTTTGTTTAGTTATGACCTTAGGTGCTTTTGGCACCTAAGGTTTATTTTAATTTTAAATTTTTCTTACTACATGTACACTCGGGTTCGATTGTTTTGCTTAATTATTGTATTGTTCACTATACAATCTACTCATGCTATATCATATTACATTGATTCTGCGGCTGGTAATGACAGCAATAATGGTACAACATTGACAACAGCTTGGAAGAATATAACCAAATTAAACACACTTACTTTAACAGCTGGAACTAAAGTGTTTTTAAGGTGTGGCAGTGTGTGGAACGGACAACAATTAAAATTTTCAGGTTCAGGAAGCAGTCTGTTTCCAATTGTAATTGATCAGTATGGAACTGGTGCAAAACCTATTTTGAATGGGAATGGTTTGTTTGGAAGTACTTCTACTACTATCAATGATGCAAACAAACAAGGGGTAATCTATTTGTACAACCAAGATTACATTGAAATTAATAATTTAGAAATCACCAATTACCCACCGTTAACACTTCCCGCTACCAATCCGGATTCTTTATTTTTTATAGGATTATTTGGCAACGGAAATAACCCCAAAGGTGCTGATAGACGCGGGATTATGGTAGCTGTTAAAGACAAAGTTAATTCTTCAACTAACAGTAAAGTCTGCAATCATATATATTTTAAAAACATAGATATTCATCATGTTAAAGGACAACTTGGTACTTCTGAAACGGTATTCAATGGAGCCATTCCGAAACAAACAGGTGGCATTTATTTTGTTGTTTTAAATGAGTCAGCAGGAAGTGATTCCCGTTTTAATGATTTATTAGTTGAAAATTGTACCATTGCTTATTGTGAAAATATTGGTATTGCACTAGATAATGAAGACAATGTGTATTATCCTGGTGGAACTGAGTACGCTAATTGGTTCAAAAGACGCTTCACCAATGTGAACATTAAAAGCAACGTGATTCATCACATTGGTAAAAATGCGATGATTATTCGCTGCACCGATGAAACAGGTTTAATTGAACGGAATGTTTGTTATGAAACGGCATTGGGAACTACTGGTAATACCATGTTTACCGCACGAGCAAAAGGAACTGTATTTCAGTATAATGAAGGTTCTTTTAATAGAGCTGCCACCCAGCAAATTGATCCTGGAAATATTGATGGTTGTATGTATGATCCAGATTTTGGTAGCATTGGTGTTATTTTTCAGTACAGTTACAGCCATGATAATTCCCATGGTATTTATTGGGGTTGCAATACTCGTTCGTCAAGTAATAATACCTCAGGCATTCCAGATCCCGAAGATGTTGGTTGTACATTACGGTACTGTATCAGCCAAAATGACAAGGGTAATTTAGTTTACTTTAATTACTCATCCGCTGGAAATGAAATTTACAACAATGTATTTTATATCAAATCGGGCTTAAGCCCAACCATCATAAAAGAAAACAGTGCCAACAGACATACCTATAATTTTTATAATAATATCATTTACAACATAGGCACTGGTTCTTATAATTTTGGCAATGATGTGAATTACCCACAAACAAGAACCATTCAAAACAATGTTTTTTATGGCTACCACCACAGCGCAGAGCCAGCCGATGTGGCAAAAATTACGCAAAATCCTCAATTTGTAAGCCCAGGCAGCGGAACCACTGGATTAAGTTCATTAGATGGGTATAAATTATTAAGTACTTCTCCTGTTTTGACAAATGGAAAAATCATAGTAAGTAACGGCGGCAAAGATTTTTATGGAACAACACTTCCTACAACAGCGCCGTGTCGCGGTGTATATCAAGGTACAGGCGTTTCATTAGATATTTCGTATTTTAATTCAGCGGAAAATGATATCGTTTTATATCCAAACCCCGTAAATGAGGGAATCATAAATGTCAAAATTCCACAACATCTTGATTTAATTACTGAATTATCAATTATTAACGTATTAGGACAGGAACTGTTTCAAATTCCTATTTCAAATAAGGAAGCCCAAATTCAATTGCCTAGTAATTTAAATGGCACTTTCTTCATTCAGTTTAAAAATGGCATTGAATCAATCACAAAAAGAATAATTGTTAATCCTTAATACTTTTTTTAATTTTATCCGTGTACGCACACGTTTAGTAACTAAACCATTTTATAAATTATGAAAACAAACAAACAACTCGTTCACCAATCATGGCAAAGGACCATGATGATTTGGTGCGGTTTATTGGGTATGATTTTTGGTTATGCTCAAACAACTTCTGTTAGTGTAACCACAGCAGGAACATCCACTTGGACATGTCCCCCTGGTGTAACCAGCATAAACATTGAATCATGGGGCGGCGGCGGCGGCGGTTGCGGAACATCAAATTCCGCTTCTAGATCGGCTGGCGGTGGTGCTGGTGGTGCTTATGTGAAAGATATCAACATTGCTGTGACCCCTGGGGCCACCTATACTGTAGTAGTAGGAGCTGCTGGAGCTGGTGGGGTGGGTAATCCTTCTACAGGTGCTCCTGGCGCAGGTGGTTTCACTTCATTTACAAGAAACTCCGATAGTGTAATTTTAGTTAAATCGGTTGGAGGTGCTGCAGGTGCTGCAGCAACTTCCACTACAGGAGGAGCTGGGGGAGTAGGTTCTACTAGTGGAAATGTTCTTTCGGGTGTTACCGGGTCTTTAAGCTATAAAGGAGGCGATGGCGGCACTGGAATAAATGGCGTTCCTGGGACGGGAAGTTCTGGTACAGCTGGCACGGCTGCTGCTGGTGGCGGAGCAGGTGGAAGCAACGGAAATGGATCGGGTAGAACAGCTGGAACTGGAGGCGGCGCTGGTGCAACTGCATTAACAGCTGGGACGAGTGGAAGTGGAACTGCTGGATCTGCACCAGGTGGTGGCGGTGGTGGCGGTATATCTGCTGCTGCGTCTGCTAAAAATGGCGGTGCAGGCGGTGCTGGTAAAATCACCATATCGTATGCTACACCTGCCAATCCTACCTTAACCACTTCGGTTTCTACAATGAGTTTAGCTGCTGCCTCTGGAACAACTCCAAGTGCACAGACATTTACAGTGAGTGCTACATTATTAACAGATGTGGTCACTATTTCTACAGCGACAACTAATTACTTAGAAATTTCTAAAGATAATACCACTTTTTCAAACAGTGTGTCTATAACCAACCCATCTGATGGAACTTTAGGGAATACGACCATCTATGTGCGTTTAAAATCTGGTTTAAGCTTGGTGAATGCCTCAGAAAATTTGACTGTAGCTTCAACCAATGCTACTTCAAAAACGGTTGCAGTGAGCTTTGTAGTTTATAAAAATTATTATTATGGGGGTTCAGGTGATATTTCCTCAGTTTCTAATTGGTGGACTAATACTAATGGAACAGGAAGCAATCCTACCAATTTTACAGCAGATGGACAATTCTTTAACATCATAACCAATGCGGCTAGTTCAGGAACAGGCTGGGCAGTTGGTACAGGTTCAAAAATTATTTTAGGTGCCAGCAATGTGGGTCCAGTTACACTTACGATTTCAAATGGGGCTCCTATTACCGGCCCATTAGATGTATCAGCAGCTTCATCAGGTTCCAATGTAATTAGCATTCAACATGACATTTTACATTCAACTACATTAACCACATTTACAAACCCAACGTGGGGAACCATTGACCCAAGTACAATTATCGAATTTTCAGGTACTACCAATGCAACCCTTGGAGGAACCAATAATTTATTCAACAAGACGGTTAAAACCATTCGTTTGGTAAATAATGCCGTTGGTAAAATGAACGGTGTTGCAAACAACATACCGACATTGACTACGGAATTAAACATTGGAGCTGGTTGCTCTTTTTATACAGGTCAAAACTCATTAAGTTTTATCAATATTGCAAGTGGAGGAACAGTGGCCGTAAATGGCACACTGTATACTGAGAAAACCACAGGTTACCTAAGTAATGATGCAACCGCTTCAGCTACTTCGGGGGCTATAAATTTTGTAGGCACAATTTCCATTAGTTTCGGAACCAATGGTATTGTTGAATATGGTCGTTTTTCGTCAACAACAGCGCAAACGATTACACCACGAACCGATTATCAAAACCTTACCATCGGTGGTTTGGATTCAGGAAAAACATTTACTGGGGTTACTACAATTGGTGGAAAGTTAAATATCAATTATTATACCGTATCGGGTAATCGTGCTATCACTGCAACGGGTGCCATTACCGCTGCTGAATTGGTTTTCAATGCGCCTGCATTGCAAACAGTTTCAACCACTATTATGCCATTTTTGTCAAATGTAACGGCACCTATTACATTTAAAAATGCCACTGGTGTTCAATTGGGTTCAGCAGATGCATTTCCAAATGGCTTAGCTTACAACTTAGCAGGTGGATTATTGAAAACAGGTGCTACTGCTGGTTTTTCAGATGTTTTAGGTACATTAAATGTATCTGATAACTCAACCATTTCTTTTGGGACTGGCGACCACAGTTTACAATTTGCTAGTTCATCAGCTGTTTCTTGGACTGCTGGAAAAACATTAACTGTTACGGGATGGACTGGTTCACTTGGTCAAAGTGGTACTGCTGGAAAATTATTTTTCGGTTCATCAAATACAGGTTTAACTTCAGGTCAATTGGCTCAAATTAGCTTTTCAAATTTCCCAACCGCATCAGCTATTCAGTTAAGTACTGGTGAAGTGGTGCCGCAATGTGCCAATCCAACAAGTGGCGGTACAATTACTGGAACAACAACCATTTGTAATGGTCAAACGCCTTCAACTTTTGGAAGCAGCAGTCTTCCAAGTGGTCAAATTGGCAATGCTAGTTTGGAATACCAATGGCAAATGTCTTTGAATAATTCAACATTTTCAGATATTTCTGGTGCCAATGCTACAACATACAGCCCAGGTTCATTGAGTGCAACTACTTATTACCTTCGTTTATCACGTGTTGGTTGCCAAGCAGATTGGTCTGGCGCAACGGCATCGAATACGCTGACCATAACTGTAAATACGACATCAGCGCCTTCGGCTGCATCATCGCAGTCATTTTGTACGGGTGCTACAGTAGCCCAATTAGCTGCTACGGGTAGTTCTTTGGCATGGTATGCAGCAAGCACAGGTGGTTCAGCATTAGCAAGTACTGACATTTTAAGTTCAGGAAACTACTACGTTTCACAAACCCAAAATAGCTGTGAAAGTACACGAACAACAGTATCAGTTACTGTTAATTTTACGGCAGCTCCAGCTGCTTCTAGTCAATTATATTGTGTTGGTTCAACAGTTGCACAATTATTAGCAACAGGTACGGCATTAAAATGGTATGCTGGCGCAAGTGATGCATCACCTCTTGCAAGTACTGCCGCTTTAAGTTCAGCGACTTATTATGTATCTCAAACATTGGATACCTGCGAAAGTACAAGAACAGCCGTTACTGTAACCATTCAAAATACAGGTGTCCCAACGGCATTTGAAAATTGGTTAGCACCTGCTTCTACAGTAGCACAATTAGTAGCAACTGGATCTTCATTGAAATGGTATACTTCAAACGTATCAAATAGCCCATTAGCTGGCATAACTGCTGTGTCTTCTGGTACCTATTATGTTTCACAAACTATCTTAGGGTGCGAAAGCAACAAGATTCCAGTTTCAGTTACAGTCTATTCTACGGGGGGTTTAGTGCCATCAATTTCTGCGGCTTTGTGCGGAACTACTTTGTCAACTATTTGGACTAGTATTCCATGTAGTTCAGTAGTTGGGGCCAACTTGTATCATTTTGAAATTTCAAATGGATCACAAAAAGTAATTTACGAATCAACAAGTAATTCATTCCAGCTAACTTCTGTTTCTGGTGGGGTTAATTTTGGAACTACTTATTCTATTCGAGTTGCCGCTAGAGTAGGAGCCAATTGGTCAAACTTTGGATCAGCTTGTGCTATTACAACGCCAGCTTCTCCTGCACCAACTCAGATTAGTACTTCAAGTTGTGGCGTAACTTTAGCCAATTTTGAAACAAATATTTATTGTGGCCAACCATTTGGTGCTACTGGATACCGTTTTCAAGTAAGCAACGGTGCGTATTCTGAAACAATTGATCGACCAACCAACTCATTTAATTTTGGTCAATTAACAACCTTGCCAAGTTTTAGTACAACGTACAGCGTTCGTGTTGCAGTACAATACAACGGCGCTTATGGCAGCTATGGAAATGCTTGTTTTGTGACTACGCCGTCGGCACCAGCGCCAACGCAATTACTTGCTTCGCAATGTGGAACGACTTTAAGTAGCATTTACGGGGCCTTATATTGTGGTAAACCAATTGGTGCAGAAGGCTACCGTTTTGAAGTAACAAGCACAGGAGGCTCTACCACTGTAGATCGCAGCACGAACAACTTTAACTTGATGATGATTAGTGGGGGTGCTGCATACAGCACGACTTACTCCGTGAGAGTAGCTGTATTAGCCAGTGGGATTTATGGCGCTTTTGGCCCTAGTTGTAGCGTTACAACGCCTGCAGCTTCTTCTTCTTTATCAACCATGTTAAACTGCGGTGCGCAAGCAACCAACAAATGGACAGCACTTTACAGCTCACAGGTCCTTTATGCTACCCAGTATAAATATGAATTAACAAATGGTGGTCAACTTTTTGAAATTACAAATACACGTAATAATTTCCAATTTGGTTCTTTTGTAGGATGGACAACCAACACTGTTTATTCAGTGAAAGTAGCAGTGATGATTAACGGAACTTGGCAACCTTACGGAACGTCATGTTCTATAACAAGTCCAGCTTCATTTGCTCGTCATAATAGTGAAACCGAAGCTATTTCATGGACGGTTAAGTGTTTCCCGAATCCAAGTGAGAACTATTTTAGCTTGAATGGTGCTGGATTCAATCAGGAACCAATTCATTTGCAAAGTTTTGATTTAACTGGAAAATGTATTGATGACCAAACGATAGATGCGGCTCAAGTGGAGAATGTAGCATTTGGCAGCTCTTGGAATTCTGGTATTTATGTAATATATATTACCCAAGGTGAAGAACAATCAGTTCAAAAACTGATCAAAAAGTAATAACCTTTATTACCAAATTAGTGAAACAGGCCGTTCAATTTGAATGGCCTGTTTTTTTTGGTGATTTGTAGTAAGACGAAGTCAAAAGGATCATTGTCAATAACATACTTTCGATTTAGTCCGACTTGATCTACAATAGATATTATAGCAAAAAAAACTTCAATTTGTAAGGAATTCCACTTTTGCGATTCTAATAATTTTTTCTATATTTTTAAAATAAATTCCTTTTTTTATAAACTAAAAAATATATATTTGTCTACCGTGTACGCACACGATTGAATTGTTTAATTTTTCTATTTAAAAGTAAATTTCATTATGAGTCATAAAGTCGTTACGTTAGGAGAAATCATGTTAAGATTATCCACACCTGGTTTTGAGAGATTTGTTCAAGCTCAACAATTTGATGTAACTTATGGAGGTGGAGAAGCAAATGTGGCCGTTGCTTTAAGTAATTATGGGCTTCAGGGTACTTTTGTAACCAAAGTTCCATCTAACCCCATAGGTCAAGCAGCCATTAACCACCTTAGAAGATTTGGGGTTGATACCCAATTTATTGCAAGAGGAGGGAGCCGTTTAGGTATTTACTTTTTAGAAACTGGTGCTTCCATGCGTGCCTCGCAGGTTGTCTATGACCGTGAAGGTGCGTCAATTGCGCAAGTGACGGCAGATGAATTTGATTTTGATCAAATTTTTGAAAATGCAAGTTGGTTCCATACAACCGGAATCACTCCTGCCTTAAGTGATGAAGCTGCTGCGCTTACTTTACAAGCATTAAAAGAAGCTAAGTCTAGAGGGATTACCACAAGTATCGATTTGAATTATAGAAAAAAATTATGGTCAAAAGAAAAGGCCCAAAAAGTAATGACCGAATTGTGCCAATATGTGGATGTATGCATTGGAAATGAAGAAGATGCGGAAACTACATTAGGGTTCAAAGCAGACGGAACAGATGTCACGAAAGGCGAGCTTCACCTTGAGGGGTACCGAAATGTTTTTGAACAAATGAAAGAAAAATTCGGATTCAAAGTGATTGCTTCTTCATTGCGTGAAAGCCACAGTGCCAGCGACAATGGTTGGAGTGCTTTGGTGTATGACGGAACCGAATTTTACCACACCAAATCCTATCAAGTTCGTATCGTTGACCGTGTTGGTAGCGGTGATTCATTTGCAAGTGGGCTCATCTATGGTTTGGTAACAGGTATGCCCATGCCAGAAGCAGCCGAATTTGGCGTAGCAGCAAGTGCATTAAAACATACCATTCCTGGTGATTTTAACCATGCAACCCTCAGTGAAATCAAAGATTTAATGAAAGGCGACGGCAGCGGCCGCGTGCAACGATAATTCATTTTTATATGATAATAGATCATTTAGTTGAACTGAAAAAATATGACAACATGTTGCCTAAAATGGATGAAATCATTCATTTTTTATCGCAACATGATTGGACAAATATAGCTGATGGTACACTTGATGCGCCTGAGGGAATGAAAGCTTTTGTTCAAACCTTGGAGGCGAAGACAGAAGAACAAAGCCTTGAAAAATTTGAGTGTCACGATCAATTTATTGATTTGCAATACCTTATTTCTGGTGTAGAAACATTTGCTTGGAAATCAAGAAAAAACTGTGTAGTACCGAAAGGGGATTATAACATGGAAAAAGATGTTCGGTATTTTTCAGACGAACCAGACATCCATTTTTTGTTGCAACCGGGGCATTTTGCCATTTTTTACCCATCAGACGTGCATGCGCCAGCCATTGGAACAGGTACTTTGAAAAAACTCATTATTAAAATTCCAGTTATTTAATTTCCGACGCATATGTCAGCTCAAAATACTTTACAGATTATATTAAAACAAGGGGTATTGCCTCTATTTTATCATCCAGACATTGAAGTGTGCATGGGGGTTTTAGACGCCTTGTATGCCGCCGGCATTCGGGCGGTGGAGTTTACCCACCGAGGCGATGCAGCAGAAACAAATTTTATTGCCATCAAAGCAAGTATACCAACTCGGTATCCAGATTTAAATATCGGAATTGGCACTTTAAAAAACAGGGCGCAAGCACAAAAATATCATGAGTTAGGGGCTGATTTTTTAGTAAGTCCAGGTTTGGTTCCATCCATTGCTCAATACGCGTCTGAGCACAATATGCTTTATACACCTGGATGTATGACACCGACTGAAATTATTCAAGCGGAAACCTTAGGAATCACTTTCGTAAAATTATTTCCAGGCAATTTACTAGGGCCGGAATTTGTAAGTGCCATTAAAGAATTGTTTAAAGGCATGTATTTTATGCCGACAGGCGGCGTAGACGCCACAGATGAAAGTATTGGTTCTTGGTTTAAAGCAGGCGTTTCAGTGGTTGGCATGGGCAGTAAATTAATTAGTAAGTCAAGATTAGACCAACGAGATTATTCATCAATTGAGCAATCGACTCGTCAGGTGATACAATGGGTGCAATCACATCAAGCCAACCGTTAATAGCTAAAAACATGATGGATTTATTCAATGTAACAGACAGAGTAGTCATAATTACCGGAGGCACGGGCGTTTTGGGTAAACAAATGGCCCATACCTTGGTTTCCTGTGGTGCGCATGTGGTGCTGTTAGGGCGAAATCTGGAAGACACAAAAGCGGTAGCTTCAACTATTACGGAAGGTCCGGGTACCGCTACTGGGATGTCTGCTAATGTGTTGGACGTTGATTCTCTGCAATTAGTCAAAGAACAAGTGTTGGCACGTTGGGGCAAAGTGGATGTCCTCATTAATGCGGCTGGGGGCAATATGCCTGGCGCAACAGTGGGTGAAGCACAACACTTTAAAGATGTATCAACCGATGACCTTCGAAAAGTAATTGATTTAAATATCATGGGTACGGTGTTACCTAGTCAAGCTTTTGCTGATGTTTTTGAAAATCAAAAACACGGTGTCATCATCAATATTTCGTCGGCTGCGGCGCAAAGACCACTCAGTAGGGTAGTAGGCTATGCGCTTTCAAAAGCCGCCATTGAAAATTTCACTTTATGGTTAGCTGTTGAAATGGCGCATAAATATGGCGAAGGCATTCGGGTAAATGCCATTTCACCAGGCTTTTTTATTGGCGAACAAAACCGGGCATTGTTAACACAACCTGACGGTTCTTTAACGGCCCGCGGCCAAAAAATCATGGACATGACGCCCATGAATCGTTTTGGTTTACCTCAAGATTTATCAGGGGCTTTGTTGTATTTATGCAGCGATGCCTCTCAATTTGTAACTGGCACAATCCTCCGAGTAGATGGTGGGTTTGGTGCCTCAAGCATTTAAAATATGGAACAAACATGGCGTTGGTTTGGCCCTCAAGATCCTGTTTCATTGGCTGATGTACGTCAGGCTGGTGCAACGGGTGTGGTTTCGGCCTTACATCAAATTCCAAACGGAACTGTGTGGGAAATTGATGATATTCAGCAGCGTAAAAATACTATTGAATATGTAGATGGAAATACCAGCAACAAAAAGACAGGATTGGTTTGGTCGGTTGTTGAAAGCATCCCAGTTCATGAAGACATTAAAAAGAGGACTGGTAATTACAAACTTTATATAGAGAATTACAAAAAAAGCATTGCCCATTTGGCCGCCTGTGGCATTCATACGGTTTGTTATAATTTCATGCCGGTACTTGATTGGTCCAGAACTGATCTTGCTTATGAATTGCCCGACGGCTCAAAGGCCCTGCGTTTTGATATGAACCAATACCGAGCCTTTGATTTATTTATTTTAAAAAGACCGGCAGCTTTAGATACATATACAGCCGAACAAATTGAATCGGCCAAAAAATGTTTTGAATCGCTTTCGGCTGCAGATAAACTACAATTGCAACACAATATTTTGGCTGGCTTACCAGGATCAGAGGAAAGTTACAGCTTAGAAGCATTTTTGGCGGTTTTAGACGAGTACAAATTCATTGATCATGCGCAGTTGCAAGCCAATTTATTTGATTTTTTACGTGAAATTATACCCGTGGCAACGCAACATGGGGTTAAAATGGCCATTCATCCAGATGATCCGCCATTTCCGATTTTCGGACTTCCTCGCGTGGTAAGTACGGCGGCAGATTTACACGACTTATTTCATGCAGTTCCATCGATACATAATGGACTCACCTTTTGTACTGGATCGTTTGGCGTTCGCGCCGATAATGATTTGGTTCAAATGGTGGAAACCTTTGGCGACCGCATTCATTTTATCCATTTGCGAAGCACCTTACGCGATGCGGAAGGAAACTTTTTTGAAGCAGACCATTTAGCGGGTGATGTTGATATGTATGGCGTCATTAAAGCCATTCACAAAGAAGAAATAACATCGTTAAGAAACATTCCTATGAGGCCCGATCACGGCCATCAGATGCTTGATGATTTAAATAAAAAAACAAATCCTGGTTATTCAGCCATCGGCCGTTTGCGCGGCTTGGCTGAATTGCGTGGATTGGAATTAGGAATAAAAAGAAGTTTCACCGAAACATTGAATTATGCCAAATCGTAGTTTTATAACAGAAGATTTTTTGCTTCATTCTGAGACCGCCAAAAGGCTGTATCATGACTATGCTAAAAACCAACCCATTATTGATTATCATTGTCATTTATCAGCCAAAGACATAGCAGATGACCGCCAATTTGAAACAATAACGGCACTTTGGATTGATGGCGATCATTATAAATACCGTGCCATGCGAGCTCATGGGGTTGATGAATACTATATTACGGGCGCAGCCAGTCCTTTTGAAAAATTCATGAAATGGGCCGAAACAGTTCCTTATACACTTAGAAATCCGCTGTATCATTGGACACATTTAGAGCTTAAAATGTATTTTGGCATTGATCAATTGTTAAACCCAGAAACAGCCGAAGACATATTTTATTTAACAAATAAAATGTTGCAAACTCCCGAGTTTAGCGTTCGGTCATTGCTCAAAAAACGCCTTGTACAATTTGTTGGCACCACCGATGACCCGATTGATGATTTGGCGGATCACAAAAGATTGCAAGAGGAAGACCTTGATTTGATGGTCATGCCTTCATTCAGAGCCGACAAAGCAATGGCTATTGACCAACCAGAAGCATTTTGTAATTGGATTAATAAATTGAGCGCTGTCACGCAAATGCCTATCTTGGAATGGCACGATTTGATTGATGCTTTAAAACAAAGACACAGCTATTTTCACCAAATGGGCTGCCGAATCTCCGATCATGGACTCGATCAGTTTTATGCCTTTGAATACACCGAAGATCAAGTGAATGCCATTTTTAAAGCTGGATTAAAAGGCGACGCCATTCAAAAATCAGAGGTAGATTGCTATAAATCTGCGGTCTTGCATCAGTTGGCCATCATGGATTTTGAAAAAGATTGGGTACAACAATATCATGTAGGTGCTTACCGCAATGCCAATTCAAGAATGCATAGCCAATTGGGGCCTGACCAAGGATATGATACCATTGGCGATTCCTTGATTGGTGCTGATATGGCCCGTTTTTTTGATCGTCTAAATACCGAAAATAGATTGGGTAAAACCATCGTTTATAATTTAAATCCGCGCGATCATGAAATGGTGGCTGCTATGGTTGCTAATTTTAATGAAGGCCCTACTGCTGCTAAAATGCAATACGGCGCTGCTTGGTGGTTTTTAGACCAAAAAGATGGCATTCAAAGGCAACTTGATGTGTTGTCAAACTTTGGTTTATTGCCGCATTTTGTGGGCATGTTAACCGATTCCAGAAGTTTTATGTCGTTTCCAAGACACGATTACTTCCGACGCATTTTGTGCAATATGTTGGGTGCCGAAATGGAACGCAATGAGCTGCCACAACAAATTCATTTAATTGGAAAGGTAGTCGAAGGAATTTGCTACACCAATGCTTTACACTATTTTAAACTGCCATTACATGTCTAATAAACCATCAAATTATCGTTGGACCGTTTGCGGTTTGTTGTTTTTTGCAACAACCGTCAATTATTTGGACCGCCAAGTGCTCAGTTTGTTAGCGCCACAATTGACCGAGTCATTTCATTGGACCAATGCTGATTACGCGAACATCACGACCATTTTTCAGTTAGTGTATGCGTTATCGATGCTCGCAGCTGGCCGATTCATTGATCGGGTAGGTACCAAAAGAGGCTATCTGATTGCCATTAGTGTTTGGTCAATTGGTGCCATGATGCATGCTTTTTCAGAAGAAATGGGCGCAGCAGCATTGCCATTACTCGGTTTGGTTGGCTTGTATGCCGTTCCTGCCTCGGTGTTGGGATTTATGATTTCAAGAGCGGTGCTTGGATTGGGAGAGGCCGGAAATTTTCCTGCAGCGATCAAAGTAACTGCCGAACATTTTGAACCAAAAGAAAGAGCTTTTGCAACAGGAATTTTTAATTCAGGCGCCAATATTGGAGCCATTTTAGCACCACTTACGGTGCCATGGATGGCTGAATTTTGGGGTTGGCAAACCGCTTTTATTTTAGTTGGTGCGGTCGGTTTTATATGGATCTTCTTTTGGCAAATTATGTATAAACCAGCTGTACAATCTACTGCTGAATCTACTGCTGTTGAGTCTATTTCTGAATCAGACCAGCAAGTAGCTGATGCGAATACACCATCTACTGGGGTTTTAAAATCAACGGCTGCATGGGCATTTATTGCGGGAAAATTTTTCACCGATGGGGTGTGGTGGTTTTTCTTGTTTTGGTTGCCAAAATATTTAGATGCCCAATACCAAATGAAAGGCACTGAGATTATTACACCATTAATTGTATTATACAGTTTAACCATGGTGGGCAGTATTGGTGGCGGTTGGTTGCCCTCCTTATTTATTAAAAAAGGATATACAACGCTTCGCGCCAGAACCGTATCAATGGGTGGCATTGCTATTTTACCGTTGCTCGTATTGTTGGCGCAACCATTAGGAGGAATTAGTTACTGGGTTCCTGTATTGTGTATAGGCTTTGGTGCTGCAGCGCACCAAGCTTGGTCAGCTAATTTGTACACGTTGGTTTCTGACTTATTTCCTAAAAATAAAATCGCACGCATCGTTGGAATTGGCGGTATGGCAGGCGGTTTAGGAAGTATTCTACTCACCCAAATTGCGGGTAAAGTATTTGATTATTACGACGCTCAAAACAATATATCGTTGGGTTATACTTACATATTTATATATTGTGCCATTGCATATATTGGTGCTTGGTTCTGCATTCGTATGTTACTGCGACAACAATTAAAAAATGCCATTAATTAATTTAATTTGTGATGATGAAAAACAATTATTTATATTTCATTTTACTGGCTTTTTCCATGTCTTTTGGCCAAAAAAGCGTGTCGGGAATTGTTTCAGATGCTAAAGGCCCTTTAGCAGGTGTGAATGTTTCAACTAATTCAAAATCAAATGCTGTAAGCGGATTAGACGGAAGTTACACCATTAAAGTAAAAGACGAAAACACGACCCTCACTTTTAGCATGTTGGGTTATGCCACTCAAAAAGTGAAAGTAGGCAATCAGACTACCATTAATATTACTTTGGTTGAAAGCAAAAACGAATTAGATGAAGTGGTCGTAGTTGGATATGGAAGTCAACGTAAAAAAGATGTGACTGGTGCCGTTTCATCGGTGAATATGAAAGAGATGATGACGGTGCCCACCACCAATGTGAATGAAATGCTCCGAGGCCGGGTTGCTGGGGTTAATGTCACCGTAAATTCGTCACGTCCGGGTGGAAGTTCTGAAATTTTGATTCGAGGACAGCGTTCCCTTTCTGGGAGCAATTCTCCATTGTATGTGGTGGATGGTTCGCCAGTTTCGGATATAAACGATTTAAATGCCAACGACATTAAAAGCGTTGAAGTTTTAAAAGACGCATCATCACAGGCCATTTATGGCGCGCGCGCATCGGCAGGGGTTATTTTGGTGACCACAAAAAGAGGTGCGGCAGGTAAGTTACAAGTTGATTTTTCAGCAAGTACTTCAGTGCAACGTCTCAAACAAAATTTTGATTTGATGAACGGTGAGGAATGGACCCAGAAATTGTTGGCACAAAGAGGCGTTTTTACCCCACTGTCGCAGTTAGATAATAATACCATTTCAAATGCCATTGGCGATACCCAACTTTTTAACAATTACTTAGCAGGTAAAAGTGTTAATTGGCTTTCTGAATTGATTAGACCTGCCACGCAACAAACTTATAACCTCAGTATTCGCGGAGGAAACGAATCAACCAAAGTTGGGTTTAGTACCAATTATTTCAAGCAACTGGGCATGGTATTAAATTCGGGATATGAACGTATTTCGGCTCGTTTAAATTTGGACCAGCGCATCAATTCAAAAATAAAGATGGGCACCAATGTGTCATATACTTTTGCCATTACCAATCAGGAAGATGGCAAAAACAATTCGACGCCATCGAACGATATGTTTCAAAAAGCAATTACCTATTCTCCCTTTTCATTACCGTATGATGATGATGGAAATGTAAGTCGTTACGTGACTTCCGATTTAAAATACAATCCGATTTGGAACAGTAACAATTATTTTAATGAAATAAAAGCACATCGTTTTTTGGTTAATTTTTTCACGGAATTTGACCTATTAAAAGGGCTGAAATACCGATTTAATAGCAAATTTGACAGCCGTCACGAGTCGCAGAAAAGTTATCAAACCAGTTTGCATCAATATGGGGCTCCAACGAATGGCTGGGGTGAAATTAATTATACCGATGATTGGGAATGGTTGGTTGAAAACATTTTTACCTACGAAAAAACAATCAATGAAAACAATCGCTTTGACGCTACATTTGTACAGAGTGCAAACAAGTTACAAACTGATTCATACACGCAAAACGCTACTCAATTTCTAAGTGATTATTTTGGGGTCGATGGAATTAGCAATGCTTCGACTTTTTCAAAACCTAGATATAATATCAGCCAGAGACAAATCTTGTCTTTTATGGGTCGATTGCGTTATACTTTCATGGAGAGGTATTCATTTTCGTTGTCGGTACGTCGTGATGGTTCCTCTGTTTTTGGGCAAGAAAGTAAATGGGGATCATTTCCTTCTGTTTCAATGGCATGGCGCATCAATGATGAACCATTGGTTAAAAAGTATTTACCCAAACTGCATATTTCAAATTTAAAGTTGCGACTTAGTTATGGGGTGGTTGGAAATCAGGGTATTGGGCCTTTTCAATCGGTGCCGTTACTCAATGAATACGACATGCTATTTGGTGATTCAAATACCTATTCTGTTGGTTTAATGAGTGGGAACTCGTTAGCGAATCCGTTTTTAAAATGGGAGCAAACCACCTCTAAAAACTTAGGTATCGATTTTGGCTTTTTTGACAACCGCATTTCAGGTAGTTTTGAATATTACGATACCAGAACCACCGATTTGCTGGTTTATAAGAAACTACCAGCTGTTACTGGATATTCCAACCAATTAACCAACATTGGCGAAGTACAAAACGAAGGGATCGAATTGCAATTAAGTGCCGATCTTATTAAAACGAAATCTTTTTATTGGGGGGTAAATGTAACTTATAGTCGCAATAGAAATATTATTTTGCAAATTGATGGCCAACGCGACGCCAATGGCAACTTATTGGATCAACCAAATAATGGTTGGTACATTGGTCATTCCATTGACGCTTACCGAGAATATGATTTTGCGGGTATTTTTAACAACATCGAAGAGGTAAGAAATTCACCTCAAGGAAAGGACCCAGCAACTGGGGTAGTATTGACAGATAGCCAATTGCAAGCTAAAGTAGGGTCCATTCGAGTAAATGATGTAAACAACGATGGTGTTATTACAACGGCTGATAAAAAGATATTTGATGCCACGCCAAAGTGGATCGGTTCCTTAAGTACCACCTTCAAATATAAAGGCTTTGATTTGTTTCTGGATTTTTATACCGTGCAAGGTGTAATAAAGAGAAACACCTATCTTTATGATGATAATTATGGCGGGTCAAATTTTGGTTCAGCCAATGGCATCAAAGTAGATTATTGGACACCAGACGGAAAAGGCCAAGAAGCACCGCTACCAAACATAAGTTCATCAGATACTTATATCAAATCACTAGGATTGCAAGATGCCTCTTATTTTAGATTGAGAACAATTTCATTGGGCTACACGGTACCGAAAGGCAAATGGATTGATGCTTTGTCCATTTCAAGGTTAAATGTCTATGTTTCATTGACCAATTATTTTACTTGGACCAATTACAAATCATTTGGACCCGAAACAAGTCCGTCTAGTTATCCAGAGGCAAAAATCATGAATGTAGGTATGAATTTATCTTTTTAATTATTAAAAAATACTCAGATGAATACAAAAATGTTAAAACTATTATTAGGTTGTTTTTGTTTCTTTACAATGGGATGCACTCATTTTTTGGACGAAAATTCACCGACCGATCTTAATAATGATTTCATTTATAAAACACCCGAAGGATTACAATTTGCCGTTGTTGCCATGTACAACTTTCAAAGAGACATGGCTAATTTTGGTGCGGGAGAAGGCAGTTTGCCCGCAAACTCCTTGATCGGTGGTGATGATATTACCTTTACTAGAGCAGGTGAATCATTGGGTGATTGGGCTGGTTGTACTAAATATGATCCAAATTATTTAAATTCACTCAACAAAGATGTGGAAGGATATTGGAATTACAATTACAAATTAGTCGGTAGAGCCAACGAGATTGCATTTTACGCATTAAAAATGGATCAATCTAATCCACTAGTTAAGCAAGCGCTTTGTGAGGCTTATTGCTTTAGGGCATTGGCTTATTTTAATTTATTGCGCCGATATGATAATATTTATTTCACCACAAATCCGGCATTAAACAGTGACCAAGAGGTGAATTATGCGCCTGCCAACCAAGCAGATGTAATGAATCAAATTAAACAAGATTTGGATTATGCCATTGCAAATTTAGCTTGGACCACACCAGAATTAGGAAGGTTTACCAAAGGATTTGCCTGTCATGTAAAATCACTTGCCGATTTATGGCCCATTAATGGCGATCCATCAACCATGGATTTAACGGATGCAGCTGCTCAGGTTGAAACGATATTGGCTTCAAATACCTATTCGTTAATGAATGAACCTAAAGATGTATTTGCACCTATCAGTACTTCATCTACTAGCGCAAAATTAAACAATAGTGAAGCCATATTTGTCCATCAATGGAGTAACGAGATAGGTGGTGCAGCAGTCAATTCTTCAAATTCCTTAACTGGACATCGTTTCGCTTCCTCATCATTAACACGTTATGATAAAAACACCGTGTTTTCAGTTTCTGACAGTTACTCCATCAATACTGATTTAGAACAAGGCGGCGTTACTTGGGGTCGTTTTTATCCGAATGATTATTTGTTGAGTTTGTACGATCAGGCAACAGACAAAAGATACACACAATATTACCGCAATACGTTCACGTTCAATAATATTCCTTCAAGTCAGCCATTGACGCGAAGTTTGGTTATTCAATCACACGACATTAAATACTTGTTTGTAAACGGTCAACCCAATACAAATATGGGTTTGTCAACAACCATTTTACAGCAGTTGCAAAACTATGGTCCAACAGGAGCCGTAAATAAAACATTGAATTTTACGTTCAGAAATGGCGATGCTGTTCCAAAATTTATGTCTCCCAATATTGCGCAATACATGCGTCCCTCTTCAACCAAATATTTCGACAAATGGACACGTGATATTACTATAAATCCATCTTTTAAAGATATCATCGTTTACAGACTTGCAGAAACGTATTTGGTAGGGGCAGAGGCCTATTTACGTGCTGGAAATATGGGTAAAGCCGTTGATTTATTTAATAAAGTTTGGACGCGCGCTGGAAATACGCCTAAGACCAGCATTACGCTTCAAGATATTTTAGATGAAGATGCCCGTGAATTTGGTCAGGAAGGATTTGGACACCGTTGGTATACACTCAAACGATTTGGAGCTGCCACGATGGAGCAACAAATCAAAAAATACGCGGGCTGTTTGTATAATGACAATATTAATGGTTATGTATTTAAAACACCAATGGATTTCTACAGTTATCTAAACCGCATTAATTACAATGCTGGCAACCGCAAAACAGATATTATTACCAATATCAATACGGCAAAAATTTATGACGATGCAAGAGATAATTTTGACGTGACCAAACACATCCGTTGGCCTATACCTCAAAATCAAATCAATGCCATGGGTGGGAATTTCCCGCAAAATATAGGGTATAATTAATTTTATTAAAACCATGAAAGCCAACTGGATTTTTTTACTTCTTTGCTACGGATTCTTATTACAAGCCCAACCGCCAAAACGCGTTACTAAGACTTTTAATGGGATGGCAGGAGTGTATTGCAATACCGTTAAAACCGATGCAAAACCATGGGCTAAAAACAAAGATTTGCCTTGGGATGTTTTTGAAGCCTACACCTTGAATGGTTTGAGTGATTATCATCCTAAAACCACCAAATTTTCTCAATTTGGTAGTGACCAAAGTAAAAAATTTAATGCTACTGGTTTTTTTAGGGTCGAAAAACAAGGCAACCGTTGGTGGGTGATTGATCCGAATGGGTACAGAACCATTGTAGTGGGCATTAATTCGTTGCGCGCTGGCAAATCTGAATCAAATTTAGAAGCCTTAGCCAAAAAATATAAAAATCCAGAACAATGGATGAATCAAACCATTGATACTTTGCAACAACTGGGCTTCTTTCACAGTGGTTCATGGGGCGATGATGAAGCCATTCGCAAACACAATTTAAGTTCTAAAAGCCCAATGACCTATTGTCCGCAATTGAATTGGATGAGCGGTTATGGCAAAAAACGTGGGGGAACTTATCAAAAAGCAGGCAATACGGGTTATCCGCACGATGTGATTTTCGTTTTTGACCCTACTTTTAAAACCTATTGCGATTCCGTGGCTGTTTCATTGGCCACACACCGCAATGATGCCAATTTGTTTGGTTATTTTTCAGACAATGAAATGCCTTTGGGCAATGACAATTTAGACAATTACCTTGCCATAGAAAACCATGAAGATTTTGGATACAAAAGAGCGACTCAGTGGCTAACGGAGCAAGGAATTGCTTCCGATAAAATAACCGATAAAGTACGAGATGCTTTCGCTGGATTTGTCGCACAAACCTATTACAGCATTGTGTCAGAAGCGATCAAAAAGAATGATCCGAATCATCTTTATTTGGGAAGTCGGTTGCATGCCGATGCCAAACGAAGTGAAGGCGTTTTGGAGGCAGCTGGGAAATACTGCGATATTATTTCATTGAATTACTACGGCGACTGGTCACCAGATCCAATCATGGTGGACCAAATTGACCGCAAAGCCAACAAACCCTTTATGGTGACCG
Organism: Flavobacterium sp. BFFFF2; assembly: GCA_002256385.1. Lineage (GTDB taxonomy): Bacteria > Bacteroidota > Bacteroidia > Flavobacteriales > Flavobacteriaceae > Flavobacterium. The sequence continues at coordinate 70,473 of NKJD01000014.1, forward strand.
AGTTCTATACGAAAGGTATGGATTCAGGATTGGCGAATACAACAGGAGCTGGTTTTACCGTGAAAACCCAAACGGATAGGGGGAATGCTTATCAGCATTTTTGTATGCATTTGCTGAACAGCAAATCGTGTGTGGGTTGGCATTATTTCAAATACCAAGACAACGACCCAAAAGCTAAAAATGTTGACCCGTCAAATGTTGATTCCAACAAAGGGTTGGTCAATACCCAATACCAGTTTTACAAGCCCTTAGTTCAATTAATGAAGACGTTCAATTTGGAGAAATATGATGTCATTCAACATCTTGAAACGGAATCACCCAAAGTGAAAGCATTAGAACCTTTAGATATTATTTTAGCAATAGGGCAATCAAACATGGCTGGACGAGGCCCCATACCCGCCGAAGACAGTGGCACAATGCCGAATGTATATTTGCTCAACCGCGATAATTTCTTTGAACCTGCCTCGCAGCCGTTAAATAAATATTCAACTATTAGAAAAGAACTCAGAATTCAAGGAGTGAGTCCATCGTATAAATGTATGTTGGACATCCAAACAAAAACCAATAAGCCATGGGGTTTGGTGATGAATCCGCAGGGCGGTTCTTCCATTAAATTGTGGTTTAAACCCGGAAAAGCCAATTACGATGCCACCTTACTTCGGGCACGTGAAGCCCAAAAACACGGCAAATTACGAGCCATTATTTGGAATCAGGGTTCAACGGACAACAAAGATGCCAAAGACGACAATTTTGTGACCTATAAATCCCAATTAAAAGAAATGGTAGCGCATTTGCGCGAAGATCTCAAAGAACCCAACTTGCCTTTTATTTGTGGCGAATTGTCGGAACGTCCCGATTTTATCGAATTCAATCAAAAGGTGATTAGAACGGTGAAAGATTACATTCCAAATAGTGATTTTGTGACAAGTGAAGACACGCATTTATTAGAAGACAACATTCATTTTGATGCCGAAAGTGCCAATAAAATGGGGGTTCGTTATGCCCAAAAGGTATTGGAAATGCTTAATAAATAAGGTGCGATGGGGCGGTTAGGGTACCTTTTTTTAATCTTTTGTGGTCTATTTGTACAAGGCCAATTGCAACTTTCGCCCCTGTTTTCAGATCACATGCTGTTGCAACAACAATCAGAAGCAGCCATCTGGGGAACCACCGAACCGAATGCTACAGTAACGATCACTGTTGATTGGTGCGTAAAACCTACCACCACTGTAGCAGATGCATCAGGAAGCTGGAAAACTACGATTAAAACAACGCAAGGCACATTTGTTCCTCATTGGATTCGCCTTGAATCTGGCAGGGAGAAACTGGAATTAAAAGATGTTTTAATTGGAGAGGTTTGGCTGTCGTCTGGTCAATCTAATATGGAGTTGGTTATGCGGCGGGTTGAGCAAGCGGAAACGGAAATACAAAAAGCCAATAAACCTTTTATACGGTTGTTTCAAGTAAAACGAGGTACTGCTTCTGAGCCTCAATTTTCCTTTCCCAGTGGGTCAAAGTGGGCCGTTTGTACTCCCGAATCGGTTAAAGAATTTTCGGCTATGAGCTATTATTATGCCTGTAAATTACAAGAAAAGTTGCAAATTCCCGTGGGTATCATTAATGCCAATTGGGGTGGAACAGGAGCCGAAAGTTGGACACCAGCAACATCGATGAATTCTGAACCTAAATTGGCGAGCGTGTATGATCGGTGGAAACTATGGGAAACCAACCGCACAACTGATAGTTTGGCTTACGACCAACTGAAACTATCGAACCCCAAGGCCGAATTACCTCGCTCATTATATATGCTCAAACGGCTACACCGCAGGCCATCTGTGCTTTTCAATGCGATGATTCATCCAATTATTCCATATACCATTAAAGGTTTTATTTGGTATCAGGGCACTTCGAACCGAGAATGGGCCTATGAATATACCGACCAAATGAAAGCCTTAATTACGGGTTGGAGACAGTCATGGGCAAACGCCAAATTGCCTTTTTATTTTTTACAATTAACCGCCTACGGTTACAGTGACAGCCATTTAGCCAATGTCATTCGCGAAAGCCAAGTGCAAACTTTACAATTGCCTTACACCGCTTTGGCCACGACCCTCGATTTGGGCGATATGGGCGAATTGCATCCCAAAAACAAGAAACCATTTGGTGAACGTTTGGCTGCCATTGCTTTAAACGAAACCTACCAGCAAAATAAAGACTTGTATTGTGGGCCTTTATTAGTGAAAACAAAATTTAAAAAGGGGAAAGCTATTTTAAGATTCAAGCATGATGAATGGTTGCAAATAGCTACTGATACACCCAAATCACTGTATATTGCGGGCGAAGACCAACATTTTTACCCAGCCACGGCCTTTCTGAAAAAAAAGCTATTGTACGTATATGCAAATGAGGTTCCCCATCCGGTTGCTGTTCGTTATAACTGGAATAATTGCCCGCAAACCTACCTGTTTAATGCAGCAAATTTGCCTGCCTCTCCATTTAGAACTGACCAGTGGAACGAAGTGCGCATTCCAGAATGGGCCATCCCAGTATCAACCACGCCAAACCAAGATTGATGAAAATTGAGCTGTCATTTTTGGGAAAAACCTTGTTGCTAAGTTGCTTGTTAAGCGTGTTTTTAAGTGGAGTAACACAAGGCCAATCTGCTTTTGTGTCGCAGAAAATTCCTTTTGACCAAGCTTGGTCTTTTTACAAAATGGACACCGATAATCCTGCTGACATTCCGCAAAGTGGCGGTGAAATAGTGCACATTCCGCATACATGGAATCAGAAAGATGCCCTTGATGATGCGCCAGGTTTTTATAGAGGTTCAGGCTGGTATCGCTATCAATTCACCATTGACGCAACTGATCAATCCGTTGATTATTTGCGCATTGGGACAGCCTGTATGCAAGCATGGGTGTATGTCAACGGCCAATTGGTGAGCCAGCACCAAGGCGGGTATACTGCATTTGTTTCCAATTTGCAAAACAAATTACATACTGGTCAGAATGACTTGTTAATTCATGTTTCCAATGCGCCCGATGCCAATGTTGCCCCTATTTCGGCTGATTTCACCTTTTTTGGTGGACTTACACGCGGCATTTGTCTGTATAGGTTCCCCAAGACACATATCCCTTTCGGGCAATATGGTGAAAGGGCTGTTCATGTGACCTATCGAGATGTCCTTCAAAAAAAAGCCTTTCTTGACATTGAAACCAAGGTGCAAGGTGCCCAAAAAGATATAACCATTAAGCAACGACTGGTCGATCAACAAGGCGTCATTTGTGCCCAACATAGTTATAAAGTAAGGGAAAGCAATGCGTTGTTGTTAACTACCCGTCAAACTTTATCCATCAAGAAACCATCACTTTGGTCGCCTGAGGACCCAGTGATGTATACCCTCATTACCGAATTGGTAGCTGAAAATGGGAGGATCATCGATACAAACCAATCGCCTATTGCATTTCGAACAGCTTCGGTATCAGGCGAACACGGGTTTTTGTTAAATGGCCAACCATACAAACTGAACGGGGTCAATCGGCACGAAATGTGGTTGGGGCAGGGGAGTGCCCTACAAACTGAGCAAACGAATGCGGATATGGCCGCCATTAAAGTGATGGGGGCCAATTTTATTCGCATTGCGCATTATCCGCAAGATGACGCGGTTTTGCAAGCCTGCGACCAATTGGGACTCATTGCTTTGGTTGAAATTCCCGTCGTGAATGAAATTACGGAAAGCGACGCTTTTTTGGCCTCGTCCGTTCAGCAAATGCACGAAATGATTGCGCAATGCGAAATACACCCGTCCGTAGTAGGCTGGGCTTTTATGAATGAAGTTTTGCTGCGATTGCCTTATAAAAAAGAGCCGGAGAAACAAGAAAAATATTTGTTAGAAGTGCAACGTCAAGCCAAAGTATTGAATGAAACCGCCAAACAAGTTGACCCAAGTCGGTTCACCTTGCTGCCCTGTCACGGCGATTTTGGCTTATATGAAAAAGCAGGTTTGCTGACCATTACCGATGCGATAGGCTGGAATTTATACCAAGGTTGGTACAAAGGCAAAACGGAAGAATTAGGAGGTTTTCTAGATCATTTTCACCAAAAATACCCCAACAAGTCGGTTTGGCTTTCTGAATACGGCGCCGATATGGATCCGCGTTTGTACACCGAACAACCACAACGTTTTGACTACACCCCCCAATATGGCCTACAATGGCACCAACAGGTGATGGCACAACTCGATCAACGTGCTTATTTGGGTGGAACAGCCGTTTGGAATTACAACGACTTTTACTCTGAATACCGCCAACATGCCACGCCGCATGTGAATAGCAAAGGCTTGGTCACTTTAGATCGGAAGCCCAAAGAGGTGGCGCAGTGGTATCGGTGTCATTGGTCAAAAACGCCTTATGTGGCTATTGGCCGAAACGAACACAAATCGCTGGTGGTTCGGGGAAATCAATTTCCGATAACCATTCAGGTACCTGTTTTTACCAATTCATCCAGTATTCAGTGGTTTTTGAATGAGGAGAAGCAAACCGATTTGGAAGTAAAAAACCAAATGGTGGTGTTACCTATTCAATTAAGTAAGCCAATTGAAAGTATTCATATCCAAGTGTTAACAGCTGATGGAAAAGCAAGTGCAGAAGCGACTTGGCGATTAGTTTATCTCATGAATGACGGGCTTACCCTTCAAAAACCAATGGGATTTTTAATGGGAACTGCCCGCGATTATTTTCAGGCCTCCGCAGGTATTTGGTGGGTGCATGAACCCAAATCGAATGAGTTTACTTGGGGAAGTGAAGGGGGAGGTGCCTTGGTGTTTCAAACCAAAAACGGGGCTTTACCGGCCAGTGATTTGGCCATCAATGAAACAGAAGATGACCCCATTTATCAGACGCAGCGCAAGGGGATTACCCAATTTTCTATGCCATTGGAAGCGGGTAAATACCGCATCAGCTTGTTGGGGACCCAATTGGAAGTGAATCAGAAAAAAGAAGGCTTGGTGAATCAATTGGGCACGCAAGTGCGTCATGAATCGGCTTTGCCTATCGGAATGACCGTCCACTGTGGATCTACAGAAATAGGGACTTTTAGCCCGCCACAGGCCCCTGAAAGCCAATCGTTTCAATTTGAAATAGATCATACAGGTGGGTTGTTCACCCTCCATTTCACCCCTTTACCTCAATGTGAAGCAGCTATTAGCGCCCTGCTCATTGAGTCCATTCAACCTTAAAACTTGTAATAAATGAATTCTACTATGACCACCAACGAACGAAAAGCCCTGCTGACAGCTTGCTTTATCGGCTTTGCTTATTCGGCAAATTACACCAATCATGCACCTTTAAAAGACATGCTGGTGGCTGCCTTTGAAACGTCTACTTTTGAATTTACCAAAGCGAAATTTGGCCTATTAACAACGGCCATCTTTTTAACCCATGCCTTGATGCAAATTCCGGGCGGTCATTTGGCTGATCATTTCGGCCCAAAGAAAATTCTCATTGCCGCATTATCAGTTGTTGTTATTGGTAATTTCGGTATTTCAACGTCAACGACCTATATGGCCTTAATCACTTGGAAGTTCCTCATTGGTTTTGGCACAGGAACCTGTTTTATTTCTGGCGCTCGGTATATTTATCAAAATTCAAAACCCGAAAGAGTACTTTTGAATCAAGGCTATTATGGTGCCTGCATTTTGATGGGTTCAGGATTTGTCATATTTGCTGTGCCATTGATTGCAAAGCATTTCAATGCTTGGAATTATGGTTTTTTGGCCACAGCCATCGTGGCATTATTGGGGCTGATTGCGGCCTTATTTGCGCCTCAAGCTGAAGCCAAAGAACATCCGCAAACTTCATTAAAAGCACTTTTATCACATGGTCCATTGTATGCCCTGGGTTGGGTGCAAATGGCTTCCTTTGGTTTGGTGATAGTCATTGGATCGTGGATTACCACTTTACTGACCGAAAAATCGGGCATTGAATCCAAATGGCTTATTCATGCGGTGGCATCGTTGGTATTGCTGATTGGTATATTTTCCCGATCGTATGGCGGTAATTTGGTTCAGCGCCATGGAGTTAAAAAAGTATTAGTAGGCAGTATTTTCATGAATGCTACGGGTTGCATGTTGCTGGCTTTTTTACCAGAAGTATTCCCCGTTGTATTGTTGGCGATCGTATTATTAGGCTTGGGCTGTGGGTTTCCTTATTCTGCCTTGTTTAGCAGAGCCACGTCCTTGTTTCCAGGTAGGGCAGGAGCTGCCATGGGCTTAGTAAACATGATGGGCATCGTGTTTATTTTATGTGGTGCACCCTTGGTAGGCCAACTTACCGACTTAAGTGGTAATTTCACCACTGCCTTCTTAAGTTTAGGACTATTTGCCCTTTCGTCTTTATTTGCAATTGTTAAAATTCCAGCAACTAACCAACATTAATATTTATATTTCTTTAGCAATATGAACCTCTATCAACTTTTTAGTTTATCCCTGAAAGGCCGCGCCAACAAAGAAGCCCTTCAATTTCAAGACCAAACATTTACTTTTGGACAATTAGACCAACGAAGCCAGCAAATGGCTTTGTTTTTGCAGCAAAAAGGCCTTGTACAAGGCGACCGCTTGGGCGTATATTTAGAAAATGGGGTTGAATTGATTGACCTGTTTTTGGCCTGTGTCCAATCGGGCATCATTTTTGTTCCCATGAACATTATGTATCGAGAACGCGAATTAACGCATATCATTGAAGATGCGGCCCCCAAATTATTAATCAGTGATGGACCCGTTCCCGGCGGCTTTGACTCACTTTTAAAATCAGAATTAGCGGCCGTTTATGAAACGGCTTATGCCCCCTTTATTCCAGCCGTCATTTCAGGCGATGATCCGGCGGCATTGGTTTATACCAGCGGAACTACAGGCAAATCAAAAGGGGCTGTTTTAACGCATAACAACTTTTTGTCCAATGGGGTGAACTTGTGTTCAAGTTGGCACATCACTGAAGCTGATCGGTTTTTGTTGGCTTTGCCCTTGTTTCATGTACACGCATTGGCTAATGGCATTCACAGTTGGCTGATTAGCGGCTGTCACATGCATTTATTACCTCGTTTTGAGTACCAAAAAGCACAAGCTCAGTTTGAAACCTACCAACCAACCCTGTTTTTTGGGGTGCCTACCATTTACATTCGATTGTTAGATTGGGATGCGAAAATCGCTGAAAAAGTAGGCAAAACTGCCCGTTTATTTGTTTGCGGATCGGCGCCATTGCCTCCGCAGGTTCTTACTGATTTTGAAGCCAAATTTGGCCATGTCATTTTGGAACGATATGGCATGACCGAAACGTTGATGAACCTGTCAAATCCGTATATCGGTGAGCGCCGTGCAGGTACGGTCGGTTTTACGTTGCCTGGCATTTCAGCCAAAATTATCCAAGCTGACGGCAATGTGGCACCGATTGGAGAAGAAGGCGAAGTGTATATTAAAGGCCCCAACGTGTGTGCCGGTTATTGGAACCGACCCGACGCCACCGAAGAAGCTTTTGTTGATGGCTATTTTAAAACGGGCGATATGGGTGAATGTGCCGCCGATGGGTACATTACCCTGAAAGGCCGCAAAAGCGATTTAATCATAAGTGGCGGATTTAACATTTATCCCCGTGAAATTGAAGAATACCTCAGTGAACAAGCAGGCGTTTTGGAAGTGGTTGTGGTCGGAATACCGCACGAATCCAGAGGGGAAGTACCTGTTGCTTATTTAGTAACCGATCAAGATTATGATGATGAAACCGTTCAACAAAATTGTGTAAGAACCTTTGCTTCTTTTAAAATACCACGCGCCTATATCCAAGTGGATAGTTTACCGAGAACAGCGCTTGGAAAAGTGCAAAAACATTTATTACCTAAACCCTAAAAATTTTATATCCCCACCTGTTATGAGCCCTATTATTCCTTATGGAGACCCCGCTTTTGACCCTGCTTGGTTGTCATTGATTCAGCACGATCCGGTGCATCCAAGTATTCCGCTTGAAAAGCGCATTACGGGCAACCGCACCTTGTATGTGTATGTACACGACAACATACCACAATTTATGGTCTGCGTTCGGGTAGGAAACCGCTTGCCGCATACCATGATCGACATTTTGGAAGACGATGATTACCATTCAAAATTCGATGTGAGTTATGCCATTTTTTACTCGATATTTAGGTTGCCGGGGGCCACGCAAAAAGGAGCGGGAACACTTGCCATTAAAAGCCTGATTGCTTATTGTCGGGCCCAAGGGGTTCAAGGATTTTACACCTTGAGTCCAGCGCCACAAATGCGCGAACATTTTAAACAAAAGCCCAGCGAAGCCGATATTCGCAAATACTTAGAAGCCTTTGAAGGCCCGGTGGCCCGGTTTCACTTAAATAATGGTGCCCGCATTCACAGCATTAATTTTAATGCCGATATGTCGGTGCAGCGCATCGATGAAAGTTGGGGCATCATGGTGAATTACGATTATAATTTTTGTGATCGATAAAACAGCAGATAAAAATAAATTTTACAAATAGCGCCTCGTTTGCATAAGGCGCTATTTTTTTTCAACCAAACATATCTTGCGCTTAGCCTCGTCGAAAGTCGAAAGTCGAAAGTCAAAAGTCGAAAGTCAAAAGTCAAAAGTCAAAAAGTCGGAAGTCAAAAGTCGAGAGACTAGACATCATTTCGTGTAAACTCAACAAAAATGGGACATCCGATCTGACCCTACGTGGTTTCCAAAATCAATTCTTGGTACAAAAGCAGGGTAACTGCAAGGGTCACCTAACATGGTACTACTGAAACGTTGTTACAATATTTAAACATTAGCTTCGCCCCATTTGTCTCCATGCCGCAATAGCAATCGGGATCAGGGCCTCATTTTCAAATTTTCATCCAGATAGCTATCGGGATTGAATCCTTCAATTTTTCAATCATTGTAAGGCAGTAGCCATTGGACAATAGTTTTTTGTTTAAAGCTTAATGTTCAAGGTTTAAGGTTTAAAGTTGTTTTCAACCCTCTAAAAATCTCAAACCACAAAATTCAAATCCTTCAATCCTTCAATCCTTCAATCCTTCAATCTTCCAATCCTTCAATCCTTCAATCCTTCAATCCTTCAATCTTCCAATCTTCCAATCCTTCAATCTTTCAATTCTTCAATCTTTCAATCATATAATCTCTCAATCAAACATTCAAAATAAATACATTTGCAAACAACAAACAAACTACTTATGAAACCTACCATTTTAATTATTGGGGCTTGCGGACAAATAGGCACTGAACTTACTTTTGCATTGCGTCAGAAATACGGAAAAGAACGCGTCATTGCTTCAGACATTCGCAAGTTAGTAAGCCCTGTAGTTGACGATGGTATTTTTGAAGTAATCAATGCCCTCGACTTTAATCAGATAGAACACCTTATTGAAAAATACCACGTTACAGACGTGTATTTAATGGCGGCCTTATTGTCGGCTACTGCCGAGAAAAATCCAGCGTTTGCTTGGGATTTAAATATGAATTCCCTTTTTCATGTACTTAATTTAGCCAAAGCAAATAAAATAAAAAAGGTATTTTGGCCATCAAGTATTGCTGTTTTTGGTCCATCGACGCCACGGGAGCATACACCGCAGTATACCGTTACCGAACCTTCAACCGTATATGGGATTAGTAAACTGGCTGGTGAACGCTGGTGTGCCTATTACCATGAAAAATATGGGGTTGATGTGCGCAGTATACGTTATCCTGGGCTGATCAGTTGGGGGACTCCTCCAGGTGGTGGAACGACCGATTATGCAGTTGATATTTTCCATCAAGCATTGCAAAAAGTCACTTATACCTCTTTTTTAAAATCCGATTCTGCATTGCCGATGATGTATATGGATGATGCCATCAGAGCAACCATTGAAATCATGGAAGCGCCTGCAGATTCCATTCGAGTTCGTTCATCGTATAATTTAAGTGCCATGAGCTTTACTCCTGAACAACTGGCAGTTGAAATTCAAAAGCACCTGCCTGATTTTACTTTACACTGTGATCCAGACTTTCGCCAACAAATAGCCGATTCATGGCCCGCGTCAATTGATGATACGGAAGCCCGAACCGATTGGAACTGGCAACCAGACTTTGACTTAGGACGTATGACAGAGGATATGTTGACACATTTGAAAGTTTAAAGGCGAAAGTCAAAAGTTTAAAGTCGAAAGTCGAAAGTCAAAAGCTGAAAGTCAAAAGTCAAAAGTTGAAAGTTGAAAGTTGAAAGTTGAAAGTTGAAAGTCAAAAGTCTTTTCTAATCTTTCAATTTTTCAATTTTTCAATCAAAGAAAGGCAATAGCCATTAGTCAATAGTTTTTTAGTAAAAAGTTACAAGTCAAAAGTCAAAAGTCGAAATCATTCAATCATTACAATTTTTCAATCTCAAATCTCAAATCTTTCAATCTTTCAATCTGAAATAAACTATTTCTTCTTCTCCAACCACGCTTCATCCCAAGCGGTTTTTATTTTAACAATCTCATTGGTTTTGTCGTTTGGGATAAGCATAGACAACACATATTGTTGGATTTTCCAATGGCCGTTTTTAAAAATCAAAACACCTGACCCACGACAAAGTTTCATTTGGGTGTTTAACACTTCGTCAAACCAAGCCCATTGTTGATCAGCTGATAAGTGTATATGTCTTTCGACGGCTGTGAAATTCCATGCTTTTTTTCGGTCGAAATAAGGTTTGGCAAAGATTTCAAAGCTTTTTTTATCCCAGCGTTCGCCCGCTTCTGTGCCGATATAAATGGCTTCGTCATCTAATACTGAAAAATATTGTTCCCAATCTGCTTGCGCCGCTGCCTGATGCCACCCGGTAAGCAATTGGTCTAATTGCTGGGACAAGGTTTGGCTTTGGACAGATATGAATAAAAGAATAAATCCAATAGTAATAATCGTTTTAGGTTTCATTTTAAAATAGATTTTATTATTAATTGAATTTTTAAACTCCGCCGTTTTTTACATGCATCCAGAGGATATCATGCTGAGGTGTTTTTTGATTTGTTCAAAGTTCGTAAATTTATGTGGTTTATTTATCGGTTTGTTTGGATTGAAATATCTACAATTGAATGCTTTATATTTAATGTTGAAAAGTCAGTTTTAAACTTTGCCACCTTGTTAATATTCGCTTAACATTAGTTGTATAGATTTGCACGATCATAGATATAAATTGCGATGAACTTAAATGCTGTTTTTCAATTTTTTGTCCCGAAGGACACCAAGTTTTTTCCCTTGTTTGAATCGGCGACGCAGCATTTGGTGCTGATGGCTACTACCTTGCATGAG
>NKJD01000079.1 GCA_002256385.1 Flavobacterium sp. BFFFF2
GTTCAATTAAATTTGGAATCGATGTATTAGCCAGCTGTTTGAATAAATTATTTTCACTGTCAATAGACATGTATTCAGCTGTTAAACTCAAAGCAACTACTTCAATATCAGTCATTTTTGCTTTTCTACCGACTCTAAATGTATCATTAAAATCAAGATCTAAAGAACGTATAACATCTAAAACTCTAAAATAATTTTTCACTATATTTGACATGGATATTGGTTTGTTTTGAGACTTCAAGATACTGAATTTCAGTATCTTGACCAATATCTGACCGTTATTTTTTACTTAAAAACAATTTCACCCAACGGGTTAACATAATACCATCAGATAAATTTAAATAACAAATAACTCAACACTGAAATACTACCGATGAAAGTTCTTTTGGATTATGGTGATGTAGCCACATGACAAGACGTAGCACTTTTAACATACAGCAAATAAATTACTTACAAATTAACCTATGAAGAAATCAATTCCCCCCATCATTCTTAAATTGTTTTACAACATAAACATGTACAATGGACCCAATATCTAAAATCAAACAATTGGTTTTTTGTTGAAATGGTCGAGTGGAAGCGTAGACTACCTATTAATGCATGCCGATATTTTTTTGCTATCCTTTTGCAATTTGATGCTAGCTTATTTCAACAAACTTTTTGTTTTCATGTAAACGATTCAACTTGTGTTTTGAAAGTTGACTGTCCGTTTAGAAATATAAACTTAGAAAATTAACTCAAAATCAAATACTTATGAACAAATATACTTATCTAAAAACGATCATGTTGCTGCTTGTTTTTTTTGCATTTTCAAATCAAGCAGAAGCACAATTATATTGGCGAACCGATAATACGAGTGCCAATGTAATCTCCAGTAATTGGAGTTCCTCAGCATCAGGCCCATTTAATCAATCTTATACGGAAGAATCAAATATCATATTTACCGCTAATAGTAACATAAATTTAGATCGACCAACGTCCATAGCGAATGTGAATGTTACTAATGCGTCAACAGTAACTGTTACTAGAAGTGCTGCAATAAATTATTGGAAAACAAGAAATAATGAAATAGCGGGTGCCGTCAGAACTTTTGATATTGGCTCGGGATCTACTTTAATTTGGACCAATATTGGCACATATGATGGTTTATCAAGTGCAGGCACAACTAATAGAACAGGGTTCATAAAAAACGGAACAGGAACGTGGGAAATTGGCGCGCAAACATATAATTTTTACGGAGGATTTACCATCAACGCAGGAACGGTAATCATGGGTAACAATGTTAATGCTGTCGGTGCTGGACCATTAATTTTAAATGGTGGATCGTTCGGAGGTACTGGAACTGCAACCCGAGTACTCCCCGTGTCAAGTGTTACTTTTGGTGGTGATTTTATGTTTGGAAATGTTCCAGTTAAATCTAACTCTTCTGTTGGTTTAACTTTCAATTGTCCTGTGAGTTTAGGATCAAGCACCCGTACAATTACTGTGGGCGGTGACTCAAGCAATGCTACTTCTGGTGCCTATACCTTTAATGGCGTAATTAGCGGTGATTCATCGGATGTCGGAATTATTTTTGATAGGCTTTCTACAGTTACAGGCCGCGTGGTGCTGGGTGGAGCCAACACTTATACTGGCGGCACTACCATCAAGGCAGGTCTTGTTAGCTTAGGGGCTGCTGGCGTATTGGCAGATTCAGGTAAAATAGTGTTAAATGGAGGCACTTTTAGTACGGGATATACCACCGGTTTTTCTGAAACAGTGGGTACATTAGATGTGGCATCCTCGTCTACAATCGCGTTGGGTACTGGTTCGCACACTTTAACTTTTGCCAATAGCAGCGGGGTTACTTGGGCAGGATCTTTGCTTACCATTACAGGTTGGACCGGATCAGTGCAAACTTTAGGCACAGCTGGTAAAATTATGGTAGGCAACGGCGGTTTAACACAGGCTCAACTTAACAAAATTCAATTTTCAGGTTACAGTGTAGGTGCCATGATTGTCAATGGCGAATTGGTTCCATCGGTAACCCCTACCTTTTCGGTAGTTTTTCCAGTTTGTGCCGGTGCATCCTTGTCTGCTTTACCAACCACCTCAAATAATGGCATAACAGGTACTTGGTCACCTTCGTTGAACAACACAACCACCACCGAATATACATTTACCCCAACGGCTGGCTATGGTGCAACTACTGCTACTTTAACAATTACAGTAAATCCAAACATCACGCCTACTTTTTCATCGGTAAGCCCAATCTGTGCAGGTGCTAGTTTGTCGGCATTGCCAACCACATCAACCAATGCTATTAATGGAACATGGTCGCCTTCGTTAAACAATACAGAAACAACAGCTTACACATTTACGCCTTCATCAGGTCCGTGTATTTCTACTGCAAGTTTAACCATCACTGTAAATCCAAATGTCATGTACTTTGCAGATACCGATCAGGATGGTTTTGGTGATAATGCAAACACAACCATTACTTGTACAGGAGCGCCATCAGGGTATGTTTCCAACCGCACCGATTGTAATGACAACAATGCCAGCATCAACCCTGCTGCGACAGAGGTTTTTGACGGAATTGATAATAATTGTAACGACCAAGTAGACGAGGGTGTTTACCCTTCAGCACCTGCGGCCAATGCACAAGTATTTGCAACAGGGACAACAGTAAATAATTTGGAAGCCACAGGGACACCAATTACTGGATATTCGGCGCCCACATTTAATTGGTACACTGCTGCTGTTGGTGGATCAAGCCTTACTACTTCAACAGTATTATCAACAACAACCTACTACGTAAGCCAAACAATTAACCGAGTAGAAAGTGCCAGAACTGCGGTTGCTGTAACAATTATTAATAATGCGCCTTATATTTTAGGTTCGTATTGTGGTCACGTCGTTTCGAATATTGAAAACACGGTGTATTGCACGCTGGTTAGTGGTGCTACTAAATACCGTTTCATGGTTACTAGCCCTAGTAGTGTTTCTGAAGTTTGTGAATCAACTTTTAATGGCTTTCACTTTTTACAATTACCAACAAACAAGGCCTTTAACACGGCGTATACTGTAAAATGTGCCGTTTTTGTTAATGGCAGCTGGTCAGTATACGGAAATAGTTGTTCCGTTACTACGCCTGCAACACCTGCCCCATCAAAATTAATTGATGCACAATGTGGGTCTACTCTTTCTTTAGTTGACAACACTTTGTACTGTGGCCAAAGCTATGGGGCACAAGGATTTCGATTTGAAGTATCTTCAGGTGGCACCTCTCAAACAATTGACAGAAGCGAAAACAACATGCAATTATCAAGATTGAGCGGTGGTGTCAGTTTAGGAACCACTTATTCTGTTCGTGTGGCAGTATTGTATAATGGCACTTACGGGGCTTATGGCGCAGCATGCGACTTGACTACACCAGCCTCAACAAATCTAACAAAAGTGAGTGCCACACAATGTGGAAGTACATTAAGCAATAAATGGTCCGTATTATATTGTGGAACTATCTCTGGTGCAACTGCCTACCGTTTTGAATGGACCAATGGCGGAACAACCCTTACGTTTAATTCATCACGACCCAATATGCAGTTAGGAAATTATACAGGTTGGGCTGTAAACACCACTTATTCAGTGCGTGTAGCAGCACTTTACAATGGCGTTTGGCAAGGTTATGGCTCAGCGTGTAACGTAAAAACACCTGCGTCTATGGCACGTGGTATTTCAGCAGAAGCCACCGCTTTAACAATCAAAGCCGTTCCCAACCCATTTGAATCTGAATATGTGTTAATGGCACAAGGCGGCAATGAATTGCCAGTACAGGTTTCTGTATATGACATGCTTGGTAAACAAGTAGAACAATTCAGCGTAGAAGCCAACGAGCTTGAAAACCGCAGCTTAGGAAGTAACCTTACTAGCGGAATTTACAATGTTATGATTGCGCAAGGCGACGAGCAACAAGTGGTTCGCATTGTGAAAAAATAAGTTTTAATTTCATCATTTAATTTGAAAACCACCTCTGAAAAACGGGGTGGTTTTTTTATATATTTTAGCTATTTTCGTGGCTGCCCAACGATAGTATAACCCTGGAATTGGCAGCTACATTTCTGAATTTTAAAAACACATGGAATTCCGTTAAGGGAAAGTGTGTTCTTCCTAATAAATATGAATTCAGCTACCTGACTTCAACAAATTTTAAAGCATGAAGCTTCAAAGTATATTGGTAACCTATTTATTTGTTTTTAGTTTGTCTTTTGGTCAAACCTCGTACAATATTGACCATATTAGATGGGTCGACATGGAAAGCGGTTTAAAGCAAAATACTGTTAAAAGTTGTATCCTTGACAAAAACGGATTGCTTTGGTTGGCCACTGAAATGGGTATTTATAGTTTTGATGGTGCCAAAATCAAACAAATTACAAAGAAAAATTCTGGGTATGCAGAAATTGAAATTCAACGGATATTAAATATGGTTAAAGAACCCGCAAGTGGGGACCTTTTCTTCTGTACCATGCCAAAATTTGAATTATTCCGTATTCATAACAGCGTGATTACAAAAGTTAATTCAAATTCAAATAATTGTTTGGGGGTTGTCGTCAACAATGGATTTCATTTTTTTGAAAGAGACGTTCTACTTCACAGTCATTCATTTAGAAAAACAATTGATCATTCAAAATTTCTAAATTCATTTTCTGCTTGCGCTATAAACAAACAGGTTTATTATCATGTTCAAAAACTAATAACAGTGTTTAATAGCAATGGAAGTGCGCGTGTTATAAAAAACAATTGTACTGAATTTTTAAAAATGCTGAAATTTGACAACCACTTAGTGCTCATTGATAAAAAAAATGCAGGATTGATAGAACCTAACTCAAATTGCGTCCAAAACATTAAAACCGATGCCATTTTAGATTATTTTATGAATCATACTATTGGCAGTTTTAAATTAAATTATAATATTTTATATGGCGGTAAAGGAGAATACTTTTTAAACATAAATGGAAAAATATATCAAATCAATTATGTTGAAAATCAATTAAAAACAACATTTTTATTCAACGCGCCAACTTCTGATATTCTATCCATTGAACATGATAAGAACCATACTTTTTTTTTGGGAACTGCCCATAATGGACTGGCAATCGTAAAATCAAAGGTATTTAACAACGTCACATTTCCCAATTTTGATCAAAACAATTGTTATAGCGTCGCAAAAATTGATCACGAAAACTGGTTCTGTCCGTCGGGCTGGAAATATAATTTTATCACTCAAAAATCAACTGCATTAAACCCAAATTTTTATAAAAATAAATTCTTTGTTATTAGTTATAATGACAAATTATATTGGGCAAATCAGATGCATGACCTTGTTGACCAAAACAACAATAAATTCCCTTTAATTTACGACCATCCCGAACAACATTATAGCAGTTATTGCAAAGTAAACAATAGACTTTGGATTTCCGAGGCTACAAAAATATTTTATGAATCAAACAACCATTTGCAAGTTGATTCTTTTATTTACAAATCAACTGTTGAAAAGCAATTTTTCAACCTATTGAATTTTAAAAACAACCTCATTATCGCCACTTCAAAAGGCGTTTACTCGTACAAACCTTTTTCCAATAAAGTAACCTTAATTAAAGGATTAGAAAATATTTATGCACGCTACTTAAAAAGAAATGACGAAAACAGTTTCTGGGTTGGCTGTTATGGGAATGGCCTTTATTTGCTTTTCAATAATAAAGCCTATCAGGTGAAGGACCTCTATAATGACTTGTCATCAGTTCACGCTTTGGAAGAAGACATGCAAGGAAATTTATGGATAAGTACAAATAATGGATTGCTATTCGTTAACAAGCTTAATTGCATAAAAAACATACTTACTAACAGAAGTATTAGTTGCTATAGATTTTCCAAAAACGATGGCTTACTGTCCAATGAATTTAATGGTGGAGGGTCGCATCCTTCTCTAAAAGACCGATCTGGTATTATTGGTTTCCCATCAATGAAAGGTTTTGTGTGGTTCAATCCTTTGGAGGTGCCAAAGCACTTATTTAACGGAGAAATCCAAATGGACGAAGTGCTTGCTGATGGACACCCTTGTCAACAGGAAAACAAACAGTTTGTATTTGAGCCAGATATTGAATTGGCCACCTTCAATTTTAGTTATCCATACTTTTATGACCGCGATAATTTAACAGTTGAGTACAAATGCGCAGATGAAACCACTTGGAAAACCATCAAGGGCAATACGTTTCAGATGGCACGATCCAAAGGAGGTGACCGCCAACTACAAATTCGCATCCAAACCCATGGTTTTGATAGTAAAAAGGCAGTATGTAAAACATTCCCATTACACTTTGAATTTCGCTATTATGAGAATGCCTTGTTTTGGACTTTCATTGCTTTCTTGTTTGTTCTATTATTACTTATTTCATACCAAATAGGACTCAAACTAAATCAACGCAGAGAAGCGTTATTAGAACTCAAAATTGAGAATAAAACAATTTATCTACAAAAAATCGTGCAAGATTTAGTGGCGTCAGAAGCCTCTTTGGTCAAATCATTGAAAGAAAAAGAAATCTTGATCAAAGAAATCCACCACCGCGTCAAGAACAACTTGCAACTGATTTTAAGCATGCTCAATATTCAATCGAGGCGCAAAAACTTCAACAACGTCGACGAGTTTATGGAACAAGCTCATGACCGCATTGCTTCCATGATTTTAATTCACCAAACGTTGTACCAAAACGAATCAGAAACGGCTACTGATATAGCTGCATACGCCCATTTAATTTGGCAAACACTGTCGGAACAAAAAGACGTCAACCTCCAAATGAAGGTAGAAACCCAACCCAATCCGCTATTTTTTGAACTGACCCAAGCCATCCCTTTGGGACTCATTATGAATGAATTGTTTACCAATTCGTTGAAATATGCATTTCACAATCAACCCAACGGCAAAATCTATATTTCATTTACCAAACGCACTGAAAATGAGTTTGTTTTTGTCTATCAAGACAATGGCTGTGGTTTTCCCAGCGATTATGAAATACCAAAAAAATCATTTGGTCTTGACATGATCCACTTGCTTTGTCACCAATTAAATGGAAAAGCCGCCATCAGTGGCGACAATGGATTTTCGTGTGAAATCAATTTTAAGATCAGCACTGACAAGTGATAGCAGAAAGAAGGAAAGAAGGAAAGAAGGAAAGAGGAATGAAGAATGAAGAATGATGCAAGAGGATAGAGTGATGTAAAAAATGACCATTTCTCATTAACTTTAACCCGTTGGGTGAAATTAATTGATTTGAATTTTGATATTATTAATTGGTCTGTCAAATATGAATTTGTTGATATATTGAACCAATGTTAATGCTGTAATTTTTGCCAATATTCTGGTTTTAAAGCCCTCGAAAGATTTTGCATAATTGTTTCTTATTTTGAATTGATCACATAATTGTGAGAACAATGTTTCAATTCTTTTTCTTGCCTTTCTAAAGATATATGGCTGTTTTACATACCCTTTTTGATTCATTCTCATTGGTGTCTCCAAAATGATATTTGCCGATTGAAATAAATCTATTTGTTGAGTGGAAGACAGATAACCTTTATCCC
>NKJD01000080.1 GCA_002256385.1 Flavobacterium sp. BFFFF2
TTGTTATGAAACTGCCACGTTTAATAGCACTACTTGTAATTGGTATGTTACCGGATCGCAGCCTACTCAACCATAGACTGCTTGTTATGAAACAGCTACATTTAATACCTCAACATGTTCTTGGAATGTTACCGGATCGCAGCCTACACAACCAGTAACTGCTTGTTATGAAACCGCTACGTTTAATAGCACTACTTGTTCATGGGATGTAACAGGCACACAGCCTACGCAACCAGCAACGGCTTGTTATGAAACGGCTACTTTTAATAGCACGACTTGTTCATGGAATGTGACTGGCACGCAGCCTACTCAACCAGTAACGGCTTGTTATGAAACGGCTACGTTTAACAATACTACTTGTAACTGGGATGTAACAGGAACAGCACCTGCAACACCAGCTGGTCAAGCACTTCAAAATGTAACGGTGCCAAATGCACCTAATGCAACTTTGGCCAATTTGTCAGTAAGTCCAAGCAATGTAACCTGGTATGCAAACTTAGCAGATGCTTTAGCTGGAACAAATGCATTGCAGAACACAACGGAGTTAACAAATGGTGCTACATACTATGCGGTAAATTATGCAGGTACTTGCCCTAGTACACCATTTGCCGTAACGGTAAATGTTACTTTGAAGACAGACACTTTTGTTGCATTCACGGTTCGTTTATTCCCGAATCCAGCCTCATCAGTTTTATATCTTCAAACAACCAATAATTTGGAGGTTGACACAATAACTATTTACGACATGATGGGTAAAACAATTTTAACTCAAACCAGCAAAAATACCCAAGTGGATGTTGCCAATTTTGCCAATGGAATTTATGTAATTGAAGCTATGTCAGAAGGTCAAAAATTCATTGGTAAGTTTGTAAAAGAGTAATCAAAAATAATGTTAGTTAAGTTGAAAACCACCTTGGGAAACTGGGGTGGTTTTTTTTGAGTTGAATGTTTGTAATGTTGAAAGTTTGTAAAGTTGTATAAATAGAAAAATGTAAGGGCGACCCTTGTGGTTGCCCGCTGTCAACATGGCAAATACTTAATTATTAGGGATTGCCTATCAATATTTGCGGAATAATCAATATTGAAATTCGTAGGGCCAAGGCTTGCCTCTGCCATCTAACAAGATCCGATTTCGTGAATTTTTTTTCATTTGGAATACTAACAACATTTCGGGCTGACACACAGATCTGCCCCGATAGGATTTTTATTATAAAGACCCATTTAAAAACAGGGCGGAGGCAAGCCCCGCCCTTACAGGCTATTCATATTAATACCTCTTCAAAAACACGACGACCACAATAGTCACCCCTGCATTTCTATTGAAAAAACAATTCAAAATACAAACATGCCAACTTTAAACTAAAAAAAGGTGGGCTTCAGAGGTGTTTTGATGTACAAAACGCCTCGTTTTAGAAAATGATCTGCGGAAAAAACTTTAAACTTTAAACTTGCCAACTTAAAAATAAAAAAAGGTGGGCTTCGGAGGTGTCTTGCGCGATCTGAACTTCTTGCTTTAGTAAATCACGTTCGGGAAAAGACTTTGGACTTTAGCTTCGCTCCGTTCGACCCATTTGTTCCAATGGGTCTCAGGTCGGCTTTTGACAAACTTGAAACCTGACCCGAGATCCTCAGGGACGAACCGTTTGAAACAACTTTGAACTTTGAACCTTAAACTTTAAACATTTTTATATTCAAACCCAAAGTCTGTTGAAAACGCTTCGCCCAACACCGTTTTTCCAACAGCCGGTTGGCTGTGGTCAAAAATTGGGGCAGGCAAATTACGTTGTTGTGCTTGTTGGGTGTAATAGGTTTCGCGGCTCGGGTGCTGGGGCGACACCAGGTTGTAAACCTGTCTGGGCAAACTGCCCAGAGGCCGTTCCATAAGCAAACTGATTGCAGCAATAAGGTCCAACTGGTGTACCAAATTAATGGGGGCATTGGGGTTGGGAACGGCATGTCGCCCAGACAAATGCGTAATTGGATGACGATCAGGCCCAATTAAGCCACCAAGCCTTAGTACTACGCCTTCAGTGCCTTTCGCTTGTAAAACGGCTTGTTCAGCTGCTACCAATTGCTGTCCAACGGGCGTAGCAGGAAGTAACAAACTGGTTTCATCCACCTTTCTGGTCGATTCGCCATACACTGAAATGGAGCTGGTGAACACCAAACGCTCACAGCGATTTTCAAAATAGGAAACCCATAATTCCACTATTTTCGCGTACTCAAACTGGGGGTTGTTGCGCAAAGGGGGAATGGTAATAATTATTTGAGAAGCGGCACACAGTCGATCAAGGGCGTTAACATTTTCGATATCGGTCCGATATAAAACGGCTTCAATGCCTTCGTTTTCTAACAAGGGCAGTCGCTCGGGCCTTGAAGTGGTCCCAATAACATGAAATCCTTTTTTAATTAATGCTGCAGCCAATGGCAATCCCAACCAGCCGCAACCCAAAATGGCAATCGTATTTTTTGTTGTATTCATCTGTGCAAAAGTACCGTTTTGAGGGCTTCGTGCTTCATTCGTTTTGAGTACCTTTGCGGCGAATCAACATCCAACGCATGGAACCGGTAAGAGCCAAGAAACAGTTAGGCCAACATTTTTTAAAGGACACGGCCATTGCGCAACGGATTGCCGAGTCATTGTGGGGCGATGGCTATACCCAAGTATTGGAAATTGGCCCAGGAATGGGGGTGCTCACTCAATTTTTATTAAACCAAGAAAAAACAGTTTCGGTGGTTGAAATCGACCGCGATTCGGTGGCTTTTTTGGAGGTACATTTTTCCAAATTGCAAGGCCGAATACTAAGTGAAGATTTTTTAAAATATAATTGGAAAGGGTACTACCAAGGAGAACCATTTGCCATCATCGGCAATTTTCCCTATAACATTTCCACGCAAATTGTTTTCCGCTGCCTCGAAATGCGCGACCAAGTTCCCGAATTTGCAGGCATGTTTCAAAAAGAAGTGGCCGAACGGATTTGCGAAAAGTCAGGCAGTAAAGCTTATGGCATTTTATCGGTGCTCACTCAAGCTTTTTACGATACCGAATATTTATTCACCGTTTCGCCAGATGTATTTCAGCCGCCGCCAAAAGTCCAATCGGGGGTGTTGCGCATGAAACGTAAGGCCAACTATCATTTGCCCTGTTCAGAAACACTATTTTTTAGAGTGGTCAAACAAGCTTTTCAACAAAGACGTAAAACGTTGCGCAATAGCCTCAAGAGCATGGGCTTGGCCGATGAACTAAAGGCAGATAAGGTCTTTGATTTGCGCCCCGAACAACTCAGCGTTGAAGCATTCATTTCATTAACTCAAAAATTGGAGGCCCATGCAATATAAAATCAGCCCCGCACTTATTCAGCAAATTCCCGCTCTGATTCGCGCCAAAAATGACCGCGAACTCGAAGTGCTTTTGCAAGATTTGCACCACGCTGATATTGCCGAAATCCTCGATGAAATGGCTTTTGAAGATGCCATTTACATTTTTAAAATTCTTGACAGTGAAAAAACGTCCGAAGTGTTGCTCGACATGGACGACGACACCCGCGAACGCATTTTAAAAGCCCTTTCGCCCAAAGAAATTGCCGAAGAGCTCGATGAAATGGACACCGATGACGCGGCGGACATTATTGCAGAATTGCCCGACAACAAAAAGGAGGAAGTAATTTCTGAGCTCGAAGACGTTGAGCACGCCAAAGACATTGTCGACTTGTTGCGCTATGACGAAAACACAGCGGGTGGTTTAATGGGGAAAGAGCTGGTCAAGGTCAATGAAAATTGGAACGTACTAACTTGTGTCAAAGAAATGCGGCACCAAGCCGAACACGTCACACGGGTTCATTCCATTTATGTAGTCGATGACGACAACCGCCTAAAGGGCAGGCTGTCGCTGAAAGACTTGCTTACTACTTCAACCAAAACGCCCATTAGCGAAGTCTATATTAAAAAAGTGGATTATGTTCGGGTCAACATGCCCAGTACCGAAGTGGCGCGCATCATGCAAAAATATGACTTGGAGGCCATCCCAGTTGTCGATGAAATGGGCCGCCTTGTTGGCCGCATTACCATTGACGACATTGTGGATGTAATCAAAGAAGAAGCTGACAAAGATTACCAGTTGGCGGCGGGTATTTCGCAAGACGTAGAGGCCGATGACAGCATCTTGGACCTCACCAAAGCGCGTTTGCCGTGGTTGGTTTTAGCGTTACTCGGTGGATTTATTTCGGTTAGGGTATTGGGCTTGTTTGAAGGCGCCATGGCCGTGCATGGCAAATTATTCTTTTTTACCCCGCTCATTGCCGCTATGGCCGGAAACGTGGGCGTGCAATCGTCGGCAATCATTGTGCAAGGTTTGGCAAACAATACCTTGAGTGGTTCATTAATTAATCGGCTCATAAAAGAATGTTTGTTGAGTTTATTAAACGGCGTGATTTTGGCCGCGATTTTATTTTTGGGCAGTCATTTTCTGTTGGATGTTGAAATTATTATCGGGGAAATTGTCACCATTGCCCTCATCTCCGTGATTGTTATTGCCTCACTGATAGGCACTTTTATTCCTTTGTTATTGCACCGTTTCGGCATTGACCCTGCTTTGGCTACTGGTCCCTTTATTACCACAAGCAATGACATTTGCGGCATCCTCATTTATTTTACCATTGCCCGCATGATCTTGAACTTTTAGGTTTCAAGTACTGCTATCAAACAGTGCTTTTGTTTTAATCTCAATTTGTTTTTGTATATTTCGTTGCAAAAACAAACCAAAGCATGAAATACCATTCTACTTTTGTCGAAATCGATGGCATTGACAAAGAAATTTTAAGACACCTCATGCTCGATGCCCGCAAACCCATTTTACAAGTGGCGCATGCCATTGGCATTTCGGGCACCGCTATTCATCAGAGGTTGCGAAAACTAGAAGAATCAGGGCTTATAGCTGGTTCACAGGTGGTGGTCAACACCAAAGTGCTTGGCTACCGCACCATGGCGTTTGTAGGCATTTATTTGGACAAAGCGTCCAGCAATGCTGACACCGTTAGGGAATTAAAAAAAATTCCTGAAATTTTAGAATGCCACTACACCACAGGGAATTGGTCCATTTTAATTAAAATTATTTGCCGCGACAACGAGCACCTCATGCAATTGCTCAACAAAAACATCCAACCCATTCCGGGTGTGGCCCGCACCGAAACCTTCATTTCCCTAGAGCAACAAATTGACCGACAGTTAAGTATGTAGGTACTATTTCATTGAGTTCAATCAATGAAGGCGGGGCTAGTCGAAAAACATTGTAAAGTTGAAAGTGATAAAGTTGTGTTTAAAGACGAGGTAAACAACTACTATTTCTCAACTGCGATTTCGCATTCAAATCCATCAGCTACTTGGTCAATTTGACCAATGAAAAACATTAAAAGCGACTTTTTTTGCGGGCCAAAAATGCCAATTCCTTACGTTTATTTTCTTTGGGACAGCAATGAAGAAGTTTCAAGTTTCAAGCTTAAGGTTTAAGGTTATGACTATTTAGTAACGGCTTGTGGGCTGTCATTTTTTAGCTGTAATGTTTCAAGTAATTAGCAGTAAGAAGAATAGATGTATTTTTAATTTCAATCAATGTTTACTGTTCTGCGAAGCCCCGCAAGACTGGTTTGTCTTTTGTCTTTTCTCTTTTCTCTTTCTTCTAAACTTGGGCCAGCAAAGAAAATGAACTTAAACCCAGATTACGCATTAGAAATTTATTACAAGAAAAAGTGACACAAATCTGGGTTAAAATCAACACTGACAAAGCCACAAATGGTTGAATTCCTTAAAGGCAGAAGAAAACCATCACTATTGCCAATCGAATGCCACCAAATGTTAATTTTTATAATTATTTTCTTTTATTTAAAACGTGAATTAAAAAAATGAGTACGTTTGTGGAAATTCCCCAACCTATTTTAGTGTAATTATTAAACCTAAATATGATGAGAACATCTTTGTTTTCTTTGGGGAGGTTGCTGCTTCATTTCCTTTTGTCGATCGGCTTTTTTAATAGCTATCTCCAGTTTCATTTATCAAGAATTGCATTTCTAGGCGAACAGGTTTTTAGCTCCATGCTGTTACCACAAACCTTGAACCAAATCGACCTATCCCATTTGGCCAATGGTTGCTATATTGCACACATCATTGATGAAACAGCACAAACCCAATACAAACTCATTAAGAACTAAATTAAATCATAGCCCATTGTCAAAGCAGTAACTTTTGACAATGGGTTTTAATAAATGCAGTCATGAAAAAAACAATTTTTATAATCTCGTTGCTTGCTCATTTTATAGGTAAAACACAATGCCCAGCCCCTTCAAATGTTACTATATTGAGCAACATGATTACTGAAGTGGTATTGGATTGGACAGAAAACGGAACAGCTAATTCCTGGGAAATTACTGTAATACCTTATTATGACATTGGCACTCCAATTCCAACTATTGGAATTATTTACGCATCAGGAAGTCCATTTGGACTTACAGGTATACAACCCACCTGCAATGGGTATTTTGTCCGTTCTGTTTGTTCTGCAACAGAAGTAAGTGCTTGGTCTGCTGTAGCGTCTTCACAGTGTTCTCATGACGTCTACGTTTACCTCGCTACTTTATCAACAGACAACACTCCAACCATGCCTGCTGCCAATCAGTATGTCATTTCACCCAATCCAGCCAAAGAAGTCATTCAAATTAAAGAGAACGTTGTCGTGGAAAAAATCACCGTTTTTGACAGCATGGGTAAAATGGTGGCGGAGCAATCGGGCAACCAGCATGAGTTGACTATTTCTGGTTTGGCAAGTGGGTTGTATTTGATGGAATTAAAGGTGGATGGGAAAACGTCAATCACTAAGTTTATAAAAGAATAAGAGTTATTTGTTCTGTTTACTTTGCTAATAAAACATCGCCACAGCCTCTTCGGAGCCTGTGGTTTTTTTTTGTGCGCCGTGCATGGTAACCAACTAGGTGGTGTAAGTCCACTGTGGGGGTTTGTAATCGCCAACCACTAGCCAATAGCAAGGGTGTCCACTGTGAGGTGGAATCTGAAGGAAGCTGGCGGCAAAACT
>NKJD01000015.1 GCA_002256385.1 Flavobacterium sp. BFFFF2
CCGCCAGCTTCCTTCAGATTCCACCTCACAGTGGACACCCTTGCTATTGGCTAGTGGTTGGCGATTACAAACCCCCACAGTGGACTTACACCACCTAGTTGGTTACCATGCACGGCGCACGAAAAAAGAAAAAGCCACCCAAAATGGGTGGCTTTTGTATTCCTACTTTTAAGAATAATTATTTAATGCTCGCTTTTAAGAACTCTCTATTCATACGTGCAATATTCTCTAATGAAATGCCTTTTGGACATTCAATTTCACAAGCGCCCGTGTTGGTGCAGTTTCCGAATCCTTCTTCATCCATTTGACGCACCATGTTCAACACACGACGGGTAGCTTCTACTTTTCCTTGAGGTAATAAGGCATATTGCGATACTTTGGCCCCAACAAACAACATAGCAGACCCATTTTTACAAGTAGCCACGCAAGCGCCGCACCCAATACAAGCCGCAGCTTCAAAAGCTTTATCTGCGTCATCTTTTGGAATAGGTAATGAATTCGCATCAATGGTACGACCTGAGGTGTTCACAGAAACAAAACCTCCAGCTTGCTGAATGCGGTCAAAAGAAGAACGATTCACTACTAGATCTTTGATTACAGGAAATGCTTTACTGCGCCAAGGCTCAATAAAGATGGTGTCTCCATCATTGAATTTACGCATGTGTAGCTGACAAGTCGTAGTCCCTGTAGCAGGTCCGTGGGCACGGCCATTGATGTACAAAGAGCACATTCCGCAAATTCCTTCGCGGCAATCGTGATCAAACGCAACAGGCTCTTGTTTTTGGTTGATGAGTTGCTCGTTCAACTGATCGAGCATTTCCAAAAAGGAACTATCGGTTGATACGCCGTCCAAACTGTAATCGACCATTTTACCTTGGTCTTTGGCGTTTTTTTGACGCCAAACTTTTAATTTTATATTGATATTTTTAGATGCCATAATAATATTATTTGTAGTTACGCGCTGCAATTTTAATAAACTCGTATTTCAACTCTTCTTTATGCAAAACTTCTTGGTTAATATCGTAGCCCATATGTTCCCAAGCACCTACAAAGGCAAAGTTTTCATCATCACGGAGCGTTTCACCTTCAGCATCTTGGTATTCTTCACGGAAGTGACCACCACATGATTCATTACGCTGAAGGG
The DNA here is from genome assembly GCA_002256385.1 of Flavobacterium sp. BFFFF2. GTDB lineage: Bacteria > Bacteroidota > Bacteroidia > Flavobacteriales > Flavobacteriaceae > Flavobacterium. The sequence goes on from NKJD01000015.1 coordinate 1,145, forward strand.
CATCTTTGGCCATTAATTGACCCAATTCGATAAAATCAGCCACACGAAGTGCTTTTTCTAATTCGGGGTTCAATTCATCGGCACTACCTGGCACATAGACTTCTTTGTAGAATTCTTCTTTTAAGGCAGCCATTTCTTCGATGGCATGTTGTAGACCTTGCTCATTACGGGCCATTCCCACCTTATTCCACATAATTAAACCTAAACGTTTGTGGAAGTGGTCAACAGATTTTGATCCATTATTAGTTAAAAACTTATTGATTAAATCTTTAACAGACTGTTCTGCTTCTGCGAATTCCGGTGAATCAGTAGAAATTTTTCCTGTTCTAATTTCATCAGCCAAATAATTGGACACCGTGTAAGGCAGCACAAAATACCCATCGGCCAACCCTTGCATTAAGGCAGAAGCACCTAAGCGGTTTGCTCCGTGGTCTGAGAAATTGGCTTCACCAGCCACAAAGCACCCTGGTATTGTTGATTGTAAATTGTAATCGACCCAAACGCCACCCATGGTGTAGTGCACCGCTGGATAAATTTTCATTGGGGTTTCATACGGATTTTCGTCCGTGATTTTTTCGTACATCGCAAACAAGTTGCCGTATTTTTCCTCGAGCCATTGCTTACCTAATGCGGTTACCTCCTCGGCTGTTGGGTTATGGTTTCCTTTGGCATAAGCCGCTTGGCGACCTTTCGTTTGAATCTCAGTAGAGAAATCAAGATAAACTCCTTCGTTGGTGTCATTGGCTTCAATACCGAATCCTTCATCACAACGCTCTTTGGCAGCTCTGGATGCCACATCACGCGGCACTAAATTACCAAATGCTGGATATCTTCTCTCTAAGAAATAATCTCGATCATCTTCGCTTAACTGTGTTGGTTTTAATTTACCTGCTCTGATCGCTTCTGCATCTTCTTTTTTCTTGGGAACCCAGATACGACCTGAATTTCGCAAAGACTCTGACATCAAAGTCAATTTTGATTGATTCACACCGTGAACAGGAATACAGGTCGGGTGGATTTGTACAAAACATGGATTGGCGAATAAAGCGCCTCTTTTATGTACTTTCCAGCCAGCCGTTACATTACTTCCCATGGCATTGGTTGAAAGGAAATAGACATTTCCATAACCTCCCGTTGCAATAACAACAGCATGTGCCGCATGACGTTCTAGTTCGCCTGTAACCAAATTACGGGCAATGATGCCGCGCGCTTTACCGTCCACTTTTACTAAATCGAGCATTTCGTGGCGGCTAAACATTTGAACCCGTCCCAAACCAATTTGTCTGGACAAGGCTGAATAAGCGCCTAATAATAATTGTTGCCCTGTTTGACCTGCTGCATAAAAAGTACGTTGTACTTGTGTACCACCAAATGAACGATTGTCAAGCAATCCGCCATAATCACGGGCAAAGGGAACACCTTGTGCCACACATTGGTCAATAATATTTGATGAAACTTCAGCTAAACGATGCACATTGGCTTCGCGAGCTCTGTAATCGCCCCCTTTTATGGTATCGTAAAATAAACGGTACGTACTGTCACCGTCATTTTGATAGTTTTTGGCGGCATTGATTCCACCTTGTGCTGCAATAGAGTGCGCCCGACGTGGTGAATCTTGGAAACAAAATGCTTTTACATTGTATCCCATTTCACCCAAAGAGGCAGCAGCTGAAGCGCCGGCTAAGCCAGTTCCTACCACAATGACATCAATTTTTGGGCGGTTATTTGGGGCAACTAATTTGAGGTGATTTTTATAATTGGTCCATTTGTCAGCCAATGGGCCTTCAGGAATTTTAGAATCTAACTTCATATCGTAGTGTCGTTATTTGATTATTTTAAAACAAAATGGAGGTACAATGGAATGGATGCAAAAGCAATCGAAACCAAGATGGCAAATGCCTTTCCGAAACCTTTGATATAAGGCGTCCACTTTGGGTGATTCATCCCTAAAGACTGGAAAGCACTTTGAAAACCATGGATTAGGTGAAAACCTAACACCACCATAGAAAGTACATATAACAAAGTAGCGATAAGACCGTACTTAGGGTGCTTGAAAAACGCCACCGTAATTTTGTGCAAATCTTTATACCCCTCGGCAATTTTGACATGCGCTTGGGTATTCATGAAATCGGTACGATGTTCAATGTATAATTGTTGTCCTGTTTTTTGCGCCTCTTCTTTTGATTTAGCAACTTGTAAAAAAGGTACATACCCACCAGTAGTGGTTACATACATTTCTTGTTTTTGCCCCATCATGTCAATGGTAATGGTTTGCAATGGCATTTTTTCGTCAAAATGCATAACCGCCCAAAAATTGACCATGTGTGTCACAATAAAAATTAAAATAGCAGAACCCAAAAGCGCCATGTTGCGCGATGAGAAACTACTGTTGGCCGAAGGCGTGCTTTTGGCATACGCAATCGGACGGGCCTTTTTGTTTTGAATGGTTAACATGATGCCGTCAACCGCATGAAATAAAATAGAAATGTAAGTGAGGTACGAGAGCAATTTTACTGCTGGATTCGTGGTCATAAACAAGGCATACTGGTTGAAGTGCGACGCATCGCTAAAAATCAACTGTAGGTTCCCTGCAAGGTGACCCGCTAAAAACAAGCATAAAAACAATCCCGTGAGCGCCATCCAATACTTTTTCATTATGGATGACTTTAAAAGCGCAGAATTTGACATAATAATATCTAATTTGTTAAAAAACCAAACAAAAGTAGTGTTAATCCAAGGGAACTACAACGGTTGCGCTCTTATTTAGATTCATTTTAAAAAATATTATAACAATCTAATAATTAAATATTTAAAAAAATAACTTAATGTTTTTTTGAAGGAATTTAAGTAATTTCACCAATCAAAAAAGACAGATTTGAAGTGGCGAACATCAGAATGGGGTACAAATGCATTTTTTTATTAAAACAATCGTTGTTCGAAGACCAAATAATAGACAATATCAATCTGTCCTTAAATCACTCATTAACTGAAAAGTACATGGAATTGAGTTGAAAATGAAATAGTAATAAAATTTACCAATGAACAAATGGATGTTCGATTAAATAGCTGTTGTAATAGCGTGGATCGTCGCTCACTTCTTTGCCCAACCAGCTTGGAATTTTCAACGGAAAATCGGCAGATGGCAATTCAATTTCGGCAATGACCAAGCCTGCATTGGCACCTTCAAACACGTCTAATTCAACTTTTAATTCGCCCCATGGAATTACATAACGCTGCTTTCGAATCGGTGGCAATTCAGCTAATAACATAAGTTGTTCAGCCTCGCTGATTTCAATGCTTTTTTCCCACTCAAAACGGCTAATCCCATCGGTTTGAGAAGCCCCTTTTATGGTGATAAACGCTTCGTTTTTTGCTATTCTAATACGCACCGTCCGCGCTGGATCAGTACACAAATAAGCTTGTACCAATAGCTGCTGGCTGCTGGCTTTCGACAAAGCGGAAAGGTCATTTACTAAAAATTTTCGTTCGATTTCGAGCATGGGGCATAAATAAAAACGGAAAGATAGGTAATTTTGGCCTGATGGAAACCCCTCCTATTTTGCGAAAAATAATTCATGTGGACATGGACGCCTTTTATGCCTCCGTGGAACAGCATGACAACCCTGATTTGCTTGGAAAACCAATTGCAGTGGGTGGCAGCGAGATTAGAGGGGTAGTTTCAGCTGCCAGTTATGAAGCCCGAAAATTTGGGGTGCGAAGTGCCATGAGTGGGGCGATGGCCAAGCAACTGTGTCCAGAACTCATTTTTGTACCCCCTCGGTTTGCGAGATATAAAGAAATCTCCAATCAAATTCATGCCGTTTTTAGAGAATACACCGATTTGGTTGAACCCTTGTCGTTGGATGAAGCCTACCTCGATGTTACTCATAACAAGAAAGGCAACCCAAGTGCCACTTTATTGGCCCAAGAAATTCGCCAAAAAATAAAAGAGCGCACGGGAATCACCGCTTCAGCAGGCATTTCGGTAAATAAATTTGTAGCCAAAATTGCCAGCGATGTAAACAAACCCAATGGCCAAAAAACAATTAATCCGGAAGAAGTGGTGCCGTTTTTGGAAAGCTTGGACATTAAAAAGTTTTATGGCATTGGCAAAGTAACTGCCGAACGCATGTACCGCCATGGCATTTTTACAGGCAAAGACCTTAAAAGCAAAGAACGCGACTATTTAGAGACACATTTTGGTAAAAGTGGCGCCCATTATTATGATTTGGTCCGAGGCATCCACCACAGTAGTGTAAAACCACATCGGGAAATCAAGTCGATGGCGGCTGAACATACCTTTTCGGAGAATTTAACGTCCGAAATTTTTATGATCGAGCGACTGGAAACCATTGCTGGTGAACTGGAAAAACGCCTGAAAAACAAAAAAAGATCAGGCAAAACCATTACCTTAAAAATTAAATACAGCGACTTTCAGGTGCAAACCCGCAGCAAGACATTGCATTATAATATTTCTGATAAAGACTTATTGTTTGACACTGCCAAAGAGTTACTATTTCAAGAAAAACCACGTGAATCGGTTCGGCTATTAGGTTTGTCGGTAAGCCAATTAAACAGCAGCAGTAGCAGCAGTAAAAAAGCAGTTGTTGTTCAGCTAAAGTTTGATTTTTAGGAAGATTTTGGAATTGAAAGATTGAAACACTACCCTCCGAAAAGTACTTTCTCTCCTTTTTGCGTTTACTTTTTAAACTTTAAAACTTATAAGCAACTGATTATCAGTATTTATTTTTTTAGTAAAAATGACAATAGATCACTATTTTTAGTAAAATGGGGTTATCAGAGTGGACTCAAAGATTGAAAAATTGACTAAGACATTTTTGACTTTCGACTTTCGACTTTCGACTAAAAAAAAAGCTGCCTTTTAAAGACAGCCGTTTTACTATTTTTCTCTGATATAAACATCAATTGGGACACCCGTAAAGTTCCAGTATTCGCGGATTTTGTTTTCTAAAAAGCGCTTATATGGTTCTTTGACGTATTGTGGCAAATTGGCAAAAAACACAAATTGCGGAACCGGTGTCGGCAACTGCATGCAGTATTTAATCTTGATAAATTTGCCTTTGAGGGCTGGTGGTTGCTGGTTCTCAATAACTTTGAGCATGTAGTCATTGAATTTGGAGGTGGCAATGCGTTGCGCGCGGTTTTTGTACACTTCTACCGCCACTTCTAGGGCTTTAATAAGTCGTTGTTTGGTAAGTGTAGATGTAAATAAAATGGGCACATCAACAAAAGGTTGCAATTGTTCACGGATTTGTTCTTCAATGGCCTTGGTGCTTTTGTGGTCTTTTTCGACCAAATCCCATTTGTTTACCAAAATGACAACGCCTTTGCGGTTTTTTTCAGCCAACCAAAAAATGGCTTGGTCTTGCCCTTCAAAGCCACGGGTAGCATCAACCATAATAATACACACATCGGAGTGTTCGATGGCGCGTACCGATCTCATCACCGAGTAAAACTCCAAGTCTTCTTTTACTTTGGCTTTTCGGCGAATACCTGCGGTATCAACCAAATTAAAATCGAAACCAAATTTGGTAAAACGGGTATCAATGGAATCGCGGGTGGTCCCTGCAATGTCAGTTACGATGTAGCGGTCTTCGCCGATTAACGCATTAATGAATGATGATTTGCCTGCATTCGGCCTGCCCACCACGCAAAAACGAGGAATGACTTCTTCATTTTCATCGACTTCAACAGGATTTGGCAGTACTTCAATCACTTTATCTAACAACTCGCCTGTACCACTTCCGTTCATACCCGCAATGGTGAAATATTCGCCCAATCCGAGGTTGTAAAATTCAACTGCGTCTTTGGCGCGCGCGCCATTGTCTACTTTATTAACCACCAAAATGACTGGCTTGGTTACTTTTCGCAGAAACTTGGCCACTTCTTCGTCCATAGGGGTAATCCCTTCTTCGACATCGACCAAAAATAAAATGACGTCGGCTTCGTCAACCGCCAATTCAACTTGTTTGCGGATTTCATGTTCAAAAACATCGTCGGAGCCTTTGATGTATCCGCCGGTGTCAATAACCGAAAATGATTTCCCGTTCCATTCACTTTTGCCGTAAATGCGGTCGCGGGTTACACCACTGATTGAATCGACGATGGCCTCGCGGCGCTGAATGAGTCGGTTAAAGAAAGTGGATTTACCAACGTTTGGACGCCCTACTATGGCTATAATATTGTTCATATTGTTTGCTTTTGGCTGTCAATTAGCTTGATAAGCCGAAATTTAAGGGTGCAAAGGTACTATTAAACAACCGAAATATCGATAGTTCGGCTTACACTTTGCGGCATTCTGTTAAAACCCAAATACTATATCTGAATTTGCAATGATGAAAAAGAACCACCACAAGGAGCATGATTACCTTATTTAATGTCGTTATTCTACGATATTAGTAAGTACGCTTCATTATGGCTTAAGGCTTTTGTTGGTATCCAAAGCGGCGCAATTGGTTTTTGTTGCTTCGCCAGTCCTTATTCACTTTCACAAAAAGTTTCAAGAAAATCTTTTTACCAAAAAAAGCTTCCATCGTTTCGCGGGCTTCGGTTCCTACCTTTTTAAGCGCAGCACCTTTGTGGCCAATGATGATGCCTTTTTGGGTTTCGCGTTCCACCATGATAACCGACTCTATATGTATAATGTGGTCTTCTTCTTGAAATATTTCGGTTTCAATTTCAACGGCATACGGAATTTCTTTGTCGTAATTTATTAAAATCTTTTCGCGAATGATTTCATTGACAAAAAACCGTTCGGGCCGGTCGGTCAGTGCGTCTTTTGGGAAGTAAGGGGGCGATTCGGGCAATAAATCAATGATGCGTTGAAACACCTCGGTTGTTTGGAATTTCTCTTTGGCTGAAATGGGATAAATTTCGGCATTCGGAAGTTGTTCTGTCCAAAAGGCCACTTGCGATTCGAGCATATCCTGATCGGACTGGTCAATTTTGTTGAGTAACAATAACACAGGCATGGTGGCGTGCTGTATGCGCAGAAAAAAGTTTTCATCCTTCAGTGCCTTTTCGCCAATTTCAACCATATATATTAAGATATCGGCATCTTCAAAAGCCGATTTTACAAAATCCATCATGGACGATTGCAATTCATAGGCTGGTTTAATGATACCCGGGGTGTCTGAAAACACCACTTGGTAGTGTTCATCGTTGACAATTCCCAAGATTCGGTGGCGTGTAGTTTGGGCTTTTGCGGTAATAATGGACAAACGTTCGCCCACCCACGCATTCATTAATGTTGATTTTCCAACGTTTGGATTTCCTATGATGTTGACATAGCCTGCTTTATGCGACATGAATATGATTTTAAGCCGCAAAGGTAGGCGATGTAATTAAAAAAAACGGTATTTTGTTGCGAGTGTTACAAAAGTTAGTATATTTGCACCCACATATCGCGGGATAGAGCAGTAGGTAGCTCGTCGGGCTCATAACCCGAAGGTCACAGGTTCGAGTCCTGTTCCCGCTACTAGAGAAAAGAGAATCCATTGGGTTCTCTTTTTTTATGCCAAAAATTATCAGGACGAAAAGTTTATCATGATGGCTATCGGGAAGTCTTGTTCCTGCTGCTAGAACAGAAACCTCATAGAAATATGGGGGTTTTTTATGGGGTAATGCAATGAAATGAGCGCGTCCTTGAAAGCAGATTGTCCCACTAAAGCGAATACATTTTACGGTAATATATAACAAGTATTCACCTTTGGTTATGATTTTGCAAAAGCAATTAATGGTTCCAAATCGTGATGGTCTGCCTTTTTTACTGCTGCTATATAGGCTGTTCGTGCCTGTGTTGCTTTTACCAAATTGGCACTTCCCCACGAAAAGCAATTTAAATGATATAATTTTTCCATAATTAAATCTGCCATCAGCCGTGAATGTCTGCCGTTTCCATTGGGGAAGCAATGGATGCTCACTAAACGATGTTTAAACCGAATGGCAATTTCATCCGAATTGTAGGTATTGTTTTCCACCCAAAAACGAGCGTCGTCCAACAACTTCTTTAGCTCTACGCTAATTAGGTAGCTTCTAATGCCTATGTTCTTTTCAGAAGTTCTAAATGTTCCGGCCCACTTCCAAACTTCACCATACATACGTTTATGCAAGTCTTTAATGTGCTTTTCTGAAAACAACTGCGCTGCCGTTAGTTTCTTTCCAAAAGTCCATTGAATTGCTTTCTCGATATTGAGTTGTTCAAATTCGTCCAGTTCTTCTCGAGTGGTGATAGATGGAATTTTCAAACCTTCGCGCTCTTCTTCGCTCAAAGGCGTTTGCCCATCGATGTATAGCACATTCAATCCCATAAATACTTAGGCATTTCGTGTTTTATTTCAGCTGTTTTTTGGGAAATGGCTTGTTCAATTCGTTCCTTAGATATTTGTTGGTCTTCTAATTTCATGGTATTATTGGTGCGCATTACAATTTCAATAGCTTTTTCTCTGGCACGATTTTCTATCATTTGCTCCAATGAATCGGTTTTGGAAATAAAACCATACACCAATTGCATATCCATAGCATTGGCAACATCTCGCAAGGTATTAAGCGTTATTGTCCCATTGGCTTCACGTTCTTCGATTTCCTTGGTGCTTTGTGGCGCAATATTTAAACGATTCCCCAATTGGCGCAACGACATTTTTAGTGCTGTACGAAAGGTATGGACCCAACCTCTACTAGGTACTACAGTTGTCTTTAAATCTTTAAAGACTGCTATTTTTTTATCGGTTTGCTGTAGAAGCAAATACTGCTTATTGTTTTTCATAAGGTTATTGCCTGAAATTTTAATACCAAAATTAAGGTTATTGCCTGAAATAAAAAATTAAATTTTAAGGTTATTGCCTGATTTTACTTGTTTTTTATTTTGTCAACTTCACTGAAGTATTTGTTACCAAATACCTTTAGACCAGTTTTGTAACTTACAATCTTATTAAAGTCGTGTACCAAAGTACTAGAAAGTGGGATACGGCAATTAGGCCTTTAACTATTTTAAAGTTCGATGCGTTCTGAATTCTTGCCATTGCAAAACAAATCTCATAGAAATATGGGTTTTTTTTATGCGGCGAAGTCAGTGAAAAAGTTAGTGCGGCTGCTTCAAATTGTCAACGGTGATGCAAAGCGTTGGTAATTGCGATTTATTTAAAATATCTTTTGGTGTGGAGTACTTTTACAACAGTAATCAGATCATCATCTAACACGAAATGTATCCCGAAAGGGAAAGTTTCTGTAAAAGCAATTTTTATATTTCTATATCGGTTTTGATAATGCTGTGGATTTACTTAACCCACATTACGCCTTAGAAATTTATTACAAGTAAAAATGACTTCAAATCTGGTAATGTACTCCTTTTTTTGTCCTCAATGTAGCTTGGCTACATCTGCGGTAAAAAAAGTCCGTGCACTCCCAGCTTTATTGTCCTTTTCCCTTTCATTACAAAGTCTAATGCGTAATCTGGGTTTTATCTGATCAATCGTTTTCCAAAATTCAAAATGAAATCTTTCTGAAAGTAATTCAGATTTTTTCTCATAGAACAAAAAACCATCAAAAAAATCACTTAACGCACCCTCTTCAAACTTGATGCTATATGTCATTTTTTAATGGCTGTTAATTTGCGAAATGCATCTTCCGAAATATAATTTAATTGACCATTATAATGTTTATCCAACATCTCGTCCATCATTGACTTGTACTCATCAGTCAGCTCAAAACGATTGGCTTGTTCTTTTAAAACTTGCTCCATGTAGTTTTTGAGTTTTCGACCTTGCTGATCTGCTTGGATCTGAAGCAATGAAAGCGTCTGCGGGTCTAAGGTGACCTCTTTTCTGTTTTTATTTTGAGTCATAACCGTAAATTATACGGTAAAGATACGTATAATTTACAGTTTCATTTGACTTTAAATGGCCAATAATCTGCCAAACAGGGGAAACCAAGCAGCATCAAATGGTTTGATAAAAGTTTCAGCACTTTTTTTATTGAGCTCAGATACAACGCCTATGCCGGTAAAAATTATTTGGTGTACGATTGAAAAATTATATTTGTAGATAGCCGCGTGAGCAGCCGCTATTCGTCGATGTACCGACAACCATTTAATCAAAAAAAAGAGCTGGAAAACCCAACTCTCTTTGATTACTCAACCAACAAGTTTTTTTATTCAACCCATTTAAACACATTGACGCCAATGGCATAGCCGTAGATTTTTTTGTCGGCATTGCGGTAGATCCTTATTTTGTTGCAAGCGCGGCCCATATCGGTTTTGCTCCATGTTTTGCCGCCATCGATGGTCTCAAAGCCTGAGTTCATGGTGCCTACAAATCCGTGATTTTCGTCGATGAACCCAATGCCAAATTCGCGGGCGGTGGCGTCTTCCGTCAAATTGATTTCCACCCACGTATTGCCGCCGTCAGTGGTTTTGGCCACGCGCTGTTGTTTCACAGTCGTGTCTGGGTTGTACGATTGAATGGTGACATACCCTACCAAATCGGTCGGAAACGAGGCTTTCCAAGTGGTTTCAAACGGGCGAGTCGATTGATAGACATTTTTCCAAGTAGCTCCCCCGTCGGTGGTTTTTAAAATGAGCGCGTTGGATTGGCTGATGTCCTCGTTGGTGGCGGCACAGGCAAAGCCCGTGTTTTTATTGAGCATTTTAATGTCGAAAAGCATCTTGCAATCGGCATTCATGCTCCGCGAATTCCAGGTTTCTCCCCCATCATGCGAAATTAGGATGTTGGCGGGGCTTCCCACACGGCCTACGCCGAAAATATGGGTTTTATAATCGATTTTACCGTGGTTAATGTATTGTTCCTTGACCACATCAAAGGCACAAAGTCCTTTAACATACGGGCCTTTGTAAGGCACGGGCTTCCAAGTTCGGCCACCATCTTTGGTACCATATAACGGAATGGTATCGGTAACATTCGGAAAATAGTCCGTCCCCACGGTGCCGACAAAACCGTTGTCTTTGTCTAAAAAGGTCACGGTTCTAAAGAATGATCCTTTTTGTTCCAGTTGTTTGGTCCAAGTTTTGCCCCCATCTTCAGTGTGGTAAATGCGGCCATACCCATTGACATACCAGCCCGACTGCTCATCAATAAAAGTGATGTCATCTTGTTTGCCCGCATAGGGTTCGGTGGTTAATTTTTCCCAATGGGGGGCGGTTTGGCCTTTTAAAACAATGGTGAAAAGCGTAATAAAGACAATAATAAATAAACGTATCATAGCGTTCAAATTAAGGTTCAAGGATTTTTTTGGCCCATTCCACACTCTTTTGCGTGACCAATGGATTAAATAGGTTAAACAGTTCTTGTATTTTGCCTTGGCTAAACAAATCGTACGCTTGCTGCATGCTGCCCGATTTGGCCAAATAATGATCGGTTTCAGGGAAACAGATCAGTGTAGCGGCATTGGGGTGGTAATGATTTACCGTATACACAATTTGCTCATGATCGGCTTTTGAAAATGCCTGAAAATCAGATTCTCCGAACAACACCAAGACCTTGCCAGTGGTGTTCTTCCAGTTTTCCAGCACAGGATAGTCTTGAATTTGGCGCCAATAGGCCTCATTGCGTTCAAAAATCATGTTTTTGCCATCGTATTGCCAATCGGTTTTTAAGATTTCGGCAAATGCTGGATTGGCTGCAATGTCTTTTAAAGATTTGTTTTCAATGAAATAAGCGTGGGCGATTTCGCCTTGTTTGCGGCATAGTTGCTCGTACTCAAGCGGCGGTGTTTTGGCCAACTTCAATTGCAATCGGTTCATTTCAAGTTGATATTCAAACCAACTTTTGGCCGTAGTGCCATAAACTATGGTTCCTCTAATGTTGTTTTTGGCCGCTAACGCAGGGGCAATCACGCCCCCCATAGAATGCCCAAATAAGCATATTTTTTCGGTGTCAACATAAGCCAATGACTGCAATTTACTTAACCCAGCCTGAAAACTTTCCACTTCGTCCAACAAGGTAGTGCTGCTGCAATCGGGGGTGTTTTGGCTGTCGCCCAAGCCGCTTTTTTCCACGCGTACCACCACAAAACCCGCTTCGCTAAAAGCTTGTACAATGTGGCCATACGGATGGTCGGGGGTTAAGCCATCAATAGAACTGCATGTATAGCCTGGAATAAACAGCAAGGCTGGGAATTTGCCCGAGCCATTCGGTTTGTTAATAATCACGCTCAGATAGCCGCCCTTAAAAGCAACCCTGTCGTAAATCACCGTGCTATTTTGGTCCTTTTCTCGCGCTCGCCCAACGATGTCAATCTTCATGGCTAATTTTTGATCGACACGTACTAATTCAATAGGCACCCGATCACCTTCGTGGGTTTTGCCCAATTCGCTGACCAAAGAGGCCATATTGGTAACGGTCGCATTATTAAAGCGCACTAAAATATCGCCTGCTTGCAGCTTGTTTTTTAGGGCCGTTCCGCCCACTACTTCAATGATTTTCAAACCACTCGCTGGGTTGTTCTCCGTTGACTCATTGGCTGCCATGCGGGCGCCAAACCAACCATTTCGGGGCAAAGCTTGAGCCGAACCTACCGCAATTGTTGAAATGAATAATAATAAAAATAGTGCGTTCTTCATCCACTGATTATTTTTGAAATCCATGATATAAACTTGGCCAAATCATCCCAATAAACAACACAATGACCATGAATAATTCAAGCAATAAAATAGCTTTCTGCCAAATTGGTCTTTCCCTATATGGTTGTTTCTGGTCAAATGGATCAAAGGCTAAAGCCAATCCGAAGAACATCAGCGCTTCTGACGGCTCTTTGCCTAAGGCTAAAAAAGTGATTCCAATAAGAATAATTAAAACGTGAACAACTTTCTGGTATGGGGGATTCATCTCTTTTTTTATTCAAAGATAAAAAGGAGATACGAGGCAAAACTTGTCAAAAATTGCGAATTATGCTTTAGAGGGTGAAATGCCAAATTTCTGTTTAAAAGCTTTGCTAAAACTAGCCAAATCGGCGAATCCAGTGAGTTCGGCTACGGCATTGGCTTTCTGGCCTTGAATAAGCAGTTCATAGGCATATTGTAGCCGATTATGCAGTAGATATTGGTAAGGCGTCACGCCAACAACTTGCTTGAAAAGCCGAATAAAATGATATTCTGACACATGTGCTTGTAGGCTGATTTCGGCCAGATTCATTGGCTTTAAAAAATGCCGGTCTATGTATAAACGACCTTCATGGATACAGTCAAACAAGCGTTGTGAGGTTTCTATCTTTACCGTTTTCAGTTGCTGAAACTGCCTGAATAACAGGCTGTGGTCCTTGACGATGCATTCGGCCAACGTATAGAAGATTTCAGCATTCAAGGAGTTGGCGGCAGATGGAGCGTTGGCGGTGAAAAGCTGTTCCAGTTGTCGGAATGCATACCCCAATTGCGTATGCTGCGTATTAAATCGGTTCACCATGCCTTCGCGTTCCAAAATAAAGGAGGTTAACTCTTGGTTGTTTCCAAATTCAAAGGCTATAATCTCTTCGATGAAATGGCGCGAAACATCAACGCAAATCCCCTTTACTACGCTGGGGTGGTCAATGGTGATGTTCGATTCAATGGAGGCGTTTCCTGTAATGTATTCGCCCGATTCCACCCGATAATGTCGCCGGTTTATTTGGTATAATTCACTGCCAGCAACCACATATTTAGCCGAAAAAGCAGCAAAATCCAATTTGGATTCAAATTGACGCACGCCCGAAAAACGGAGTGCATTGCCTTTTTGGTCGTCTAAAATGGTTTGGGTCATGAATGGAACGCTTTGGAAATAAGTAGTCAAATTAAACGTAAAGTTACAGTCAATGCATTGAAATGCTACCTCATCATTTGATAAAAATTATTTCATTTAAAAAAGTAGTTTTCCACCACAGAAAGATAGTGTTTTTACTATCTTTGACCTTTCGATTTATTATAAGCCAAAACAATGAAGTCAAGTGAATTTATTCGGGAAGCTAAACAAAATGGGTAGCAATTTCTGAGACAAGGCAAAGGTAGTCATGAGATTTATGAAAAAAATGGCAAACAAGTGGTCATTCCAAATCACGGTTCAAAAGAGCTTGGTAAAGGCTTGGAATGTAAACTAAGACGAGAAATGAAACTGTAATGGTTGCATTTCTTAAGAAAAATCAAACACAATAAAATAACAGTAAAAATGCAAGTCACATGAAGACAATTAGAATAATTATCGAAAAAAACGAAGATGGATTTTGGGCTTATGCTGAAAATGAAAAAGCGATTGTGGGAGGGGGCGATACGGTGCAAGACTGCAAACAAGACATTCTAGACTGCATTGATACATTAAAGGAAATTGATACTTGTCCCCTCTCTTTAAAAGGAACGTTTGAGCTCGTATATAAATTTGATGCAGTGAGTCTGTTAAACTATTACAAAGGCGTATTTACCAATGCGGCTTTAGAAAAAATAACAGGAATCAACCAGAAACAAATCCAACATTATGCAACAGGGCATCGAAAACCTCGAGCTGAGCAACGACAAAAAATAGAGCGCGCATTACATTCCTTGGGCAAAGAACTGTTAATGTTGGAGCTGTAGAAATAGACACACAGGGACAGTTTACTTCCAAATTGGGGCTAAGAAAAATGCTGGACTAATTGTGTAAATGTACAATTTATCATGAGCTTAAAAGCTTGAAATTGAGAACTGTTTAAGCATAAACGCCAAAATACACCCAATGTGACACCGATCATTAAACAAGTGTTATTTTTTGCAATTATAGACACTAAACCAATTGACAATTTAATGGTTAGCAGTACATTAGCACATTATTGTCAATTAATAATAATCAATTCAAAAAAGTGACTTATGAAATCAAAATTACTCGCTTGTTGTTTTATAGTTACACAATGGTGCTTGGCCCAAAACATGACCATTCCTGATCCCGCTTTCAAGAGTTATTTATTGGTTGCTTATACTAATTTTAGTGGCGATCCCAACAATTTTGTGGTGTACCCGCGCATTGACAGCAACCAAGATGGTGAAATTAGTTTTGCTGAAGCATTGGCCGTAGAAGGCTTAGATTTTGGATATGCCAACATTAATAACCTGGAAGGCTTGCAATATTTTACTAATGTAAAAAAAATCAGCACCTATTATGCCGGTTTCCCTAATTTTTACCAACCTACTTTAACCAATTTAGAAGAATTGAGTTTGCTCAATTCAGTGGGATCATCCTCTTTAACAGCCGTTGATGTTTCGCCCAATTTGAATCTGAAAAAGTTTCAATGCAACAGCCATCAAATCACCTCTCTTGATTTATCGGCCAATATCAAATTGCGCGATGTAGATCTGATCTGCCCCGCACTAACCTCGTTGAATCTAAGCAATTTGTACAACTTAAAAAACCTAAGTTATTTGGGGTCCGTTCCAACGATTGATTTGTCTGACGCTGTAAATTTACTGAGACTAAGCTGCATTGGAAGAACAAATAGTTATACATACCCGCAACAAAATTTACTGACAAGCTTAGATTTGAGTGCGCAAATCAAATTGAGTTACTTGGATATAACAGGCAATCTTATTTCGTCATTAGATGTAAGCGCTTGTCAAAATCTAGAGGCATTGCTTATTGCCAACAACCGAATTGAAACATTAAATATAGAAAACCTTGAACATGTACGCTTGTTTTATTGTGAAAACAATTTGCTTACGAGTTTGGATGTGCATAATTTTTTTAATTTAAAAAACTTCAATTGCAGCAACAACCAACTAAACAGTTTGTCAACCCAAAATGGCATCATTGAAGAATACATCAGTTTTTCTGGCAATCCAGATTTACAATCGGTTTGTTGTGACGCCAATGAAGTAGTCTATATGGAAAACTTGTGCAACCAATACAACAACGAAGCCGCGGTTGTTAATGGCCGATGTGAATCGGCAACCAATCGAATTGCCATGTATCCCAATCCAGTGGGTGAACTCTTACACCTTTCGGCCAATGTTGATATTTTGCGTGTGGAAGTGTTTAGTGCCAATGGCATGTTGGTCATGAGCAGCGATTCAGTGTCTGATGCAGTCGAAATGAGCACTTTAAAATCGGGTTTGTATTTCTTAAAAGTATACACCAATCAAGAAGTAAACACGATGAAGTTCGTGAAGCTATAAATTGAAATAGAATTTTTATTAAAAAACCCCTTACTCGAAAAAGTAAGGGGTTTTTGCTTGTAGCGAGAGAGAGATTTGAACTCTCGACCTCAGGGTTATGAATCCTGCGCTCTAACCGACTGAGCTACCTCGCCATGGGCGTTTTAAACGCGGGTGCAAATATACAACTATTCAATTAGCATGCAATAAGGGAGCAAAATATTTTTATTTTTGAATTTTAGGTGTATGTTTGTTTTTTTAAATTCTATATATTTCGCCAAATTTCTGACTATGTCACACAAAGTACAATACGAATTGGAATTCCCTATCAATTCATCGCCGCAGTTGCTCTATCAGTATATTTCAACGCCATCAGGTTTATCTGAGTGGTTTGCCGATAATGTAAATTCTCGAGGAGAATTTTTCACCTTTATTTGGGAAGATGTCGAAGAATCGGCCCGCTTGGCCTCCAAAAAAACAGGCGAACGCGTTCGTTTTAAATGGATCGACGAAGATAAAAAAGACCTGGAATTCTTTTTTGAATTGCGCATTATGGAAGATGAAATCACCAAAGATGTGTCGTTGGTGGTCACTGATTTTGCCCCTGAAGACGAATTAGAAGCGTCAAAACTTTTATGGGAAAACCAGGTATCTGACCTCAAACATGTGTTAGGTTCTGCCTAAATACACTGTATATTTGCCCTGAATTTTCAGGGCTTTTTTTATGCGATCAATTAATGGACAACTTTTATCATCTTCCGAAACGGACACATGGAACAACCGCGCTTTTTTGTACGGCGACGGGGTGTTTGAAACCATACGAGTAAGTAAAGGAAAGATTTTGTTTTGGGAAGCCCATTATTTTCGGTTGATGTCGGCCATGCGCATCATCCGATTGCACATTCCTTTGCAGTTTACGCCCGAATATATTGAGCAAGAAATTCTTAAAACGCTCGAAAACAACCAAGCCAATGCCCGGGTGCGCCTTACCGTTTTCAGGGGCAATGGCGGCTACTACTCCCCTACCAGCCAGGAAGTAGAGTGGGTTATTGAATCGGTTCCTTTATTCGATTCACATTATCAACTAGATCAAACTGCTTATACGGTGGATGTGTACAAAGACCAGTTGGTTATGGCGCAACCGCTATCAAATGTAAAAACAACAGGGAAAGTAATGCAGGTGATGGCGGCCATTTTTGCCCAAGAAAACCACTGGGATTCCTGTTTGTTATTGAATCAACACAAAAATGTGTGCGAAGCCGTTCAGGGAAATGTCTTTATGGTAATGGACAATCAAATTATTACCCCGCCTTTAACAGAAGGTTGTTTAAAAGGCATCATCAGAGGGTATTTATTGGAAAAACTGCCCAAAAGCACCCCTTTTGCAGTGGTGGAACGCCCCATTTCGGTGTATGAATTGCAAGAAGCCGACGAACTCTGGATTACTAATGTCATTCAGGGCATTCGGCCTGTGACGCAATTTCGCAAGAAAAAATACGCTTCCACTGTAGCGGAACAAGTTTTTCAGCTGTTGAACCTGGAAATTGAATGAAGCCCCTCTTATAACAATTGGTTTTTTTGAAGCACGTACCATAAAAAAAACCTCCTTTAAGAGGTTTCATTGATGTTGAAGTAAGTTGCTAATAACTAATAAGTGCTGCGTAATCTGGGGTAAAATTTCAATGGCTTTGGAAGCCGCTTCCTCATTCAAACCAATCATAGCACTCGTTTGAACTAATTTTTCTGTGATGTTTTGCGGCAATCCATTTAATGGCTTGTCATCATCAATGATTACAAAGTGGTCTAATTGTTTGTTTTTGTTTACCCAATATATGATTTCTTCTTTTCTATTTCAAGAATGAATGTTATCCGCTGTCGATTTGCAGCTTCATGAAGTGGCGAACTTCGTCACGGCATATCTTCCAATAAGATAAAAATTATTGCGAAAGAAAAATGTGAATATTGCACATTTTTCGCCATTTTTTGAAACGGCTGTTATGCAATGTTTTTTTCTTTTCTAATTCTGTTTATTCTATTTACTTCACTTCGTTTTTCACTCAATTCATTTTCTATATCGAAGTCATCTTGAATACCCAACCAAAATTTTGCCGAGTTTCCGAAATAGGCACTCAATCTTATAGCAGTATCAGCAGAAATTCTTCTGTTGCCTTTAATTATTTCAGAAACTCTCGTTTGAGGAATGTCTAAATCCTTAGAAAGACGGTATTGAGTGATTTGAAGAGGAATTAAAAATTCTTCTAGTAAAATTTCTCCAGGTGTTATGTTTTTTAGCTTCTCCATTTTTTTAATTTTAATGATAATCTATAATTTCAACTTCTAAAGCATTTCCATTATCCCATTTGAAAATAATTCTCCATTGATTATTAATTCTTATGCTGTAAAACTCTTTCAAATTACCTTTAAGATTTTCGAGTCTATTTGCTGGAGGAATTCTCAAATCATTCACATCTATTGAGTTATTGATCATTCTCAATTTTCTTCTGGCGGTATCTTGAATTTCTCTCGGAAGTTTTTTTGAAACAATTCCATTCCAAATTTTTTCAGTTTCTTTGTCTTTAAACGAAACAATCATACTCTTTCCCGTTACTAACGTCAAAGGTAAGTGTTAATTTGTGAAGGTTGTCATTTAAGCAAGATTTTTTCAAAGATGTTGCATAACCGCCCAATAGTAGCGTGAATGCCTCTAGTTTTAAAGATTTCGTTCCATTCAGATAATTTGTACTTTGATTTGTGAGAAGTGGTTAACAAAATAGCCGCATTGGTCTCCGAAATAATTCTCTGAAGTCCAGCAACGGCTCTTGGGCAAAACTTGCAAAACCAATGTTGAGTATTTTAATTGTTCTCCAAGATGAAGCTTGAACCATGACACCATCTATGTCTAATAAGATCGTGATGAAAACAAAACCACGTGGCAGGCTGCTACTGTCGCCAAGCGAGGCACGTTTAGTGCAATATTAGTTAAAATTTGACATGCTTCGATTGGAGTGGATCGCAATCATTCTTGCATTTTTACTTTTCCATTGAAGCGGGACTATGGAGGGGTTAAATTACACCTTTGATTTGTGGTTGTATATATTTAAATATATAACGTATTTTCAACTTTTAATCGATATTTGTAATTAAAAGGCAGCAAGTAAGTCTTACGAGCATATTTTTCACTATTTTTGAGATCAATAAATGAACTTTTCAATTAAGAAGTTATGGGAAAATCTATTTATTTAATTCGGCATGGTATTGTTAAAAAGTATCCAGAGATAGATGATTTAGACGAAAGAGGAAGATCGTTTTCAGAAAAACTACCTATTCTTTTAAAAGAAGATAAAATTGATTTTATCGCTGTTGTAAAAGATAAAAAAAGGTGCTCTGAAACCATCAAATACCTTGAAATCAATAATGGAATTGAAGCAAAAGCTTACGAAAAATCAGAATTTAAGACGCAAGTTCCTATGCCGATAATTGATGCTTTAAAACACAGTATATCAATTATTTGTTATGGAAAAACAGAAAGTAAGATGCTTTTCAAGTATTTCGATATACATCCCAAAGACACAGATTATACCTATGAGGTGATATACAAGATAAATATAAACTTTGATGTTGAAGAAATACCAACAGGATATTCAAAATAAAATAGTTATGAAAATACAATTACTACTATCAATACTGTTTTTCGGTACATTTTACCAATCTAATGCACAAAATGTTTTACCAGAAATTAAACCAAGGCCAGCAGATTATGAATATTTATCTGCTCCAGATTCATTGGGGGTTAGGCATTCACTAAAGATGCCTAATGTTGCAAATAAAAACATTTTAACTGGATCGATAAAAATACCATATCCTATAATTTTTATTCATGGTTTAGATTCTGATTCTAGCACTTGGGATGAAACAACCAATTTCATGGATCAATATTTTAATTTTACTTTTGGAGGTAGATTGGATTTCAATTTAAATGATGACAATTCTAACTATACTTCAAACAAATTATTTTGGCCAACGTCAGGAGCTGATATTAGTCAATATAACACAACTTTAAATAATGGAGATTATTATTATTTAAATTTTGGTGTTGGAAGTGATGGAAGTTTCGCACCATCAAATTTATCATCTTTAAATGTATTGAGTAATGAAGCTGCTATTGCTAAACAAGGTGTTGCTTTAACAAGGGCCATTCAACAAGTCATGAATATTACTGGTAGAGATAAAGTTATTCTAATGGGTCATAGTATGGGAGGGCTTTGCGCAAGAGAGTATCTTCAAAATCCACAGAATTGGACAGAGCCAAATATTAATCATCATGTTGCAAAATTGATAACAACTGGTACACCTCATGGAGGTTATACAGGTGCAAATTTTATTGCTACAGGAATAAATTCTTCATCTGAAGCTTACAGAGATTTAAGAACTGCTTACTCTAATTCTAATCCTGGAGCATTTTTATCAGGAGGAGTAGAAAGCACTAATAATATTGGAACAAGTTATTTTAACAATGATATAAATTGTAATGGGATTGCTAATGATGGAAGTAACATTCAAGGCTTAAACCAAAAAAATTTATATAACAATGTTGATTACGCATACATCATGGGAAATTGTACAAATTGTGTTATTACACAAGGGTCAATACTAGGTGATGGTGTTGTTCGGCTTGTAAACGCAAATCTTAGTAATTTTTATATTTTACCAAGTCCAAAAAATGAATTTATATATACTGCTAGTGCTATTACTGAAATCCATTCCGATTTACCTAAACAAACTTATGAAAACATGCAAGGCTTAGATGAACCTAATGAATACAATCTAGCATATGGAATTGATTTCGGAATATTTTACAAAGGATTCACAACTGTTCAACCTGCAAATGGATATACTTCTGATTTTGATGCTTTCAAATTTAATTTGAATTATAATGCAGATGTCGTGGTAACTATGGCAAATCCTGCATCAAATAGTATTTCTTTTCGTTTTGTTAATGCATCTAACCAAATTATAAGTTCACTTTTTACAATTGGTGCTGGTTCTACTGCTCAATTTACGCAAACTTTGCCACCAGGTCAATATTATCTTGAAATAATTGGAACACCAAATTCCACAAGTTATTTATATCCATATACATTTATTATGGATAGTTTTTTATCAACAAGCAATTTTCAATCAAATAATTCTTTAATCTTATACCCCAACCCAACCTCCTCAAAAATCTTCTTCGACAACACCAATTCCAACTTTAAAGAATTGTCAATTTATAATTATCTAGGTCAAGAAGTAACTAAAACTATTTTTCAAGTAGCAAGTAGTAACCAAGAAATAGACATGGGTATGCTAGCAGCTGGCGTATATGTATTAAAATTCAGCAATGATAAAAACAGTACAACAGCGAAGGTTATAAAACAATAAAAACCAATTGAATTCAAGCACTATAAAACATTAAGATATTGAATGGGTATTGATTTGTTTTTACAAGCTTATTTTTTTTAAAGCCTTTTAAAACTGGTTCAACTATATTATTTTAGTCTAACATCATTTCAAAATCCATACAAAATGCCTCCCCCTCGGAGGCATTTTCATTTTAACTGCACCCCATTTTAACGAAATATTAGGAACCATGACAAAAGTCATAGTTTGCGCTTGAACACCCCGATACCTTTGTCTGTACAAAGAGCAAATAAAAAGGTATGAGTGTTATTTATGTATTAATCTCGATCAGTATTGTGGTGGCAGTGGGGTTTTTGATTGCCTTCATTAGTGCCGTCAAGCACGGACAATACGATGACGACTACACCCCATCGGTTCGGATGTTGTTTGACGACGAACTCACGGGGAACAAGCCATCAACTTCTGAAACAAAAACCAGTATAAAGTCGGCAGAACAGCCAGCCGTTAAACCTAAATCAATCCAAATATAAACCACATCTATTATGGAAATGCAGCAATTTTATTATGACAACAAAGTAGTAAAGAAATTTATCTACGCGAGTTTGTTGTTCGGGGTAGTGGGGATGCTGGTGGGTCTACTCTTAGCCTTCCTATTTTTATTTCCCAATTTAACCGATGGCATCTCGTTTCTGAGTTTTGGGCGTTTAAGGCCCTTGCACACCAACGCCGTTATTTTTGCGTTTGTGGGCAACGCCATGTTCGCAGGGGTATATTACTCCACCCAACGCTTGCTCAAGGCGCGTATGTACAGCAACTTTTTGAGCAATTTTCACTTTTGGGGCTGGCAATTGATTATCGTAGCGGCCGCCATCACATTGCCTTTAGGGATTACCACTTCTAAAGAATATGCCGAATTGGAATGGCCCATTGACATTGCCATTGCTTTGGTTTGGGTGGCCTTTGGTATCAACTTAATTGGTACAATCTTAAAACGCCGCGAACGCCATTTGTATGTGGCTATCTGGTTTTACATTGCCACTTTTGTTACCGTAGCGGTATTGCACATTTTTAACAGTTTGGAGTTGCCTGTTTCGGCGCTTAAAAGCTATTCGGTGTATGCGGGTGTACAAGATGCCTTGGTACAATGGTGGTACGGGCACAATGCCGTGGCCTTCTTTTTGACCACGCCATTTTTGGGTATGATGTATTATTTTGTGCCCAAAGCGGCCAACCGCCCTGTGTATTCCTATCGCTTATCGATTATTCACTTTTGGTCCTTAATCTTCATTTACATTTGGGCTGGGCCCCACCACTTATTGTATTCGGCTTTGCCCGATTGGGCGCAAAACCTAGGGGTGGTATTTTCCATTATGCTGATTGCACCGTCATGGGGTGGTATGATCAACGGATTATTAACCCTGCGTGGCAAATGGGACAAAGTACGTGACGACGTTGTCTTGAAATTCTTTGTGGTAGCCATAACAGGCTACGGGATGGCCACCTTTGAAGGCCCTACCCTATCCTTGAAAAATGTAAATGCCATTGCGCATTTTACCGACTGGGTCATTGCGCACGTTCACGTGGGTGCCCTCGCATGGAATGGGTTTATGAGTTTCGGGATGATTTATTGGATGATCCCAAGATTAACCAAAACCCAATTGTTTTCTAACAAACTAGCCAACTTCCACTTTTGGGTGGGCACTTTAGGCATAGTGTTGTATTCACTACCAATGTATGTATCAGGTTTTACGCAAGCATCGATGTGGAAACAATTTAAACCCGATGGCACGTTGCAATATGGCAATTTCCTTGAAACCGTGACGCAATTAATGCCTTTGTATTGGATTCGTGCCATTGGTGGAACCCTCTTTTTAGTGGGTGTATTGGTGGGTGTATACAATATTATTAGAACCGTTCGTCAAGGTGCGGCTGTGGAAGACGAAGCGGCAGAAGCCCCTGCATTGGCGGTGTTGAGTCCAGCCCGTCAAAAAGGTGAGAAATACCATGCTTGGCTCGAGCGCAAACCCGTAAAATTTGCTTTGTTTACCACAGTAGCCATATTAATTGGCGGGCTTATTCAAATTATCCCGACGCTGATGATTAAAGAAAACATCCCAACCATTGCGGCAGTCAAACCGTATTCACCCCTTGAATTAGAAGGCCGTGACTTGTACATCCGCGAAGGTTGTGTAGGCTGTCACTCTCAAATGATTCGCCCTTTCAGGTCAGAAGTGGTTCGTTATGGCGACTATTCCAAAGCAGGTGAATATGTATTTGACCACCCATTTTTATGGGGTTCAAAACGTACGGGTCCCGATTTGCACAGGGTTGGCGGTAAATACCCAGACACTTGGCATTTTAACCACATGTGGGATCCGCAAAGTATTTCTCCAGGTTCCATTATGCCAGGCTACAAATGGCTATTTGCCAACAAAGCCATGGATCATTCATTAATTGAAACCAAAATGAAAGCCATGCGCACCTTGGGTGTTCCGTACACGGAGGCTGAAATTGCCCATGCACGCAAAAACATGGATGACCAAGCTTCAATGATTGTTACAAATTTAAGTTCCGACCCCGATTATGTGAAATCTTATGAACAAAGCAAAGCCAAAGCAGCAGCCAAAGGGGAAGCTTTTGTACCGATGAAAGACCGCGAAGTAGTAGCGTTAATTGCTTACCTACAACGTATGGGAACCGACTTAAAAGTAAAAAAATCCACTAATTAAACAACCATGTTAAAATTCATCAAACACAATTTGGAAACCATAGCTGGGGTCGAAATATTTCCGATCATTTCGCTGCTCATTTTCTTTACTTTTTTTGTGGCCATGGGCGTTTGGGTTTTTACGTACGACAAAAAAACACTGGAAGAACGCAGTGACCTGCCACTCAAATAATTCAAACTGAATTTCAGATAAAATGCCCTCCAAATGGTTCCATTGGGGGAATTTAAAAAAGGGCATTTTATCTTTTTAACTCATATAAAAACAATTAATTATGAAGAAGCTATTTCCAGTATATGTACGCATCCCGGTCATTTTTGCCGTGGTACTTGGTGCCTTGGAATATTTCATTGATTCAGGCGACCGCCCTGCCTTTGTAAAATACCCCATGGTAGCCCTGTTTTTAGCAGTGTTCCTCTTTTTGTTGGTAGCCATTGAAATGGTCGTGAAAGCCATTGATCAAGTTACTTATAGTTTGTTAACCGACGAACAAAAAAAGCAATTAGAAGAGGCGCAATCTGTAGCCATTACGCAAAGTGAATGGTATAAAAATTTGATGCGTTGGTTGACTAAATCCAAAGCGATTGAACAAGAAGCCGACGTCATGCTCGATCACAATTATGACGGCATCCGCGAATTAGACAATGTGCTGCCGCCTTGGTGGGTGTACCTGTTTTATGGCACCATCATTTTTGCAGGTATCTATTTAATGCGCTACCACGTGTTTGGCGACAACAACCAAGCGCAAGAATTTAAACAAGAAATGGCCATTGCGCAAGCACAAGTTGAACAATACAAATTGACGGCGCCCGACCTGATGGATAAAGAAAAAGTAACGGCACTAACCGACAAAGCCAGTTTAGACGCAGGAAAAGCGTTGTTCACTACCAACTGTGTTGCCTGTCACCGTGCTGACGGCGGTGGTCAAATTGGACCAAACCTTACCGATGAATATTGGATATTGGGTGGCGGCATCAAAAACGTGTTCAATACCATTATGGAAGGTGGACGCGATGGCAAAGGCATGATTTCATGGAAACCGCAAATTAAACCATCTGACATTCAGAAAATTGCGAGTTATGTACTTTCGTTACAAGGAAGCAAACCTGCTAATCCAAAAGCACCCGATGGGGACTTGTGGACCGATCCAGCAGCTAAAAAAGAGACAGCCGCAACCAAAGCGGATACCACCGTTACCTCTTCCATAGCCAAACCAACCGCCAATTAATGCAAGGAACCGGCAGGTACCGCTTGCCGGTTCATTTTTCAATTTCATCTATTATTAGCCTACATTATTCTTAAAAAAACCATGTCCACTCCCCCATTAGACGAATCATTCAGAGACAGCATTGGCACCATCGACAAGATGGGCAAACGCGCTTGGGTCTTTGCCAAAAAACCTTCCGGCAAGTGGTACAATCGGCGCAAGTATTTAAGTTATGCCTTGTTGCTGTTTTTATTTTCGGCGCCATTTATAAAGGTGAACCGCAATCAGTTTCTGCTTTTCAATGTGATTGAACGCAAGTTCTCCATTTTTGGATTTCCATTTTGGCCGCAAGATTTTCACATTTTCGTGATCATTATGATTATAGGCATTGTGGGCTTAACCTTGTTTACCGTTGCTTTTGGCCGCATTTTTTGTGGGTGGTTTTGTCCGCAAACCATTTTTATGGAAATGGTATTTAGGCGCATCGAGTATTGGATTGATGGCGACCGAGCCGCACAAATGCGTTTGGACAAACAAGCGTGGGATGGCGAAAAAATCAGGAAAAGAGTCAGCAAATGGTTTCTGTTTTACGTGATCTCATTTGCCATAGCCAATGTGTTTTTAGCTTATTTTATTGGGAGTGATCAATTGATTTTATTGGTTGAAGATGGGCCATCAGCCCATTGGAGCACCCTTGTTGCTTTGCTGATTTTCACCTATGTGTTTTACTTTATTTACACTTGGTTCCGCGAGCAAGTGTGCATCATTGCCTGCCCGTATGGTCGCTTGCAGGGTGTGCTATTGGACACCAAATCGGTGATTGTGGCCTATGACCACGTTCGTGGCGAAAAACAAGAAGGCCGCGCCAAATGGCACAAAGACGAAGACCGAGCAGCTTCTGGCAAAGGCGATTGCATTGACTGTCATGTATGCGTGCATGTATGCCCTACGGGGATTGACATCCGAAATGGCACCCAATTGGAATGCACCAATTGCACCGCCTGTATTGATGAATGCGACAGCATCATGACCAAAGTGGGCTTGCCTAAAGGACTAATTCGCTTTGCCAGCGAAGACGAAATCAATCACCATAAGCCATTTGAATTCACGCTCCGCATGAAAGGCTACATTGTCATATTGCTGGCGCTGATTGGGGTGTTTGTGAGCATGCTGTTTATTAGAGGGTCCATTGAAGCCACCGTTTTGCACTTGCCTGGACAATTGTTTCAACACAATGGCACGGTCGTTACCGATGTGTTTACCTATAAAATTGTCAACAAAACAAGCGATGATTTAAAATCGGTACGCATGGTGTTGCGCAGCCCAAAAGGGACTTTGCGTTTGGTGGGGGCAAAAACCATTTTTGTAAAAGGGCAAAATTTGGCCGAAGGCACCTTATTTATTGATATTGACGAATCGCTGCTTGACGGCGAGAAAACAGAATTGACCATCGACTTTTACAACGGTGACCAATTAATTGATACGGGCCATACCAATTTTCTGGGGCCACGCAGTTTTGATTAAACGTATTGCAATGGTGATTGCATGATTCGATTATAAAAAAAATATTATTTAACCACTACATTCATTAGGTATGAGCATCAAATGGAATTGGGGAACAGGCATCGTGATTGCTTTTTCTCTGTTTATGAGTTTTATTTTGTACTTCGTTTTAAAAGTACAAACCGACCACCAATACGACAACGACTTGGTCGCTGCCGATTATTACAAACGCGAAGCCACCGTTCAAACGGAGCTGAATCAAGAAACCAAGGCGGCCCACATGGCCACCCAAGTTCAAATTCACCAACAAACTACAGGTATTTTGATTGATTTTCCTGCTTCTTGGGATCCTTCTAAAATACATGGTATAGTGTCCCTTTACAGACCGTCTGACGAGAAATTGGATTTCACCGTTCCAATTGCTTGTGCCGACACCCATTTGCTCATACCTAGAAGTCGGTTGTTGGGCGGTCGTTGGGACATTACTATTACTTGGGAATATATGGGCACCGATTTCCTAAAAAAAGAAGCCATTTATATTGAATAAACATGTTTGGAACTGCTTTACTTCTCGGGTTGATTTCCAGTTTGCATTGCATGGGCATGTGTGGGCCCATAGCGTGGATGTTGCCTCTTGACCAAAACAATCAGGCACGTAAAACGCTGCAATTGCTCACCTATCACATGGGCCGCATGGGAGCTTATTCCCTATTGGGCTTAATGTTTGGCTTATTGGGCAGGCAATTCTTTGTGGCGGGTTGGCAACAAGAAATGTCCATGATAGCTGGTGTGTTTTTACTTGTATTTGCCCTTTTTCCAGCCAAATGGGTGCATCGCTTGCAAGGGGTTGGCCTTATTTACACGTTCATTAATAGCGTAAAAACCCAATTGGGGCTTCATTTTCGGAAACAGAATTACCGCGCGTTATTCCTTACCGGATTTTTCAACGGCTTGCTGCCTTGTGGACTTGTCTATGCGGCCTTGTTCGGTGCCTTATTGCAAACCCAATTAATAGATTCTTGGCTGTTTATGATTTTATACGGCGCTGGAACCATCCCGATGATGAGCGCCGTGGTCTACCTGAAAGGACTGGTCAAATTTCCAACGGGATTTAATCCAGCCAAATTGGTTCCTGTTGCTTTATTCTTTTTGGGAAGCCTATTCGTCCTTCGTGGGCTTGGACTGGGAATCCCGTATGTGTCGCCCGAACTGCACCAATTGGTGGTGCAAGCAAACCCAACTTGTCATTAATATTTATTATAACTTAAACTAAATAATTATGGAACGTCACGAATTATCAAACGAATTTCCCGAGCACAAAGAGGTGATTCACCACTTAAAAATGGAAAATGCCCATTTTAAAAAGCTCTACGAAAAATATCATGAGCTTGAAAAAGAAATCTACCACATCAACACAGGCATTGAAGTGGTGGATGACAACCAAATGCACGTGCTCAAAGCGCGGTTACTTCACATTAAAGATGAAATTTTCACCATTATTTCATCACACTAAAAGGAAAGTTAATTTAGATTAGTTGTGTAAGAAGCGGGATTTCAGTCATGAAGTTTCGCTTTTTTTTTGGCTTTTTTTAACTGAACTGGCTTAAACTTTTTTGATTGAAGCGAAAAATGAGGGTTTTTGTTCCAGATTTTAACTTTTTTGCATTGCATAGCAGCGCTACGGAATGAAGTAGTTTGAACTTTTTTGATTGAAGCGAAAAATGAGGATTTTTGTTCCAGATTGTCACTTTTTTGCACTGCATAGCAGCGCTACGGAGTAATAAAAAGGGGCAATATTGGGCGAAAAGACCATTTTGCAGCCAATTGAAAAAAGTTTAAACCACTTCAATAATAAAAAAGCTGAAATATGGGGCGAAAAGACCATTTTGCAGCCAATTGAAAAAAGTATAAATCAGTTCACATATTAAAATAATCAATTTGCATTGTTACCTTTGCCAAATGGAAAAAGACCAACTTATATATGGCATTCGGGCCATCATTGAAGCCGTAAAAGCAGGTACCAACCTCGATAAAGTATTTGTTCAAAAAGACATCAACAATGAGTTGATGCGCGAATTGTTCCGCACCTTGAAGTCGGCTCACATCGGTTTTACGTATGTTCCCGTCGAAAAATTGCAACGCCTGACGTCGTTTAATCACCAAGGCGTGGTGGCTACGTTGGCGCCCGTTTCCTTTTTGACCATTGAACAATTGGTTGAAACCACCCTCGAAAAAGAAAAACCCGCTTTGTTCCTCATATTAGATCAATTGTCAGATGCACGCAATTTGGGCAGCATCATCCGGACTGCTTCGTGTACGGGTGTCGATGGCATCATTTTGCCACGTCAAGGCTCGGCTCCTATTAATGGCGACACCGTAAAAACCTCAGCTGGCGCAGTATTTCAGGTGCCACTCTGCAAAGTAGACCACATTAAAGATGCGTTATTTTATCTGCAATCATGCGACATCAGCGTGGTAGCAGCCACCGAAAAAACCACCAATTTACTTTATGATATTGACTTCACAGGTCACAAAGCCATTATCATGGGTAATGAAGAAAAAGGCATTCACCCGTCGTTACTTAAAATGGCCGATGAATTGGCCGCCCTCCCGATGACAGGCACCATCGCCTCCTTGAATGTTTCTGTGGCTTGTGGCGCTTTTTTGTATGAAGCGGTAAGGCAGAGGAAGGTTTAAAGTTTAAGGTTTCAAGTTTCAGGTTTCAGGTTTGAGGTTTAAGGTTTAAGGTTTAAGGTTTAAGGTTTAAGATTTAAAGTTTCAGGTTTCAAGTTTCAGGTTTAAGGTTTAAGGTTTAAGGTTTGAGATTTGAGATTTAAAGTTTAAGGTTTGAAATTTAAAGTTTGATGCTAAATTATGAAACGTAGAGACGCCATGCTGGCGTCTTTTTTTTATTTCAAGATTTAGGTTTTATGAAACTAACTATCGACAGTTTAACGGCTGTCTTTTTTTTGCGTTGAAATGTTGACCTGAGAGCCGAGGGGGCGATCGGAGCGAAGCTAATTTTGAATGATGAAAACTATTTTTTGTCACTCCGTTGAAGGAGGAGTCTCATCATATTAGGGCATAGTTGATGCAACGATATATTTGTTGGAACAGCTCGCGACCGATTGCTGTTTGTTTGCATTGCCTTTGTTGAAACTAGAGGGATAGCTTCTAATTAAATTAAAATCGGTATGTCATTTTAGCTTTCATGAAAAATGGGGTGCCTGGCGTAAAGTGAATTTCATCGACGCTTTGGGTTTCATTTTGCAAGCGCGAGTTCGTTGCAAATTGGGTTTCATTCCATTTTGTATTCAAAATATTTTCTATGACTATGCCAAAATTGATGTTTTTATAGTCATAATTCACATTGGCGTCAGCCACCACATAGCCCTTTGCTTCAATGGAATAATCAGCATTGGCTGGGCGATTTTTTAGATACCGATAGCGGATGCCGCCTGAAAACCCTTTTAATTTATTGATGCTCACGCCGCCTGTGCTTGTAAAATCGGGTGCCAACGGAATATAATCTTGCCCAGATGGCGCATCCATATTTCGGGCATACGTATAGTTCACGTCGGTATCCACAAACAGCCAGTCGGTTAATTGATAGCGCAATCCGGCATCAAAACCCATTCTTTTTGATCGGCCGCTTGGCTCCACAATGCCCGCATCGCCCACGTAGACAAACTCTTGCTCCAAATACAAATACCATAAGGCGGCATTGATTACTAATTTTGGAAACGGTTTAAATAGGGTGCCCAAATCGGTGCCAATGGCGGTAGGCAAAATCTGTTTGCCCGTTTGCGCCACCACCACTCTGCTGTCGTTGGAGTGAAAACCACATCCTGATTTTACATAGAGCTGCCAATTTGTGTGAGCCGAATAAATAACATTAAGTTTGGGGGAAAACTTGACTTTATCTTGGCTTTGAGTGACAAATGTCGGCAACAATTTATCTTGATAATTGAACTTGAAATAATCAAATCGAATGGCTGGATTTATTTTTAATTTCCCAAAAGTATATTCGGCATTGAGATATGAAAAGATATTTGTTTGATCAATGTCACCCAATTTCAACGTTTGCAACGTGGTATATCTTCCTTTTGTATGCGATAGTTCGGTGTTTTTTGTTGCATCCGCTCTAAAACCTACACCCATTTGATAGTGCGCATTGGTGCCTTTTTTATCCAATTCGGTTTGCATGCCATATATGTCACGGCTTTCTTTTTGACGGATTTGATCGCCATTAATGGGGTCTTCTAAAAAGAAGGTGAAATTAGAATACAACTCAAAATGATAGTTTGAGTAATAGACATTCGACTTCACAAAAGTGCTTTCATTGAGTGGTTTTGTCAAAGCCACATTCAAATTTGTTCTTGCGGTGCTGCCGCCTTCGGTCGGATCAACAGCGCCAAATCTGGAAATAGCGCCACTATTTACCAATCGTTGGGGAATTTGCCCAGAAGCATTCCATTTGCTGCTAAACCTTGAAGCAATCACGGTCAGTTTACTTTGGTCTGCCATCACACCCGTGTATTTTCCAAATACATTCAGCCTCGAGAAATCTTGGGGCGCATCAAATGGCCCATCGGTTAAAATATATTCGGTTGCCAAGTAGGCATTTTGCGTTTTATTGTGCGCCAATAAATCAAAAACACCCACGGTTCTCATTGTTTTAAATTGACCCGCTTCTACACTAACCGCACTCTTGTCAACGCGATCTTTGGTTTGAAAGGAAACGTAGCCAGCGGTGGCAAAATCGCCTTTGTTGGCATAATAGGTGCCTTTTCCGAAGTCAATTTTATCAACGGTTTCTGGAATGACAAAATGCAAATCGGCATACCCTTGGCCATGCGCATGCGACACCATATTTACGGGCATGCCATCAACCGCAATGGCGATATCTGTGCCATGATCAATGTCAAAACCCCGCAGAAAAAGCTGCTCTGCTTTGCCCCCACCCGCATGTTGCCCAATAAATAAACCGGGCACTTTGCGCAGTATTTCTTGAGACGAATTGACGGGGGTGGTTTGTAAATCAATTTTTGACATGATATTGATGGCATTCAACATAGGTTGAATTACCACCTGATCTAAATGGTACGCATCTGCTTCCAATACAATAACGCACTCATTACTTACCCATGTAAACGACTTTTTTTTGTATCCCAAAGCGCTCACTTGTAGCACATCGCCTTGGTTTGTTTGATCGATGGCAAAAGCACCGAACTCATTGGTATGTGCATGACTTTGCGAATTTGTATTAATGATATAGGCGTACTCCACTGGCTGGCCATTAGCCCCTTTCACCACGCCCTTTTGCACCTGACCGTTACTGGCTATGATGCACATTAAGGATAAAAACAGTGTGGCGTAAAATGTCATTTATATCGATTTATATTGCGTGTCATTTTTAAAAGTAAAAAAATATAGATTTTATCAAAATGTTACAGTTGCCTTATTTTTTTCTCCAAATTGGGCCCCAATTCAAAGCTGCTTTTTAATAACTCTTCTTTTAGAGGCGCCACTTTATCCATCATATTATTGGCTTTGTAAATGGTTGCCAAATGGAACTGCAATTTGGGCTCGAATGATTGTCCAACCACATATTTTTGCTCAATGTCTAATGCTTTTTTGTATTCTCCTAAATTATAATAGGCCCATGCCATTAAGTCATATGAATCGGGCGTTGGCCGATGGTCAATTTCAACTTTTGCAATCTCCAATGCTTGATGGGCGGTATTTTTATCATCGGCATAAATCAACGCATTGTATTTATTATACATGGCACCATAATGAATGGTGTGCAGCATCTTAAAATAAGCGCTTTCATTTGCTTCTTGTACTATTTTATTGTTGGCAAACGCGGCCATTTGCGCTTTGAGCAAATAAAAATCGGGCGACTGGTGTTTCTCAGCAATGATATCGATGATGCGCGTGGCTTCTTTGGTGTCTTTTTCATGTGAAAAGACAATCCAAGCAATGCCTTTCAATCCATAACTGTTGTTTGGATCTACTGCCAATGTTTTCAAATAGTAGTGATAAGAGGCTTGCATATTTCCCGCATGTCCATTTAAATCGCCTAAGTTGGAATAGGTCCAAATTTTTAATGATTTGTTGTCGTTGATTTCCGCCACCTTTTTTGCCTTTTCCATAAAAGTAATGGCCATTTTTAAATCGCCCAAATGGTCGTTCCATTTGGAAATTCGGATCAAATAATCAAAATCATCTTTGGCCGTTATGCAGATTAAGTTGTGCTCCGCCTGTTTATAATTGCCCAATTCCATGTTCACATCAAACAGCAATTTCTGTGTTTCTTTGATCCCTTCGCCAATAGCCAAAGCTTTATTTGCCAATACCAATGCTTCTTTAAAACGATGCTGCGAAATATAATTTCTACCTAAAGACCGAAGAGGACCCACGGCCTCCTCATGGTATTCTTTATTGGCTTGCAGCAACAAGGCTTCTACTTTGTATAAGTATTTGACCTGACCGGTGCATTCAAAAAGCTTGGCGTAATGCGTGGCCAACTGACTTAAATAACTGGTCTGATTGGGTGCTTTATCATATTTAGCCTGCCAAAAGTCAATTTCACGCTGCGCAAATGCAGCCGATTGATTGTCTTTGATTATCAGGTATTGATTGTAGTCGGAATGCGATGTAATGCGTGCTGTTTTGGACGTGCAACTGCCCAATAAGAAGACCAGCACTACTGCGTTAAAAATTGTTTTCATGTTGTTTTTGTTTTGTAGTTAAAAAGATCAGAGCGCACCGTACATGCGCTCTGATTGTAGGTCATTACCACGCAGCCGCCAAATAAGGGAATGAGGGCAAAAATGGTTTGTCATTGGCATTGACATGATCAGAAGTTAATCCAGGATTGGTGGTGCCTGTTGGTCCACCAAAAATCAACAGCAATTCAACATCAATGACATCATCATTTAATTTTCTGCCGGTGAGTACATTGGTACCATCGTAGAAAGTAGTAGGCGCTACTTTGCTTACGTTCAACACGTCCGTGGCCAACAACCCAGTCAATTGAGCGGCGGTCTGTCCCAAAGCATTGGTGGTATATCCGGCGTTTAAAGCCATTAATCTGGACTGAAAAATTCCTTGATAGGCGGCTCCCATGGCAGAAGGAATGGCTGCATTAAAAGCGTCTTTGGGCGCACCTGCTCCAATAAAAACGGTGTTTATTGCTGGGCGGGCCATCTGATCTTTCTGCACATAAGTGCCTTCCATAGTAGCGGCAGGCGCCGAGTCATTGCTCGTGCAACTTACCAGTGCAGTACTGATAGCAATGAGAGATAAGGCTATTTTAAATGGATTTGTTTTCATGTTTTTCTGTTTTAAAAAAGAATTAATTATTGTTTTTGTTTTGTTTCGGCCCAGATGTTAATGGTTGATCCGGAACCCAACATGGATTTTGGCACTTCAATGATGGTCGATAATACATTAGTACCGGCAAAAGTGTCCGTGCCCGGATTGTTAAAACTCGTTGCATCGCCTGCAAGAATGTGTTTGAATTGTCCCAAATCAAAAAAGAACGGATCATCTCTTGGCCCAGCAAAAAACTTCATCCCATTTTCTGTTGCCGTAATTGGGGCACTGCCATATTGGGAAATGTCAACACTACCCGAAGCAGCCGCCGTTTTAATGGTGCTTACAGTTCCGGTAGTACTCGGGGCAACGGGCCCATAGAAGTACATTTTAGTCCCTTTTCGAATGGCTTGTATCACCAAGTCTTCTACGTTGTCACCATTGGTGTCAATGTTAATTTCTTGGAGTACATTTTCATTAAATGCTGCAGCAGCTGTAGCATTAGGTGATAATAAACCTTGCGTATTTATTACAAATACCAAGTTGTTGCTGTCTTGCCCCTGAAAAGCATACACATCGGTAATGTCGTTGGCATTACCCGATACAGCTGGCGCATCTGCGTGATCTGCTGCCATAAAAATGAGACCTGAAACCGCAATGAGCGATAGACCTAAAACCATTTTTGTCTTTTTCATCGTATTAAATGTTAAGAAGTTAAAAATGGATATACGAGAATGGATTTTGTTTGGTTTTAAAAAAAAGAAATTATTTTTTTAAAACACTGATTTTCATCTGTTTCAAATTAAAATATTTTTAAAGGTTTTTTAATTTTAAAAATAAATTACTTTTATAAAACCAATCTTTGTGCTATTACGTATATGTTCATAGATAACCACAAAAACAAAACAAAATGACACAAGAAGAATTAATTCCGTTGGTGCTGAAAAAGGATGAACGCGCCTTTACCATCCTGTATGACATGTATTCAAAAAGTTTGTTTTCGGTGATTTGCAACCTGCTAAAAGATGTGGAAGAAGCCGAAGATGTGTTGCAAGAAGTGTTTGTGAAAATTTGGAAAAACATTGATTCCTACGACGAAAGTAAAGGGCGACTATTTACTTGGATGCTTAATATTGCCCGAAATACATCTATAGACAAATTGCGGTCGAAAGGTTTTAACAAAAGCAAACAAAACCTATCAACCGAAAATTTCGTACATCTGTTAGACCACAGCAACAAGTTAGTCAATCGGATAGATACTATTGGCATCCGTGAATTTGTAGCCAAGCTAAAACCAAAATGCATCCAACTGATTGAATTGTTGTTTTTTCAAGGATTTACCCAACAAGAAACCTCAGAAGAACTGGACATGCCGCTTGGCACAGTCAAAACACAAAACAGGGCATGTATTAATGATTTAAGAACCTATTTAAAAGTATCATGAGTACCACAGAACTAATCAATTCAGGCGATTTGGAACTATATGTTTATGGCATTTTAAACGACAGTGACACCAAACACATTTCAGACTTGTCAAAAACAGATGCGGTCCTTAAAAAAGAAATCGTGTCCATAGAGCACAATATGCTGGCCTTATCGAGCAGCTTCTCGCCCATTATTTCATCGGATGTGTTTGAAAAAATTAAAAACAAATTGGAATTAAAAGACCGAGAAGTAATCAAAATGCAACCAAATACCAAGTGGTCAAACTACCTTGGCTGGGCAGCTTCTGTCGTTTTATTAATTGGTGTTGGATTCCAATATGCCCGCTTAAATGAACACAAAGCCGAAATAGAGGCGATTCAAAAAGAAAAAATAAAATTAAACGAAACCGTTACTGCCATTGAATGTAACAACCAAAAAACCGAAGCAGCCCTAAACGTGATTCGCGACACGAAAAACACCGTGGTAGCGCTTGCTGGCCAAGCGGTTTCAGCTACTTCGTATGCCAAAATTTATTGGAACAAACAAACCCAGGTGGTGTATGTGGATGCAGCTGGTTTGCCCGAACCACCAAAAGGCAAGGTATATCAAATTTGGTCTTTAAAATTAGTTCCCCAATTAACACCCACCAGCATTGGCCTGCTCACCGACTTTACGGGCAATAAAGAAAAACTTTTTGAAGTCAGCAAAACAAACGATGCCCAAGCATTTGGCATCACATTAGAACCCGCTGGCGGCAGCAAATCGCCTACGATGGAACAGTTGTATACGTTGGGGAAAGTATAATTTAGTTGAATGTTGTAATGTGAAATGTTGAATGTTTATAATGTTGAATGTTTGTAATGTTGAATGTTTATAATGTTGAATGTTTGTAATGTTGAATGTGTATCATGTATTTACTCTATGTAATGTGGATTGTGACCCGAGAACCATCGGAACGAATGGGGCGAACGGAGCGAAGCTAATTGTGACATGTTGTCTCAATTTGATATGTAGGGACAGCTCGTGAGCTGTCCTTCTTATTTTTGCGCGTTGACATGTTACATATTGAATTGACTTTCACCAGAACCATGTAGGGGCAGAACTGCGTGTCTGCCCGAAATGTTGTTGGTATTCCAAATTGTAAAATTGACGAAATTGGTCCTTGTAAGGGGGCAGCCGCAAGCCCTGCCCCTCCGATTTTTTATGAAGATTATTATCAAAATATTGATTGGAAATTGCTGAGGAAAAACATATCTGCCACGTTGATAGCGAGCGACCACCAGAGTCGCCCCTACATGCTACTTCGGGCAAAATTTTCTCTTTTCTCTTGCTTCTTTTCTCTTTCCTTTTATAATGAGATTTAGCTTCACTGAACTTACGTTTCTCCTCTGTCGAAATAACAAAATAAGGTTTTCAATCAATGTTAAGTTTTGTGCGAAGCTTAACTGTAGCGGCCCGCATATGTAGTCATAGGTTTTTCAAGCCGGCAAAAATCCTGAAGCCTATGATAAATAGAGGAGGACTTCCAGTGGAAGTCCGGTACCAGATTGGTTTTGAATTGAATTGTAGAAGTTTTGAAAAGTAGTTTTTAGAAAAAGGGATTTTCGGCTTGAAACATCACCACTAAAAACCAGTTTGCGAAGCAAACACAATTAAAGAAAAGGTGATTCAAGCTGACCTTTAAAAAACAATATAAAAGGCAGCTTAAAGTGGTTTTGCCGAAGGCAAAAATGACCTTTTATGCGGGCCAAAAAGGCCCTTTCTTTTGGTTCGTTTTCTTTGGGCCAGCAAAGAAAATGAACAAAATGGTGAATCAACAGGAATAGGTCTGGCAGAAACCTAAAGGTCATATGAATAAGTTTCTAAAATTTTCAATCAATGTTCAGTGTTCTGCGAAGCTTAACTGTTGCGGCCCGCATATGTAGTCATAGGTTTCGCTAGCCGCAAAAAATCGCGAAGCCTTGGAGGGATTTTCGGCCAAGCGAAACTGGTTTTGCCGAAGGCAAAAATGACCTTTTATGCGGGCCAAAAAGGCCCTTTCTTTTGGTTCGTTTTCTTTGGGCCAGCAAAGAAAATGAACGAAATCGTCAATCAGCAGAAAAACGTCAAGCAGAAAACAAGAGGTCTTATGAAAAGCAATGTGTAAAAAAAACGACATTTCAGGATTAGCTTCGCTGATCCTGAAAGGAGATTCCGTGCTCAAGTAAAAAGGGGTGAACTGCGAGCAGTTCCTTTCAGTCAAAAGTCCAAAGCCGACCCGAGAACCATCGGAACGAATGGGGCGAACGGAGCGAAGCTAAAGTCCAAAGTCGTTGTAAAATAGAAAACCTACTTTAAAACACAATTCAAAATTTAAAATTCAAAATTTAGAATTTCAAAGGATTAGCTTCGCTGATCCTGAAAGGGGAATCCGTGATCAAGTAAAAAGGGGAACTGCAAGCAGTTCCCCTTTTTTTATACCCCAAAAAAACCCTCAAAAGCTCGCTTTTGGGTTTTTTTGGGGTATAAAAAAAGCCAAACTTCCGTTTGGCTTTTTTCTTGTGGGGAGAGCAGGATTCGAACCTGCGAAGACGTAGTCAGCAGATTTACAGTCTGCCCTCGTTGGCCGCTTGAGTATCTCCCCTTTTTGGTTTTTATGGGCTGCAAATATAAACGCTTTTTATAAAAACCAATAACCCTTTTTAAATATATTTTTACTCAAAAATAATGTCCAGATTATGAGTGTTTTACTCGTTCATCGTAAGCAAAAATTCTTGGTTGTTGCGCGTCTTTTTGAAGCGATCGTATATAAAATCCATTGCTTCGATGGGGTTCATGTCCGAAAGGTACTTGCGTAATATCCACATGCGTTGCAATGTTTTTTCGTCCAATAACAAATCGTCTCGGCGGGTGCTTGATGACATCAAATCGATGGCAGGGAAAATACGTTTGTTGGCTATTTTACGATCCAATTGCAACTCCATGTTGCCTGTTCCTTTAAATTCTTCAAAAATCACCTCATCCATTTTTGATCCGGTATCGGTTAATGCCGTGGCAATAATACTCAGCGAACCGCCATTTTCTATGTTTCGGGCGGCACCAAAAAATCTCTTGGGTTTTTGAAGTGCATTGGCATCTACACCCCCACTCAACACTTTCCCTGAGGCAGGTTGTACCGTGTTGTAAGCTCGGGCTAAACGTGTGATGGAATCCAATAAAATAACCACATCATGGCCACATTCCACCAATCTTTTGGCTTTTTCAAGCACAATATTGGCCACTTTTACGTGTCGTTCTGCTGGTTCATCAAAGGTAGAAGCAATTACTTCGCCACGTACACTTCGTTGCATATCGGTAACCTCTTCGGGGCGTTCATCAATCAGCAATACCATCAAATAAACCTCTGGGTGATTGGCGGCGATGCTATTGGCAATGTCTTTCAACAACATGGTTTTACCCGTTTTGGGTTGGGCCACAATCATGGCTCTTTGCCCTTTTCCTAAAGGAGAAAACAGGTCAATGATGCGGGTTGAAAGGGTGGCATGTTTATCGGCCAAATTGAATTTTTCCTCTGGAAATAAAGGCGTTAAGTGCTCAAAAGAAGCCCGGTCACGCACCACTTGCGGATCATGTCCATTGATTTTTAGCACTTTCACTAATGGGAAGAATTTTTCACCTTCTTTCGGCGGACGAACCACGCCTTTAACGGTATCGCCTGTTTTTAATCCGAATAAACGAATTTGTGAGGTTGATAAATAAATATCATCGGGCGAAGCCAAATAATTATAATCGGACGAACGCAAAAACCCATACCCATCAGGCATCATTTCCAACACCCCTTCACAATCAATAATGCCTTCAAATTCAAAATCGCTGTCGCGGGCATTCAAGACCTTTTTCCCTTTGTAATTGGGGTTTTGGTGTGGTGGATGATTTTGAGCATGCGGGGTTCTAGGTGCATTCGGCTGGTTTGGCTGATTTGGCTGGTTGCTTGGCTGATCAGGGCTGCTTGTAGCCTGATTTGGATTGGGATTGGGGTTATAAGGCCTATTTTTAGGCTGGTATGGTTTAAATTCCCGATTGGCAGGTGCTTCAGAAGCAGGTTTAGCAGGATAGTCCGATTTCTTGTATTCCTTTACAGGTATCTGTTCCGCAACCACTTCAATAGGCGCCTCGGGCAAACGAACTTCCGCAAAACGGTTGTCGTTTTTGGGTCCAGCACCTGCTGGTCGCCCTTTGCGTTTTGTTTCAGCTTGATAAGCCGGCTTTGACTCGGCAACCTCAGGCGTTTGGGTAGTTTCGGGGGTTTCGGTTTGCTGAACAGGCTCCGCTTCAAACAATTGGCTCTGATTGGGCTTAAAACCAGGTTTACGACCTCTTTTAGCAACCGTTGAACTCGGTTCTTGTTCTGAAGTACTAGGTGAAGGACTTGGTGTTGAAGCTGCTTGCGACTTGATAATCAATTCAATCAAGGCTTCTTTTTTGACCCCTGCGAATTTAATATTTTGAGATTGTTTAGCAATTTCTTGAAGCTCAACCAGCTTCATTTCTTTTAGTTTGGAAGAATCAAACATGAAATAAATAATGATTTAAATAAAAATAAAAGTTGACGCGAGTAGAATAATTTTTCAGAAAGGTTTTTTTTGAAGATCACTTGAAACCTAAATTTTTCATTAGAAACGAATTACGTATCTAATGGGCCATTAAGGCTAAAAAACCTGTGCAATAATACAATTTTTTTTCAATGTGTGCGTGCAGATATTAAAAAAAGAAAACTACTTTTGCTTTCACTTAATTGAAAGTATGATTCAAAGAATTCAGACATTTTATTTATTACTTGCATTTATTTGCAATGGCATATTGCCATACATTTTTCCGCTTTGGAAAACGATGGATGCCAATGGTAAAATGGCGCCTCATTATTTCATGCAAAACATGGAATTCGTATTTTTATTAAGTTTAAGCAATGCGTTGATTTTGGTGAGTATTTTATCATTTAAAAAACGCATGCAACAATTTCTTCTAGGACGCATCAATTTAGTGATCAATTTAATTTTATTAGGCTTATTTGTATACCAATCACTCACGTTATCTGGAGGGGCAAATTCTGCTCCTGAGAAAGGTATTGGGCTTATTCTACCTGTATTTTCTATCGTTTTTTTAGTGCTGGCCAACAAAGCCATCAAAAAGGATGATGAGCTCGTAAAATCTGTGGACCGGTTGAGGTAATCCTACTAAACTTAGTTTTTTTAGTGCTGATAAACGCCTGCTTCGTGCAGGCGTTTTAGTTGATAGACTTGGCTAAAACTTGCTTCATGACCTGCATTTTATTAACTGTTTCGTCAAATTCATCAACGGGCACACTTTCGGGCAAAATGCCCCCGCCTGCATAAAAACGCACTTGCTCATTGGCCCACGACAAACACCTTAAATTCACCTGATAATGCGAATGGTTTATGGCTGTTTGTAGTGCCAAATCACAGCCTCTTTCACCAAAAAAGCCGGTGTAATAGGCACGGTCATAGCCTTCATGATTCAAAATAAACGAACGTGCCGCATTGGTAGGCAAACCACAAACGGCGGGTGTCGGATGCAATGCGCTTAACCAGTCCAATTCAAGCTGATTTGCTTGCAATTGCACGCTAATAGTCGATTTCAAATGCGCCAACAAGCCAGCTTGTACTGTTTGGGCGTCCGAAACTTGCATGGCTACTGAAAATAGCTTCAACTGCTGAATGATGGAGTCGGTAACCAATTGCTGTTCTTGTCGTTCTTTGGTTCCCCAACTCATGGTTCCTTGTTGCCACAATTGGGTGCCTGCCAAAGACACCGTTTGCAAAGATTCCCCTTTTACCACAGCCAAAATTTCAGGCGATGCGCCAGCCCACAACCCAATGGCTGGATGGTAAAATACATAGCAATAGGCCTGCAGATAGGTTTGACAAAGGTTTTCAAAAAAAGCCGCAATCGGAAAATCAGACAGTGAATGGCTTTCTTTTCTGGACAATACTATTTTTTTAATTCCTTGGCTTGTCATTTGATCGACGGCCTTTTGCACCAAAGCAATATGCTGCTGTTTTTCTACTTCAGAAGCCACCCAAACAATCGGCGCATCCGACAACGGCAGCATTTGCTGAACCCAACCTTCTATTTGCCAGTCACATACATCTAAAGGCAAAACAATTGATTTCCCCTTGTCAAATGGGCAAAAGACCCAGCCGGGCACATCCAAAACGGCTTCATGCACTTGGTTATTTTGCTGAAATCCACCTACGGAAATATCGGCATTGGGCTTCCGAAACAACACAAAGGGCAGCTGTTTGGCAAAGGCTTTTTCGGCCCGTGAAGTAAGGATCATTTGCGGGGTAAAATCATATTGGTTAGTTTGCAAACTGAAATCAGGCGTCCTTCTTCATCGGTGATCTTAATTTCCCATAAATGAAGACTTCGGCCTTGATGCACAATGCGGGCAGTGGCAGTTACCAAACCTTCGCGCTTGCTTCGCAAATGATTGGCCGAAATTTCGATGCCACGTATTTCTTGTTTTTCCGGATTAATGAACATCAAGGAAGCCGCGCTACCAACACTCTCGGCTAAGGCAACGGTGGCGCCGCCATGCAATAACCCCATGGGCTGATGCACCCGTGGATTGACGGGCATCGTAGCAGTTAAAAAATCGACGCCTGCATCGATGTATTCAATTTCCAGCGTTTCCATTAAGGTATTCGCCGTCCAACGCCGACATTGCGCTAGAATTTCATCCTTATTAATAGCTAAATCACTCATTACTCGTCCCGATTTTTGCGGTTACTTTTGGGTTTCAACGCTTTTTTGAGGCGTTCTTTTTCTTTGCGTTCACGTGCCGCCCATTGCAGTTCAGTGTCCATGCCTTTGTGGTAAGGTGGAGGAACAGCTGCGGGCTTATATTGTTCATAAGCCTGCGCTTGACGCACCCAACCTGCATTCCATAACAAGGGCTTGCCAATGGCGACCAAATCGGCCTTGCCCGACAACAATATAGTATTTACCGCATCAATGCTTTGAATGTGACCAGCAGCAATGGTAGCCACCTTATTTTGGTTCCGAATGCGGTCCGAAAATGGGACTTGCCATAGTGGCTCGATTGGCATCTTTGCCTCAGAAACGGTATTCCCCGTTGACACATCAATGGCCGCGGCACCTGCTTGAATAAAAGCTTTTACCGCCATATCGACGTCTTCGGGTGTAATGCCGCCCTCTGCCCAATCAGTAGCTGAAAGCCGCACGATGAGTGGTTTTTCAGTTGATAAAACCGCCCGCATGGCGCTAAAAA
The DNA here is from genome assembly GCA_002256385.1 of Flavobacterium sp. BFFFF2. Classification (GTDB taxonomy): domain Bacteria; phylum Bacteroidota; class Bacteroidia; order Flavobacteriales; family Flavobacteriaceae; genus Flavobacterium. The sequence continues at coordinate 44,137 of NKJD01000015.1, forward strand.
CACGCAACGGGAATCGCAAGCGGTTTTCTATGCTTCCGCCATAAGCATCGGTTCGTTGATTGGTCAATGGCGACAAAAAGCCCGCCAATAAAAAGCCATGATGGGCCTGCAATTCAACCACATCAAAGCCAGCACGATCGGCCCGTTGGGTAGCTGCCACAAATTCGGCACACACCACATCCATATCCGCTTCGGTCATGGCTATTGGAACAGCCATTGAAGAAGTAAAAGGAATGGCCGAAGCCGCTTTGCGTGGCAGGCTTTTCCAAGATTCAGGTAAAAAATCGGTTTCGGGTATGGGCAAACCGCCTTTTCGGCCCGAATGTCCCAATTGGATCCCGATTTTGGCCGCACTGTTTGCATGCACAAAACCGACGATGCGTTTCCAAGCGGCTTCTTGTTCTTCATTATAAATCCCGGCACAACCCGGTGTAATGCGTCCTTCGGCTGAAACGGCGGTCATTTCGGTTAGAATAAGCCCTACTCCCATCGTGGCACGGCTACCATAGTGCATCAAATGCCAATCGTGCACCACGCCTTCACAAGCGCGGTATTGCCCCATTGGTGCCATCACCAATCGGTTTTCTAATGGCAATGAACCCAAATTAAACGGCGTAAAAGCGGGCGCTATATTCTTGTCCGACAGGCCACTTTGTTGGTCAAAATCGGCAACTATTTGTTCGGCATATTGGGCGTCACGCAAGCGCAGGTTTTCAAATGACAACTTATTGGAACGAGTCATTACTGCAAAGGCAAAGGTTTCAAAGGGCAAGGAACGGTACCGATCCATGGCTTCAAACCATTGCAATGACACCACTGCCGCCTTTTGAATGGCGGCCACCCGTGGCCTGCGCACTTGGTTGTATTGGGCAATAATGGCTGGAATGTCATTTCGGTTTGCCAGCACGGCATCTGACAAGCCGATGGCGCAATCCATGGCCAATTTGGTCCCTGAACCTATCGAAAAATGGGCAGACGCCTTGGCATCCCCAAGCAACACGATGTTTTGGTGGTGCCAATGTTCATTGGTAATGTGTGGAAATTGCCGCCAATGCGATTTGTTTGAAATTAGATCATGACCATCCAATTCTTCGGCAAAAATGGCTTGCAATTGCGCAATGGTACCAGCTTCATCGGTTACCGTAAAACCTGCATGCTGCCAAGTGTCATTGCTGCATTCAATGACCCAAGTGCTGCGACCCGCTTCATATTGGTAAGCGTGTGCTACAAATAGGCCGTGAGGGGTGTTTCTAAAAAAGTAGGTGAAAGCGTCGAGGGGCTTCGTTGACCCCAGCCACACAAATCGGTTGCTGCGCCAAGTAATCTGGGTACCAAATTCATGCTGAAATTGCTGGCGAATACCGCTGTTTATGCCATCGGAAGCAATGATTAAATCAGCTTTTGGTAGTGTGCGCATCTCCGTTTCAAATTGGATGTCAACCCCCAATTCAAGGCACCGATCTTGCAACAATTGCAACAAAGTTTGCCGAGAACAGCCGCAAAAGCCATTGCCCGAAATGGACACCTGTTCGCCGTCACGTGCCACTACGATGTCGTCCCAATAAGCAAAGGCCGACCGAATGCGCTCATACGATTCGGGGTCGCGTTGCAAAAATTCGGCCAAGGTTTCATCGGAAAACACCACGCCAAACCCAAAACTCTCGTCTGGTTTGTTCCGTTCGTAAATGGTAATTTGGCATTCAGGGAATGCCTTTTTGGTTAATATGGAAAAATAGAGGCCTCCGGGGCCTCCACCTATGATGGCTATTTGCATGGATGTGGGTAAAAAGGTGAATACATCACTTTATGGTTGCTTGTTGTAAATTATTAAAAGAATCGATTTTGGTCAATCCTTATTCAATAAGTATTTTTTGTGTGTTCTTTTGGTTGTTTTGCATCACTGTCAAAAAATAAACGCCTTTGGCAAATGTATCAACAGGAATCGTCACGGCAGGCGTTGCGTCGTGATTTTGGGTGAAAATAATATTTCCAAGCACATCTGCTATTTCAACGATAGATGGTTCGTATTGATTCTCCGAAAATGAAATGGTCATTTGCTGAGAAGCAGGATTTGGAAAAACAACCCAATCAGTAGTTTTAACTGGATTTGGATTTTCTAGTGTTACCCCTGTGGCGTTTTTATAAATGGCCCCTTTAATATAATGCGGGCCAAATTCACCTGTATAACTTTCGGTACCCACAGCAAATCCGGTAGTACTATTGGCAAAATACAATGCGTTAAACTGTAAAAAAAGGGATCCAGCCTGATAACAGTCTTTATCAAGTTGATTCGCAGCAGGTGCCGAAGTGGTTCTTTTTGATAAACAATAGGAACTGCAATTACATAAAAATAATTCCGCGGTACTTTCCCAGATCACCTCTTCGCTCACAGCAAATAAATCATAAATGATCGTTTCATCATTTTGTCCAATTACAGCAAAATTAGCGCCGCCATCTGTTGTTTTCAATACATTGACCCCGTCATATACAATGCCCACAGTTTCATTCACAAAGTAGAAATTCTGCAGGGAATTACTATTGATTAGAAAAGTCCAATTATTCCCGCCATCAATGGTTTTAAATAAATAATCAGAACCCGCCACATACCCAATTTGAGCAGTGAGAAATTGAACCCCTTTTAAACTTTGGGCCGAATTAAAAATCAATTTGGTTTCAAAAGCAGCCCCACCATTGGTTGTTTTCCTTAGTGAATCGGCGCTCATGACGTAAAACGTGTTTTCATCAATACACGACAACCCATTATATACTACATTCGTTGGGTTGCTGCCAGTATCAATAGAAGTCCAGGTTTCGCCCACATCGATGGTCTTAAAAACAGTGCCAGTTGCAGCCAAAGCGAAACCGACATTGGCATTTATAAATTGCACCTTTGATAAATTCATTGTGGTACCTGATGGTTTCTGCACCCACTGGGTTCCGCCGTCGGTCGTTTTTAGAATGACACCCGCGTCACCGACCACAAAAACTTGATTGTCAGTCACGCAAAAAACATCATTCAGTGAAGTCGTCACACCCGAATTTTGTGCTATCCATTGCGAAAACAGCGGACCAGAACACAATATCAAAAAAAGCAAGCCTAATTTTTTCACGATCATGACGCGATTGGTTGTTTCTAAATGCCAAAGCCGTAAAATTACAAAAAACCAAGCACTATTTCACCAACACCTTATAGCCCCATGCGGGAAGCGACATGACCGTATTGGCATCTATTGTCGCGGCTTGATTGTTGCCAAAATCGGTGTATTTGCCGTGATGCCTCGTTTCTTTGAAGGTGATTTTTTGTGTCTGATTTGAAAAATTAAACACCGCAAAAACCTTGTCTTTCTGATTTTGTCGAATAAAGCTAAACACTTCTTTCTCGGCATTATTGGGCACTTTTACCATACGCGCGCCCCATTTGCCGTGCCACAAAGCCGTATTTTTTTTCATGAGCGCAAACAGCTTTTTATACAAGTCACCCATCGGGTGAGCCTGCCATTGAATCGGATCTTTTTCAAAAAATTGCAGCCGTTTGGATTCACCCGCTTCTTGGCTGTTGTACATCAGTGGCATGCCCTCGCCCACCACCGACAAGGCAATAGCAGCTTCAACCCCAGCGCCAAACTGTTCCCACATGGTGCCTTCCCACGAATTTTTATCGTGGTTGCTTACAAAAGTCATGCGGAGGCTGTTGTCGGGAAAGGCACATTCATTCCACGAATAATATATATACAACCCATTGACATCCGCTTTGCCTGTGCAAATTTTATGCATGGTTTCGTTCCAACTCCAGGCATAGGTCATGTCAAAGGCTTTTTCGTGCAAATCGCGGGTTTCCCATTCGGCCAGCATAAACACAGGTTTAATGGCGTCCAATTCGGCGCGCACGGTGTTCCAAAACTCAACGGGCACAAAGCCAGCCACGTCGCAGCGGTACCCATCAATGTCGGCCTCTTTGACCCAATAGGTCATGGCTTCGCACATGTATTTGCGCAAGCCTCCCTGATTGTAATCAAGGTCAATGATGTCGTCCCAATCCCACCACGGGGTTGGTCGGAATTTGCCTTGGTCGTTTTTGTCGTACCATTCAGGGTGTTGCTGGACCAACACATTGTCCCAAGCCGTATGATTGGCCACCCAATCTAAAATAACGTGCATGCCCAATTGGTGGGCAGCTTTTACAAAACTTTTGAGGTCGGCTAACGTACCAAATTCTGGGTTTACACTGTAATAATCCTGTACCGAATACGGACTACCCAAAGTCCCTTTCCGGTTTTTCACCCCAATTTTATGAATGGGCATCAGCCACACAATGTCAATGCCCAATTCCTTTAAGCGGGGCAATTGTTTTTGGGCCGCCTGAAAGCTACCTTCTTGACTGAATTGGCGGGTGTTTAATTGGTAAATAGTGGCATTTTTGGTCCACTCCGGATGGGTGATTTTTACATAATCGTGTGGTTGGTATTTGTCTTCAATCGCTCCATTGGCAGAGCCAGTTTGGTCTTTTGAAGGATCTTTGCAGCCAAAAAGAACGGCGACAAAAAGGAATAAAAAAACAGGATATTTAATAGTCATTTACATTATTTTTATCATTTAACAATTCAATTAAACGGGGCGTTTAACCGTGAAAATCTCCCCCAATTTGGCATAATTGGCCCCTGCCAAACGCGAAACAGGATGGTACTTATCCAATTGAATGCGGTAGTTATCGTCCAACAAGCCTTCGGCAAAATGCATTAGTACAATGCGGCCTACGATCAGGACAGCCCCGCCATTTTGGTGGCCTTCTAGTTGGTAATGGTGCACCAATTGGCATTCAAATGAAATGGGACTTTCGGCCACACGCGGCACTTTAACTTTATGGCCCGTCAATTCGGTCAGGCCCGCCCACTCAAATTCATTGACTTCGGGCGCCAAAGATTCGGCGGTTTTATTCATGGCCTCGACCACGTCTTCGGTGACCATATTAACCACGAACTCGCCCGTTTTCCTGATGTTGTTCCAAGTGTCTTTGGCCTGGTGATTGGTTCGCACAGTTGAAAAAGCCAGATGCGGCGGATCTTCGCCAATCACATTAAAAAAGGAAAAAGGCGCCAAATTCGGCACCCCTTCTGGGCTGATGCTCGACACCCAAGCAATAGGCCGCGGAATCACCGCGCCCGTCAATAATTTATAAACAGCTATACTAGGCAGTTCGTTTGGGTCAAAAGTCATAGGGTATAATTTGACGATAAAGGTATTATTTTTGGGGACACAGTCGAAAGTCGAAAGTCGAAAGTCAAAAGTCAAAAGTCAAAAGTCGAAAGTCGAAAGTCGAAAGTCGAAAGTCGAAAGTCAAAAGTTGAACATCGAAAGAAATCAATTGCTATTAGGCTTTGGTTATAGTTTCTCAACAACACTATTAATAAACATTTCCAAATTTCCAAATTTCCAAATTTTTCATTCTTTAAATCTTTAAATCCTTCAATCTTTAAATTAAGCATCCAACCACCCCCTAAACTCAGAAACCCTTTCCCTACTGACAATCAAATCGTCGTTGGCTAGGTTTTGCAACACCAATTTGAGTCGGGAATTGCTGTGAATTTGAATGTCAACAATGGCGTGCATGGAAACGATGTATTTGCGGTTCATCCTGAAAAATTGCTTCGGGTCAAGTTCCGATTCCAATTGTTCTAAGGTTTGTTCCAACAAATAATCGCGGCCATCGCGTGCGCGCAAGTACGTGCCTTTGTTTTCGGAATAAAAAGCCACCACCTCCCCAATGGGAATCAGTTTGATGTGCTGCCCCAATTTGATGGAAAACCTCTTTTTGAAGCGCAATTGGTCGGAGAAACTTTCTTGAAATAAGTTTTGAATCAGGTGTTTATCAAAGACAGGCGCGGGCGTTGCATGCCATTTTCGGAATTTGTCAATAGCGCGTGCCAACTCGTCTTCGTCGATGGGTTTTAACAAATAATCGACGGAATTGTGTTTAAAGGCGCGCAAGGCATATTCGTCGTAAGCAGTGGTAAAAATAACGGGGCTGGTGAGTGTCAAATGGTCGAATAATTCAAACGAAAGCCCGTCCGAAAGCTGAATATCTAAAAAAATCAGGTCGGGCATGGCATTCACCGGAAACCATTGCAAAGCTTCTTCGACAGAATGCAACAATGTAACCACCTCAAATCCGTGGGCTTCAACCCGGCGTTGCAACATGCGGGCGGCTGGTTTTTCATCTTCAATGATGACGATGTTCATAGGCGGTGTTTTTGTTACCATTGTTTTATTCGGTCATGCTATTTTTTAAACCCAGATTATGCATTAGACTTTGTAATGAAACCAACACTTACAAAAAGTTTGCATTTGCAAACTCAAATGTAAAAAGTTGGTTCTCAATGACCAATTAAAAACAAATATTAACGCCATTAAAATGGGAAAAGGACAAAAAAGCTGGGAGTGCACGGACTTTTTTTACCGCAGGTGTAGCAGCGCTACATTGAGGATAAAAAACAGAAGGAATTTAGACTTTTTTGATTGAAGCGAAAAATGAGGATTTTTGTTCCAGATTTTAGCATTTTTGCACTGCATAGCAGCGCTACGGAGTAATAAAAAGCCGAAATATGGGGCGAAAAGACCATTTTGCAGCCAATTGAAAAAAGTTTAAATTACTTCATCAGCACATTACCAGATTTGCAGTCATTTTTCCATGTAATAAATTTCTAATGCGTAATCTGGGTTAACTCCATGCGCTGGTGTAAAATTCTGAGAATATCAATTTCATACTCGTCTATTATTTGATAAAATAAGATGTGTTTTCCAGCCAAAAATCCAAAAACCTGATGGCCAATTTCATGATATTGTTTTCCTAAACTGGGATTTTCGGGCCTTTGGTAAATGCTTGGATTGATTTTGAGTGCACGCTATTTTTTTTCACCTGCAATCAGTTGCGAAGTTCGGGAATTTTTATTTCCTATTAAAGATGTAATGCTTGCCAAACGTAAACCTGCATGTACCCGAAAATGCGCCATATTGGCAAGCGGCTCCACCTAACAATGGCATTATTCCAAATTCCGCAATTTCTTTTCTATTAAAAAATAAAGCAAAATGACGCCAGATAAGGCAATGAGGAGGCACACAACGCCGCCGTCATATTTTATATAATCGAAAAGTACAGCCAATAATATCAAAAATGAATAGAGGAAAATCAAATAAGTGGAAGCATACTTGTTCGCCATTTTCCAGTGCACTATACTTTTTTTAGCATTCCCACTTAATGAAGTGATTTAAACTTTTTTCAATTGGCTGCAAAATGGTCTTTTCGCCCCATATTTCAGCTTTTTATTATTCCGTAGCGCTGCTATGCAATGCAAAAAAGTTAAAATCTGGAACAAAAACCCTCATTTTTCGCTTCAATCAAAAAAGTTTAAACCACTTCAATTGAAAACCATATAAATTGTTTGGTTTTTTAGGGGGAAAAACTTTTAACAAAACGGCAAAAAACAAGGGTATTGTAAAAATTATAATCATGCTGTGTATCGTTTATTTAGGCATTTTAGGTGAATAATTTTGCTACAGTCTGGCGGCTTCACATTTGTTGCGAAGTTCGGAAATTTTTATTCCCTATTAAAGATAAAATGCTTGCGAAACGTGAACGTGAACTTACTGCGAAATGCGCAATTGAGAGAAACGGCTGTTAAAAGCTGCCCTTTGTGTTGAACCTAATGTTCAATTCAAACTTAAAAATAAATTTGATATTTCTTGCATATTAAATATTTGTCCGTAAATTTGTCCGTGTCCGTAAAAATGTCCGCTATATGATAAATGTCAAATTCTACCTTGATAAAGCTGATAAAAGCAAAAGATTCCCAATTCATCTCGTCTTACGCCAAAAGGATTTACAAATAAAAGTTGCAACTGGTGAAAAGATACTGAAGAAAGATTGGGATAGTACAAATCAATTGGTTAAGGATTCTGAATATTCACATAAGTCAATAAATAAGTATTTACTTTTTTTAAAACAAGAAGTTGAAAAATATTTTGAAGTAGAATTGCATTCTAATTTTACTGATAAAAAAATTAAAGAAAAAATAGCATCACTAGTTAACAGTCGAAAAAAAAATAATGACATTAGTATAGTTTCAGAGCCATCGCCAGAATACGAAAATAAAGATAAAGTAACTTTTGTTGATTTATTTGCTGGTGCTGGAGGGTTTAGTGAAGGCTTTCTCCAAGCTGAATATGGTAACAAGTATTACGACTTTAGATTAGCAAGCGATATAAATGAAAATTGCGAGCTTACACATTTAGCCAGATATAATTATCAACTTGGTTTAGATGCAGAATTTCTTCGTCAAGATATTACTGAACCAGATTTTTTAGATAATTTTTTGAAGAAAATTGGAGACAAAGGAATAGATGTTGTTTGCGGCGGTCCACCGTGTCAAAGTTTTAGTTTGGCAGGAAAAAGAAAAAAGTTTGACAAGAAAGATGACTTATTTGCTCATTACCTAAAAGTGATAAGACAACTGCGTCCGAAATATTTTGTTATGGAAAATGTCAAAGGAATTTTGACAAAGGAACAAGGCAAAATTAAAGACATGATTTTGCAAGAAATTAGGTCAATTGTTGATTTAAAAGAGTTTAATCAACTTATACTTTTTATCGCTCAACTTAAAAAAACAGAAACAAAGCAGTCTTTTATTTTAGAATGCTATAATTTACGTTTACAATTTGAGACAGCAACTGAAAAAGAATCTGAGAAGTTAAAGAGTAATTATATTAATAATTTAGAAAACAAATTCAGATTACTAACTCCTAAAATTGTTAACTATAAAACAAGTAAAACAGATAAAAATATTAGCACAATTCGCCATGGTTTTAATCTTTTAAAACGTGTAAAAGAACTTGAATACATTAGAAAAAAAGTAATTAATGAAAAAGCATTTTCAAATCTAGACAATGATTTTTTTGCAGATGATTTTGATTCTTTCCTAACATCAATTGAACCTGAAACAATTATCGAAAAAATTCATACTGCATTCAATAATTTGAGACCAGATGAAACTTTTACAGATGATGTAAAACAAATTATTACAGCTCTTGAGATTTTTGATTATTCTTTTGATGAATGTGTAAAAGATCTAAATTCATTTGCTTCGAAAGCTAATAAAGAGAATGAATTTGAAACTATTTTATCAAAAATAAGGTTATATAATATAGAACAACCATTTGTTGCACTAGCATCAAATTATGGCGTTCCTCAAAACCGTGAAAGGGTTTTGTTTATTGGCTGTAGAAAAGATCAAAAACTCATTAATGATATTCCGGCTTCTGTAAAGCAGACTGAAAAAGTTAATGTTTTTGAAGCCATTTATGATTTAGATTTTGTTGGCAATGATGATGAAAGATTTGATTATGAAAAGATAGATTTAAAATCTCAATACAATGGCTCAACTGAAAAAATGAAATCATTAATTCAGAAAAGAAATATTGATGGTAAACCAAATAAAACAGGAGGATTAAGTTATTCGGAATGGTCAAGAAAGGGTCGACTGAATGGTCGCTTTATTAATATAAAAAACCCTTTTTACGTTAGAAATTTTGAAGAACTTCAAAATACTTTGGCGCATTTAGTTGCGCCTTTGCATAATCATAAAACTAGCAAGCAAAATGAAGATGTGATAAATAGATTAAATGTTATTCTCAAATCAGGTAATTATGAATCAGCAAAAGCTAGCCTTAAAGAAATAGGGCTAGAGTCAGACAAAAGAAGTTATACTGTTTTAAAACCTGAAGGACAAAGTTCTACAATTATGACAATTGCAGATGATTATATTCACTATTCTAATCCAAGAGCATTGACAGTAAGAGAAATGGCTAGACTTCAATCATTTGATGATTCATTTGTTTTTCAAGGTAAGCGTTCAACAGGTGGAAATAAAAGAAAATTTGAAGTCCCTCAATTTACTTTAGTTGGAAATGCTGTTCCGCCATTAATGGCGCGTGCAATTGCTTTAGAAATTTTAAAAAATATTGAATGAGTTTACCAAAATTTTCTCAACATTTCCAATTCTTCAAACCATTCTTGATATGACATGACAGCCCTACTGTTTCTTAATCGTGTATCAATTGCATTTGAAAAAATTACAAATTTCACTCCATTGGCTTTTGCCTCTTCTAGTTTATTGTCAGTTAAGCTTGAGGGACCAAGTTTTTCTCCAAAATTGCTATTGCCAATAGCTGTACAAGCCCTATTTCTAGTATCATGGGGCATTTGTGCAAAAGTTAAACGGAATCGATCATTTGAAGTTGTTTGACATGCAACGGCACAACAATTTTTAGGTTCTTCTTTATATGTATCTATATTAGGAAAGAAAAAATCTAATTTGCATCCAGTTTTAAGTATAAATTCTCTCTGATAATCTTTTTGAAAAATAAACTCCCTTTTAATTAAAAGATATGAAATATGATTCATTAAACTAGATCCGGATCGTGAAACCCTAGATTGTCTATTTGAGTCTGCGAGTGAAACAATTATATTTACAATTCCATTCAGTATTTTAGTTGGTTCAGAATTTAATAAAGGGGAATTTTTATATTCATCTATGATTTTTCTTACATTAGGGAATAAATCTTCACTAGCATCATTATCTGCATATTCAATAAATTTTTCTGTTATTTCTTTTTGCTTCTTAAGAAATATTTCATACTCAAGCATCAATAGTTTATCTAATGCAAAATCTATATTTGAGAAATCATTCATTGTTAATTCAAACTCCAATTGCGCCAATCTAGCCATCTCTACAGTTTGAGGTAAATGCCGTTTTCTTACTATCGTAATTAAACCTTTTCCACCTTGTAACTCTTGTTTAATTTTCGAATAATCAATTTCCATGTATAATTCTTTAACAAATATTAGTTTGTCCAAATATCGTAAAATATTATTCTAAAATGTAGATTAGCTTTTTTATTCTGTTTTTATAGGGTAGCTTATAACTACACAATTTCTTCAAAATCACCCACTAATCACAAACCTCAAATCCCCTATACCAAAAACCTCATCCAAAATTCAAAATTAGCTTCGCTCCGTTCGTGCCTGCGGCCCTCGGGTCAAAATTCAAGTTTTCCTGCGGACCGTTCGGCCTTTGGCCTCGGGTCAGGTTTTGTTGAAGCGAGCTAAAGCACGATCGGAGTAAATATTTTTTGATTTGCGAACTGAAGTTCGCTTTCCGGAAGTCCACTGGACTTCCTCCTCTATATATCATATGCTCCGTTCGTGCCTGCGGCCCTCGGGTCAAAATTTAAAATTTAGAATTCAAAATTCCTTAGTTTTACTCCAACGCCAAAGTAATCTGCCCGTCATCGTCCAACTCGGTTGGGATATCTGTCAACGCTTCGCCGTCCAGCGCGGTTTCCGCTGCTTCTGTGGGTTCTTCTTCAATAGGTTCCTCGAAGGGCAAAGGTTCCAGCAAATTAATTTGTTTGACTTTGTCGGAAGTGAGCTGGTTGCCCAAGGCCTTGATCCCTTTTACCGCAATAAACTGCTCCAAATCGATGGTGATCGGGTCTTTTTGCACGCCTTTAACTTTGGCAAAATGAACCTCTACCACTGGCCGCCAATCGGTTGACACCAATTCGAGGTACGATTTGTCGTTTTCTGAAATAAAGATTTCTTCTTTGTTGGCGTGTTCAATTAAAAAGCGTTTCACATAATAGCGCTCTTTTTCGCCTTCAAAATAAATGGCGGTAACCGGCTTTTTCGGATGCCATTTTTCCAGCGCAATCATGCCCTCATCAAAATGACTCGATAGCTCGGGCACACAGGTTTTGAGTTTGCCATTTTGGTTAATGATGAGCAAGCGGTCTTGCGGACGGAATTCGCCCAACAATTCGCCACGACCATCTACATTCAAGCGTTGGACCGTGTCGTCAAACCATACTTTACGCGGACGCAAAGTGGAAATGCCCTTTTCTTTGAGCTCGATTTTTTTAATCGGGTATTTGGTCACCGTATTTCCTTTGGAGGCACGGCCTTTAATGGCAATGTCCGAAAAATCGAGGTCCCATTTTAATTTTTTCACACTGCCCACTTGGCGCAACAAAATGGTAACTACTTCGGCTTCCCCATTCGGATTGGCCGAAAAATAGAGCACTTGCGAGCCAGGCTTTTCTTGGCATAAATCGTAAAATTTATCGCGCGTCGTGCCCGACACGTTAAATCGCTTGATAAAAGAAGGACCCGATTTGCCATCGCGGTAAATCATGTTGTAAATGGTGCGTTTGTCATTTTTATCGAACACCGCCACGTGCAAAATGTCTTTGCCAACGAACTTCTTTTCATCGACTTTGGTCACCATCATTTTGCCATCGCGCAGAAACACAATGACATCATCAATATCGGAGCAGTCGGCCACGTATTCGTCTTTGCGCAAGCCAGTTCCCACAAAGCCCTCTTCCCTGTTCACAAATAATTTGGTGTTGCGCAACGCCACTTTGGTCGCTTCAATGTTGTCAAAATTGCGCAGCTCAGTTTTGCGTTCGCGGCCTTTGCCAAAGGTGTCTTTGAGGTTTTGGAAATAGGCAATGGCAAAATCAATCAAATGCGCCAAATGGTGTTTCACTTGTTCAATTTGTCCTTCCAACGCCTCAATTTTTTCTTGGGCCTTGTCAATGTCAAATTTTGAAATCCGTTTAATTCGAATTTCGGTCAAGCGCACAATGTCGTCTTGCACCACGGGCCGTTTCAGGTGTTTGGTAAACGGTTTTAAGCCTTCATCGATGGCATGCAACACGCCTTCCCATGTTTCTTCCTCCTCAATGAGTCGGTAAATGCGGTTTTCAATAAAAATACGCTCCAGCGATAGAAAATGCCAATGTGCTTCCAATTCGCCCAACTCAATTTCCAACTCCATGCGCAGCAATTCAACCGTGCGGTGCGTAGAACGACGCAGCATTTCACTGACGCCGACAAACAAAGGTTTGTGGTTTTCAATGACACAACCCAAAGGCGAAATGGACACCTCGCAGGCCGTAAAGGCGTACAACGCATCAATGGTTTTATCGGGTGACACACCTGCCGGTAAGTGAATCAGTATTTCTACTTCGGCGGCGGTGTTGTCTTCAATTTTACGCACTTTAATTTTCCCTTTTTCATTGGCCTTTAAAATGCTGTCAATCAGCGTAGACGTATTGGTCGAAAAGGGAATTTGGGTAATCACCAAGGTTTGTTTATCCAATTGGCTCATGCGGGCCCTTACCCTTACACGGCCGCCACGCAAGCCATCGTTGTAATTGGTGACATCGGCGATGCCTGCGGTTGGAAAATCGGGAAACAAGGTAAAAGGCTTGTCCTTGAGCACTTTAATCGAACAATCAATCAGCTCGATAAAATTGTGCGGCAACACTTTGGTGGACAAACCCACCGCGATTCCTTCGGCGCCTTGGGCCAATAACAAGGGGAATTTGACGGGTAAATTAACGGGCTCATTGCGCCGACCATCGTAAGACAATTGCCAAGGCGTAATTTTGGGTGAAAACAAAATTTCGTGGCCCAACTTTGAAATCCGCGCTTCAATGTAACGCGAGGCTGCGGCGCTGTCGCCTGTTAGAATATTTCCCCAGTTTCCTTGCATGTCAATGATCAAATCTTTTTGACCAATTTGCACCATGGCATCGCCTATACTGGCATCGCCGTGCGGGTGGTATTGCATGGTGTGACCCACAATGTTGGCCACTTTGTTGTAGCGGCCATCATCGAGCTCTTTCATGGAGTGCATGATGCGTCGTTGCACGGGTTTAAAACCGTCTTCAATGGCGGGTACGGCCCGTTCCAAAATCACATACGAAGCATAGTCCAAAAACCAGTCTTTGTACATGCCCGTCACTTTGGTGATGGTGTCTTCGGGGTTTTCGTTGTTGTGGTAAAATGGATTCCCATCAGATGAAGTGCCTTCTAATGAAGCTGCTTCCTCTGCTTGGTCAGTATGTTCTGCGGCGGACTCGGGTAAAAATTCGCCTTCGTCGGGCAGGTTGATATTGTCGTCTTCTTCGTCTTTCATGCGGCTATTACAGCAGTTAAATAAATATTACACCACATCCAAAACTACCTTCAAATTATTGATAATGAACTCTTGGCGGTCGGGGGTATTTTTGCCCATGTAAAATTCGAGCAAGGTTTCAATCGAGGTGGCTTTGTCGAGCATGACCGGATCAAGCCGGATGCTTTCGCCTATAAAATGTTGAAATTCATCGGGTGAAATTTCTCCCAAACCTTTAAATCGGGTAATTTCTGGTTTTGGTTTCAATTTTTCTATGGCGGCCACCCGCTCTTCGTCTGAATAACAATAAATGGTTTCTTTTTTGTTGCGCACCCGAAACAAAGGCGTCTGCAAAATATACAAATGCCCTTCTTTGATGAGTTCGGGGAAAAATTGCAAAAAGAAGGTAATCAACAACAACCGAATGTGCATGCCATCGACGTCGGCATCGGTGGCAATTACGATGTTGTTGTACCTCAAGTTCTCCATGTCGTCTTCAATGTCCAAAGCGGCCTGAAGCAAGTTAAACTCTTCGTTTTCGTACACAATTTTTTTGGACATGCCGTAGCAATTGAGCGGCTTTCCACGCAAACTAAACACCGCCTGCGTATTCACATCGCGCGACTTGGTAATGGAACCCGAAGCCGAGTCACCCTCGGTAATAAACAAGGTGCTCTCTAACGAGCGGGGGTTTTTACTGTCGGGTAAATGCACGCGACAATCGCGCAATTTCTTGTTGTGTAAACTGGCTTTTTTAGCCCGATCGCGGGCTAATTTTCGGATGCCCGATAACTCTTTGCGTTCACGTTCGGCTTGTAGAATTTTACGCAACAACGCATCGGCCGTTTCGGGGTTTTTGTGCAAATAATTATCAAGGTTGGTTTTAATGAAATCATGCACGAAAGTACGCACCGTTGGGCCTTCGGGCCCCACATCAGTGGAACCTAGCTTGGTTTTGGTTTGGCTTTCAAATACAGGTTCTTCCACCTTAACCGCCAAAGCCGATACAATCGATTTGCGGATGTCAGAAGCCTCAAAATTTTTATTGTAAAATTCTTTGATCGTTTTAACCACCGCTTCCCTGAAGGCATTGAGGTGGGTGCCCCCTTGGGTGGTATTTTGGCCGTTAACAAACGAATGGTATTCTTCGGAATATTGTGATTTGGAATGGGTCAACGCCATTTCGATGTCGTTTCCTTTCAGGTGGATTATTGGATACACCGTATCGTCGGCCTGGATCGTTTCTTCGAGCAAATCGCGCAAGCCATTTTCGGAATAGTATTTATCGGCGTTAAAATAAATGGTGAGCCCCGTGTTCAGGTAGCAATAATTTTTTAACATCCGAACGATGTACTCGTTGCGGTATTTGTAGTTTTTAAAAATGGCTTCATCCGCCACAAACGACACTTTGGTGCCGCGGCGCTTGGTGGTTTCTTGCAATTCTTCGTCAGAAGTGAGTACGCCAGCCGCAAACTCGGCCGCCTTTTGTTGGTTGTCACGCACCGATTCGACTCGGAAATAATTGGACAAGGCATTGACTGCCTTGGTTCCAACGCCATTTAATCCGACCGATTTTTTAAAGGCTTTGCTGTCGTATTTACCGCCCGTATTCATTTTGGACACCACATCGACCACTTTGCCCAAAGGAATGCCCCGTCCGTAATCGCGGACCGACACTTGTTTGTCTTTCAAGCTTACTTCGATGGTTTTGCCTGCGCCCATGACAAATTCGTCAATGCAATTGTCAATGACCTCTTTTATTAAAATGTAGATGCCATCGTCGGGTGATGAACCATCGCCCAATTTGCCGATGTACATCCCGGGCCGCATGCGGATGTGCTCGCGCCAATCCAGCGAACGGATATTGTCTTCTGTATACTGAGTCAATTCAGACATTCATTGCTATTTTTTGTAAAGATAAATGGTTTGCAAGGCTTTAAATACGTTGATCTGCGAAGTTATCAAAAAGGATATTGACAATTGAATTGATTTAAACTTGTTCCAATTGGCTGCAAAAATTAGTTGAAAATTGATGGCTAAACAACTTGCAGTCAAAAAAGGCTAAACATCAATATACAAACTATTTACACCCTTAAAAAAAACCGATCAATTTCTTAAAATAAACTTAGCAGCTTGTTAACGTACCGCATCCTTAAAACCATTTATCCTTAAACTGTTATATTTGCAAGCTCACAAGAAGAAAAGACTATGGAATACTTAGATTTTGAACTGCCGATCAAGGACCTCGAAGAGCAGTTGACCAAATGCCAAATCCTTGGCGAAGAATCTAATATCGACGTGACAGACAGCTGTCAACAACTTGAACAAAAGCTGATTGAAACCAAAAAAGAGATTTACAAAAACCTCACTGCTTGGCAGCGGGTTCAGTTGTCAAGGCATCCCAATCGCCCGTACACGCTTGATTATATTCAGGCTTTGTGTGGCGATACTTTTTTGGAATTGTTTGGCGACCGGAATTTTAAAGACGACAAAGCCATGATTGGCGGTATGGGAAAAATTAATGACCAATCGTTCATGTTTATTGGGCAGCAAAAAGGCTATAATACCAAATCCCGTCAATACCGTAATTTTGGGATGGCGAATCCGGAAGGATACCGCAAAGCCTTGCGTTTGATGAAAATGGCCGAAAAATTCAATATTCCCGTGATTACGTTGGTTGACACCCCAGGTGCCTATCCTGGTTTAGAAGCTGAAGAACGTGGACAAGGCGAAGCCATTGCGCGTAATATTCTTGAAATGAGCCGATTGAAAGTGCCTATCATTACCATTATCATCGGTGAAGGGGCTTCTGGTGGCGCTTTAGGCATAGGCGTGGGCGACCGCGTATTTATGCTAGAGAACACTTGGTATTCTGTGATTTCTCCCGAATCTTGTTCTTCCATTTTATGGCGCAGTTGGGAGTTTAAAGAACAAGCAGCTGACGCATTGAAACTGACAGCCATCGACATGAAGAAAAACAATTTGATCGACGACATTATTCCAGAACCTGTTGGCGGGGCGCATTTTGACCGTGAAAGTACCTTTAAAACCGTTCAAGAATACATCATCAACTCGTTGGCGGACATTCAAAAGTTATCAACAACCGATATGATCACCCAAAGAATGGATAAATACAGCCGTATGGGCGAATTCAAAGAATAATTGAAAAAAAATGACCTCTAATCCGAAGCCCGCCGCTTCGGATTTTTTTTTGCTTATCAACAAATACCTGTAAGTTATTAACAGTATTTTAGGAAAACTAGTTTTTCAAATATGGTTGTGGGCGCGTACCTTCGTTACATGGAAATGAAAAGGAGCACGCAAGCTAATAAATACGATAAATCGAGCATTATAGCGCTGGAAAAGGGGAAGTTACCACCACAGGCAGTGGACATGGAAGAGGCCGTTTTGGGCGCCATGATGATTGACAAACGCGGCGTTGATGAAATTATAGACATTTTACAGCCCGAAGCTTTTTACAAAGAAGCGCACCAATATGTTTTTGAAGCCATGTTGCAATTGTTCAACGATTCGCAACCCATCGACTTATTGACGGTGTCGGCCCAATTGAAAAAAAATGCCAAATTAGAAATGAGTGGCGGTGATTATTACCTCATTCAACTCACCCAAAAAATAACGTCTTCGGCGCACATTGAATACCATTCGCGCATTATTCTGCAAAAATTCATTCAACGCAGCCTGATTAAAATTTCATCTGAAATTATAGAAGAATCGTACGACGAAACCACTGACGTGTTTGATTTGCTCGACAAAGCCGAATCAAAATTATACGAAGTAACCCAAGGGAACCTCAAGAAAAGTTCCGAAACGGCCCAAAGCTTGGTGTCGCAAGCCAAAAAACGGATCGAAGAAATTGCAAAACGCGAAGGATTAAGTGGTATTGCTACTGGTTTTACCAAATTAGACAAGGTGACCTCAGGTTGGCAACCCAGCGATTTAATTATTATTGCGGCCCGTCCAGGTATGGGTAAAACCGCATTCGTGTTGTCGATGGCACGCAACATGGCCATTGATTCGAACCATCCAGTGGCTGTATTTTCGTTGGAGATGTCGTCGGTGCAGCTCATTACCCGTTTGATTTCGTCAGAAACCGGCTTGTCATCGGAAAAATTGCGAACCGGAAAACTGGAAAAACACGAGTGGGAACAACTCAGCACCAAAGTGCGTGACCTTGAAAAAGCCCCCTTATACATAGATGATACGCCTTCGCTGTCCATCTTTGACTTGCGGGCCAAAGCGCGGCGTTTGTCGTCGCAACATGGCATAAAACTCATTATTGTCGATTACTTGCAATTAATGACCGCCGGAAATTCAAGCAAAGGAGGCGGAAACCGCGAGCAAGAAATCTCGAGCATTTCCAGAAACCTGAAGGCCTTGGCGAAAGAATTGAATGTGCCGGTCATTGCCCTGTCGCAGTTGTCAAGGGCCGTTGAAACACGGGGTTCCAGCAAACGGCCGTTGCTGTCTGACTTACGGGAATCGGGTGCTATTGAGCAAGATGCCGATATTGTGTCGTTTATTTACCGCCCAGAATACTACAAAATTGACGAATGGGACGACGATGACCACGGACCAACACAAGGACAAGCCGAATTTATCATTGCCAAACACCGAAACGGAAGCCTCGAAAACGTCCGCCTGAAGTTTGTGGGCAACTTGGGTAAATTTGACAACTTGGACGAATTTGGTGGCTTCGACTCCATCCCATCGAGCATGAATGACAATGCCTTCAAAACACCCGCCCAAACGGCCTCACCCGAAGACGCCTTTGGCAGCAGCTTTAACCGCTTTGAACCAGAAGAGGATGATGGGATTCCGTTTTAGTTGAAGGGGGTAATCGGTTATTGGATGAACATTTGATTTCAAGGCAAAAAGGGAGTTTTCTTCGTGTTTTTTTTGAATTGAGCATAAATTGTTCCGACTTTTGCGTTTGGGCAGGTCTCAGAGCACAAAGTTTCAAGTTATTACTAAAGTTGACTAGAAGCACAAAGCTACAAATTTGCGCGTCAGCCCGCTTGACGCAATACTCTTGTTAAGTGCTTGCAATATTTATCCAGCACCTGAAATTTCTTTTAAATGCAATTGCTTTCCGTCAAATGTAAACACCCACCAAAGTACATGTTCACAAATTGAACTGTCATTTTCTGGAATTTCGTCTTCTGAAACTGATTTACTTTTAAAGTCTATATTGGAGTTCATCCCTAGAGTTAGGGTCACAAGTTGCTTTTCAATTTTCACTCCATAATAATGATAACAAGGTTCTGTTTTAATAATTGCGTCATATTCTATGTTGTCGTTATTTAGAAGTTTGTCAACACTCAGGTTCTTAAATAGTTGATTTATTTGATCAATTTGTAAACTCACTGAAACATCAGCAAAAGTACCAGTAAACATATTTCTCGTTACTATATTTCCATTATTTTGCAATTGTTCGTTAAACTGTTCGTTGTCAATGTATATACTTAATGTTTCGTTAGACATCGGGAAACTGAATATGTCTGCAATTTTTTGCTTGTCATTGGATAAAAAAACTGCTTGAAGTCGTTTCAGTTCCTCGATTATTATTTGCCGTTTAGGTTTGTTTGATGTTGTGTCGTTTCGTACAGTCTGGGACACACTTTCACTGTTCGCTATTTTCTTGTCTGACTGGTTACAAGAAAAAAATAGACCAAAGAATGTTAAGAAAATTATATTTTGTCTCATATGCTTTTTGGTCGGTTTGCTTTCACCTAATAAATAACTACGCAAAGCTGGTTTTCAATTCCAAATCTCATTCCAATAGCTATCAGGATCAAATCTTTCAATTTTTCAATCATTAAATCTTTCAATCCTTTAAAAAAAACTGATTCTTAATCAAATCCTCAAAAGTCTCATGCGCCCGAATCAATTGCGCTTTGCCTTTGTACCACAACACTTCGGCGGGTTTATACCTGGAATTGTAATTGGACGCCATCGAAAATCCGTATGCGCCTGCATTGGCAAACGCCAAGATATCGCCTTCATGAATTTCTTCAATTTTTCGGTTGGCAGCAAAGGTGTCTGTTTCGCAAATGTAGCCCACCACGGTGTAAAAACGCATTTTGCCCTCTTGGTTTGAGAGGTTATAAATGGGGTGTTGGGCGCCATACAACATGGGGCGAATCAGGTGGTTGAACCCGCTGTCTAATTGGGCAAACACTGAAGATGTGGTTTGTTTGACCCCATTTACTTTGGCTAAAAAATAGCCCGATTCACTCACCAAAAATTTACCCGGCTCAATCATTAACTTGACCGACTGGCCATAATCTGTCACAAATTGGGCAAATCGTTCGGCAAAAAGCCGGCCCAATTCTTCAATATCTGTTTCGGTATCGTTGGCCCCATAAGCCACTTTAAAACCAGATCCAAAATCCAAACATGCCAAGTCTGGAAAGGTCAGTGCTGCTTCAAATAATATTTCGGCCGCATGCAAAAACACGCCGACATCCAAAATATCAGAACCCGTATGCATGTGCAATCCATGAATGGTCATGCCTGTATTTTGGCGAATGCGGTGCACCAATGGAAGCTGATGTACCGAAATACCAAACTTGCTATCAATGTGGCCAACTGAAATGTTGGCATGCCCGCCTGCCATCACATGCGGATTGATGCGCACGCCAACCGGCACTTCGGGGTAATGCGTACCCATCCATTCCAAATCTTTTAAATTATCGATGTTCATGGAAACGCCCAAACGCATCACTGCCTCCAATTCGTCCGTAGAAACGCCACTCGGTGTAAAAACAATTTCATCGGGCGAAAATCCGGCATGCAGTCCGAGTTGGACTTCTTGTAATGAAACTGTATCGAGACCGCTGCCAAGTTGTTTAAAATATTGCAGAATAGCGACAGACGACAAGGCTTTCATGGCATAATGAATCCGAAAATCGGCGATGTCGGCAAAGGCGTTGACGAGTCTGTTATATTGCTTTTCAATAACTGCAGCGTCATACACATACAATGGGCAAGAATAGGTTTCGGCCAATTCCAACAATGGAACTTGAGTGGTGCTCATGTGACTATCTTATTTTAGGTAAAATGGTTCATCCCAATTGTGACCTTTTATGAAACACAATAGAAATGAACCATTCATAGATTTGTAAATTGGCGGTAAAGTAAACAGGGTTAGTGCGATTTCGGCGTCAAAGTTTTCACTTGACTTTCGGTAAGTCCATAAGCTTGCATCACCGCGTTGCAATCGGAATAATCAACCACTCTTTTGCCAAAACCACCAGGAATAACGACCACTCTGAAGGTTTGGTTATTCAAATAGCCTGAAGTAGTAGTGATGTCGTAATTCCCCCCTGCATAAATGGTGAAATCAAATTTGGTAAAATCAAAGTCGTAGTCCAGCTCTTGGCCGTTGCCCAAATACAAGGTTCTTGGTATTTGTTGCCAAATGGGGGCATTATTAACAGTTCCTGTTTTGCGGTACATGATGACATTATCTGAAGTGTAAATAGGCGTATTGAATGACTGTCCGATAAAAAAACCGTTGCTTTGGGTGTAAGAAAAATTCACATTATTTAAGTCATACACAGTTGCAATCAGTCCATCGGCACCATTGACGCCATTAAATCCTTGGGGACCCTGGGGACCTGTGCAACCTGCTATTACTAGGGTAATTGCCAACAGGCGAAAAAAAGTTTTCATAATCAGAAATTTTATGTTTTTAAAAAATGAAATTTATTACGGTTAACAATGCTCGCACAAATGCTTCGTCTACAATTAATGACACCCTTCATTGGTCAGTTTCCAAAACTCCCTTTTCACTTTTGAAGCATCAACCGCATTAACAAGTAACATCAACTTTAAACTTTAAACAAATAAGTTATGGCCTAAAAAAAATGAAATTACGACAAATGTCCTTCTCCCAAACAGCCCTTAACGAAGTTTTAGCATTATGGATGGTGCTTGCGGTAGGCTTTCAGATATTCCCCTTTTTCGGTGCCATCGTCAAATGAACTGAACAACAACGGAAAGGTAATTTTGTGCCGCGCTTCTTCGTTGGTCATTCCTTCATATTCGATGCGGTAAATGGCCGAGTATAATTGCGCCCGTCCAATGCCATGATAGCAATGAATGAGCACAGGGTAATTATCGGGATTGTCCATAATCTTAAAAAATGAAGTCAAATTGGCTTCCGTCGGAATTTGGTCAGACCCATTATTGAAATAATTGACGCCCTGTATTTTTTCAACTGCTACTTTTTCAGCAATTAATTCTTGTGGCACCTCAGGATTATTGATATCGTCACCCGTTCCAGGAAAGCGCAAATCAACTATAGATTTGATGTGGTATTTGGCGACATAATCGGCAATTTCATCTGGTGGAATCACCCCCGACTTATAAACTTTGCCTTCGGTAATTTCCATGAAATTATTATTGATGTGGCGGTCATAAATATGTTTGCCACCCAAAATGGCTGCGATGCCAACCACGATCCAAATTATTTTCTTCTTTAACTTCATGTTTTATAAAATGATGGCTATTGTTCTGAACCTAATTTTTTATCAATAACCCGATGCATATAATCTTGTAAATAAGCCTTAAGTAACTTTTCTATTTTGGGCAGTTCGCTCCCTGCTTGTTTGATGCAGTTGTTTTTCATGGCCCGATCGGACGCGTGATACAAACCTGTCACTTGTTGTCCGTCGAAGCAGCAAATATAGTTGTCATACATAAACACATACTGATTTGAGGAATATTTTATTACAAATGGCTGGACATCCGTTTCATGGACCAGGCTCCTTCCCCAACTTCTAAAAGGTTTTTGATACCCAATCATGTCTAAAATAGTGGGGTAAATATCTATTTGCTGGGCCAATTGGGCACTGCTTCCCACCCACTTATGATTTGGGCTAAAAAAGAGAATGGGCACCGTATTCAAGTTAAACTCTTTTCTGTATTCATCGTAAGCAATGGTGTTGCTGTGATCAGCCACCATGACAAAAATGGTGTTTTGGTACCAAGCTTGCTTGCGGGCTTCTTGGAAAAACCGCTTGAGGGCGTAATCTGTATATCCAACGCATTGGTGAATATTAACTGTTCCTTTGGGGAATTTTCCTTGATACTTTTCAGGAATTTGATAGGGTTCATGGGAAGTGACCGAAAACAAGGTGGACATGAATGGCTGCTTTTTGCCATCGAGGGTGCGTTTCATGTATTGAAAAAATGGTTCATCCCAAATGCCCCATACCCCATCAAAGTCGGCGTCGTTGTTGTATTCCGTTTTGCCGTAATAATGATCAAAGCCCAATATATTTCCAAAACCTAAAAAACCCATGGAACCATTGGGGGCACCATGAAAAAAGGAGGTGTCATATCCCATGCCTTTGAGCGTAGACACCAAGGACTCAATTTTCTGTTTAGGATAGGGCGACGAGGTAAAAGCCTCTCGGAACGAAGGAATGCCTGCCAAAATAGATGACATCCCATGAATCGATTTGTGGCCATTGGCATACCCATTGGTAAAAATAAGGCTGTGATTGGCCAACGAGTCAATGAAGGGAGTATAACTTTTAAAATCGGGAATGGTAGTTCCCTTATTAAAAGCCCCGCTGTATTCTCGGCCGTAGCTTTCTAAAATAAAAAGCACAATGTTTGGCTTTTCGGGTTTGTTGTAGGCGTATTTTTTAATAGGATGGATCAGCGCGTCCACCTCTTTTTGAGGCATAAAATCGAACTTCTGAAAATCATTGGCATCCCACGTTCTAATGAGGGCAAAAGGCGTGTTTAATATGACATCGGCATGTGCGGGTTCTTTTACAAACCGGCTTGCATCTAATAAATTGATGGGGCGGGTACTTTTTTCAAAATCTCCCCTGATGCCGCCAATACTTAATACAGTGACCAAACAAAATCCAACCAACGAAAACACGCCGTATAACCAAGGATTACCTATCGGCTGTTCTTTAACTGTTACCTTTTTATACAAATAAACCCAGCACCAAGACAACAAGATGAAAAGCAAAAAGACATGCCAATAATGCAGCAGAAAATTGAAAAACAACGCCGATTTATTACTTTCATTTTCAAGTACATCTACCGATGCACGGGTGCTTCGGCCAAAATTAAAACGATAATAAATAAAATCAATAAAGTTGGTGGCGTAGGCAATCAAATTAGTCAAAAAATAAAGGATCTTCAATCGCTTTTGATAACCCGCCTTGCTGTTTCGACCCGTTGGGAATAAAGAAAAAACAATGAATAATGAATTAACGTATAAAATGGCTGTTGTATCAAAAGTGAGTCCGTGGTATTGCAATGACATCCATTCGCCCAAACTATGAACTTTAACCAGTTTTAAATTATACAACACAAATAATAAACGAGCCAATCCATAAAATAAAAAAGCCAATGCCAAACGGTATGCTAATGCTTTGTATTCATTTATTCGTAAAGATTTTTTCATTATATAATTGAAAGATTGAAGGATTTAAAGATTGAAGGATTCAAAGATTGTAGGATTCAAAGATTGTAGGATTCAAAGATTGTAGGATTTAAAGATTGAAAGACCTTATTTTTTTTCTGATGTACTTATTGAAAACAACTTCAAACTTTGAACTTTAAACTTTAAAACTTAAACAAAAAATGAACTTCAAAAATACAAATTCAGCGGTAACTGAAGGTAATTTTTAACTTCTCCTTGTCAAATTATAATTTTCGTTACTTTGCAGTCAAATTGCATATTTATGATCCAACCCAGCCGCCTGTTTGATTTCCCTTATTATCAATTGCAAAAAAATGACAAAGAAGCCTGTTTGGTAACCAAATACGATGGAAAATGGGTAAAAACTTCAACTGCTGAATACATCAACAAAGCCAATGCCATTTCACGAGCTTTGTTGCGAATGGGTATTCAACCGAATGATAAGATTGCTGTCATTTCAAGCAACAACCGAACGGAATGGAACATCATGGACGTAGGTGTGTTGCAAATTGCAGCCCAAAACGTACCCATTTACCCGACCATTTCTGCCGACGATTATGCGTACATATTAAACCATTGCGAAGCGGTTCTTTGCTTTGTGTCAGATGAAGTAGTATGGCAAAAATTGCAATCGGTTCGGTCGCAAATACCATTGCTCAAAGAGGTGTATTCCTTCAACGAAATAGCTGGTTGCCGCCATTGGACCGAATTGTTAACTTTGGGCGAAGACCCAGCCAATCAGGTAGATGTTGACAAAGTAAAGGACAAAGTACAACCCGATGATTTGGCTACTTTAATTTACACTTCAGGCACCACAGGCAAACCCAAAGGCGTCATGTTGTCGCATCGAAACATTGTATCAAATGTCTTGGACAGCGCCTCACGGATTCCATTTGAAGAAGGCAGCAGCATTGCACTCAGCTTTTTGCCCATTTGCCACATTTTTGAAAGGATGATCTTGTACATTTACCAGTACTATTCCGTTTCCGTGTATTTTGCCGAATCGATAGAAGCCTTATCAGAGAACATAAAAGAGGTGCGTCCCACTGTTTTTTCAGTAGTTCCGAGACTACTTGAAAAAGTATATGATTCTATATATGCCAAAGGAAGCGCACTGACAGGTATTAAAAAAGGACTGTTTTTTTGGGCATTAGGACTTGGATTAAAATACAAACCTTATGGTGAAAATGGCTGGTGGTATGAATGCCAATTAAGCCTTGCGCGCAAATTAATCTTTAGCAAATGGCGCGATGGCCTCGGAGGCCGACTTACTGTGATGGTTTCGGGTAGCGCCGCTTTGCAACCCCGTTTGGCTCGAGTTTTTGCGGCGGCAAATATTCCGGTGATGGAAGGCTATGGTCTCACCGAAACTTCGCCAGTAATTAGTGTAAATGACATGCGAAACGGAGGTTTTCGAATTGGTACCGTAGGAAGGGTCATTGAGAATGTGCACGTTCATTTTGCTGAAGACGGTGAAATTTTGTGCAAAGGCCCCAACGTCATGCTCGGATATTTTAAAGATGAAACTTTGACCAAAGAGGTGCTCAAAAACGGGTATTTCCATACCGGTGATATTGGTGAATTGGATGCCGATGGCTTTCTGCGCATCACCGACCGCAAAAAGGAAATGTTTAAAACATCGGGCGGAAAATACATTGCCCCGCAACTCCTTGAAAATGCCATGAAGCAATCACGCTTTATTGAGCAAATTATGGTGATTGGCGAAGGCGAAAAAATGCCTGCCGCATTCATTCAACCCAACTTTGGTTTTATACGTGAATGGGGCAAGCTGCATCAACATCCCCTACCCGATTCCAACGAAGATTTGGTACATGACCCAAAAGTAATGGAACGCATTCGCGAGGAAATACAACATATCAATCAAAAATTTGGCAGTTGGGAACAAATTAAACAGTTTGAGCTTACACCCGATGTTTGGTCGGTCGAAGGCGGGCACCTGACGCCCACTTTAAAATTGAAACGCAAAATCATATTCGCCAAGTATATCGATTGTTACCGACGCATTTATCCAGAAACTGAAAAATAAAATACACTCCAAATCGTTAAAACACAAAAACAAAATGAATATTTTGCGCCACGCTAACAATATCAGTACTACTCTTTTATTATTTTTCGTTTCTATTTTATGGAGCCAAGCGCCCAGTCAAGCAAATCAATTGGACGAAAACGGAAAACGCCATGGTGTTTGGAAAGGTATCTATGAAGGCAGTAAGCTTCCGCGCTATCAAGGGCAATTTGAGCATGGCAAAGAGGTCGGATTATTTACCTATTTTGACAATGCGACGCCGAGCACGGTCATGGCAACCCGCGATTTCAGTAAAACAGAAGATGCGTGTTACACCATTTTTTACACCCCCGAAAAGAAAAAAGTTTCCGAAGGCTGGGTCCGAAATCGGCAGTTTGATGGCGAATGGAAATATTATCACTACAATGTCGACCAACTTATGACATTGGAAAACTATGACCACGGGAAATTAGTAGGTGTCCGAAAAGTCTATTACAAAAATGGCGCACTGGCCGAAGAACAAACGTATGACCAAGGTAAAAAATCGGGGATTTACAAAAAATATGCCGAAAATGGCAGCATCCTAGAATTGTCAAATTTTGTAAATAACGAGTACGATGGCGTGGCCGAATTCAAAAACCCCAATGGTACCTTAACAGGCAAAGGTCTGTTTAAAAATGGAAAAAAAGTAGGCATGTGGACCATACTACAAGATGGCAAATTGATTCAGGTGAACATGAATAAAAAACCACGAAAGTTTGCCAAAAAGAGTGAACGCATCAAAAAATAAAACGAGTCAAGTAGGTCATTCTCATCTTAAAATAAATGACAAAGAAAGCAAACTATATCATCTCAAGAGTATTTTACAATTTTTACGAAAACATTCACTTTCAATATATTATTCAAATAATTAACCCCTGAATTAGCATGTTCAATGGCTATGAAATTATATAGCGGTATAGATTAACTTATTAGGACAAAATAATAGTTGAACCATAATAGCTGATTCATGCTTAAAGAGAATAGTACACTTATTCAGTGGTTAAATTCTTCTAAACAACTACCAAGAATCTATTTTGAACTACTCAACAGAGTTACAAATCGTAATTTGTAATTTAACCAACACTTCCCAAAAAAAAACATCGTTTTGCTGCTCTAATTCACTGCGACTTCAACGGTGTCCGTTCTGTCCGAAAGCTGCGATAACCAAAAAATAGGGTACTAAAATGGCGCCTCTTTCAACATACCAATCAGCTGAATTTGCAATTGATATAAATAAAAAATAGTTGCATTGTCACAACATTGTAACAGGGTTGAACCATTTTTCTTGCTCATATAAACAGCAAAAACGGTAAATGGAATTCTTCTTCAGTTTTAGTTGAACCGCCTCACAAACGTGATCCAGTTTATCATGACGGGTACATCGGAGCTTAAAGGAATATTCTAACAAGTTAAGCGACATTCGTGCAATGGCGATTTGATTCTTTGGGCGTGCCCCGTTCCACTATTTTTAACAATAACAGAAAGCTTAGTTTAGGAACGGGCCGGGCTGTCCGTTATATCTTTTGCTAAAGCAAAAGGATGCCACTGCCATCCCTCACGCGGCTTTTTGTTTCAAGTTTCAAGTTTCAAGTTTTTTTACGAACAGCACCTACTAAAACCAGACACTTGGTTCCCGCAGGGCTGTTCGCACAATCCAATTTCATTGCATTTACAATCAGATTAAAACTAAAAAAGACAACTAAAACCACCTGTCTTTCTTTGTAATTTTATGTTTTTGATTTTCAAATGATTGAGTTGGTGGAAATAGCGCATCACTAACTTTGAAAACGTTACCGATAACTACAAATCATGTTTTTTTATTGGAGGATTTTCATGCAAGGTCCTTGTATAGACAAATCCTCGTAAATAACGCCCTCCAAAATGACTTCCTCTATCATAGTAGCTTATGACTTCTGATATCATTGAATTAGCATCCACATATCCTAGAACATAAACTGGATCATCTGTTGGTAATGTTTTTAGCGGAAAGTTAAAGATAGGGTTTTTTCCATTTTCAACCTGCAAGTAATATTTTATCAAGTCGTCCTTGTATTTTAAATCTTCGATCACAAAAGCTGCATTTGAAGTACCTCTGAAAGATTCATAGCAGTACATTTTTTTATGCTTTCTCACATTTTCGTGATAGTTTTTGCTAAACCAAATAGAGCCAGCTAAAAATAAGCAGACCAGAAACACCACCAAAAATTTATAAGAAATTTTATAATTCATCATTTTCCTATCTGTTTTTCGGCCTCAGCTTTCGCAATATTAAAGAACAAACCTTATTGCACTCAGCAATTTCATTGTTAGCCCATGCCTTTTCACAATAAAGATGAATTCCAGTATTAACTTCTAACCTTGTTAGTTAAAAAAAACTAATAAAACTTTATGTCCGATTACATCGCCTATTTAATTTGATCAAGCCTGCTATTACATAACGCAGCGTCATGTTCTTAACATGTTGACTAATTGCTTTCATTCATGCAGTTCAAAATTACAGCAGACACGTGACACCACATAATTTTTCCTTTAATAATATATCTTGTCTTAAAATTTCAAATAGTTGAGCTGGCAAAAATAGGCCATCACTAACTTTGAGACATTACCACATTACCGTTTATTCTCGATAAATAAAAAATACATTATAAATCGTTTTTTTTTTTTTAATTATTGTTCAAGAACAACATCTTCGTTGTCGTAATGAAGAGTCCACTTTTTGTTCGAGTAAAATATGCGTAAAAAATTATAATTATTATTCAAATTAACAACTAATTTTTGCCTATTCTTTTTTAACAAAACCACTAATTCATTCGGCTTTTTAAATGATTTTTTTTTTAATTTTATTGAGGTGGTGTATCCAGTAACTTTGTTTTCTCTAAAATATTTTGAAACAATTTCTTTTCTATTATAGTATATTTCAATATGGTCATTAAATCCCGACATAAGACTAATTTCCATTTCAGTATTCTCATCAATCGCAAATAGAGGTATTGAATTATAAAATACTTCACAATTTTTTCCTTGGCTTGAACACAAGTAAACACAAAACAAAAGAGATAATAGAATGTACTTTGACATAATTTATTTTTCCATTTGGTGACTAAGGAACCAAAGGGTTCCTAATCGTTCCAACTCACCACATCGTGGATAAACAAAATTACAGAATCATTTCTATTAACACACAACAAATTCACTTCTCTGAACTAAATAATAATTGTTCGTTTGTCGTAACATAACAACAAGAGACAATCTATTCCACTAAAAAAGGCGGCGACCCGAACCCCCATCTTATCGGGGTGAACAGAACGACACCAAAAAAAACAGCCGAAGGCTGCACTGAAAAGCATCGTTAATCGACCCGCCTAGGCGAGGGACACGCAGAACCTATAAAAAAAAGAATATAGCGGCGACCCGAGCAGGCTATGCCTGCGAACTGTTCCACACCATAAACAAGGCCATCCAGAGGATGGCAAAATAATAACAACGTGGAAACAAGAGGCCGAAGGCCGACTGCACTGCCACCAAAAAAAGTATCCCCATTCACTGTAGTGAATGGGGATACTAATAAAAAAGGCGGCGGCACGAGCTTGCGACTGCGCCGCTCCGATAAAAAAAGAACCCCAGCTTTTTCAAGCTGGGGTTCCAATAAAAAAAGGCGGCGACCCGAACCCCGATGTAATCGGGGTGAACAGAACGATACCAAAAAAAAAACAGCCGAAGGCTGCACTATAAATTATCGTTAATCGACCGTAGGGTATGATAAATAGAGGAGGACTGCCAGTGGCAGTCAGGTACGTGAGCTTTAGCTCGCCAACCAAACAACTATACTTCCTTGAAGGGTTACTTTACAAATTGGCTAAAAAAGAAAAAAAGGCGGCAGCACGAGCTTGCGACTGCGCCGCACCTATAAAAAAAAGAACCCTTCAAGTTTTGCTTCGCCAGTTCGCTTCGCTCGTGTCCTTGAAGGGTTCCAATAAAAAAAGGCGGCGACCCGAACCCCGATGTAATCGGGGTGAACAGAACGATACCAAAAAAAAAAACAGCCGAAGGCTGCACTGAAAAGCATCGTTAATCGACCGTAGGGACACGCCGCACCTATAAAAAAAGAAAGCCTGACCGTTCGGTCAGGCTTTCCACTAAAAAAGGCGGCGACATACTCTCCCACAAATTGCAGTACCATCTGCGCAGGCGGGCTTAACTTCTCTGTTCGGGAAGGGAAGAGGTGAGCCCCGCCGCAATAACCACCTTAAGTCGTTTTGCAAGGGTAATCAGTTTACACTGACTAACAACACATAATATCTTAACATACTGAGATAAAAAAGAATCGTACAACAAAGTGGTTCCTCCCCACTTTTTTCTCCCCCTCTTTTGGAGGGGGCTGGGGGGAGGAAATTGTTTACATAAGCTAACGGGTTATTAGTACTACTCGACTATGACATTACTGCCTTTACATCTATAGCCTATCAACGTGGTAATCTCCCACGACCCTTAAAAGAAATCTCATCTTGTGGTGGGTTTCGCGCTTATATGCTTTCAGCGCTTATCCCTTCCGAACGTAGCTACTCAGCGATGCCCCTGGCGAGACAACTGATACACTAGAGGTTCGTCCAACTCGGTCCTCTCGTACTAGAGTCAGATCCACTCAAATTTCTAACGCCCGCAGTAGATAGAGACCGAACTGTCTCACGACGTTCTGAACCCAGCTCGCGTGCCACTTTAATGGGCGAACAGCCCAACCCTTGGGACCTTCTCCAGCCCCAGGATGTGACGAGCCGACATCGAGGTGCCAA
>NKJD01000016.1 GCA_002256385.1 Flavobacterium sp. BFFFF2
GGGTACAGTACTTCAAATTGGCAGATATGGGGAAGCTACTGGCAAAAATTGACGAATGGTATCGCAGAAGATTGCGAATGGTTATTTGGAAACAATGGAAACGGATCAAAACCAAACATCAAAATCTTATGAAACTAGGCGTCAAGAAATCCAAAGCGTTTGCATGGGCAAACACAAGGAAAGGCTATTGGCACACCGCAAATAGTCCAATACTTAGTACAACCCTGACAAACGAACGCTTAAAACTCGCTGGGTATTTATTCTTGTCTGATTACTACCAAAAAGTTAGAATCAAAACTTAAAGAACCGCCCTGTACCGAACGGTACGCAGGGTGGTGTGAGAGGACAGATAGGGAAATAATCCCTATCTTCCTACTCGATAGGTGCAAAATGAACCGTTCTCAACAGGAGTGCGGGTTTGTTTTCCCTTAAAGCTGATGTTTCAAATAACGATTGATTCGGTCAAAAATTGTTAACTAATTGAGATTTAGTTCCATTTTATAACTTTAGTAATCGCAGCGTGTTTAGAACGTAGCTATCTTTGCTAACGTGGGTGGGCTTGGTGTTTCTTGCGAGAACTGAAGGTCTGGTTTTAGAAAGTGGTGTTCGGGAAACAACTTTAAACCTTGAACTTTAAACTTTAAACTAAAAAATTATGCCTACGATTGGACAAAGCCGTTGTCGTTGTCTAGTTGGGCGTTATTTCTCATTCAAAACCACCAAATGTTAAATTCTACAATTATTTTAATTCGTATATAATACCTATTAAAAAAATTAATATGTTTGTATAAAATCCCCCAACTGTTCATATTGTAACTTTTAAACCTAAATACGATGAAAAAATCAGTATTTTCGTGGGGGGGGGGTATGTCTTCTCCTGCTTTTATTAACCGGATGCACCAAGGATTTGTATGATGATACGTCATCGCATACAGGCAGCAAACTGGATCGCTACAAAGTTTCTTTTAATCAGTTTATGAAAGAAACATCAAAATCAGATTTTGAAATACTAAAAAAGGCCAACCTAGGCGCTAAGGGAAGCAAATCAGAATTGGATTTGTTTTTGAAAGACACCACTTTAATAAACAAATACACAGATGGTGACAAAGTAACCTATACACTCCGAATTTACCCCTTATTTGAAACGCTTAGTTCTGACAAATTTTATAATTTGGTCTATGAAAAATACGGCGACCAATGGAATGAAATCATCTTTAAGAATAAGTTAGAAGATGATGGCAGTAAAGAATTGCAGTCCTCTGAGATGATAAGTAATGAGTTGTTTGATCTGCAAGGTAGATCACCTTTTTGTGAGACAATAACATATCTATTTCATTGTACTGGCTGCACTGGCGAAAGTTGCGATTATTGCAATGCTTGTATGTCTGTTGTTGTAAAATATGAATACTGTGGTTCACAAAACCACACGCGCGATGACTTATCAAATCCGCGAGAGGATCTGCCTTCTGGTTTTTCGCCCATCGGTCCAAGTTTTTACATACCAATTCCCTATCAAGGCGATGCGGATGTAAGCAACCCCGATTTTATGCTGGCAGCCAGTGTTTCGGGTTTTATTAAAACAATCACCGATGCGAATTTTCCAATTAAGCAACTATTAAGAGCTCATCAATGGATTTATCCAAATTTGATTGATTTTATTCGTCAGAATGGTGGTTTAAATTCCGACAATCAGAATGCAATTATCTTTGCATTAACGCACTTAAACGCATTTTTTCAGCACATCCCTAATGATTGGGATATCAATCAAGGTGCGCAATATCAGTTTAATACATTGATGTATTTATTACACAATCCAAACACACCCCAAGCGCAGTTGAATTGGTTGGTTAATAATCCGAATGCAGCAGCACCATTGTTTGCGTCTTTGCAGCATGACAACTCGCAGGAGAATAAGGATTTTGTAGCTTGGGCTGTAAATTATCTTATGGCGAATCCGAATGTAACTTGGGAAGAGTTTAAAAATTGGTTTTTGAATAGAAAAGATATAGAGGGTGACGATACTGGAATTACAGATATAATAGATCAAAATTTGATTTTACCACAACAACCTAAGCCAACATTTAATCAGTTTTTTTCAGCCTATCCATCACATTTAGATGCTGCTACGGATACGCCTTTAAAGATATACACATTAGTTGGTGGAAATGTTTTGCAGAAATACGTACAACAAGGAGCGCGAAACACGTGTGCTTTAAGAATTTCAAAGGCTTTAAATGATTCAGGGGTAGCAATTCCCGAAATTTCGGGGGTAACGGTTAAGGGAGCTGACAACAAAAATTATTTTTTAAACGTTCCCAATTTATTATCATTTTTGAAAAAAACTTTCGGCACACCAACAGGAAATAATTATTTGAATTCAGCCGATTGTGGTCCTCATGGAACAAATATTAAAGCAAAATTAAATGGTAAAAAAGGAATTTATATTATGATTCCTTTAGACACTTCGTCATCTACAGGTTATGGGGCTTCTGGTCATGCTGATTTATATTTTGATAATAATGAATGTGATGGAAGTTGTGATTTTAATGCTGATGGCGGAGTAAAAGAAGTTTATTTTTGGGAATTACCTTAATATTTAATTATGAACAAAATTTTGATTTTTTTAATGATTTTTCTACTTGTTGCTTGTGCGTCGGAGAGAAAAACTAAGTTAAAAAGCCAACGAGAACATTGGGAATATTCTAGTTGGAATAGTAAATTTAAGGACAGAGCCATATGTTTGTGTGTCTTATATGGTCAAAACAATGCTTCTTTGATTGAAAAAATATCAAATAATGACCGTTCCTTTAGAGATCCATTATCTCAAGCTATTTTTGATTCAGTAATACTAACTAATTTAAAGAAAGTAATTGTTACTATTAATACTGACTCTATTTATCGAATTGGCAGAGTAGCAGAAGCCTTAAAAGGAAAGCACATTTTTTCAACATGTTTAAGATTTTACAAGAGTAAGACACTAGACTCAATTACGAGAAATCAGAAAAGGTATTGGAAAAGCATTAAAGACATCGACACAATAATCAAGAAAAAAGTGCCTGATTTTTAAAACTTAACCATACTAAATTTGAAATTGTACAATAATTAGCTGCATGAAAATGACTAGGAGATGCCTATGCCAATCCCAATGAGGGAGTAGAAGTTATAGAGATTTGGGAATTAAATTAATATCATGAAAAGCTATTTTCTTTTTTTAGGATTGTTTTTATTTTGTTCAATCGGCTATTCTCAAAAATCAATCAAAATCAATGGAATAACCTATCATCAAAAAAAACAAAAAGTATTTCTTAAAGATGAAAGAATCTTTACTGAATATGTTGTGTACAAGAAAATCAAGTCAAAAGCTCAATTTACATACGAGTATTTGCGTAAAAGAAATGATTCAATATTTGTAAAAGGTAATTTCCGTGTAAAAAAGAACATGATTATAACTGTTGAAAACTACTACTTCTCAGATAAAACTGACTCAATTGTTCGAACAGCTAAACAATTAAAGAATGGGAGCATTCAATTTGTTGATATGAGTAGGTACAAAAACGGGAAGAGTGTATATTATTTTAAAAACCCATAAACCTAATGGTAAAAATTGTGAAAAAAATGCGTAAATTGAAATTAATTTTTTTGAAAAAAGTGTAGTACAAACGCCTAATAAATTTGCGACCGAAAGTAGTTCATTTTGAATAATGCACTACCGAGAGTTCAATATCATTTCTAGTTTTTTAATAAAAGGGGCTGCTTAAACGGCCCCTTAAATAAATATTAAGAACCCAAATTATTTAACGCAATAGGCGTTATCAAGGAAATTTTATTTTAGGAATTAAACCTCCCAACCAATGAAAAAGTCACTATTACTCAGCATCCTATTGCTCGTTAGTTTGCAATCTTGCACAGCATACAAGGTTAACATTCAAATTTATAATCAGTCTAACAAAACCTATCATCATATTTGTGTTGTTGGGGGGGGAGAGCCTGTTTTGATAAAAGAACTTCGTCCAAAGGAGCATGTAAACTTTGACCTATCAATGGAAGGTGTTCGTTATGATGGCGCTTTATATTTGGAATTAGACAATTCAAATTATAAACGTTATTTTTTTGCTGTCTATGACAATGGGTTATTGCCGCAGGATAAATATGTATTGATATTTAGGAACGAAGGTTTGTATACACCCTATAAAGAATGGCGTAACAACAAGTGTAAAAATGTGCTTAGAAAAGTTTTTATGCCTTGAAGCGAGTTGGTTTAGGTAAGTCTTTTTGATATTGTAATGGAATCTATCTACTATAACGATTCAAATTTTATTGATGATCAAAATACCCCAAAAGAGAATGATGGTACTCATGGCATCACATCAGCAACACACTTTAAACCCACAAATCAATGAAAAAATTACTTATATTATGTGCAACAGTCCTATTAGGGTTAATGGTGTTCTGCTATTTATGTATGCCAATCAAGCGGAACGTTGTTATAAATAAATTTAGACCAAACACCGAATATATTGATACCATTTATAACACACATGGGTCATTTTTTGGAAATTTCCATTATGTGAAAATTAAAGGTTATGTGAATGATACTATTTGGTATAGATTTAAGAACATTGACAATAAAAGATATTTAATTCACCAAATAAATATTACGTTTAGCTAAGGTGATTATTACAACCGTCATTTTGGTCCATTACAATTAAATCACTACAAAGCAACAAAAGGCCATCTAGAGATTGAGCATGTGATTAGCACTTTTTAGATCTTTTGAGAAAGTAAAGTTATCCCCCACTTTCGGACGGTGGGGGTGCTTTAAAGCATTAGCTCTGTATGCAAAAATAACAAAACAATGAAAAAATTGCTTTTATCTTGTGTCACAGTCCTATTAGGGTTAATGGTGTTCCGCTATTTATGTAAGCCAATAAAGCGGAACGTTGTTGTAACTAAATTTAAACCAAACGCCGAATATATTGACACCATTTATAACACACATGGGTTTTTGTTTGGCAACTTCCACTATGTAAGAATACACGGATATGTTAATGATAC
Organism: Flavobacterium sp. BFFFF2; assembly: GCA_002256385.1. Taxonomy (GTDB): domain Bacteria; phylum Bacteroidota; class Bacteroidia; order Flavobacteriales; family Flavobacteriaceae; genus Flavobacterium. Next base: position 5,056 of record NKJD01000016.1, read on the forward strand.
CATTTGGTATCGTCTGCGAGGTGATTTTAACAAAAGATATTTAATCCATGACGTCAACATCACATTTAGCGAAGGAGAACATTATAATAGAAAATATGGTATTTTACAGCTCAATCACTACAAAGCAACAAAAGGCCACCTAGAAATTGAGCACGTGATAAGCACATTTTAGTGTTTTGAGAAAGTAAAGTTATCCCCCACTTTGGGACAGTGGGGGTATTTTAGATTGTCAGATTCACAACCAACACCCACAGACCAATGAAAAAAATCTTAATCCTTGTATCAACAGCAATTGCCTTTGCTATGTTATTTGTTTATTTATGTACTCCTGTCAGCAAGAATTTTGCTATAGATGCTAGTAATCCCAAGCGGATTTACTTTGACACCGTTTACCCGAATCACGGCACTCCATTTGCTAACTATCATGGAATTCGGATAAAGGGGTATGTAAACGACACTATTTGGTATAAGATAAAGGATTACTATCCGAATAATTATTTGATTCACGATGTAAATATATCAATTGGCGAGCACGAATTTTATGACAGAACTAAAGGAACATTGATCATAAACATGTATAAAGCAACTAAGGGACATTTAACCGTTGAGCATCGTCTAAGCACATTTTAGATCTTTTGAGAAAATAAAATTATCCCCCACTTTTGCTCGGTGGGAGTACTTTAAGTCGTTTTTTACAAATGTAAGTTGAAAAGTAATTTCAAAAAAGCGGTCTAAGAAATTGACCGCTTTTTTAATGCTCAAAATGAGCGGTATTCAACATGAGCGTTTGTCCGGTTTAACCTTTCGACTTATTTCCGTCATGCTTTTGATACGGTCAAAAATTGTTAACTAATTGAGGTTTAGTTCCATTTTATAACTTTAGTAATCGCAGGGCGTTTAGTTGGTTGCTATCTTTGCTAACGTGGGTGGGCTTGGTGTTTCTTGCGAGAACTTAGCGTCTCGTTTTAGAAAATCACCTTCGGAAAATAACTTTCAACTTTCCAACTTTAAACTTTAAACTAAAAAAAATGTCTTGCTAAAACTGAGCACTTCGTTGTAGAAAATCACCTTCGGAAAATAACTTTCAACATTCCCACTTTTAACTTTCAACTAAAATGGTGTTTCTTGCGTGAACTGAAGGTCTGGTTTTAGAAAGTGGTGTTCGGTAAAAAACTTTAAACCTTGAACTTTAAACTTTAAACAAAAATAAATGCCTTGCTAAAACTGAGCACTTCGTTGTAGAAAATCACCTTCGGAAAAATAAACTTTAAACCTTGAACTTTAAACTTTAAACAAAAAAATTATGCTCCTGGTTGGGCAAAGCCGTCCCCGTCGTCATCTAATTTAAAAAGGTGTTCTACAGTGGTGTTGAAATATTTGGCCAGTTTTAAAGCCAATTCTGTCGAAGGGACGTATTTGTCTTTTTCGATGGCGTAAATGGTTTGCCGACTGACGCCAATTTTTTGTCCCAAGTCGTCTTGAGAAATTTGGGCTATCGCCCGCCAAACTCGGAGGTTATTCTTCATGGGTGCTGCGTTTTAATTGGTACAATTTATAGTGAAAACGGCCTATAAAAAATACGAGGGTGGAAAATATATTCCCAATCATTACCGTAAAATACGACATGCCGTAAATGAAAAGAGTGGACATTAAAATGAGAAACGCATTGAAATAGAATGCCCAAACCAAGCTTTCGTACCGAATTTGCGCTATAAATTCATCTTCGCTTTTGGTTTTTGAAAAGCCAACAAAAATGCCACCGATGAGAATGAGGCTTATTAACAATTCGTCAAAAATGCCGGTCTCGGTCCAGTGAAAGAATGTTGTTTCCGATAAAATGTCATTTTCAAATAAGGCAAATACCTTCATTTGGCCATGCAAGTCAAAGTTGAAATTGGTATAGTACAAGATAAGCCCAGTAGCTAGGGCTCCGACAAATAAAACCCAGCCTGGGATTTTAAAAGCGTGAGGTAACAAAAAGGAGGTTTTCATGTGGTGAGATTTTAAGTTTAACTATCACAAAGGTAAAAATACTTTTTATAATGACAAGTTTGTTTTACATTTTTTAATAAATATGTTACTTTTTGAAGTTCGTTTTTTTATTCACTGTTAGTCTTGTGTTCCTGTCATTTTATAATTTTAGGAATCAAGACCTATAATCCAGATTGATACCTTTGCCAACGGGGTGGGCTTTGGAGGCGTCTTGCGGGAACTGAAGGTCTGGTTTTAGAAAGTGATGTTCGGGAAATGACTTTATGACTTTCGGCTTTGGACTTTCGACTAATGAAGGGGCGGGCTTGGTGTTTCTTGCGGGAACTTAGCGTCTCGTTTTAGAAAATCACCTTCGTAAAATAACTTTCAACCTTGAACTTTAAACTTTAAACTAAAATTAATGCCTTGCGGGAACTTAGCGTCTCGTTGTAGAAAATCACCTTCGTAAAATAACTTTCAACATTCCCACTTTTAACTTTCAACTAAAATGGTGTTTCTTGTGGGAGCTGAAGGTCTGGTTTTAGAAAGTGGTGTTCGGGAAACAACTTTAAACCTTGAACTTTAAACTTTAAACAAAAAAAACAGCCCAGCGGGAACTGAACACCTCGTTGTAGAAAATCACCTTCGTAAAATCACCTTCGTAAAATCACCTTCATAAAATCACTTTAAACATTTCACATCCTTAAATTAAAAGTTCTTTAATTCAGCGTGCTTTTAGCAGTGAACCTCCAAACCAAGTTGATAATAACTTAATTTGCAACCCCTTTTGCGTCTACCTAATTTGAATAATGAATTGTTGTGTTCTTCATTAGGGTTTTAGGTTCGCAGGATGTTAAACAAGAAGGTGTTATTCATTTAATTTGAAATATAATGTATAAAAAAGTATGGTTTGTTGGTATAATGTTGGTTCAAGGTTTTATTTCGCAAGCGCAAATCAAAGTGTTGTTTGATGCCACCAAAGCCGAAACGGCAGGTTGTGCCGACTGGGTTATTGATTCCGACACATACAATTTAGGCTGGGCTCCAAATGGCTATGTCAACGCCAACAATTGGCGCAGCAATGCCCAGCGAGTGCCTAGTCCGCCGCAATCGCAAATTACCTCCACAACAACTGAGGATTTCTGGACAGGCGGCATATCTGCGTGGGGGGTTGATTGTGCAAAAAAAGGCTATACCGTTGAAACCTTACCTTACAATGGTTCCATCACTTATAATAATACAGCCAATCCGCAAGACCTTTCAAACTACGATGTGTATATAGTTGTGGAACCCAATATTTTGTTTACAACGGCCCAAAAAACGGCCATTATGCAGTTTGTACAAAATGGCGGTGGCTTGTTTATGATATCTGACCATACCATCAGCGACCGCAATTTTGACAACTACGACTCACCAGTCATTTGGAACGATTTGATGTCTGCAAATTCTGTACAAACCAATCCATTTGGGATCACTTTTGATTTGGCCGATTTTTCGGGAACATCCAGCAGTGTGGTAGCAGCTGCTAATGACCCAATTATTCATGGAACAGCGGGCAATGTAACCAAAGTGCAATGGGCCAATGGCACCAGCATGACATTAACTCCGACCGCCAATTCCTCTGTGAAAGCAGTGGTTTACAGAACTGGTACCAACAGCGGCAACAACAATGTATTAGTCGCTTATGCCACATTTGGTAGTGGTAAAGTAGTCGCCATTGGCGACAGTTCACCGACCGATGACGGCACTGGGAATCCGAATGCATCGACGAACAATTGCACACTATATAACGGATATACATCTGATGCATCGGGCAACCACCAACGATTGCTTATGAATGCCACCATTTGGTTAACAACACCTGTGTTGGCAAATCCTGAATTTAATCTACAAAACGCGGCCATTTCACTTGGTCAAAACCCCATTGATGCGCAACAAATCCAATTGAATAATGCCTCCATGGTGGCCATTGACCGTTTCCAACTTTTTGGACTCGATGGCAAATTGATTGACAGCCGAACCATTGATTCCTCTGATTTAGAAATCAACATTTCATTGGCTCAAGCCTTGCATTCGGGTATGTATTTGTTAAAATTATTCCAAGGCAATGAGGCTGTGACCTTAAAGTGTGTGGTGAAGTAATACCACTTTATTTGCCCAAATTACCTTTAGACAATTTTTCGAGGAAAATTGACCTCAATCAGTGAATGTACTGTTGATGCGATTTGACCCGGCTGTACCTGAAATCTGGAAATGGAAACTTTTTGGTGATAGAAGTTCTATACAAAGTCTAGCCTATTTTCTGGGCAAAACAATCAAAAATAATAATAAGCATCCTCCAAATGCGTCACATCAAAGCCAGCTGGGGTTTTAAGTAGCGCTATGATGTCGAGGCGTGCCTGCAAATCTTCGGGTTGCTGTTGCATAAAGGCATCCATGGCCCGCACCATCGTTTGGATTTTTTTGCTTTTCACCATGTCTTGAGGCAAGCCAAAATCAACATTTGTCCGGGTTTTTACCTCCACAAAACACAAAATGTCGTCCATGCGGGCAATCAGGTCAATTTCCGCTTTTTGATAGGTCCAATTTTGCGCAACGATCGTGTATCCTTTCGAGGCTAAATAATCAGCTGCAAAGGATTCTCCTTCGCGGCCCAGTTCATTGTGATCGGCCATTACCCGTGGGCTAATACTTTTTGAACAGTACCTAAAAGCACTTGGGTGCCCAAGGCCAAATCTTCATAAGACGAATATTCCAAGGGGTTGTGGCTGATACCATCTTTGGAACGAATAAAAATCATGCCATAATCGCAAGCATAAGATAGGGGTAGGGCATCATGAAAAGGGCCACTCATCAGTTCTGGTGCGTCCAATTGCAATTCTTGACAACTTTTGCGGATGTCATTTTTGATCCAATCAGCGCAATACCGTGGCTCACTGTTGGTGTCTTCTGAAATGGTATAGGTTAATCGGTGTTTTGTACAGATCATTTCTATTTTTTCGCGCAATAGCGCTTCATAGCGGTTGCGGCGATCCAAATCAATATCTCTTAAATCAATAGTAAAACTGACTTCTTCGGCTATAATATTGCGCGAAGCCGGAAACACATTCATGGTACCCACGGTTGCCACGGTCGGGTTTTCGGGCACCTGGGTGGCAATTTCGTGCAAGGCAACCGTAATTTCGGCGGCGCCCAACAAGGCATCTTGTCGGATGGGCATTGGAACCGAACCAGCATGACCCGCCATTCCTTTGAGCGTCATGGTCCACCACAACGGCCCCGAAATACCAGAAACGATGCCGATGGGTTTGTGCGCCAAATCAAGTACAGGACCTTGTTCAATATGCAGTTCCAAGTAGCAATAAATGCTTCCCGTAGTATATTCTGATTCAGCAAAACGAGTCACATCGCAACCAATATGGGCCAATGCCTGACGACGTGTAACGCCTTGTGCATCGGTTCGGTCTAATTCGTCGGTTTCTAATTTGCCCAAGATTCCACGCGAACCAAACAAGCCTTTGTTGAACCGCCACCCTTCTTCGTCGGCAAATGAAATGACTTCTATGGACCGTTCGGGCACCACTTGGTTGTCATGTAAAGTTTTGACCACTTCAATGGCACACAAAACGCCAGCCACCCCATCAAAACGGCCACCGTAGGGTTGGGAATCGAGGTGTGAGCCCATCATTAATATGGGTAAATCGGGGTTTTTGCCTTCGAGTCGGCCAATCAAATTACCAAAATGGTCGCGGCGCACCGTCATGCCCGCTTCTTGCATCCAAGAACCCGCCAAGTCAAAAGCCTCTTGTTCCAGCAGGGAATGAGCGGGTCTGCAAGTGCCTGTTTCGCCAATTTTACCAATTAGGCTCATGGCCTCAAAATGAGCTTGTAATCGTTGTGCGTTTATTTTCATGATGATCATTGTTGTTAAATGGAAAGTCTACATCCGTTTTATTGAACCGTTTTAAAATCAATGCAAATTAGGACTTTGAAACGGGACAAAAAAACACAAAAGTTATAAAATAGACCCAATTCTGTTCATTTTCGTGGTTCATTTTCACCAAAAAACACCAGCACGAAGCTGGTGAATTTAAAATGATATGGCAAAATTACTTTTGCGGAAAAAGCAAGCTGTGCATAATTCTTAATGGTCATTAAGCGGCAAACCTTGGCTTTGCCAGTCTTTCCAATTTACATATTCAGGAGCCACTCGTTTTTCAACCATCGTGATGCAACTGTCAACCGGGCAAACGAGTTTACACAAGTTACAGCCCACACAGTCTTCCTCTTTAATGGTGTATTGGTTGTGCGGATTGCCTCGGTCAATGCGAATGGATTGGTGTGAGGTGTCTTCACAAGCAATATAGCACAATCCACAGTGAATGCATTGGTCCTGATTGATGTTCGCCACATGGTGGTAATTGATGTCAAGGTCTTCCCAATGCGTCATTTTTTCCACTGATTTGCCCACAAAGTCGGTCACTTTTTGATAGCCTTTTTCATCCATCCAGTTGTTGAGGCCCTCGCACATATCTTCTACGATGCGGAACCCATGCGTCATAGCCGCCGTACAAACCTGCACCGAAGAGGCGCCCAGCAACATAAATTCTACCGCATCTTTCCAAGTGCTTACACCCCCAATCCCCGAAACAGGCACGTTGCGTGTCAGCGGATCTTGCGAAATGGTAGTCAGCATTTTTAATGCTATGGGCTTCACAGCAGGGCCGCAATACCCACCAAAAACACTTTTGCCGGCTACATAGGGGTTTGGCACCAACGTGTCTAAATCTATACCTGTGACGCTCTGAATGGTATTAATTAAACTTAATGCGTTTGTACCCGCTTCCACCACCGCACGTCCAGTAGGGACTACCGAATGCACATTGGGTGTAAGTTTGGTAATTACAGGAATATTGGCTTTTTCCATGACCCATTCCACCACCATTTTGGCAATTTCAGGATCTTGACCCACAGAGGCACCCATGCCACGTTCCGTCATGCCGTGCGGGCAACCAAAATTGAGTTCAAAGCCCATGGCACCTGCATCTTCGCATTTCATAATGAGTTCATGCCAGGCGGCGCGGTTGTTGTCGGCCATCAATGAAACGATCATGGCCCGATCGGGAAACATTTTAACCACTTCGGTAATTTCGCGGAGGTTAATGTCAAGGGGTCGGTCGCTAATGAGTTCAATATTGTTAAAACCCATCATGCGTTTTTTGCCATAATCGACCGATGAATAGCGCGATGACACATTTTTGACTTGCGAGCCTAAGGTTTTCCAAACAACCCCACCCCAGCCCGCTTCAAAAGCGCGGACCACATTAATTTTTTTATCGGTAGGTGGCGCACTGGCCAACCAAAATGGATTCGGAGATTTGATTCCTAAAAAATCGATTGAAATATCTGCCATGTCTGTTTGTTTAATGATTAATTTGAAGCCAAAATAAATTCTACAATGGCTTGTGCACCGTCTTTGCCAGCCTGAACCGCATCAACCACTTCTCTGCCACCATTGACGCAATCGCCGCCAGCAAAAACGCCATCTATGGAGCAGACTGCCTGATCCGAAATACTTATTTTTCCACCTTTGTGTGCGATTCCCAACGAATTGACCATGGTTTCAAAAGGCATTTGACCTGCTGCTTTAATCACCATATCCACTTCGAGGGTGGTGGTTTCGCCAGAGGCTATCGGCGCACGTCGGCCACTGGCATCGGGTTCGCCGAGTATCATGTTATCGCAAATCAGGTGAGTAACTTGTCCATTTTCACCTTTAATTTCTTTAGGGGAAGCCAACCACATTAATTGACAGCCATCGAGTTTGGCAATGTCTAATTCGTGCTGGGTGCAAGGCATTTCTTCTTGGGTGCGGCGGTACACCAAAGTCACTTGCTTGGCGCCGAGTCTTTTGGCCTGAGTAGCCGCATCAATGGCGGTCATTCCCATACCGATTACGGCTACTTGGTCGCCCACGGCTATTTTTGAAAAAGCCGAGGTGCGCAAGCGATAAATAAAGGAAATGGCATCTTCCACGCCTTGCAACTCCTCGCCTGGAATGTGCAATTGACGCGCCATGCCAACACCAAACGCCAAATAAACGGCATCATATTGCTTTTGTAAATCAGCTAAATGAATGTCGCGGCCCAAGGCTTGGTTGTATTTCACCTCAATGCCTCCTGTCGACAAAATATACTGTACTTCTTCCTCGCAAAATTCGGGCGTCACTTTGTAGGCCGCAATGCCATAAGTCATGAGGCCACCGCCCCGGCTTTCTTTTTCGTATATCGTAACGTCAATGCCTTCGCAGCTCAGGGTATGGGCGCAGCTTAATCCGGCTGGTCCTGCACCGATCACTGCAACGCGCTTACCCGTTGAGGGTTTTCGGGTAAATAAGGCCCATTTTTTTTCCATGGCCATTTCAGTTGAATACCGTTGCAAACGCGCAATGTTGATGGGTTCTTCGTGCATAAAATTATACACGCATGCTCCTTCGCACAGCTTTTCAACGGGACACACTTTGCTGCAACCAGCCCCCATAATATTCGATGAAAAAATGGTGTGTGCCGAACCCTTCAGGTTTTCAGTGGCTATTTGTTTAATAAATTTAGGTACGTTAATCGATGTCGGACACGATTTCATACAAGGCGCATCGTAACAGAACAAACACCGATTGGCCTCGACCAATGCCGCATCGGGTGTTTCAAATGGCGGATGAATGTCACTGAAATTGTGCACATATTCCGCGTCAGTAAGTCTTTGGTTTTGTATAGACATAAAATCGAAATTTTAAATTTTGAATGATGAATTTTGAATTTTTATATGCTTTCACGTCAGTAAGTCCTTTGTTTTGTATAGACATAAAGTCGAAATTTTAAATTTTGACCCAATGTCAGAAGGCACGAACGGAACTAAGCTAATTTTTTTTCGCAACTCATTGGTTAAATTAATATTTTAATGTATTGATTAACAACGTTTTTAATGGTGATAAGTATACCAAGTTTAACAATCATTTTGTTTTGATTTTTTGAAGTTAGTATTGATGATTCTCATTACAAGTCATTCAAAATTCAAAATTCATCATTCAAAATGGTACAACCCTTATTAGGGTTTCACAATCTCCCCATAAGTCTCCGGCCTTCGATCTCTGTAAAATTGCCATTTGCTGCGCACTTGGTCAATCATGTCCAAGTCAAAGGAAGCAATGAGCAATTCATCTTCGGTTTCAGAGGCACAGGCAAAAATTTCACCGACCGGATTCACAAAATAGGAAGTGCCATAAAAACGGCCAAGATTCCATGGTTTTTCTTCGCCAACTCGGTTGATGCAGCCCATAAAATAGCCATTGGCCACCGCATGAGCGGGTTGTTCTAATTTCCACAAATACTGTGATTGCCCCACGGTAGTGGCCGACGGATTGTACACAATTTCGGCGCCGTTAAGGCCCAAACAGCGCGCCCCGTCTGGAAAGTGGCGGTCATAACAAATGTACACGCCCACCTTGGCATATTTCGTTTGAAATACTGGATAGCCCAAATTACCCGGTTTAAAGAAAAATTTCTCCCAAAACCCACCCGTTTGCGGAATGTGGTTTTTGCGGTATTTCCCCAAATAGGCGCCATCGGCATCAATGACTGCGGCTGTGTTGTATAATATGCCTGCGCCGTCGCGCTCGTAAACAGGCACGATGATTACCATATTGTATTTTTTGGCATACGCTTGCATGCGCTCAGTGGTCGGGCCAGGCACGGTTTCGGCCGAGGCATACCATGCAGCATCTTGTCCAGGACAAAAATAGGGGGTGTTAAAAATTTCTTGAAAACACAAAATTTGCACCCCTTTTTTACCTGCTTCTTCAATATACGGCAGGTGCTTTTGCAACATCGCTTCTTTGATTTCTTCAATGCTGCCTTCGCCTTCAGTTTTGGCCAAACTCAATTGGATCAGACCAGATGTAACAATACGTGCCATGGGCTGTTATATTTTTCCGTTTACTTTATTGCGTTTAATAAATTGACCATAGCCTTTTGGAACCAAACATTCATTTTGGTCAATGGCTATTTGACCGCGCAACAGCACGGTTTTAATTTTACCTGTAATTTCCCAGCCTTCGTAGCCACTGTAATCCACGTTCATGTGGTGGGTGGCAGCCGAAAGTTGGTGTTTTTCAGTGGGGTCCCACAACACGATGTCGGCATCACTGCCCACACCTAAGGTGCCTTTTTTGGGGAACATCCCAAATATTTTGGCCGCATTGGTGCTGGATACTTCTACAAACTTGTTCAAGGATATTTTGCCTTTTTGCACGCCTTCGCTAAACAACAATTCCATGCGGTTTTCAATGGCTGGATGGCCGTTCGGAATTTTTGAAAAATCGTCCTTACCCATCAATTTTTGTTCCCACATAAAAGGACAATGGTCGGTGGCGACCACATTCACCACCCCCTGATTAATGCCGGCCCATAAGGTTTCTTGGTCTTTCTTTTCGCGCAATGGCGGCGACATGACCCATTTGGCGCCTTCAAAATCGCGCTCGTACAAACTGGCATCTAAAATCAGGTATTGGATGCAGGTTTCCACAAACACATGTTGGTTGCGGTTGGTGGCTTGGCGAACGGCGTTTAAGGCACCTTCGCAAGTTAAGTGAACAATGTAGCCTGGGCAACCCGTATAATTGGCCAAATCGGCAAATCGGCCACTGGCTTCAGATTCTGTCACTTCTGGTTGGGATAAATAATGATACAAGGGCGATAATTTGCCTTCGGCTTTGTGCTTGGCAATGAGGTAATCAATCATGTCGCCATTAGTGGCATGCACATTTATGAGTCCGCCGTGTTTTTTAACTTCTTCCATTAAACCCACCATTTGGCGGTCATCAATCATGAGTGCGCCTTTGTAGGCCATGAATGTCTTGAAAGAAGTAATTCCTTCATTGTCAATAAAATGCTGTATTTCTTTTCGGGTGTCCTCGTTAAAATCGGTCACCGCCATGTGAAAGCTATAATCACCCACAGCATTACCTGTGCTGCGCCCTTTCCAATCATTTAATGCCGATTGCAAACTATTCCCTTGGGTCTGTAACACAAAATCAATCACGGTGGTGGTGCCGCCATACAGGGCTGCCCGCGTTCCCGTTTCGTAGGTATCACTACTGAAAGTGCCCATAAATGGCATTTCGAGGTGCACGTGCGGATCAATGCCACCGGGCATCGCCAATAAGCCAGTGGCATCAATGGTTTTGTCGGCTTGGTGCGGCAAATTAGTGCCAATGGCTTTAATTTGTTCTCCTTCAATGTAGATGTCTGCCACATAATCGTCGGAGGCAGTAATAATGCGTCCGTTTTTAATTAAGATACTCATTGTTTTATTTTTTAATTGGTTTGAATCGCATCAACAGGTAGTACACTCCTGCGCTGATGCCAAATCCGACAAACCAAGCATAATGATACAAATGTAATAGCCAAGCCGGAAACAGGCTTGGTTCCCATACGTTAATGGTGGTAAAAAAGCCGGGCATATTGGGTAAAATTCCCAGTATCAACGCCCATAATGCTGATGCATTCCACCCACGGGTGTAGCGATAAATACCCTGACTTTGGTACATGTCATTCACACTTAATTCTTTTTTACGGATCAAATAATAATCGGCAATCAAGATGCCGCCCACAGGTCCGAGCAAGCTAGAATAGCCTACCAACCATGTAAAAATATAGCCACTTGGATCAGCTATGAGTTTCCATGGAAAGATAAGAATTCCTATGATTCCGGTGATATAACCGCCCTTGCGGAAATCAATTTTTTGGGGTGAAATGTGCGCAAAATCATTGGCTGGACTTACAATATTGGCCGCGATATTGGTGGCCAACGTAGAAAGCGCCACCGCCAACATCGCCAAACTGACAATGAGTTTGCTGTCAAATTTGCTGGCCAAAACCACCGGGTCCCAAATGGTGCTGCCAAAAACAATGGTGGTGGCTGAGGTCACCACGACGCCCACAAAGGCAAACAGTGTCATTGAAGTGGGCAAACCATATAATTGTCCGCGAATTTGCGCTTTTTGCGATACGGCATAGCGCGTAAAATCGGGGATGTTGAGCGATAAGGTGGCCCAAAAACCGACCATGCCCGTCAGTGCTGGAAAAAAATAGGTCCAGAACTCGGCTGAGGTAGCAAATTTGGAGGGCGTTTGTAAAATGGGACCCAAGCCATCGGCTGCTTGTATGGCCCAAAATAATAAGGCCAAGGCCGCTGCGGGCAAAAAGAAAGCTTTGAACACCAATAATTTGCGGATGCTATCGACCCCCAAATACACCACATACATATTCACTGCCCAAAAAAGCAAGAAGCAAAGGGCAGGCCCCGTTTGCAAATCCCACGAAGCTGGAAAAATCGCAGGCAAGGTATCAAGTGATGGAATCCACAGTCGGGCCATTTGAAACAAAGCAAAGCCGCCGATCCAAGTTTGAATGCCAAACCAACCGCAGGCCACGATGGCCCGAAGCAAGGCCGGTACATTCGCACCAACCGTGCCAAAACTTGCCCGCGCAAAAACTGGAAAGGGAATCCCGTATTTGGCCCCTGCATGGCCGTTTAAAATCATGGGAATGAGCACAATGCTATTGCCCAAAAAAATCGTCAAAATGGCTTGCCACCAATTCATTCCGCCCTGTATCAACGAACTCGACAGCATGTAGGTTGGAATACACAGACTCATGCTGATCCATAAGGCAGAAAAATTCCAAGTAGTCCAACTGCGTTTAGAAGCGGCAATGGGTGCCAAATCTTCGCTGTATAATTGGTTGTTATGAGGCGACGGTGCTTGCATATTTAGTCGTTTACGAGTGCGGCATCGGCGATTTTTAGCGCTTCAGAAATAATGGCCAATCCTTCGTTAATTTGGTCTTTGGTAATGGTCAAGGGCGGGGCAATAAAAAGGTATCCCCAACGAACAAAGGTGTACAGACCCAATTCGCGTAATTTACCCGCTATTTGATTGGTCACCGTCAGATCAGCCCCTGCGCCATTATACGGCGAAATGAGTTCGCCAGTTTTTTTGTTCTTTAAAATATCTAAGCAACCGAGCAATCCGGTGTTTCTAAAAGTGCCCATGCACGGGTGTTGCGCCCGCATTTCTTGGATGCGTTGTTCCACGTAAGCGCCCATTTGACGGGCATTTTCAATCAGGTGGTCACTTTCGTAAATGTTGATAACGGCCAATGCAGCTGCCAAAGCCACTGGATGCGCATTATAAGTAAGGCCAATCATCATGGGGGTTTGTTCGTATTTGGCCGCAATGCGGTCCGATACCATCAAGCAACCCAACGGCAAATACGACGAGGTAAGTCCTTTGGCCATGCAAATCATGTCGGGTACGATGTCGTGGTTTTGAAAACCAAACCATTGGCCCGTTCTGCCAAAACCACTCATGACTTCGTCTGCCACAAATAAAATATCATATTTTTCGCAAAGGGCTTTTACCCCTTTTAAATACCCTTTCGGATAATGCAAACATCCCGACGAACCGCTTTCGCCTTCAAAAATAAAGGCGGCAATGTTGGTTTTGCCTTCTAAATGGATGATGCGTTCCACGTATTCGAGGCTCAGTTGGAGCTTGGTTTCGTTGTCCAAGTCTTTCATGCCAAAGAAATAATACGGATCGTCTAAGTGCACCACATTGGGCATTTGTTGCGAATCATTGGCCAACTTTCTGGGGTCGCCCCCAACCGTCATGCCGCCGATGGACCCGCCATGAAATGCACGGTAGCGGCCCACAATTTTATGGCGCCCGGTAAACAATCGGGCCAATTTGATGGCATTGTCAATAGATGAGGTGCCACACAAAGTAAAAAAAGCTTTGTTGAGGTCGCCTGGGCAAATGTCGGCCAGTTTTTTGGACAATTTGGCGCGCACTTCGGTGGTGCAACTGGGCGTTACAAAACTGACTTGTTGCATTTGTTCCACCACTGCTTGGGTAACGCGTTGGTCGCCATGGCCAATATTGACAGACATCAGTCCCGATGAAAAATCGATGATGCGCTTGTCGTCAAAATCGTATAAGTAAACCCCTTCGCCTCGTTTGATGGCCCACGGATTCATTGGCCCTTGCGCCGACCACGAAAATAAACTGTATTGTTTGCTGTCTTGTATAATTTCTTCTTTTGTCATTTTTGTCATTTGAAAATTTGAACTAGGTTTTTTGTTTAAAGTTCAAGGTTTAAGGTTTAAAGTTCGGCATTGAAGCAAAAATTACTGCTTCGCTTGTCTTACTTTTTGTGGCTGCCTCCCTTTTTTCAGAATGGCAGCAGACTAAGGAAATAAAGATAACTTTAAACTTTGAACTTTAAACTTTTAAACTGCGAAAGCCTTTGGCTTTCGCATCAACTCATCCAATTAACTCCCGCTTCTGCATTCCATTTGACGGTGCTTTTTTTGAGTTGTGTCCAAAATTCGATGGAACTTTTACCGGTAATGTCGCCTACACCAAATTTACTGTCGTTCCAACCGCCAAAACTGAAGGGTTCGCGCGGAACGGGAACGCCCACGTTGACCCCGATCATGCCAGCACTTGCCTTTTCAATAATATAGCGGGCAGCGCCGCCATTTTGTGTAAAAACACTGGCAGCATTGCCATACGGATTGGTATTTTCAATTTTTAAAGCTTCGTCAATGGTGGCTGTTCGGATAATGGAAATGACGGGGCCAAAAATTTCCTCGCAAGCAACACTCATTTCGGGCGTCACAAAGTCAATCACTGTTGGGCCCACATAGGTACCGCCTTCTTTGCCTTTTACAACGGTGCCACGTCCGTCCACCAAGATTTTGGCCCCATCTTTTTCGGCTTGCGAAATATATTGTTCAATGCGGTCTTTCGATTCTTTGTTAATGACGGCTCCCAAATTTTCACCAGCCACGATTTTGCGGGCTTCATCACAGATTTTAGCCACAATATGATCTACTTGGCCAACGGCCAACATAGCAGAGGCTGCCATACAGCGCTGCCCCGCACAGCCCGACATAGAGGCTGCCACATTTTGGGCGGTCATTTCTGGAATGGCGTCTGGAAGCACCATCAAGTGGTTTTTGGCTCCGCCTAATGCCAAGCAACGTTTTAGGTTTTGCGTGGCGCGTTGGTACACAATTTTTGCCACTTTGGTCGATCCTACAAAGGAAACCGCCTTAATGTCGGGGTGGTCACAAATGGCATTAACAATATCCACGTCACCATGCACTACATTGAATACACCATCAGGCAAGCCTGCTTGCTGCAGCAATTCGGCAATTCGGCCACAACAAAGCGGCACTTTTTCAGAAGGTTTAATAATCATGCAATTGCCCAAAGCAATGGCATTGGGAATGGTCCAATTGGGCACCATGGCCGGGAAATTAAACGGTACAATAGAGGCCACCACGCCCAAGGCCACATGTTCGGTGCGGCATTCCACGCCTTTGCTTACTTCCAATAATTCGCCCGTAATAAGTTGTGGCAAGGAGGTGGCAAATTCGGTGAGTTCAATGCATTTTTCAATTTCGGCGACCGATTCGCTGTAGGTTTTGCCATTTTCTTCGCTGCATAATTCGGCCAGTTCTTTGAGATTTTGTTCCAACAAAGTTTTGTAACGGAAAAATACTTGCACACGTTCTTTAATGGGCATTTTACTCCAAATAGGGAACGCTTTTTGGGCTGCTTGCACGGCTGAATCCAAATCGGCATACGTGGACATTGGCACGGTTGACAGCAAAGTGCCGTCAAGGGGCGAGACAACATCGAGGGTTCGGCTGGTGATGGGTGTTACAAACGCACCGCCAATATAATTTTGAATAGATGGGTATTTCATGTTTTGTACTTGTTTTATTTTTTGCGTGTTATACAGTGTTTGTTGACTAAATTTTGCTTCTTATTTTTTGATATTTAATTTTTTAAATACAGTGTCATGTATTTTGATTCATTTCAAAAATCAAATTTTGATAGATAAAGCCGCGAAAAAAACCCAATAATCAATCTTCAAACTGAAAGACTGTTTATTGAGAATGTAGCATTTTTTTTGTTAAAAAATTGTGTGTTTTCGCGGAACACATGCGTTTTGTTATATCGAAAGTAATTATTTTTTTTTACAACAACGATATTCAGCCATAAATTTTGAAAAAGTAAAAAAGAGGAATGTTAAAAAAAGAGGGAATCTAATAACATTTGTTGATCATTAAAAAACAAAAACCAATTGATGTTTAGTCAGTTAAAAACCGCAAACTGCTTTGGGTGGCGGTCACTTCTATTTCCACTTGGCTGCCCATAATCAGTGCCCGATTGTCTTGGATGTGTCCGGCTGGGAAGTTATAAATGACGGGAATGGATAAACCATGAATGTTTTCTTCAATGATTTCAAGTGCGTTTTGGCCCCAAGGAATGTCGTTGTCATTCATTTTGGTCATCCCGCCAACCACCAATCCTTTCAAATTGGCCAAACAACCATTGCGTTTCAGGTTTAGCATCATGCGGTCGAGGTGGTATAGATATTCGTCTAAGTCTTCAATAAATAAAATTTTGCCCTTGCAATCAATGGCCGATGGCGAACCTAATAAGCTATATAAAATAGATAAATTGCCCCCGACCAATTCGCCTTGGGCTTTGCCACCATGATTTAAGGCATCGCAATCAAGCGTGTAAGTCAATGGTTCGCCGAAAAGCGCTTGGCGCAAACTTTCTTTGGCGGATGCAGTGGCACGTGGCACACTTACGGGCATCAGCGCATGTAAAGAAGCCACGCCCAATCGGTTGAGGTGGCTGTGTAGCACTGTCACATCGCTAAATCCGATAATCCATTTCGGATTTATTAAAAATTGGGTGAAATCTAAGTGGTCAATGATGCGGACGGTACCATAACCGCCCCGCACACACCAAATGGCTTTGATGTTTGGGTCGTCCAACATGTCTTGAAAATCGGCCGTGCGCTGCGCATCCGTCCCTGCCAATTGGTAGTGGTCTAGTCCAATGGTGTGCCCGACTTTTACATTCAAGCCCCATTGACAAAGCAATTCATAAGTTGGCGTTAAATTGTCTTCTAGGTTTTTACGCGCAGTAGATACAATGGCAACGGTGTCGCCAGGTTTTAACGAGTCAGGGCGTTTCATATAAGTAAGGTCTTGGGCCTGCACGCTACAAAACCACCATCCAAGAAGAAGAAAGCGCACATAGTGCATAGAGGCCAATTTGATACAAAAATAGGAATTATAAGGCGGTTTGAAACAAAAAAATGAGTGCTTCGGGGGCTTTGATTTTCCATGTATTTTTACGCCCTAAAACTGCGCCATGTTTCAACTAAGCAAAACCATCATTTCTGAATCGATTCTAGAGAATGAATTTGTATGCAACCTCAGTGCTTGCCACGGTGCCTGTTGCGTGGGTGGCGATGCGGGTGCGCCATTGTCTGAGGAAGAAACCGTCATTTTGGAACGCATTTATCCGCTGATTAAAGACTATTTGCGTCCTGAGGGAATTGCTGCCATTGAAGAAAAAGGCACTTGGTTGGTAGGCACCGACCAAGACCGCGAAACGCCTTTGGTGGACAACAAGGAGTGTGCCTATGTGATTTTTGACGGCAAAACCGCCTTGTGCGGCATCGAACAAGCCTACAATGAAGGCATCGTTGATTGGAAAAAACCCGTTTCGTGCCATTTGTACCCCATTCGGGTAAAAGATTTCAGCGAGTTTTCGGCGGTAAATTACGATGAATGGGACATTTGCGACCCCGCTTGTGCCCTCGGACAAGAATTGCAAGTGCCTGTTTACCAGTTTGTCAAAGAGGCCCTCATTCGGCGTTTTGGTGAAAATTGGTACCGCGAACTGGAAAAAGTAGCCGAAGAATGGCGAACTGATGGGAAAAACAGAAAAAGGAAATAGGAGGGTGTTGAAATAAAAATACGTTCTGGTAAAATCAATTTCATTGAGCATCAAAGTTAATCGTGATGCGAAGCTTTTAGAGCAAAGAGTAAAGAACAAAGAGTAAAGATTTGTGGAAAAAATATCATCCTTTTCTCTTGCTTCTTTTGTCTAAAACGCCCAGTTAAGCGAAGTTTAAAATTGTGCGAAGCTTTTAGAGCAAAGAGTAAAGAACAAAGAGCAAAGATTTGTGTGGAAAAAACATCAATCTTCTTTTCACTTTTTTCTTCTCTCTAAAAGCATAGTCTAACAATGTTGATTTTTGTGCGAAGCTTTGCAAGTGCCGGCCCGCATATGTAGTCATAGGTTTCGCTAGCCGTAAAAATCCTGAAGCCTTGGAGGGATTTTAGGCCAAGCGAAACTGGTTTTGCCGCAGGCAAAAATGACCTTTTATGCGGGCCAAAAAAGCCCTTTCTTTTGGTTCGTTTTCTTTGGGCTAGCAAAGAAAATGAACAGAGTTGTTTCAATAGAAAAATGCCTTTTCCAAAAATAATTATTGAAAAAAAATGAAGAAATACCTCATTGTCGGTTTAGGCAACATTGGCCCAGAATATGAATTCACCCGCCACAACATTGGTTTTTTGGTAGTGGAGGCTTGGGCAAAAAAAGAAGGCGTCTCATTTTCCTCGGGCAAATTAGGGAGCATGGCCCAATTGAAGGTCAAAGGCCGGCAGGTGTTTTTGCTGAAACCCAGCACCTACATGAACCTGAGCGGCAAAGCGGTGGCCTATTGGATGCAACAAGAAAATATACCCCTAGAAAATGTGCTCATCATTACCGATGATTTAAACTTGCCATTTGGCTCTTTGCGCATCAAAGCAAAGGGCAGTGATGGCGGTCACAATGGCCTCAAAAGCATACAAGGTGTTTTGCAAACGGTTGATTACGCGCGCTTTCGGTTTGGCATCAGCGATGCATTTGCCAAGGGCCGGCAAGTAGATTATGTGTTGGGCAATTGGACCGAAGCCGAAACCAAGGCCTTGCCCGAGCGCTTGTCAAAATGTGTAGAAGCCATGGAATCATTTGTGTTGAGCGGCTTGGCCAATGCGATGAATTTGTTTAATGGGAAATGACACCGGAATTTTGAATGATGAATTTTAAATTTTGAATTGTTGCTAATGTCAATTGCCTCTTTTTGATTGAAGAATTTAAGGATTGATAGATTGAACGATAACTGGAATTCACTTTTGACTTTCGACTTTCGACTGAAAAAAAACTATTGCCTGTTTTTCCTCTCCCCCAGCCCCTCTCCAAAGGAGAGGGTGGCTATTTATCACATTAAATTTTTTTCAGCTTTCATCTTTTGACTTTCGACTTTTGGACTAAGAAAAACTATTGCCTGTTTTTCCTCTCCCCCAGCCCCTCTCCAAAGGAGAGGGTGGCTATTTATCACATTAAATTTTTTTCGGCTTTCATCTTTTGACTTTCGACTTTTGACTTTCGACTTTCGACTTTCGACTTTCGACTTTCGACTTTCAGCTTTCGACTTTTGACTATATTTGTCCATCAAACCGATAATCCCTCCAATATGAATTCCATGAAAGTAATTAAAGTAAGCAGTTTTTTTGCCTTGCTTACGGCCATTCCGGCGGCTCATGCACAGATCAACATCAATGACCGCCTCAAGCAAGCAGGTCAACAATTGGTTACTGGATTTACCTTTAGCAATGAAGATGCGCAGAATGTGTCGCGCAATGCAGTGGTACAATTAGATGCAAAAAACACCATTGCAGGTCCAACCAATGCTTACGCCCTTCGTTTGAATCGGGTTTTTGGCCCGCACAAACAAGAGAATGGGTTAGCCCTCAATTTCAAAGTGTATTTAACCAAAGACGTCAATGCCTTTGCCACAGCCGACGGCAGTGTGCGGGTGTTTCAAGGTTTAATGGATATGATGGATGACAATCAACTATTGGCGGTGATCGGCCATGAAATTGGACACGTAGCCAACGAAGACAGCCGTGATGCAGCCAAGAGAGCCTATCTTCAAGCTGGTTTGGTAGATGCCGCCGCTTCGCAATCCGATAAAATTGCTACTGCCACCGACGGAGATTATGGAAAAATTGGCCAAGCTTTAATTACCAGCAAATACAGCCGCAAACAAGAATCAGAAGCCGATGATTTTTCATATGACTTCATGAAAAAACACGGATACAATGTGAATGCCGTTGAATCGGCCTTTTTGATATTGGCTAAATTAAGTGGCGGTCAAGAGTCTTCATTGATTTCACAAATGATGAGTACGCACCCAGACCCCGCCAGTCGTGCCGATAAAGCCCTTGCCCGTGCAGAAGCAGACGGACTTTATAAACCTTATGTAGTTCAAAAAGCAGCACCAGCAAAAGGTGGTAAAACGCCCAAAAAAGGCAAAAAGAAATAACATGTTGCTACGCGCTGCACAGCCCAACGACGTGGAAGCCATGCACCAACTCATTTGTGAGTTGGCGCATTTTGAACTAGAACCCGAAGCGGTGGTTATTCAACCGGCCGATTTATTGCGTGATGGTTTTGGCGAAGCTCCCTTGTTTCGGTGCTTGGTAGCCGAAATGGATGGCAGTATTCGGGCCATGGCCTTGTTTTATCCGAGGTATTCCACTTGGAAGGGTAAAACCTGGCACCTCGAAGATTTAATTGTCACCGAAGCCTATCGCGGCAAAGGATTGGGCAAAGCCTTATTTGCCGCCTTTGTTGCCGAAGCCAATGCTGATGGCGTGCGTAGGGTAGAGTGGGGGGTACTCAATTGGAATACGTCGGCCATTGATTTTTACCAAAAAGCAGGGGCCGTAGTGTTCGATGATTGGCGCGTGGCGCAAATGGATGAGCGAGCCTTGGCTGATTTTCCACCCAATGAATTTTAACCCAGATTACGCATTAGAAATTTATTACATGGAAAAATGACTGCAAATCTGGTAATGTACTGATGAAGCAATTTAAACTTTTTCAATTGGCTGCAAAATGGTCTTTTCGCCCCATATTTCAGCTTTTTATTACTCCGTAGCGCTGCTATGCAGTGCAAAAAAGCTAAAATCTGGAACAAAAATCATCATTTTTCGCTTCAATCAAAAAAGTCTAAATCACTTCAGTTTTTTATCCTCAATGTAGCGCTGCTACACCTGCGGTAAAAAAAGTCCGTGCACTCCCAGCTTTTTTGTCCTTTTCCCATTTTAATGGCGTTAATATTTGTTTTTAATTGGTCATTAAGAACCAACTTTTTAAATTTGAGTTTGCAAATGCAAACTTTTTTGTAAGTGTTGGTTTCATTTCAAAGTCTAATGCATAATCTGGGTTTAATAAACCCAAATTTCTCATGCGTAATTTGGGATAAATGATTGTAATAACTCATTTTGTATGAACGTATTTAAATTTGGAGGCGCATCAGTCAAAGATGCTGCTGGCGTGCGCAACTTAGTGAAAGTGCTAGAGCAAGTGGGCTTTGAAAACACCATGTTGGTCATTTCGGCCATGGGCAAAACCACCAATGCCCTCGAAGAAGTGATTCGCAATTATTTTGACAAATCTGCTGCTTTGCACGCTTCGGTGCAAGAAGTTAAAAAGTATCATAATCAAATTTTACTCGATTTATTTGACGACGAAGAACATGAAGTGTTTTGGGCCGTCAACACCTTGTTTTCAGATTTGGAATATTTTTTACGCAGCAACAAATCGCCCAATTATTCGTTTGTTTATGACCAAATCATCTGCTTTGGCGAACTCATTTCAACCACCATTGTCAGCTATTACCTGAATCAGGTGGGGCTTAAAAACCAATGGCTCGATGTGCGTCAGTTTATTAAAACAGATGCCACTTACCGCGATGCGGTGGTTGATTGGGAAGCATCACAATTGTTGATTGGCAAATTGGCCCGAAAAAAAACCTTGCTCATTACGCAAGGCTTTTTGGGTGCGGATGACAATGGTTTTACGACCACTTTGGGCCGTGAAGGGTCCGATTATACGGCGGCCATTTTTGCCTATTGTTTGAATGCACACAGTGTCACCATTTGGAAGGATGTGCCTGGTGTATTGAATGCCGATCCGAGGTATTTTGAACAAACCACTTTGTTGCATCATATTTCGTACCGCGAAGCCATCGAGCTTGCCTTTTATGGCGCTTCTGTGATTCACCCGAAAACCTTGCAGCCATTGCAAAAGAAAGAAATTCCGCTGCATGTCAAATCGTTTGTGGAACCGCTGCTTCCGGGCACTCAAGTGTCCAAAGGCGCCGATTTAGATCCGTTTATCCCCTGTTTTATTGTCAAAAAAAACCAACTATTATTGTCGCTTTCCTCCATCGATTTTTCGTTTATCGTAGAAGAAAACATCAGCGCCATTTTTGCCCTATTACATCGTTTTAAAATCAATGTAAATTTGATTCAAAATTCTGCCATCAGTTTTTCGGTGTGTCTCGAAGATAAGTTTGGTCAATTTGACAAATTGCGGGCCGAATTGGCCAAAAAATATAAAATCGCTTACAACGAGAACGTATCTTTATACACCATTCGGCACGTAAACCCCGAGGCTGCGCAACAAGTGGAAGCAGGTAAAACCGTTTTAATCAAACAGTTTTCGCGCGATACGTTGCAGTTGGTCACCAAGGAATAAGCATTTTACGAAAAACAGGAATAGCTTTTGTACTGATTAACAGCATGCAAAAACGGCCGTCACCAACTAATAATTTAATGGGATATCCATTAAAAACCACCTAAATCAAGACAATGAGAAATGGAATTAAATTAGTAGGAAGCGCGTTATTTTTATTCTTTCAACTCGCACAGGGCCAGAGTTTAGGCAGAGTAGGTTCGGCTACTGATGTGGTGACAACAGCAACAGCTGGTACGGTATTAATGGGTGGCGGGTCTGATGTGGACGCGGCTTTTACGTGGATGATTAACAAATCGGGCGGTGGCGATTTTGTTGTGATTCGCGCAACGGGAACCAATGCCTACAACAGCTATATTTTGGGTTTGGGCCCTGCCAATTCTGTGGAAACATTTCTCATTAATTCGGTGGCACAAGCCAATGACCCGGCACTTGTTGAAACGATTAAAAAAGCGGAAGCCGTGTTTTTTGCAGGCGGAAATCAAAACGATTACATTGCGAATTACCGTGGTACTGCTTTAGGTTCCGCGCTTGATTATTTAGCCAATACCAAGCATGTTCCCATCGGGGGCACCAGTGCAGGGATGGCTATACAAGGCAGCATCTATTACGACGGCAATACCAACGTGTTATCGCCAGACGTTTTACCAAACCCCTATTTGTCGGGTAGTGGCATCCATTATAACGATTTTTTTCAGAATCCGTTTTTGCAAAAAACCATTTGCGACACCCATTTTAACACCAAAGGCGGCACCACCACCAACGGCATTACGGGCCGCCAAGGTAGGTTAATGACTTTTTTGTCGCGCATGATCACCGATCAAAACATGACTGAGGTAAAAGCCATAGCCTGTGACGAAAAAACTGCCGTTTGCATTGATGAAAATGGCCTCGGCATGGTGGTCGGATTGGGTAAAGCCTACTTTTTGAGACAATGGTGCAATGTGCCCGAAACTTGCGTTTCTGGCCAAGCGCTTACGTGGAGCAACGGCGTCAAAGTGTATAAAATCAGTGGGCCAGGAAGTTACACCGCCGCACCCGCTGCTTCCAAATCGGTTGATTTAACCAATTGGACCACTGTCACTGGCGGAGATTATGAGTATTGGACCGTGAATTCGGGTGTATTAACCATTGGACAAACAACAGCAACACCCAGCGTTTGTACGATTCTGAATGTGTCGGAAGCAATAAAAAATGACCCCATTCAAATTTATCCAAACCCGAGCAATGGCACTTTTCGGGTGGTTGTTGCTGAAAATAATGCCACCATAACCATTCTAGATGTGCTCGGAAAAACAATTAAACAACAGCAAGCAATCGGGAATAGTTGCGACGTGAAATTGGAGCTATCAGGATGTTATTTTGTACATGTAACCACCGCTTCTGGAACAACAATCAAAAAGTTGATCGTGAAGGAGTGATTTTTTGATGAGTCAAAAGTCAAAAGTCAAAAGTCGAAAGTCGAAAGTCGAAAGTCGAAAGTCAAAAGTCGAAAGTCGAAAGTCAAAAGTCGACCCGAGACCCATCGGAACGAATGGGGCGAACGGAGCGAAGCTAAAGTCGAAAGTTTAAATTTGTTTTCCTGATCAAAAGCAGTTTAGGGAGAAGTTTTCTGGTCGAAAGACTACCCCTAAGGTAGATGATATATTGGGGCGGAAAGCCAGTGGCAGTGAGGTACGTAAGCTTTAGTTCGCGGTTTCGGTGCACTTGTGGAATGGCACCTACTAAGAATAAAAGTCAAATCCGGTTAGAGCCACCACGCCCACCCCAAAGCAAAGGTATTTTCTTTAGTATAAACCTACTATTCCTAAACTTATAAAATGATTTTGAGTTGAAAGTCTTTTGTTTAGGGTCTTAACTTTAAATTTGTTTTCCTGATGAAAAGCAGTTTACGGAGAAGTTTTCTGGTCGAAAGACGCCTCCAAGACCACCCCTATGCCAAATGATATATTGGGGCGGAAAGCCAGTGGCAGTCAGGTAAATGAGCTTTAGCTCGCGGGTTCACTACACGCGTGGAATGGCACCTACTAAGGATTAAAGTCAAATCTGGTTAGAGCCACCGCGCCCACCCCAAAGCAAAGGTATTTTCTTTTGTATATACCTACTATTCATAAAATTATAAAATGATTTTGAGTTGAAAGTCTTTTGTTTAGGGTCGAAAGTTTAAAGTTGTTTTCGTGATCAAAAGCAGTTTAATGAGAAGTTTTCTGATCGAAAGACGGCTCCAAGCCAACCCCTAAGGTAGATGATATATTGGGGCGTAAACCCAGTGGCAGTCAGGTTCGCTAGCTTTAGCTTGCGGGTTCACTTCACTCTTGGTATGGCACCTACTAAGAATAAAAGTCAAATCCGGTTAGAGCCACCGCGCCCACCCCAAAGCAAAGGTATTTTCTTTAGTATAAACCTACTATTCCTAAACTTATAAAATGATTTTGAGTTGAAAGTCTTTTGTTTTAAGTTTAAATTTGTTTTCCTGAAAAAGCAAAGGCCGACTCACCATAATAGACCGCCGCGACTTAACCGATTGGGAATTGGATCATTTGGAGCAGTTGGGGGAAACGGATTTTTAGGGTAGCGTACGGCTGCGTTTGACTTTTCGTTTTTTTTGTTGGTGATTTAAGCATGAATTGTAGTTGGCGATCTATCGGCTGATTTGGAGTAAATTATAAATAATATCGTTAAAATGGCTTAATAATAGTTGTGCTAAAATTCTATTAAAATGAAACGGGCAAAAAAAGTATTTTCTCTCATCTTCGTGTTAATTGTTGTTTTTTGTCTTGGTAAAATAGGCAAATTGAATCGGAGGTTTTTTTCTGTTGATGAAGAAAACATAATGATATCATGTATAATTGATGGGGACTATATCTATTTTGTTGACGGCATGTATTTAGGGTTTGGATTGCCTGATGGCGACTATATTAAATTTGATCGTTCTAACTATACTTATGAAATGAATGACATTTGTATATTTAAATTAAAAGGACATGAAACAGTGATTACTTATGAAAATGGAATTTGCGTCAAAAATCTACTCCCATCCAATTATCAATATTGGAGTTCGGAAGCGATAAATAAATCTCAATATTGTAATGATATTATTTTTGGGAAAAACGTCAATAAAATTTTGTTTCATAATTTTCATGTTTATCGATGTTTTTTCAATCTGTGACGTGGACATACCCAACTAGCGCTCAAACAACATCATGTTTTGTATGCATTATTAACACTTTGGTAAAAAGGAGCATGCTTACTAAGGATATACAAGCAACTGAATTTGAAATCAATTTTCCCCTCCTACTTTTGCAGAATCTGAAGTATGGGAACTTAAGAATTTTTTCTGAAAATTGGCTTTGTTAGTTGACATAAAGTCAGGTTCCGTTGGGTATTGGGATTGCATTGAGGGACATGCTAAACAAGTGGAACGGTTGTTAGTAATCCGTGATTTTTAATTGACAAATGGAAAAAAAATTAATCTACTTTTTATGGGTAATTTCTGTTTTTATGACGGCATGTCACTACCAAGAAGACAAACTAGTGATTATAAATAATTCACAAAATGCTATTTGTTATGAAACATTAATCAAAAAAGGCACAACCTATTTTGAGGGATCAGCTGGAGGTAAAATCGGAATTAAAAGTTCGGATTCTCCGGCGGTTAGAGGTTCTATAGCGAGCACAATAAGAAAATATTCCTCAGATATGATCTTGTACGTTGTGTACTATCGGTGTAAAGATGCAGATTTTATTTATCGAAACACAAATTTCATTGTGAATGACAAGAGATTCAAGGTTGATAAATATTCACTAAAAGAACTAGATAGTATAAATTGGGTCATAAGGTACCCTCGATTTTCAGCGATGAAATGAATATCCACTAATTTTGATGAGGCCTACTTGTCAAATGCGTGGTAATTTGAAAATTAATTACAGCATAATTTTAATAAAAAGCCTAGCCGTATTCCTTGTCATTTTTGAATTTGAATAGCCACAGATTGCCTGTAATTGAGACTTTGCGGTGCCCTAGCAAGAACTTTGCTCCTCATTTTAGTAAATGCCGTTCGTAAAAGACTTTCAACTTTCCCACTTTAAACTTTCAACTAGAAAAAGCGTGAGGGATGGCAGTGGCATCCTCCGCCTTGGCGGAGATATAACGGACAGCCCGGCCCGTATCGCCGCAGGCAGACGGGACACGCCCAAAAAACTATACAAAATTATCATCACTGCATTCGCCTTAAATTCAAAATGTATTGATGGTTGCAATTACAAACCAATTCAAAATTTAGAATTTAAAATTTACTTGCCCCCATTCCCATCTGGTCGTGGATCACGCGGTTTTCATGGCAAAACGGATTGAGTTCGCTTTCAATCCACGGTTTTACGATGGCTGCTGCCGAATCGGCGTATAACAAATGGACATTGGCGCCGGCGTCTAAGGTGTAGCAAAGGGGCAGGCCTGTTTCGTGGCGAAACTGCCCGATTTTTTCCAGCACCGCCAAGGTGTTGGGGCGCATCAAAATAAAGTAGGGTTGCGAGGTCATCATCATGGCGTGAAGCGTTAAAGCTTCTGATTCGACCAATGCAATAAATTGTGTCCAGTTGCCTGTTTGCAGGCAATTGATTACTTCGGTCAAATTTGTTTTAGCCTGTTCAAAACGAGCCGCTGCAAAAGGATGTCCCTTCATGAGGCCGTGCCCCACGGTGCTCGACACTTGTTTTTCGCCCGTGTCAATCAATAAAATGCTGTCGTGGCAGCCCTGAAAATCAGGGTGCAAAGGCTGTTCCATGGCAGTCCCATATTCATCGGAACTATTGAACGATTCATGTTGTCCCCAAAGGACCACCGGGCCGCCAAGGCTTCTGCAAGCACTTCCCGACCCCAAACGCGCCAGCCAAGAGGCTTTTACAAGGGCCTTTTCTGGGCTCATTCCTGGAAATTGCGCTTGTTCATAAGCCATGATAGCCGCTGATAAAGCCGCCATCCCCGAGGCCGAAGAGGCGATTCCCGAGCTATGCGGAAACGTGTTACTTGAATTGATGGTCAAATGCACATCGTCTAAATAAGGACAAAGCGGCGTGATCCGCTGTAAAAAATCGTGTAGTTTCGGTTCAAATGACGGCTTGGCTTTTCCTTCAAAAGCAAATTGAAAACCCGATTCGCCTGTTTTTCTGGGTCTTACTTGCAATTCTGTTTCAGTTTTGCAGGCCGACAAGGTAAAACTCACCGAAGCATTGGCTGGAATCTGAGGTCCCACTCCCGATTTTTTCCCCCAATATTTTACTAACGCAATATTACTAGGTGCTTGCCACTTCGTTTCAAATGAAATCGCTTCAGCAATTAAACGGGGGCTTATCAAGTCTTTTTCGGTCCACATAGGTGCAAAAATTGGCCCGTAAAGGTAGTCATTTAGTCTTTTAGTCGAAAGCCGAAAGTCGAAAGGCCAAAGCCTTTTTCCGAACTCCATTTTCTAAATCCAGACAGTCAGTTCCCGCGAGGCGCCTCCAAAGCCCACCCCGTTGGCAAAGGTATTCAACTGCTCAATACCCTTTGATTCCTTAAGTTATAAAATGATTTTAAATCAGGGATTTACAAACCTCAAACCTCAAACCCATTTAGCTTCGCTCTGTTCGCCCCATTTGTTCCAATGGGTCTCGGGTCCAAATTACCTCATTTCCAAATTTCCAAATTTTGCCCATTATTTCCTATATTTGAATCGCATCAATCAGAAATACAGTTTTACATGAAAACAACATTATACACCTGCTTTTTGTTCATTGCCATAAGCACTTCTTGCTTCTCCCAATCCCCTACCTGGATTTGGGGCATGCGTGGTGGCAGTACTGGCACCATCAACGACCAATATCATTTCTCGCAAACCTATAGCCTCACCACCGACAGCCAGCGCAATGTGTATGGCCTGAGCAAAGTGGGCCGGGGCACCTTGGACATTGCTGGCAATCAGAAAACATATTATGGAGGCACTTACGACTACCAATACGACGTTGCGCTATTTAGCTTGGCATGCAACGGCAGCTACCGCTGGTCGAAGATTTTTGGTGGAGTACATAATGAATACATTCCATCGGTTTGTGTTGATTCGCAAGACAATGTGTACACGGGCATCCGCTTTGGTGGTTGCGGTTTACCTGACAACCAGTCTTATCCTGCCCGCATCGACAACGACTGGGTTTTAGACTCTTACAATGATTGTCGCCTGTTGGCCTTGTGTAAGTTTGATACCCAAGGCCAGTTGCTGTGGCGCCGCCAGCCTGATGCAGTAGGGGTTACCTTTTCGTCTGTTTTTTCAGATCAAACCAGCAAAGGCATTGCCATTGACGAAAACAATGTCATTCACTGGTTGGTGCAATTGGTACCTGGCACCTATTGCAATGGGGCTTTAACGGCTACCAAAAGCCCATGTAACCATTATGTACTTAAGTACGATACACAAGGTAACTTCTTAGGCGCTGTTGACCTGGATCTTCAGCTTGTTAATGGCACAGGCAACGACCTCGTATTTTACCGCAACCCAGGCAATGGCAACTATGTGGTGCATTTTTCCATTGACCATTCCAATTCGCAATCGACGGGTACGTTAAATGGCACTTTGCTACCCTACACCTTTTATTTATTGGGCTTCAATGCCCAAGGACAGGTGGTGTATAACCAAAGTAACCACCGCACTTTGGGGAACTATTTCTCAATTTCTGGTGTCGATTTTGACCCCCAAAACAACATCTATTTGTCGGGGGTTTCAGCTTCTAATAATTCAGAAGATATGTTTTTAACGTTTGGTAGCATCAGCCCTATTTACGCGCCTCATTTTGTCATGAAGCTGAACCCTACAGCAGACAACATCATTTGGTCCTCGCGCAGCCTCAATAATGTCCCTTCCTATCGATTCCCATGCACCATTAAGTACAGTAACAATCAAGTAATGGTGGCAGCTTCAGCAGGCCGTAATTCTCTTACCCCCAATCCTGGTTTAATCAGTTGGGGCAATCAGAACATCCCTAACTCAACAGGCAGCTCCAATGTAGATCCGTTTTTGGCTTGGTTTGATGCCAACACGGGGGCATGTACCAAACTTGATCGGCTAGCGAGCCCTGTTTTTAACCAAGATTATGCCACTTGTATTACTACAGATCGCAACAATGACATTTTGCTAGGCGGGCAGTTTAGCACCTCACTCAACCTCGCCAATAACACCAGCCTGCAAGGTTCGGGACTAAGCCAACCCTTCTTTGTGGTGAAATACGCCTCTGAAGCCTGCGCACCCTTGGCCAACGAAACCTTCCAAAGCAGCAGCAGCCCCAAACTATACCCCAACCCCAACCAAGGCTTGTTTTACGTTGAAACCGACCAAACCCTTTCGTACAGCATCTGCGCCCTGAGCGGCAGTGTATTACTCACTGGCCAAATCAACCCCCAACAACCCATAGACGCCACCGCACTTCCGCAAGGTTGTTACCTTGTAAACCTCACGGACCAAAACCAGCAAAGAACCACGCTGAAGTTGGTGGTGAGTAAATAAGTCGAAAGTCAAAAGTCAAAAGCCGAAAGTCAAAAGAAGGCAATAGGCAATAGTTTTTTGTTTAAAGTTTAAAGTTTTGTTGGCGAGCTAAAGCTCGCGTACCTGAAGCCCACTGGGCTTCCTCCTTTTAATTTCAAATGCTCCGTTCGGCCCTTTGGGCCTCGGGTCAGGTTTCAAGTTTTAGGTTGCAAGTTTCAGGTTATAGCAACAACAAGGGCAGCTTAACCGCTGTCCTTGTTGTTTTGTGTTGGAATGTTTGTAATATTCTTTCAATAGATATGTAGGGGCGACCCTTGTGGTCGCCCTGTTTTTAAACGGGTCTTTCTAATGAAAACCATGTAGGGGCGGGGCTTGCGGCTGCCCTGTTTTTGCTGCGATTACACAAAATGTTTTTCAGTCTCTAAATGGCAGGCCAGTCTATGATTGTGGTCTTGTTCACATTGAAAGTTGTGTTGTTGACTTTGAAAGATATCTTGTTGACTTTGATAGGTGTGTCCAATTTTGCTACTATATTTAAAACTGCATATTTCTTTATTTGTTGATTCATTTGATTTGACTTTTCGCGATCCTTGCGTTTGTAGACTTCCGGCAGCTCCTCTTCAGTTGCAAACTTTACACCTCATTATTTTCAATTAAAAATATAAAATGCTTGCGAAATGTAAACGTGTATTTACTACAAAATTCGCAATCTTGCCAAACGCCTGTTAACAGTAGTGTTTACCATTCGTTTTTAGTATTCCATAATGATTGCTCAAACAAATTCCACGCTTCTTTTGGTTTTAATAATATTGAATCCTTAACAACTTTACTTTTTATTTTTTTTTCTGTGAAGATTATATACCGCTTTTCATTTTCCTTTCCACCGCATTCTAAATCAAAATAATTTATAGATTCAAGTAGTTCAATACTGTCTTTAGTAGTAATAAATATTGCTTTTTTAGAATTCCCACAAGCTGAACTATACCATTTAGTTCTCAATTGTTTTTTCTTATTGTCAATTTCTAAATTTGGTAAATCAAAACATTTCTTATGAACAAAAGTATTTGTTTTTGTATCAAAAATTAGTGCTATAATGAAAGAGTTGCCGTGAACTCCTTCAACTTCACTCAACACAATATCTGTATTTCCATCAAAGTTTAAATCAGATTTTTTTGTTTTCCAATTAACACCTTCTAAACTATCTTTTGATGTTTGTTGAAAATACCCTTCCTTTTGATGAAATAATTTCAACAAAGAATTTTCAATTACAATACCAACTTTTTGATTGTTGATATTAATCATTTTCACAAATGGTTCACTGTAGAAATTGTTTATTTCTATAGAATCAGATTTTGAATACATATCAAAAGTATATTTCCAATCACCAGAAAGTACTTTAAATGTATCCTTTTCAGTGAGCAGCAAAATAGTGTCAATTATTTTTGAATTTGATTTAGTTTTCTCAATTTTTGTTTTGCATGAAAATAAGAAAAGGATAATTGCAATTGCTGATAATATTTTCATTTAGTATATTTTCTTTCTTTTACGCCAAGTTTTGCACATTACTGCTAACGATTCTCCTGTTTACACGAGCGGGATTATAGTATGGTATTTTTTAATTTCAACCTGCGGCGGCAAAACCCTTGCTATTTTTTGTAAACTTACAAAAAAAGCAAAAAAGGAGGGATGGGCTTGCCACTTACTAGGATCATGTTTTCTGGTACTATCAGAAAACCTGCTTATGAAACATCATGTTGACAGCAACTTTTATTCAATCGTTATTAAGCAATCCTTTACTTTAATATCTTTTTCGAATGAGCCTTTGAAAGTCACAATCATGTTTCTAAACAATATCATATCGCCTGATTCGATGCTTCTGGTTGCGGACGCGAATCGGTTACCATTAAAATGGTAGAAATACCTTGTGTTATTTCGTTTTATAATAATGACCTCCATTTCCTTAAAATTTGACCCACCTTCATAGATGAAATCAAGCCACAGCGGATCAATGGTAGATAGTTTTTTAAATTCTTCGGTAGTGAAATGAGTTTTGTTCTTACATTTCCCAAAATCAAAAGATATCACTGGTTCTGGAAATTGTTTCACTCGAAATTGAAAGTTCCTATGTTTCCCATCTTGATAAATTGTCAAGGTAGTTGTCGTATCTTTTTGTACCTGCACTTCAAAAGTGCTATTGTCAATTTGTTTGATAATGCCATTATCAATGGCAGCTGTTATTGTAGCATTGCTAGTTGATGTTATTTCAATCCTATTTTGCACATATAAATAAAGGATATTGGTTGTTTTAGTAAAATATCCCAAAATTTGAGCATGCTTGGTTCCACAACAAACTAACAGAAAGTAAACAATAATGACTAATGATTTTTTCATAAAAATGCTGCTTATTATTATTTACCCGCGCGTGCCCCAAATAGATCCCTACTTCGTAAAAACAAGTATTTATCACAACCTAAACAGCTAAAATCAAAACAAGCGAAGTAATCGGCGTTAGTAATCATTTTGATTGTCAAATGGATTTCCAAATGGATTTCCAAATAGCCTTTTAAAACCTATGAAAACCTTACTTATATTTTAAAAAGCACTATGTTTTGTAATATTTTTATTTATAGTTTTTTCTTCCCATGCCATCTGAAAGTTTATTTACTACTATGTATTTTCTTCCCATATAATAAATAAACCTTTTTAGTAGTATGTCTGATTTACAAAAGTAATATTTAGGTTTGTTTATGAGTATGTTTTTTTATACGGTTTGGTAAATAAACTTTTTTACAAATATGTCTGTTTTTACATGTCCTGTTTTAATGTTATTTATTGGTATGATTTTTTTTCTCATAACAGTAACAAAAAAAACATGCAACCCAATCAAACAATGGCACGGTAAACAAAACTGAAAACCACAGGGGGGCAACACTAATCAGGGATTTACAGCAAGAAAGAGTCTTTCCTCTTTTCTCTTTCTTCTTTTCTCTATCTAAGAAAACACCTTACTTTTGCCCTTTCACCATTTCGCCAATTGCATTAAAATAAACCGTTTTTATGAAACAGAAAATAAACACCACCATTGCCCTCGGTACTTCCATCATTTTTGCCTTGATGGTGGGGTATTGCGCGTCGTTGGCTACCCGCGATGGGGTGCAACATTGGTACCCAACTTTACACAAACCGTTTTTTACGCCGCCCGCTAAATTATTTGCGCCTGTTTGGATTATGTTATACATTTTAATGGGCATCGCAGCGGGTCGGGTGTGGAACCGCCGCGCCAATGACTTGGCCAAAACCCGTGTGGCGATGCGTTGGTACGTAGCCCAATTGGCAGCCAATGGGCTGTGGTCCTTTTTGTTCTTTTATTGGCACAATCCGTTGTTGGCGCTTATTGAAATATTATTAATGGCCACCTTGATTGAAGAAACCCGCAGGCATTTTGCCCCATTAGATGCGACCGCTTCAAAATTATTTTGGCCTTATATGGCTTGGGTTGCCTTTGCCACTTGCCTCAATGCAGGAGTTTGGTGGTTGAATTAAAAAAGGGGCTGCGGCAAGCAGTCGTTTTTTGTATCTTCGTGCGGTGTTTTTACAAGAAAATCATTTTAAAAAGAAATCATTTTACATTTTAACAACCACCTCATTTAGACCAATTATCTCCAATTCGTTTAGCATTTTGTTTAACTTAACATACATTTTAAAGAAATGAAAATCATTGTTCCCATGGCAGGCAGAGGCTCCCGACTGCGTCCACACACGTTAACCGTTCCAAAACCATTGATTCCCATTGCAGGCAAACCGATCGTACACCGCTTGGTAGAAGACATTGCCGGCGTTTTGAATCAGCCGATCGAAGAAATTGCCTTTATCATTCACCCTGATTTTGGTAAAAAGGTCGAAGACGATTTGGTGGCCATTGCTGCGAAATTGGGTGCCAAAGGTTCCATTTGCTACCAACATGAGGCTTTGGGAACGGCGCACGCCATTTTGTGTGCCAAAGAAAGCATGTCTGGACCAGTAGTAGTCGCTTATGCCGACACCTTGTTCCGTGCCGACTTTAGCCTTGATGCCACAGCCGACGCGGTAATTTGGGTGCAGCAAGTAGCAGATCCTTCTGCTTTTGGTGTGGTTCAATTAAACGAGTCAGGTCAGATTACCGATTTTGTGGAAAAACCCAAAGATTTTATTTCAGATTTGGCCATCATAGGCATTTACTATTTTAAATCGGGCGAAAGCTTGCGCGAAGAATTGCAATTTTTGCTTGACAACAATGTGGTGAAAGGCGGCGAATACCAACTAACCGATGCCCTCGAAAACATGAAACTAAAAGGCATGAAATTTGTGCCTGGACAAGTGGACGAATGGATGGATTGTGGCAACAAAGCCGTTACTGTTGAAACCAATTCGCGCCTATTGCAATTTTTGCACGCCGATGGCAAACCATTGGTGTCTGACCGCATTCGCATTGAGAATTCAACCATTATTCCGCCTTGTTTTATTGCAGACGATGTGGTGCTCATTAATTCAACCGTGGGTCCCAATGTGTCATTAGGCACC
The DNA here is from genome assembly GCA_002256385.1 of Flavobacterium sp. BFFFF2. GTDB lineage: Bacteria > Bacteroidota > Bacteroidia > Flavobacteriales > Flavobacteriaceae > Flavobacterium. The sequence continues at coordinate 39,631 of NKJD01000016.1, forward strand.
GGAACCCATTTGACCAATGTAACCATTACCAATAGTTTGGTTCAAACCCATGCGCACCTACTAAATGCCCAACTTGAAGGTGCGATGATTGGCAACCATGTCAATTATAGAGGCGATTTTACCAGCGTGAGCTTGGGCGATTATACCACCATTGACTAAGTTTACAACGATGCGGGGTCTTATTCTTTTTGTTGGTTTAATCGGATTTTCGGTGGGTGTTTGGGCACAACCCGAACCCCAAGATGCGGCCCATAAGCCCGACCCTTTTGAAGAGCATTTGTTTGATTCTTTCAAAGAAAAGGCCATGGAAAACTATGACAAGGCCATTGAACAATTGCAACAATGCAAAGACCTGAAACCCGAATCGGCTATTGTCTATTTTGAATTGGGAAAGAATTATTATTTCCAACGGAATTACGTCAAAGCATACGCCGCCTTTGAAAAAGCAACTCAGTTGGCACCAGACAATCGGTGGGCTTGGGTTGGATTATACGACATTTGCTATGATACCAAAGATTACGACCGGGCCATTCCTGTTGTTGAAAAACTGATTCAACTGAAAGACACGTACAAGGAAGATTTGGTTTCGCTGTACATGATGACCCTTCAACACGAAAAAGCGCTTACCCTGATTCATGAATTGGAAGAACGCTATGGCCGCACCGAAAAAAGAGACCTTTACAAAGCGGATATCCTCAAAGATGCCAAATTTCAAGGTCCTGAGCGAAGCACGCTATTACAACGCATCGAAAAATTTCCACAAGAAGAAGCCAATTATCTGGAGCTCATTTCATTGTACAACCAAAGTGGGCAAGAAGACAAAGCATTGGACATTGCCCGAAAATTAGAAAAAGCCATTCCCACTTCCGACTGGGCGCAAGTTGGTTTGTACAAAACATTTATTGTTCAGCAACAAACTGCTCAGGCAGTTCAAGCCCTTAAAAAGATAGTGGAAAGCCCCAAAATTGATTGGAAAATTAAGCAGCGTAGTTTTAATGAAATGCTGATTTATGTGCAAACCCATCCAGAGGCAGAAGCCGATTTTAATGCGCTGATTCCCGCCATGTCAAACGACCGTTCGGTAAATGTTCAGAAGGAATTAGGTAAGTTTTATTTCAACAAATCCAATTGGACAAAGGCCATTTTATACTTGAGCAGTCATTGTAAATCAGACGCCACAGACCGCGAATCCTTGTTGCTTTTGCTGCAGGCGCAAACCGAAGCGGGCCGTTTTCCGGAATTGGAAAAACAAGCCGATGAAGCTTTGTCGTGGTTCCCAGCCCAGGCCGAATTGTATTACTACAAAGGACTGGCTTTGAATCAGATGGGGCAATTTAAGGCCGCGAAAGAAGCACTGGAATCGGGTTTGGATTATTTAATCGATAATATTCCACTCGAAATCAATTGGAACATCCAATTGGGTCAAACTTATTTAGGTTTGGGTGATGTGGTCAAAAAAGAACAATATTATAAACGGGCGAATGATTTAATTGAAAAATCAAAAAAAGCCAAACCCTAATTTACAATATACACCAAGACACTCCGTTAAACCGTATTAGCCAAAACTTATAATAACTATGTGGAATAGACACCTTCTTTGCTTAGGATTGTTTTTGATGCTGAGTTGCAAGGCCCAACAGCCAACCGCTGTTCCACAATCAGACAGTACGCCAGAAGCTGCAACCAAAAAAAGCACCGTAACATTTCCAGCCGAATTACCCGATTTTAATACGGTGGCGTTGCATGCACAAGTGCATTATCAAGACAGTTTACAGTCCCAAAAAGTAACGGCTGAGGTCCGTATTTTAAAAGACCAGACCATTTGGGTGAGCATCCGATTTTTGGGCTTTACCATAGCCAAAGCCATGTTGACCCCGCAAGAAGTGCTATATGTTGACAAAGTCAACAGCCGTTTTTACAAAGGAAACTATGCGCTGTTAAACCGTTTGGTCGATGCGGAAATGGATTTCCAAAAAATACAGCGGCTGTTGTTAGGCCGCACCTTAATTCCCATTGATGCAACTGCCAATATTCGGCTAGTTGACCAAAATTGGCACAGCCAACAGCGCTGGGGGAAAGGACTTTTTTATTGTGAATGGAATCCACAAGGTTTGGGCCTGTCAAAGCAAACCGTTGATCAGCCGCAAAATGCCCAAAGGGTAGAGGTTCAATTGGCTGATTGGGATGAAAATGCGTTGAATCCAATAGCAAAATTTATGGTGCTGCAGATGTTGCAAGCTGGAAAAACCAGCTCCATTCAAATAAAGTATGACCAAATTGAATGGAATCAGACGCTCACTTATCCTTTTTCAATTCCCGAAGGATATACTCCTATTACTATTGATTAGTTTTGTAAAAAAATAGACAATGCGTAGAATCTTCTTTTTTTCATTATTCCTTTTAGTGGCTTTTCCATTGCATGCGCAATTGCCGACCCAACAAGAGTTGGAAGAACGTAAGGCAAAAATTCAAGAAGAAATTCTCGAAAAGCAAGCCTTGCTCAAAAATGTACGCAGCCAAGAAAAATCGGTGGTGAATCAATTAATGGTGCAAAAAGAAAAGATTGGATTGCAAGAAAAATTGATTAGGACTACCGAAAAGCAAACCAAATTGCTGGGGAACGATATTTACATAAACCAATTAAAAATCAATCATTTGCACCGCGAGTTGGACACGCTGAAGGGCGATTATGCCGGCATGATTCGCAAATCATACAAAAGCCGATCCAAACACAGCCGTGTGATGTTTGTGTTGTCGTCCAAGAACTTTGCGCAAGCCTATCGGCGCATGCAATACATGAAGCAATACGCCAGTTACCGCAAAATGCAAGCTGAGGAAATTGTAGTTAAAACCCATGAATTGGAGAAATTCAATCAAGTAATTGGCGTGCAAAAAGGCGAAAAAGAAAAGCTATTGGTCGAGAAGGAAAAGGAGCGTGAAACCTTAGAAGTCGAAAAGCAAGAGCAAGAACGCATTGCCCAGCAGATTAAAAAAGAAAAGGTCAAAATTGTAGCCGAACTTAAAAAGAAGCAAAAGGAGTCAAAGGCAATTGATCAGCAAATCCAACGGGCCATTAGAGCCGCCATTGCAGAGGCCAACCGCAAAACTGCGGCTGCTAAAGTGAAAGCGAGTCCTAAAACGGTCACAGCCTCTGAAACCAAAGCGGTTGAAACCGCTACCAAAATTGTGCTTACCCCCGAAGGACAAACCTTATCCGATAATTTACGAGCCAACAGAGGACGTCTTCCTTGGCCAGTTGAAAAAGGCGTGATTAGTTCTCGTTTTGGTGACCACCCCCATCCGTTATTTTCAACCTTAATTATTCATAACAGCGGAATTGAAATCACTACCGACGAAGGAGCTAGTGCCCGTGCCGTGTTTAATGGTGAGGTGACATTGGTGCAGGTGTTGTCGCCTGTCAACAAAGCGGTGTATATCCAACATGGCGATTATTTTACCATTTACCAGAACTTAAGTAAAGTATTTGTGGCCAAAGGCGATAAAGTATCAACCAAGCAAGCCATTGGACAAATTAGAACCAACGGCGATACGGGTAAAACCATCTTGAAATTTTTATTGTTACAAAACACCAATTACAACGATCCTTCGCAATGGTTGTTTAACCGTTAATACTTATGGATATATGCTGTTATTGGCCATAGACTGGGGGAATACGTGGGTGAAATGGCGGATTACCCAGCAAGAACAACCCATTGAGGATGGCCGTTTTGCGCCTGTCGATACCATTTTGGCATTTGATGAAATCCAACTGAAATACCCTGCCTTGCAACATATAGTGATGTCAAGCGTGGGCCAATCTGATGTTTTTTTAGTCGAACTAAAAATGCGGTTTTCTGCCGTAACCATACTGAACGCGCAAACCCCTGCGCCCTTTACCAATTCCTATGCCACACCCCAAACGTTGGGCATCGACCGCATGGTCTTGGCTGTTGGTGCGGTTCAATTGTACCCCAATCAGGCGGCACTCATAATTGATTGTGGCAGTTGCATTACCTATGACTGGCTCGATGAAATGGGGGTTTATTACGGGGGTGCCATTAGTCCTGGTATAAGCATGCGTTATGAGGCTTTACATCAGTTTACAGCGCGTTTGCCCTTGTTGTCTCCTAAAGTTCCAAACGATTTTCCGGGTAATTCTACGGCTGATTCCATTCATTTGGGTGTGGTTCAAAGCACTGTATATGAAATAGAAGGGTTTATGCAGGCCCAACAGGCGAAACATGCTAATTTTATCCTAATTTTAACGGGTGGCGATGCCGAATTTTTGGCCGAACAACTAAAAAGCCCCATCTTTGTCCGCCCAACTTTTCAGTTAGAAGGCTTATGTGCCTGGTACCAATATTTGCATTCATGAAGCGACTCGTCTTATTTTTTTTACTATTTATTACCCAACACATTTTTGCCCAAGAGGGTACGTCATCACCTTATTCGTTTTATGGAATAGGAGATGTTAAGTTAAATGGCACTGCCCAGAGTAAAGCCATGGGTGGTATGGCTGTGCAACCCGATAGTATTCATTTGAACTTGCAAAACCCAGCTTTTTTGAGTAGCTTAAAATGGATTAATTATTCTGTGGGTTTTACCTATAACACCTTAAAAGTCAGCAATGATCAGATGACTGAAAACGCAAGAAGATCTACTTTAGATTATTTTGCGTTTGCATTCCCATTTTCAAAATATGGTTTTTCATTTGGTGTAATGCCCTATTCTTCTGTTGGATATAAGGTTCAGAATGTTGAGTCCAATACAACAACCCAATATACTGGCAAAGGTGGTTTAAATAGGGCTTTTGGTAGTTTCTCTTATAAAGTAACTCCTGAATTGAGTCTAGGAACCACGTTGCATGCCTACTTTGGCAAAATCGAAACCAGTTCCACCTTGTTTGAAACAGGTATTCAATACGGAACCAAAGAATTGAATTATTCCTATATGAATGGTTTTTCATTTACTTTGGGTGCGGCTTATGTGAAAAAATATAAAGATGGCAATTATTTTAGTGGGAGTTTCACTTTTACCCCTAAATCGGCCATTCATACCAGTAACGAGCGAAGTATTTATACCTCTGACATTACTGTTGTGAATGTACCGAATACCACTTTGTATCTGCCATCTTCACTGACTTTCGGTGGCGGATATGGAAAAGAAAGAAAATGGTTTGTTGGGTCTGAGTTCAGCATACAGAACAGCAATGAGTTGTCTAACCGATATGACAACCCAGATCAAGTCCGATTTAATACGTCCTATAAAATTGCCTTAGGGGGTTATTTTATCCCTGAAAGCAACGCTTTTTCGGGTTATGCGAAGCGAATGGTTTACAGGGGAGGTTTGCGTTATGCCAACACCGGTTTAATCATCAACGATACATCTATTAAAGATTACGCAGCCACCGCAGGTTTGGGTTTTCCATTGGGAGGTTTGTTTTCAAATGTCAATATCACAGCAGAATACGGAATAAGGGGAACTACTTCTCACCAATTGCTCCAAGAACAATATGTCAATTTTTCAGTAGGTCTGTCTTTAAATGACCGCTGGTTTGTGAAACGTAAATATGACTAATTCAAATTCTCTTATTTTAGCTCTAAAAAGCAAGTCATTTTCTCTTTTAATAAAAAGAGTGTTTTTTCTTGGCCTTATTATTGGAACTACCTGTGCGCATGCCCAATCAAAAGGTAAAGTGCTTTGCAAATCAGATGAATGGCTAAAGGAGATTGATGACAAAATCAAAGTAGAGGGGCATTGGGACGAAGCCTATGATTTGTGGAATGCTCATTTTGCAAACTGCACTAAAGGCAATGAGCAGTGGTATCAACTCGGCGATGAACTGCTTGAAAACCGCTGGAGTTTTGCTGCCACAAACGACAAACGCACTTGGGTGAGCAGACGGATACAACATTTTCAAGCGTATGACCGGCAATTTCCCCGAAATAAGCAAAAACACCAAGTTCAACTGGCCCGTTTAATGGATGTTTCTGGGATGTTTTTCAGTGAACAAATTTCTGCGGCCTACGATCGTGCGTTCAATCAAGACCCTTCTTTGTTTACTGATCCAGAACTGTTTGCTGCTTATTGGACAGCGACGGCTGCTTGGCAAAAAAAACATACGCCAAATTTTCAAGAGGTGTTCATGGATCGCTTTTTAGATTTGGCTATTCCACTATTTAAAGAAAAAAGAGAAACACTTGGAAATCAAGAACAAACCAACTGGGAGTTTCTGTGCAATGTCCTGATTCAGAATCTGACCAAAGAAGAAATTGTTTATTGGGCACAAAACAATTTTGTGTGTTTTAAAAACCAAGGCAGTGAACTGAACGTGATTACCCGGTTGTTAAAACAATTGAAAGTCACTGATTCGTCTATTGATTTGTATGCCGCGCAATTAGATATTGTTCAACCCTCGTCATTTAGTGCCGAATTATTGGCAGAACGTGCTGTTTTGCAGCGTAAAGTACTCGATGCACTTCACTATTTTAAATTTGCTATTGACCGTTCAGGCAATAAATTATATAAAGCGACTACCTATTATAAAATGGCTTTAGTTACGCAAAGCACAGACAAAGAAAAAGCACAGATTTACTTGATCGAAGCCACGCAAACAGATCCTTCATTTAGCAGGGGCTATTTACAATTAATGGAGTTGTATTTATCTGAAACATCTTGTTTACAATCGGCAATGGAACAAAAAGCACTTGCCTACTTGGCAATACAACAAATTGAAGCCATTGAAAAAGTAGATAGCCGATTGGCTGCTACTTTGCAAAAAAGAAAAGGGATTTTGCAACAACAACTGCCAACTGATCAGGAATTAAAAAAAGCGCAGATCATTGACCGAGCTGTCGATTTGGGCTGTTGGGTACATCAAACTATTAGCTTTCCTGCAAAATGATTCATAGCACAAACACATACAATAAAAGTGTGTGGGCAAGCCTTGCACTATTGGTTTTAATATGTTCGTGCGAAAGTCAATTTAAAGAAGTGCAAAAAATGGGTGTTTCCGTATTTGCACCTACTGGTGAAGCGGATTCCATCAATCTTACTTACACCGATTCGGGGCATGTCCAGGCCAATTTAAAGAGCCTAAAGATGAAAGACTATGGCGGTGTCACTTTTCCGTTTACCGAGTTTCCGAAGGGCATCTTCTTAACTTTATTTGACAAACAAGGCAGCAAAACCTATGTCAAAGCCGATTATGCGGTGAGTTACAGAGCCACCAACCTTATTGATTTACAGAACAATGTGGTTATTTACACCGATGCAGGTCAAAAAATGACGACTGAACAATTGTATTACGACCAAAAACAAGAGTGGTTTTTTACAGAACAGGTATTTCAATTCACTGACCCAAAGGGAAATTCCACAGGAAAAGGAATCGATTTTAGCAGGGATTTTAAAATAGTGAAAACCCACGATTTCTCTGGTCAAGTAGCGGAATAATATAAAAGAGTGGATCTACTTGATTTTACTCGTTTTTAAAACAAAATAATTGACACATGAAATATCTACAAATTACCTCCTACGTGTACTTGGTTTTTTTTGGGGTTTGTTGCTTTGAAGCTTTTACCAAGTGGCAAGCGGGCGATGGCAATGCACCGGTGATGGCTTTTTTTGCTGTGGTGGCCTTGTTTTTGTTTTTTTTTCGGCAGCGTTTTTCGCGCCGTTTTCAAAACAAGAAATAGGCTAAGGGGCGTTTCGCTAAAATTTATTGATTAAGACCATGTAAAAATGTTTTTATATTCCGTTTTATTTCGGAGATAATTGTATTTTCGCAAACTAAATTTAAAAAATAATTGATTTACAATGGCAGTTTTATCTAAAATCAGACAGCGTTCTGGACTTTTATTGATCGCTATTGGGGTAGCCTTATTGGCCTTTGTGGTGCAAGATTTATTCACCAAGGGGTTCAAAAGTCTTTCCAAGGATGTGGGCAGTGTGAACGGAAAAGACATTTCGTACGAAGAATTCCAAGTGAAAGTTGGTAATGCGCAAAAGAGCCGTCAAGGGATGAGTTCGGCACAAGCGGTTAATTCAGTGTGGGATCAAATGGTTCAGGAAACTTTGTTGTCAGAACAAATTGACGAACTTGGTATTCGCACTACAGACGCACATTTTGCAGAGAACTTGAAGTCTGACCCCAATGTGGGCAACAATCCTATGTTTCAAAACGCAAAGGGAAAGTTGGATTTGCAAAAATTTAAGGATTACTTTAATACGATTCCAGACGGTATGTCTATTTACAACCGTGTAGTGAAAGAGTATGCTTTTTTTGGCAAAAACAATATTTACACTTCCCTTATTAAAGGTGGTTTGTACACCACCGATTTGGAAGGTAAATTTAAATATGAAGCCGAAACCAATAAAGTGTCTTTTGATTTTGTAAGCGTTCCTTACACTTCTATTAAAGACGCGGATGTTAAAATTTCTGACGAAGAAATTACATCTTACATGAAGAAGCACGAAAAACGCTTTAAATCAGAAGAGGCTCGCGAAGTTGATTACGTTCTTATCGAAGACAAACCTTCAGCAGATGATGAGGCAGAAATCCAAAAGAACATCGAAGGATTGTTGGTTCCACATGTGGTGTACAACAAAGAAACCAGTACAAATGATACGGTTCCTGGTTTTAAAAGCACCTCAGATGTGGCTGAATTTGTGAATGCCAATTCAGAAAAGCCATACGACACTTTATATGTTCCCAAAACGCAACTACCTGCTGAGTTCGCTGATGCATTATATAATTTGCCAACAGGCGAAGTGTTTGGTCCTTATAAAAACGCAGGTTATTTTTGCTTGTCGCGTGCCATGGGCCACAAAGCAGGCGCTCAAGCCAAAGCCAGCCATATATTAATTGGTTGGGAAGGTCTTGCTGGTCCGCCGAAAAAAGAAAAACGTACCAAAGAACAAGCCAAAGCTAAGGCTGAAGACCTATTGAAACAAGCACAAGCAAATCCAGGTTTGTTTGCCATTTTAGCCATGTCAAATTCTGACGATTCATCTGCCCAACAAGGTGGTGACCTCGGATTTTTCGCGCCAGGTCAAATGGTAAAACCGTTTAATGACTTTGTGTTTAACAACTCAGTCGGTAAAATTGGTTTGGTAGAATCGCAATTTGGATACCATGTCATAAATGTTACCGACAAACAAGATGGTGTTCGATTGGCTACCATTTCATTAAAAATTGAGCCTTCTGAGGCAACAAATGATAAAATTTATTCGCAAGCTACCCAATTTGAAATGGATGCGGCCAATAAAGATTTTGAAAAATTGACCAAAACAATGAAGTTGAATGTAACGCCTGCTATTAAAGTTCGCGCTATGGATGAATATTTCGGATCAGTTGGAAGTCAACGTCAAATTGTTCGTTGGGCTTTTGATAAAGATACTGAAGTTGGTTCTGTAAAACGTTTTGAAATTGTAAACGTTGGTCAAGTGATTGCCAAACTTAAAAAAGTGTATCCGAAAGGTTTAACGCCGATTGATGATGCCAAAGTATCTGTTGAGCCTATTTTACGTAACGAGAAAAAAGCTCAAATGTTAATGGCTAAAATGAAAGGTAGTTCATTGGCTTCAATTGCTTCTGCTAACAAAGTAACCGTTCAACAAGCTTTAGACGTAACGATTGAAAATGCAAATGTTCCAGGTGCTGGATCAGAGCCTAAAGTAGTAGCTAGCGCCTTTATAACCAAAACGGGCGCGCTGTCTAAACCGATTGAAGGAAATGCCGCGGTTTATGTGCTTCAAAACAAATCGATGGTAAAGGCGCCTGTCATTGCTAAACACAAAGATTTTGTTGCCAAAATCAAACCTACTGTTACTAACTTCTCGTACAGAGTATTCCAAGCTTTAAAAGAAGATGCTGACATTAAAGACAAACGTTCAGAGTTCAATTACTAAATTGAGTAATTAATATATTTAAAAAGCCGCTTCGTTAAATGAAGCGGCTTTTTTTATACCTATGATCAGCTGCCTCGTTTGCGGTGTGTAGTCATCGCTTTTTTTACTATTTTTGAAAGGTTCAAAAGAAAGAAAAAGTTCATTGAAAGAAGTGGTTTGCTGTTGTTTGGTAGAATGCTGAAAATACTTGTGCAGGGGAATATAGGTATGGGTTTAATGGGAAAGAAAAGGATGATGAAGTGAAAGGAGAAGGAAACAGCCTTGACTTTGGTGCGAGGATGTATGATTCGAGGATTGGACGGTGGTTTGCGAGGGATCCGTTGGAGTTTAAATTTCCAAGTTTTTCGACTTATAATTATTGTTTTAATAACCCATTACTTTTTGTTGATCCTGATGGAATGGCACCCGGTGATTATTATTCGGAAGATGGAAAACACATAGGAAATGATAATAAGGCTGATAATAAGGCTTATGTTACAAATGAAAAAACTATTAAAGATAATACCAAAGATGGAAAAACCGATTGGGATAAAGTTCAAAATTCAAGTAGCACAACTGATTTGACAAAAAACTATGGATTATCAAATAGTGATTTGTTGAATAGAGCAAATTGGGCATTTGGTGAGGGAGGAGGAGAGTATTTAGACCATTATGCTCATACAATAGATAATTTAAGAAAGCATGGAGTTTCAGGCAGGAAACCATATAGCTCTGATGATGAAATGTTTAAAAAGAAGATGACACATCAAATAAAACTTGAGGATGGAACAAAAAAAATAATAAATATGTATCCTGGATATTTTCAAGGAACTGCAGGTTCTCCATCGGCTAAAAAGTTTGCAAAAGCTAGAGGAGATTTAGATGTTTTAACAAATGATTTAATGATTAGATCCTCAATTTCATCAGTTATAGGCAGTGTTATTGGTTCTACAATAGATCCTACTAATGGAGCTTATCAATGGGTTGGTGGTTCTGGTTCTGGAGGAGGTATCTATTTACATCCAGAAAAGAATAATGCAACTAATGTAACAAATGTAACTAGTGGGAAAGGAAATGCTATGAGATATCATACATTTTACGAGTATATTAAACCTTAAATAATGAAAAAAATCAAATTAAAAGTTGTTATTTTTTTGATATCAATTACTTTTTATTCAGTTAATATCTATTGTCAAAACGGCAAGTTTGAAAAAACTATATTTTCTTATAAATTATTAGGAGGGGATAGCTTAAACTATAAATTAATTGAACCAAATAAATTTAGATTACTTAACAAGAAATATGTAATAACTAAAGCAAATGAGAAGCTTACAGAAAATATTTATTTAATTGATTCAAAATTAGATGTTAAATATTATAAATTTGACTTTTATGAAGTGGATTCTACAAAACAATTTAGGGATAAAATCCAAGTTAGAAAAAGAAATTTTGTATTAGACAGCTTGTTTTATGGAGAAGAGTATTTTAATAAACCAGCAAGAATGTCCCTATTAAATAAAGTATATAAATTTAGTTTTTTAAAGCATAATTATTTATGCTTTTTTTTCCAAGACATTACTAATCCAGATTCTATGTTAAACACTAACGTTTTGCTTTTAGATATAACTAATAAAAATAAATGTGTACTAATTTTAAGTGATTTACAAGCTTCCGAAGATATAAGATGTTTTGGCGATTTTAATAAAGATAAGGTCTTAGATTACGTAGCTTGGAGTTTTGGTGATAGTTTTACTAGTAAGTTGTCTATGTATGAACTTCATAAGAATAAGTTTGTTTTAAATAAAATGAAGTATATTATAATTGAGGATGGCCCCCCCTATTATATAGACATCTCTCAAAGCAACTGGTGGTGGAATAACAATAGAACTCGGTAATGTTTCGGTAATGTATCAAAGTTAGTGATGCCCTATTTTTACCAACCCAACCAATAAAAAAAACCAACTGTAACGAGTTGGTTTTTTTGTGGGGGTAAAAGAAATGTATGGGGGTAAATTATATAGCTTTCAACTTCACGTTGTTAATCATGGCATCTAGGGCATAGAGGATGCATGCTTTGTCTTGTTCGGGGAACTTTGCAATGTCATTCAGTCGTTTGAGCATAGATGGGTCTTTCAGGAGTTCTCTGTCTTCTGTTTCTCCTAGTAAATACCCTGCAGTGGTGTCTAGAACTTCTGAAATTTTTTTAACCACATCAATAGATGGTTTTACTTCGTCACGTTCATACTTGCCAATAATGGAATGATATGAGCTGATGTGTTTGGCCAGTTCTGCTTGTGAGAAGCCTTTTGCTTCTCTTGCTTCTCTTAATTTTTTACCGAAAGTGTCCATTTCTTGAATTATTTATGGTACAAAATGCCTTTAAAACCTATGTGAGAGCAAAAATACAGACAATTTTTGGATAGTTAAAACCAAAAATATTTTGGCAAATGAAATACATCTTGTAGTTTTGTGCCAAATATTGTCAAGTAAAGATTTTTAAAAAAGTTTTTTATGGAAATCCAAGACATCAAACAGCGTTTGAGCTTATCGGTTGTTTTGAGTTATTACAACTTGAAGCCTGATAAGAATTTGCGGCTGCAGTGCCCATTTCATAAGGATAACACCCCGAGTTTGCAGGTTTATTATAAAACGCATACGGCATATTGTTTTTCCTCGAACTGCAAAACCCATGGCAAGAGTTTGGATGTGATTGATTTTATTATGCACAAGGAAGATTGTACCAAGGCGCAGGCCATTGCCAAGGCCGTTGCGCTGCTAGGGGAAGAAAACCAAGCAGTAAGCGCGATAAGCGCAGTTACTGCCCCAAAGGCAGAAACACCCACACTGAGCCGCACGGCGGTGTTGCAAAACATGTTTACGTATTTTAAGAATGCGGTGCATAATTCAAGGCCCGCCCAGGAGTATATCAAACAAAGGGGGCTGGATGCCACTAAAATAGAGGTTGGGTATAATACGGCCCAGTTCCACCATGGGGCAAGGAAAGAACAGACGCTCATCAATAATTGTGTTGCCGTTGGTTTACTAAGCCCTTGGGGCACGAGCAAAACAGGCGACCAGGCTTATAAGCCTTTTGCCAAATACTGCATCTGCTTTGCTTTAAAAGACAGAGCCAACCACATTACAGGATTATATTTTAGAAGCACCGAAGACAACACGGATCAAAAACACTACTACCTAAAAGAAAGCACCGGACTTTATCCAAGCTATCCAAACCCAGAGACACAGAAACTAATCATTGCCGAAAGCATCATCGATGCGGCGAGTTTGTTGCAAATAGAATCCATCACAAAGCAGTACGGCTTACTAGCGGCCTATGGCACAAACAGGCTCAATGAGCAAATGAAACAGGCTATAGGCGAATTAAAAGAGCTTAAAGAAATCATTTTTGCTTTTGATAACGACCAGCCGGGACACAAAGCAGTAGAGAAATACAGCCAAGAATTAAAACAACAATTACCGAAGCTTATTTTCAGTAAACTGGAGCTTCCCTGCAAGGATGTAAACGAAACCCTCCAAGCCCATGAGCCAGAGGTGTTTTTGCATTTACTGGAGCAGCGGACTTTTCTTTTTTCAAATGAAAACCCAGATGAAAAAAAAGAAATGCCTTTGTTGCCAATAGTTGAGCTGCCAAACGCGCAGGCTAACCCCAAAGAAGATCCAGTAGCCCCGAGCGGGTTTAATGCCCAAAACCCCAGCAAAATAACCTACGCCACCCCCAGTGTCAAATACACCATACTGGGGAGTTTACCCAAACAACTGGACACGCTCAAGGTGATGCTTCAAATAGAAAACAAACAAGGCTTAAAAAGCAGAAACAAGGTTGATTTATACCAAGACAAGCAAGTATCGCGTTTGTGCAAAGAAGCCTCAGAGAAACTTCAACTAACAGCAGGGCTTATTGAACAGGAGCTTTACCAGCTCACCGAACTAGTAGAAGCCTTTAGAGAAACCCAATTGGCAGACACCGCCGCGGGTTTACCCACCACTGAGAAACCCACCGCATATTTTTTCACGCCCAAAGAAACCAAGGAGCTGGAGGTGTTTTTGAAAAAACCCAAGGTGATTGACAGACTGTGTGAGCTATTGGGCAAAACGGGCATTGTTGGGGAAGAGCGCAACCGAATCTTTTTACTGCTGATAGCCATTAGCTATAAAATGAAAGACCCCTTGCATAGCCTGATACAAGGCAGCTCAGGGAGTGGCAAAACCAAAATAGTACGGCAGGTCAGCGATTGCATCCCCCAGGAGTGTGTTACCCGATTTACCAGAATCAGCGACAAGGCTTTGTACAACTACCCGAAGAACTATTTTACCAACCGGCTTTTGATTATTGAGGATGTCGATGGGCTGAGCGAGGAGGCCGAAATGGCCTTTAGGGAGTTGCAGAGCTCGGGAGAGCTGCGAAGTAGCGTGAGTATTAAACTAGAGAACGGCAGCATTACGGCGGGTGAAAAAGTGGTCAGTGGCCCCATAGCCAGTATGAGCTGCACGACCAAGGGCGAGGTGTATGAGGACAATATGAGCCGCGTCTTTTTGATTGCCGTGGATGAGAGCACCCAACAAACCAAACGGATTATTGAATACCAAAACGCCAAAGCCTCGGGGATGATAAACGCCAAACAGGAGCAGCAGGCCAAGACCTTTATCCAGAACCTGATCCGAATGATAGCCCCCAAGGAGGTGATTAATCCGTATGCTCAAAAGATACAACTTCCCGAAAAGGCTCATAAAATACGGCGGTTGAATGACCTTTTTCAGAACTTTATTAAAATGGTAACCCTTGTTAATCAATACCAACGCAAGAAAACCGAACACGGAGCACTCATTGCAGAGATACAAGATCTGGAAACGGCCATTGAGATTATGTTTGAGAGCATAGTGCTTAAGGTGGATGAGCTGGATGGGAGTTTAAGACAGTTTTACGAGCAGTTAAAAGGCTTTATTGAGAACAAAGGCAAACAACATGAGTTTAACCGTTTTGAGGTAAGAGAAGCCACGGGACTGGGCAAAACACAGCAGCATCATTACTTAACAAGACTAACGGAGCTGGAGTATATACAACAAAGCGGTTTTGCCAACAGAGGCTTTAGATACAAAATAGTGCATTGGGACAACCACAAAACCCTAAGAGATCAGATCAAAAACAACCTGAATCAGCAGATAGAAAAGCTAAAGAGCGAACACCAACCGAACGCCAACCGA
Source organism: Flavobacterium sp. BFFFF2 (assembly GCA_002256385.1). GTDB lineage: Bacteria > Bacteroidota > Bacteroidia > Flavobacteriales > Flavobacteriaceae > Flavobacterium. The sequence goes on from NKJD01000016.1 coordinate 54,742, forward strand.
ACACCAGAGAAGGACTAAACCCCTTGATAATAAGCCAAAAAGCAGTAAAAACAGCGCTGGTGTTCGGTGTTCTTAAAAGTTGTGCAAGGGCATTAAAAAAAAAGGATCGTAAGGGTAAAAACAATCGTAGGTGTAAAACCACGCAAACCACACAAACCACACAAACCACACAAACTAGGGAAATCAATGGAAACAATGGAGTCAATAGCCGCAAGCTTTAGCCAATATATCCAGCAAATTGGTTATAGTAAAACCAGCCAGTATCAGATTTGTAGCTCTGTTAAAGAGTTTTTGGCCTTTGTTAGTAAAGCTAACAGCCAAGAGCAAAGCCCAAGGATCAACAACATTACCCAACAAGACATCCTTAATTTTTACCAGTACCTGCAAACACGCCCACTTAAACGCCGAGCGGGTGTACTGAGCCAAACCATGATTCAGCATTATCTCTATGGCTTGAAGACCTTTTTTAGTTGGTTAGAACAAACCCAGCACCTTAGATACAACCCAATGAGCAACCTCAAATTTAAACGCCCCGAAAACACCCCACGAGAACCGCTGAGCCAACAGCAAATAAAAAAGCTTTTTAAAACAGCCACCACAGCCAAGCAAAGGGCCATCCTGCATTTGTTCTACAGCTGTGGACTCAGAAGAACAGAGGCCGAGAACCTCAATACATCGGACATTCATTTTGGTGAAAACCTCTTGTATGTGCGCCAGGGCAAAGGCGCAAAACGCAGAGTAATCCCCATCAATGAGAGGGTGAAAAAAGATCTGGAGCACTATTACAATACGGAGAGAACCAAGACAAACCATCAGGCTTTTATGCTCAATAGAACCAATGAGAGAATGAGCGGCCAGAGCTACAACAAGGCATTAAAAGAGCTGACAAGAGCAAGTAAAATAGACAAACCAACCACGCTGCACCACCTTCGCCACTCGATTGCGACCCATCTTTTAGAAAACGGCTTATCTATTGAGTTTGTGCGTGATTTTTTGGGTCATAGTCATTTAGAGGCGACACAGATTTATGCCAAAGTAAGGGCCAAACAACTAAAGCATTTATAATGGAAACCCTCGCTGCTTATTTACTGAGGCACTACACCAAAAAGACGGCCATTGCTTACCAAAGAGAGATTGAGATTTACATCAATAACAACCCCAAAAGCAAAAGGTATACGTATGCTGAAATTGTAGATTACATTGGGTTGTTAAGAACCAAATACACCAATGCCAAAACCATCAAACGGATATTGGCCAGCATTAAAGCCTATTACAGCTATTTATGTTTTATAGAGCTAAGAAAAGACAATCCTTCCAAATCGATTAAATTAAGAGACAAACAAACTAGGGATATCCAGCTTCAGGACTTGTTTACTACGGAGGAACTCGAAACACTTTTAACGGCCAAACAAGAGCGGTACACCAACCTTGATTACAGAAACAAGGTGCTGATGAGTTTGCTTATTTACCAAGGCTTAAAACCCAATGAAATAGCCGCTTTGCAGTGTGATGAGTTGAACCTGGAACAAGCCACGATTTACATTAAATCAAGTGCCAAGAGCAACAGCCGCACCTTGGCCCTGAGAGCCAATCAGATTTTACTTTTTAAGAAATACACAGAAGAAATAAGACCCAAGCTAATACAGGACAACCAAACAAAAGCCTTTGTTATTGGGCAGCGCAAACAACCAATGAGCGCCGAGGATATTACCAAACACATCACACGAAACTACGATATCTACCCCCCGAGAAAGGTCAACGCCTTAACCATCCGCCAGAGTGTGATTACCAATCTACTAAAGCAGCACCACGATCTAAGAATCGTTCAAAGCTTTGCTGGACACAAATACCCATCGACCACCGAACGCTACAAACAAACCCAGGTTGAAGCCCTGCAAGAAGCCCTGGGGCTGTATCACCCGATTCGATAAGAAACACCCCCTGATAAAGAAGCACTTCGCACAATGTGGTTTTGCGCAAACCAGTCTAAGCCGCCCAAGGTAAATCAGTCGAAAAGGCAAACCAGGTGCATTGGAGCGCTTAATCAGAGCTGGTCTGCGCAAAGCCACCGACACATTGTGCGAAATGCGTGACTGCTTCACAAACAACCCTTTTAAAGAAAAGAACCAATCAAAAAAAAGGAAGTTTATTCATTGAGGGTCTTCCACCCTCAAACTCCCGGATACGCCCTTTTTACAAAGCAAATCCCCCTGTCGCTCCCGGGCTATTTGCTTTATAAAAACGGCGTCGAAAACAAAATGGATCGAGCGCAAACACACAAAAAAACGAAAACAACGAAAAGGGCTGCTGCTGATGTGTTTTGAATAGATTAAGGTCTTGGGTATTGCGCATAAGGTGCCGCTGGCTTGGCGTTTGTGCCCTTGTGGTATAACGCCAAACCAAACTTATGCGCAGTGCCCCACACAGCTTTGGTAAAACACAGCAGCAGCAGCCCTTTACCTCTTTTTTTTTCAATTGAAAGAAATAACAATGGTTGTGTTTTTTTACTATTTTTGAAAGGTTCAAAAGAAAGAAAAAGTTCATTGAAAGAAGTGGTTTGCTGTTGTTTTGAAAATGGCTGAAAATACTTGTGCAGGGGATTAGAGGTATGGGTTTAATGGGCATGAGAATGATGACGAGGTTAAAGGAACAGGAAATCATTTAAGCTTTGGAGATTATGGACTTGATACAAGGATAGGTAGAAGATGGAACGTTGAACCATATATTAAAAAGTATCCAAGCAATTCTTCTTATTTGGTTTTTGGCAACAATCCAATACTTTATGCTGACCCTGATGGTAAAGATATTATTGTTTTACGAAATTCTGATGGTGCACACGGCACAGGGCACGGAGCAATTTTAGTTGGAGATAATAAAAACGGATGGACATATATTTCAAAAGATGGCTATACTGGAAGTGCATTGGGTTCTAAACCAAAATTTATTGTTCAAAAATTTGATAATATTGAACAGTTTCGTCATAGTGTTCATAATTTTGAAACTAATGAAACCCATTCTACTGCTGATGGAAAAGAGGCAAAAGGTTTGACATTCAAACTTGATAAAGATGGAAATAAAATTCAGCGATATGACCAAGCATTATATATTCCAACAACTCAGGCAAATGGAACTTCTACCGATACAAAAACAATACAAAATGCAACTAATTCGGCAAAATCTGATTATTGTTTGATGAATGGGGATTGTTCAGATGTAGTAGCTGATGGGCTTTCAGGTTCAAAGGACTATAATGGAATACCAATTAAAAACGGCAATACAATTCCAACAGGTCAAGCTCTTATAGATTCATGGAATAAAGCACCTAACACTAAATTCAATAGAATAGCAGACAGAAATAAAAGCGATATTAATTATGATGCAGGGGTAAAGCCAGATGATAAAACACTGAAAAAGGGAGAAACAGGCACAAAATAAATTCCTTATGAAAGCAATAATTTTAAACTTACTTTTTGTAATTGTCTGGACAATTGTTGGGCATTATTGCGGAGTATTTTCATTATTCTTCAGTTCTTTAGTTTACCCAACATTATTTATTTTTTCTGCACAATATTTAGAACAGAATTTTAGTAGATTATTTTTTATTCCTTTTTGCTTTTTTGTCTTGCTAATCAGTGATTATTTATTTAGGATTTTTGGCGGTGGTATTCACGATGATGCTGGAAAGGGATTGTGTGAAATAAATTTTTATTTAACAATGTCAACTTCAATTTTAGCTATGTTTTTTGTTGCTTTTAAATTATCAATAAATAATGGCATTGTAAATAAACAGCAGTGGTTTTATAATAATTTACTTGTAGTATTTTCTGCAATTGAAACATATGTAGTATTCATGAAGTATATTGTGAAAATATAATTCTTTTTTTACTAGTAACGGGCAATAGGTAATGTCTCAAAGTTACTGATGTCCTATTTTCGCAAACTCAACCAATAAAAAAAAACCAACTGTAACGAGTTGGTTTTTTTGTGGGGTGAAAGAAATGAACGGGGGTAATTATATAGCTTTCAACTTCACGTTGTTAATCATTGCATCTAGGACATAAAGGATGCAAGCTTTGTCTTGTTCGGGGAACTTGGCAATGTCATTCAGTCGTTTGAGCATAGATGGGTCTTTCAGGAGTTCTCTGTCTTCTGTTTCTCGGCACAAAAGCAGCCCTTTAACTCTTTTTTTCAATTGAAAGAAATAACAATGGTTGTGTTTTTTTATTATTTTTGAAAGGTTCAAAAGAAAGAAAAAGTTCATTGAAAGAAGTGGTTTGCTGTTGTTTGGTAGAATGCTGAAAATACTTGTGCAGGGGAATATAGGTATGGGTTTAATGGGAAGGAAAAGGATGATGAAGTGAAAGGCGAAGGGGATAGCCTTGACTTTGGGGAAAGAGATTACGATCCTCGAATAGGCAGATTTTGGAGTATTGATCGCCTTCAATCCAAATATCCATGGATGAGTCCCTATTCTTTTGTTGCAAATAATCCAATTATGAATAGGGAAATAGACGGAAGAGATTGGACTATTACTACAGTCAAAGATGACAAAGGAAATACCACAATAAAAATGACTTTAGATGTGGCTGTTGTCAACACCAGCAGGAATAAGACGTTGGATATGCATTGTCTAGCAGATGCAGTAAAAAACCAAGTTCAAACATCTTACAGCATGACTTACAAAAATGATGATGGTACTACTACTACAGTTGAGGCAACCGTTAATGCTAGGGTATTAAATGATATAAACGAGCTTGCAGATAATGAGCATTTAGTACAGGTTGTAAATCCAGGCCAGCATGGTGTGGGAAGAGGATATGGTATTGCTCCATTAAATGGAAAGCGAGTATACTTAAATGAAAAGTATGTTGATGGTATAATTAATGGAGATGATGACAACACAGTTCCTCATGAATTAGGACATACAGCAGGATTAAAACATGCAGATATGCCACAACATATGGAGTTCAATGATGCTATGAACGGACAATCCTTTACTCCATGTACTCCATGTGTTGAAAACAACGTAAATAATGCGATGTACACAGCGAAAAATCCAAGATTGGGTGGTGGTACATATTTAGACGATAAGAAATCTGTAGAAATAAATCCAAGTCAGATAAAAGTTATGGTGAAAAATTATGATGAAGGTAAGCTTAATAAAGAAACTAAAGGACAGTAAAATGAAACAAATAGTTTTTTTTGTATTAACACTTATGTTAAATAGCTGTTCGTCTGTAGCTCAAACGCAGATTGAGAAAGAGAGAAGTATTAGACAATATTGGGATCATCTTTTGGAATCGATGTGTGAGGGAAATGTAAAGAACGTACAAAAAATGATAACTTTATCAGGGCTTGAGTCTATTGTAAGAAAGGCTCCTTTCTCTGAATATGAGAGTATTTTTAAAGAATTTTGTTTAATCTACAAAAATGAGCCAACAGCTATTATTTTTAATAATATTTCAGAGGTTCAGTTAAGTATTGGTAAAGAGGATATAGAGCAAGGATTATATAGTTCGGGAGTCGTTCTAAAATATATCGATAAAGAATGGAAGCTTTGTAAATACTATCCCTCTAAATAACGGTAGGTATTGTGTGGTAATGTATCAAAGTTAGTGATGCCCTATTTTTACCAACCCAACCAATAAAAAAACCAACTGTAACAAGTTGGTTTTTTTGTGGGGGTATGTGATGTGGTAATGTATCAAAGTTAGTGATGCCCTATTTTGCCAACGCAACCATTTTAAAATCAACAAAAAAAATGAATTTTTACTAAAAAAGACAAGTGGTATTACTTGTCTTTTTTAGTTTTGATCTGCTCTTAAATGGCACGCAATTTAGAAATTGTAGCTGCCCTGCGGAAACAAAGTGTCTAGTTTTAGTAGGTGCTGTTCGTAAAAAACCTGAAACTTTAAACCTGAAACTTTAAACAAAAAGTTGCGTGAGGGATGGCAGTGGCATCCTTTTGCTTTAGCAAAAGATATAACGGACAGCCCGACCCGCCTCGCCTTAGGCAGGCGGGGCACGCCCAAATCTTACGCCTGTTTGTACGCTGTCAATATGTTACATGCAGCACACCCCAATCACTCCTCATCGGGCAAGTTCAGCGCTTTTCGGATGATGACCTCAAACGCTTGGTCGTCGGGAGACGGCATTTTGGCATTGACAAATTTTCCGTTGGCATCAATGAGCATGAACCGCGGAATGCCTTCAACGTTGTACTTTTTACCAAAATCATCTTTGTCATTGATATGACCATGCATAATGGTTTTTGTTTTGGATTTTGCTTCAATGTACCATTTTTTCACATCCTCATCAATGCTTAAACTCACAAATTGAATTTTTTTGTTTTTGTATTTCAAGGCCAGTTTTTCAAAGTATGGTGCCTGTTGTTTACATGGCCCGCACCAAGTGGCCCACACATCAACAACCACATGCTTGCCTTTTAGCGTGGCTGGATTAATTAGGGTACCATCGGTGGTTTGGGCGACAAAATTGGGGATTACTTTTCCTTTACCTAGGCTTTCAATTTCCTTATAAACAACCCCAATTTTGGTTTGGTATTGCACATTGGTAAATTGAGGCTGGTATGTGGCAATTAGTCGGCGCCGTTCTTCGCTGCTGTTGGCATCGGCCAAACTTTTTCGCACCTGCCAAAATAACAATTTATCACGGAAATGGCTTGATTTCAACTTTGAAATTTCAATGACAGCTTTCTGATTTTCGTCAATATCTTGCTTATTTTTAAGCACCAATTGGCTTTTAATATAATTGAAATACGACTCGTTGGTTAATAAGCTCTCATCGGTTAACGACAACTTGCTTTGCATTTCTTTGATTTGTGAAGTGGCTTTAGTTGGTTCATTCGGATACAATGCCAATCGCTTTTTGACCAAATCTTGCCAGAGATTTAAATATTTGGTGGTGACTAATTTTTCGCTGCGCTCGGTATAGTCAGATTTGCCTACATAATTGTCAATGGTTCTGAATGAATTTGGTTTCATCAAAGCGTCTTTCCATTCGTTATAAATGGCTTTGATAATGATTTTGGGCTTATCAAGGTCAATATTGTCGCGCAGGTAATACTCTGCCATGCTATAATTAAATTCCGTTTCTTCATTCATTTGGTTTTCGGCCAAACGGGTGCCTCTATAGTCAAATTTAACATCGTTGCCATAAACTTTACCATCTAAATAAATACTGTCATGCGTGCCGAAAAACAAAGAACTTTTGATTTTCCCGTCAATAATACATTCATAATAGTCGGCAATGACTTTGTCGGTGATTTCATAGTGAAAAGTATTGTTCTTAATCGGAATAACGGCAATGGTATCATTGGCAATCCCATCTCTAATATATATGTTTTGGAAAGTGCCGCTGCTGTGAATGGTGCCACAAATGATGGTTTTGGTGTGATTGGCCATTTCATTGGGTTTCAATAGCCAAAACAATAGAACGTTGCCAAAAAGAAGCACGCCCAGCAAACTAAATAGTTGCGTGGAATTGCCCCAAAAAGCCGATTTAAAACGTTTATGTTGATACCATCCGAACCCAATGTACAAAAACATTAAACTCATAACAATTCCAATGTATTCCGTAAATAGCAAATAATGTCCTACTTGGCTCCCATTAGTTGTGTCTGCCACTTTGGCCAAAATTTCATAGGGATACCAAACGGGCGTAAGTTTAAAAGGGCTTAAGAACATGGTGAGCAGCAACCCAAAAAAGCCAATAAGTATGGACCAAATAAAACTTGACATGAGCACCGAAATCACATATTGCAAGCTTGTTACCAACAATGCCGCTAAAAAAAACCGAATCAACAAGCTCAAAATTTGATACAACGGCAATTCAAGTAGTGCATTTTTTGGAATTGTAATGCAATATGTCAACAGCCATGCGCACAACAAGCTGGCCACCAAAAAAGACGCAATCGAAAGCAGATTGGCCACTAGTAAGGTCAAGAATTTGGAAAAATAAATCGAAAATTTATAGGCAGGTTGCGTTTCCATTAATTGCCAACCGCCGTTTTTATGGTCAATTTGGGTAATTCTACTTACCATAATAATGATGAATAGCGGAAAAAAGAAATTGGCGAACGGTGCTGCCGTGTCCTCAATAACTTTTGAATATAAATTATATGGAATCCCCGATTTTATTTCGTTTGAATTCCTAATGAGGCAAACGATGAAATATAAAATAGGCGAAATGACACCCATAATCACGCTCGTCCAATAAAAACCGGTGCCTCTTTTTTTAATTTGTTCTGCTTTAAAAGCCGTAATAAAATTGGTGAATCTAGTTTCCATTTGCTGCGTTTTCGTCGGTGATTGTTAAAAACCATTCTTCCAATCCGTCCAGGATTTTCACTTCGTAAATGGCTGCGTGTTGACTGACCAGCTTTTGAATAAAAGCCGGAATCAATGATTTGTTTGCGATGTGTAGGGTCAATTGTTTGTCGGACAATAAGTGTACCGATGGGTAGTCGGGCTCCAGCACTTGTGCCCAATGTGCTGCTTGGTCAACGGTGATTTGCATTTTACAATAGCTGTTTTTTTGAGCAAGTTCTTCAAAAGTTCCCTCAAATCTGAGCGTACCTTTGCTGATGATGCCCACGTGGGTGCACATTTTTTCAATTTCACTCAACAAATGGCTCGAAATAAAAATGGTGATGCCTCTTTCTTGATTGAGTTTGATGAGCAACTTTCTGATATCAATAATACCATTTGGATCCAAGCCATTTACCGGCTCGTCCAACATGAGTAATTCGGGCTCACTAAGCAATGCCATGGCAATGGCCAAGCGTTGCTTCATGCCCAATGAATACTGTTTTGCTTTGCGGTGGCGGTCGTTTGTTAAGTCAACCAAGGCAAGGGTTTCCAGAATTTTATCTTCTGAAATGTTGCGAAGTTTGGCAATATACCGCAAGTTATCTTGGCCACTGAGGTGCAAATACAACGCTGGCGATTCAACCAACGAACCAATTTTGTGAAACACCAGGGGCAATTGATCTTTCAGCGGTTTATTAAAAAGGGAAATGGCATTGCCTTGCTCAGGAATGATGCCTGTCAGCAAGCGCATGGTGGTTGATTTCCCAGCGCCATTTGGCCCCAAAAAACCGTAAATAGACCCTTTGGGCACATTGATGGAAATGGCATCTAACACCTTGCGGCCTTTGGAATACTGAAAGTTTAAACAATCTGTTTGGATGATATATGCAGCCATTTGAAATAGTTTGTGCGAATGTCGGTAAAAAATGAATGGTAAAATGGGTGTCTGTTATTTTATAACTTTTTTTATAAAAACGTGTGTGTTGCTCAATCGATGCCGATAAATACGCCTCAAAATTTCACACAAAAAAAGAGCCAAAAGGCTCTTTGTGCATTGATGTATAAAAATGAATTATTGCCCTGTAAATTCGGCTTTTCGTTTGTCCAAAAAGGCCGTTGTGCCTTCTTTGAAATCGGCAGTGCCGAAGCATTTGCCAAAATTGCGGATCTCAGTTTGAAACCCATTGACGCCTGGCTGAAACGCATCATTAACCGATTCAATGGCGCGTGCAATGGCCATGGGTGAATTTTTGCTGATTTTTGAAGCCAATTCCATGCCTTTTTCCATCAACGCATCGGCAGTCACTACATGATTAACCAAACCGTAATTAAAGGCCGTAACGGCATCGATCATCCCTGCTGTCATGATTAACTCCATGGCGCGTCCTTTACCAATAATTTTTGGCAACCGTTGGGTGCCCCCATAACCCGGAATTACGCCCAACGACACTTCAGGCAAGCCCATGCGCGCGTTGTCGGAAGCAATTCTAAAATGACACGAAAGTGCCAATTCGAGGCCGCCGCCCAAGGCAAATCCGTTGATGAGTGCAATGACGGGCGTATTGAGGTTCTCCACAAAATCGAACAATTTTTCTTGGCCCAAAGCCGCCAATTGCTCGCCTTCTTTCACCGAAAAATGAGCAAATTCAGCAATATCTGCACCTGCTACAAAGGCTTTATCGCCAGCTCCAGTCACCAAAATGACACGCACATCGGCTTGTTCATTGAGTTGTTTAAATGCTTCGTTGAGTTCTGCAATGGTTGCTTTATTTAAGGCATTGAGTTTGCTTGGCCTGTTAATGGTCAATAATGCTACAAAACCTTCGTGTGAAATGGTCAAATTGTCAAAAGTCATCATGTGTGGTTTCTTTAAGTTTGATAATGATTAAACGGACACTGCCCCTTTAATGTGCGGATGCGGGTCATAGCCATCCAATTGAATGTCGTTAAAAGTAAATTCAAAAATATCTTTTATCGCCGGGTTTAAAGTAATCGTTGGCAAAGATTTAGGCGCTCTTGATAGCTGCAAATCCACTTGTTCGAGGTGGTTTAAATAAAGATGTGAATCGCCAAAAGTATGAATAAATTCGCCGGGTTGTAACTGACAAACCTGGGCAATCATCAGGGTTAAAAGCGCATAAGAGGCAATGTTAAACGGAACGCCCAAGAAGATATCGGCACTGCGTTGATACAATTGACACGACAACTTGCCGTCTGCTACGTAAAACTGAAAAAGCGCATGACACGGGGGCAAGGCCGCTTTTCCTTGGGCTACATTTTCTGAAAAAGTGATAGTAGTGTCGGTCATTACCGACGGATTCCATGCAGAAACAACCAAACGGCGGCTGTTCGGGTTGGTGCGCAACGCATGAATGACATCGGTGATTTGATCAATTCCTTCGCTGTTCCAATTGCGCCACTGATGCCCGTAAACGGGTCCTAAATTGCCGTTTTCATCGGCCCATTCATCCCAGATTTTAACGCCATTTTCTTGTAAATAGCCAATATTAGTATCGCCTTTTAAAAACCAAAGTAATTCGTGAACAACCGATTTGAAATGTATTTTTTTGGTGGTAACCAACGGAAAACCATCTTGCAAATTAAACCGCATTTGATACCCAAAAACACTTTTAGTGCCCGTACCTGTGCGGTCTCCTTTTTGAACACCTTGTTGCAATACATGGTTTAATAAATCATGGTATTGTTCCATTTGTATATTTTTATATTGAAAAATTTAAAGATTGAAGGATTTAAAGATAGTTGAAATACTAAATTTTTAATTCTAAAATCTATCATTGCCAAATCTCACATTTCATCATGACCAATAGGATGATTAGATATTTAACTATAACGGCTTTTGACTTTAGGCTTTTGACTTTAGACTAAAATCAAGATTCTCGCTTCGAAATCTCATCTCTAATATTTGCCGCTTTTTCGTAATCTTCATCTTGTACCGCCTGTTCCAATGCTTCATACAACTCTGCCTGACTCATTTTTTTGTATAAGTTCGATGAATCATTGGTGGTAGTGGCTACTGCTTCGTCTTCATTTTCCAAATCTGCCTCATCGTCTTCTGATTCGGTATTGGAAGGATTCAAATAAATACCCGCTTTGTCGAGGATGTTTTTATAGGTAAAAATAGGAGCATTAAAACGCAAGGCCAAAGCGATGGCATCGGACGTTCTGGCATCGATGATTTCTTCAATTTTATCGCGTTCGCAAATGATACTAGAAAAAAACACGCCATCAACCAGTTTATGAATAATGACTTGTTTGACCACAATATCAAAACGATCGGCAAAGTTTTTAAATAAGTCGTGGGTTAAAGGCCGAGGAGGTTTTATTTCTTTTTCTAAAGCAATGGCAATAGATTGGGCCTCAAATGCACCAATTACAATCGGTAATTTGCGTTCCCCATCCACTTCATTAAGTATGAGTGCATAAGCCCCATTTTGTGTCTGACTGTATGAAATGCCTTTTATCGTTAGTTTTACTAAACTCATGAATAAATTCCGTATGTCGTTGTATAATAGGCATCTAGGATAAATATTTTGATTTATTCCCGTTCGTAGAATGCGTCTGCAAAGTAACAAAAAAGTTTGGCATGAATTGGATTGATTGCTGCAAATTAGGAACATTTGCAAAAACATAATTTATTTTTAAGAGACATACTTTTTACCCATTAAAAATCTATTTGTACTGCCACTGTAATCATTTGTTCCAAAAAAAAAGGGCCATCAATACAGATGGCCCTTTTTGGAATATGATTTTAAGTTATTATCGTTTAATGGCTCGGAGCACTTTGGTGTTGTCTCCTTGCGTTACGATGATTTGGTATACGCCAGATGGGTAGTTTTCACCCAATGACACGCTGCCGATTTCTTGTGCAGAAACCGAACGGGCATCTACTTGTTTGCCAATCATATCAAACACTTGAACCGAGATGATCTCTTGGCTTTGTGTATCGATTGACAATCCGAAGTTGCTTTCGAATGGGTTCGGGAACACCTGTGCGTTGAAAGCTACTGTTGTCGATACTGATTCGCTTAAACGAGCCGAACCTGTTGACACGTTACAAGCAGCACCATAAGGTTGTAAAGTACCGTTGTAAATGGCTGCAACGCGTATGCTGTAAGTGGTGTTCAATGCCGCACCGCCAGACAACAATGGCAATTGGAAGCTGTTGGTGTTGCGAACGATGGTACGAATTGATCCGCCGTTACTTACCTCAAAGCTATAACCTGTTGCTCCGGTAATGCTATTGGCAAAAACAGGTGTCCACATGCTACCCAAGGTGGTGCCACATTGTGAAGGAACCACTTTGGTTAGTGGATCAGGCGTGGTTACATTACATGAAGTACCATATACTTGCCAAGTACCACTGATGCTAACAGCCACTCGGATGCTATAGGTAGTGGCATAACGCGCACCGCCAGAAATCTGCATCAAGTTGAAACTACTTGTCGATGAATCAACTGTGTAAATTGTACTTGTGTTGGTATCAGTTACTTCATAACGGTAGCCTGCAATGGTTACCCCTGGCAATTGACCTGCATATAAGGCAGTCCAAACCGAAGCCAAAGTAGTGCCACATAAACTGGCGTTAATTTTGGTGGTTGGAACATTAGGTGTAGAAATGGTACAAGCAGTTCCATAAGCTGACCAACCTCCGTTGTAAAAAGCAGAAACGCTCACCGAATAAGCCGTTGAATACGTAACGCCTCCCGACAATTGCGATAACTGGAAGTTATTGGTGCTTGTGTCAATGGTTCGTGTTGTTCCACCATTAATTACTTTGAAGCGGTAAGCTGAAGCAGTGGTAATGTTTGAACAATAAATACGCGTATCGATACTTGCAAGGGTAGTACCACACTGCGTTGATTGAATACTCGGTGCAGGGGTGTTCAATGTTAAACTACATGAGCAACCATAGTTGTAAGTTACGCCACCAATAACAGGTGCTACATCAACTGTATATGCATCGCCATAAGCCCAACCAGTAACTTGGTTAATGGTAAAATAAGGCGTAGAATTGGTGATGTATTGCGTGCTTGCTCCTTTGATTACTCGGAAGGTATAAGAAGAAGCGCCAGATACGGTATTGGCATAAACCTGGGTAAACTCAGAAGAAACAGCACTGCCGCAGAAACCTGAAACTAATTTTGATGACAAGGTACAACCCACTGCCAAAGTAGCCGTTTCGTTGGTATTACAGTTTGATACAAAATCCAATGAAACCGTATCAGAACAAATGTTACCTGTTACGGAAACGGTCAATAAGTTCGTGCCCTGACCCGATACGATGGTCATCCAACTTGGCACATGCCAAGAAAAGCTTGAACCAACCGAGTTTGGAATAGAATAGGTGATATTAGAAACCGTGTTACACAATTGGGTATATCCAGTAATGAATGCCCCAGATCGTTTTACAGCCAAGGTAGTTGGTAAACTTGTACCACATTGATTGGTAAAACGCGCTATAATTGTTCCACTGCTAAAAATAGCATAATCAAAGGTTACCGTAATTGAATTGGTACCCTGACCTGTTACAATGGTAGCTCCCGCTGGAACACTCCATGTGTAATTAGTAGCTCCTGGAACTGATTGAATCGAGTAAGTAACATTACCTCCCGAATAATTTACAATATTTCCGTTGGTGTCATAAGTGATTTCAGAAATACCACAAAGAGCCGTTGGACCTGATATATTACCCGGTTTTTGCGCTTTGTTCACAAGTAAAGTTCGTGGGGTACTGGTACCACATGAATAGTTAGTTACCACAGTAACATCACCGGTGGTAAATACGTTTTGGTCAATCGATACACTGATTTGGTTGGTTCCCTGACCAGAAGTAATGGCCATCCCTGTTGGAACAGTCCAAGTGTATGAAGAAGCTACTGAAACAGCAGGCGTACGGTAGCTAGCCGTGGTTAATCCACAAACTTGTTCGTTACCAATAATGGTAGTTGGCGCCTGAATGGCACTTACCGTAAAATACTTAATTGGACTGGTACCACAAGCACTTACTGCTTGTGCATTTACATAACCCGTACCTGTAAATATATTGTTGTCAATAGATACTGTGATGCTAGAAGTACCTGTACCTGAGGTGATGGTAAATCCGTTTGGAACCGTCCAAGTGTACACCGCATTCTGATCAATTGGCGATAATACCGCTGCATAAGTTCCAGTTGTAATGCCACAAGTTGATGTTGGACCACTGATGGTTAAAATGATTGGTTTTTTCAACACATCAATGCTTTTGGTAGCCGTAGTAGTACAAGCATTGTATGCTTTAACGGTAATGGTTCCTTCTTGGAATAATGGATCTACGTTTACTACTACTGAATTACCAGCCGTGTTGGTGGCTGCTGAAATACCCGCAGGGAACGTCCATACATAGTTGGTAGCACCCACCACTGTGTCAACTGCATAAGTGGTTTGGTTGATACCACACAAACTTTGTAACCCACTGATGTTGCCAATGGTTAAAGTAGAGGTGTTATAAGTAATAGTGGCTGTGGTTGAATACTTAGGTGCAAAACTGCCATTGGTAATCACTGCACGGTAGTAAGTGGTTGAACCTACATTGGTCACTTGTAAAGTGGAAACCGTATTTGGAATATCAACCGTGTTGCTGCTAAAGTCACTACTTGGCGATGATTGCCATTTGCTAATGGTACCACTGTATCCGCTCAAAGTTAAGGTAGTGCTATTGACAGTTGAACAATAAGATGCCCCTCCAGTTAAAGTACCTCCTAGGGTTGGATCAACCGTGATGGTCACAATATTACTGTTAGCTGCAGAACAAACGCCATTGGTTACTACCACGCGGTAGTAAGTAGTGGTGCTTAAATTGGTAGCTGTATAAGTAGTGCTTGTAGTGGCAATATCCGTTACACTACTAGAGAAATCACTGGTAGTTGATGATTGCCATTTTTGGATGCTGCCATTAAAGCCAGAAACAGTCAAACCAGTGCTGTTGGTACCCACTGGAACCGTTGCTGTACCTGAAAGCGTTCCTCCATTTGAAGTTGATTGAACAGTAACAGTAACCACATTGGTGGTAGCACTTGAACAAACCCCGCTGGTGATCATCGCACGATAGTAACGTGTAGCGCTCAAATCAGTAGCTGAATAGGTGGTAGAAGTAGCACTGAAAATATCAGAGAAACTGCTGTTGTTTGCTGAAATCTGCCATTGAATAGTACCTGTATGGCCAGAAACAGTAACATCGCTGCTATTGCTGCCTGCACACACGGTGGTAGAACCTGTCGCTGTGCCTGCCACAGAAGGTGAATTCACATTCATGCTTACCGAACTGCTTGTTGCTGATGAGCAAACTCCACTAGTAACCACTGCACGGTAGTAAGTAACGGAGCTAATATTTGACACAGTGTAAGTGTTTGATACTGCTCCACTGATATCATTAAAACTAGCATTATTGCTAGATGACTGCCATTGAATAGAACCTGTTGAACCGCTTAATATTAAGTCGGTGCTGTTGGTACCTGAACAAACAGTAGTAGCACCACCAATACTTCCAGCTACCGAGGTAGCATCAAGGCTCACCGATACCGAAGTACGGGTGCTCTGGCAAGTATTCTGTGTTTGTGATACATAATAAGTACCTGCGCTTAAAGTAGCCGAAGAAGACAATGCGCTTCCACCGCTCGCTGCGCTGTACCATTGTAAGTTGCTACCAGTAGCTGTTAAACCAGCCACCGTTGATCCTTGACACAATGTTTGTGATGAAGAAGCGCTTGGTGCAGAAGTACTGTTTACTGTAACTGTAGCACTGCTTGAATTGGACGAAGAACAAACCCCACTGGTCACCACCGCACGGTAGTAAGTAGTAGCTGTTAAGTTCGTAGCTGTATAAGAAGTCGTTGTATTTGAAATATCAGTTACCCCTGTTGAGAAGTCACTGCTGCTTGACGATTGCCATTTGGTTACGTTTCCTGTATTCCCGTTTAGGGTTAAATCAGTACTATTTGTACCTGTACAAACGGTGGCACCACCAGAAACAGATCCGCCCACAGAAGTTGCATTAACCGTTACTGTAGCACTGCTTGAATTGGCTGAGTCACAAGAACCACTGGAAACCACCGCACGATAGTAGGTAGTAGCTGTTAAATTCGAAGCACTTAAACTTGTGGTTGTATTTTATATATCAGAAACACCTGTTGAGAAGTCGCTGCTGCTTGATGATTGCCATTTGGTAATACTTCCCGTGTGGCCACTTAAAGTTAAATTGGTGCTATTGGTTCCTGTACAAACAGTAGCACTTCCCGCAATAGAACCGCCCACTGAGGCAGCGTTTACGGTGATGCTGGCGGTATTGCCAGAACTTGGTGCAAAATTACAACCCGCTCCATTTTGAACATTGCTGATGGTAATGGTGTTTGAACCCGCAGTATTTAAAGCGCTGGTGCTAAAAGTACCAAACCCATTGACCAAGGTCAAACTGGCTGTTGTACTGTTAACCGTATTTGCCCCTGAAACCGAATACGTAACCGTATAAGTTTCGTCAGGTAAGGCCGTCGTTGACACGTACACCGTTGAAGCACTTCCAGGGCAAACTGTAGTAGTTGATGGCACACTAAAATTGGTTGAACTCAAAGTAATACTACTGGCAATGGTAGCCGTCACTGCCGTACGAACCGAACTACATGCTGGGCTCGTGGTAACGGCACCTGCATAATAAGTAGTGCTCGATGAAATGGAACCTGTATCAAATGTGGCACCTGAACCCAATGAAGAACCGCCTGTTTCAGCTGCATACCAGTTGATGTTTGAGCTGGTACCCGAAACACTTGTAGCCGATAGGGTCACCGCACCCGTGTTACAACGTGAGTTGTTGGTCACCGATAAAATACCATCACCCGAGGTGATTACCTTACGGGCAACCGCCGATGAAGCCGTATTTAAACAACCGCTGGTAATCACTACCCGATACCAAACCGTACCTAAAGCACTATACGGATAATCGTAAGTTCTTGCATTAGCACCTGAAATATTTGAAAACCCAGTTGTTGCACTGGTGGTTGATTGTTGCCATTGGTAGCTATAAGTACTTACTCCACCCGTTGGAGCAACTGTTAAAGTAGTTGTTGTAGGTGCAGGATCATTTAAACACATCGTAATGTCGGTGTTTCCTGGATTTAAAGTACCTGCCAATGCAGTACTGGTTTGAGCTACAATGGTAAACTCAGGGCTCACCGCACTGATACTTGGCGTGGCTGTTTCATAAACCGTTGCACGGTATTTGTAACCATTAGTACCCGCTGTAATTGATAAATTGGCTGTAGTAGCCCCTGAATAGGTGCTGTCGTTGGTCACCGCACTCCATGAAGAACCGCCATTGGTTGACACCTCCCATGAATATGACAACGAATTGCCCGAGCCAGAAATAGTATTAACCGATAAAAAAGCAGGACTCGTACCAGACAAGCAAATGTTGGAACTCGTAGCCGATGTATTGATTGAAACTACTGGTGGAATGTTAATTGCATTGGCGTTGTAGGCAATAAAAGCAACATCTGAAGTACCTGAGGGGGTTAATTTCAAAAAGCCAACTTGATCGTAATTGCTGCCATTGATACCAAAATCAGATAGTTTAAAAGACACCAATCGAATCTCACGGGTCGTATTGGTGCCGTTTGAAGCAACTGTAGTTGGCTTCGCATTGGCATAGGATACATTACCAGTAAAATTAAATAAATCTAAAGCCCAAGTACCTAATCTAGACACTGAGTTTTGCGTAACTGAAATGGCATTCCCTACAGTGGTAGTACCGTCACTTCTTACAAATTGAAACGTGTCGATGGAACCCGTGGGCTGCGCAATTTGTGTTACTACAATGTCTGGTTCGCTATCTGTAATCTTGTTAGGATCGATTGATTTAATGGTGTAATTAGAAATCGCTGTCGCGAGCAAATTAGTATAACCAGTACCTAAGTCTAACCCATTAGAACCATCAATCAATATAGATTCTGGTGTTAAGTTGCGAATACTGGCATTGGTCACGTTGGCAGAGGCCAAACTTCCATCTTTTTTAGCTCCAACCGCTAAGAAAAAAGAAGCAGAGCTGTTAGGTGTAGTACCTGTTAATGATGCCGGAAGCGCTTTGTAAACACCTGCGGTGTATGTTACACCTCTGTTGGTTAATATGGTGTTGTTTACCCCAGTTGAATAGGTGTTACCACCATAGGTAAAAGCCAATAAATTATGGCTGTTATCTGGCAACACCGAATTATTGGTAGTTGTATTGGTGTCCCAATACCCATTGTAATCAGATATAATTCGCGTAATGGTTGGATAGCTAGAAAAGACAAATCCTGCTGATGAGGCATTGCTAAATCCAGTTTTAACAACTGTTACACTACCAGAAGTACCTGCAGCAACCGTGGCACGAATTCTGGTTGCACTGACTACCGTAAAGGAAGACGCGGCTGTTCCTCCAAAATTTACCGCCGTAATGCTCGAAAAATTGGTACCCGTAATGGTGACAACTTCTCCGGTGTTTGCATTTGACGGTGAAAACGAACTGATTGTGTGCTGTTGGGCATGTAGTAAACCCGTAAAACACACCATAAAAAGACACAGCAAAGCAGCCTTGCCCTTTCCAAGTAATGTTACATCCATAAAAAAGTATTAAGTTAATTTCATCCAAGGCTCTCGCCTATTTTACGCAGCAAAAATAGCATATTTTCACATACGATGTTAAGCAAAATTTAATTTTGACACCTTAAAATTTAAACCAATGTAACTAATCAGTCCCTAATTTATTCATTTTTTGTGGGTTCTCGTTTTCTAGTAGGTTATCAACAATTTTATTGAGTTATGCAATTGGTGTTTTTAAAAAACGGCGTTTTTTTTCACTTTTGTTATTAACTTTCGACAACTATTGGACTGTATTTATTGCTTTGATTTCAAATCATTTGACCTTTGTGAAAAATATTTCAGGTGGATCAAAGTGTATTAATAGCGCAACTTTTTGCAAA
>NKJD01000017.1 GCA_002256385.1 Flavobacterium sp. BFFFF2
TAAGCCAATTGCCTGGTGGGGTGAATTACAACACCACATATAGTATTCGAGTAGCGGTAAAATACAATGGCGCTTATGGAAACTATGGCTCAGTATGTCAGATAACGACTCCTACAGCTACTTTTGCCACTACGCGTTTAAATACCGTTCATTGCGGCACCACTTTAACCAGCAAATGGAATGTGTTGTACTGTGGACAAGTAATCGGGGCTACGGCATACCGATTTACACTTACCAACGGAACAACCAGCTTAAGCACCACAAACACCACCAACAGCATGCAATTGGGCAATGTAGTGGGTTATACATTAAACACAACCTACAACGTAACGGTGGCTGTTCAAATTAGTGGCGGTTGGGGCAACGAAGGCCCAGCATGTGCCATTACTTCGCCAGCAACCAATGCCCGATTGGTTACAGAAAGTGATCAAGCATTCAGTGTCTTGGCTATTCCAAATCCGTTTACGGCTGATTTTGTGCTCATGCCAAAAGGATCGAGCAAAAGCCCTATTCAAGCACAAGTGTTTGACATGATAGGTCGTTTGGTGGAAACCATAAGCACCCAATGGAATACCTTACAAGATTTAAATATTGGAATTAATTACGCCTCGGGTGTCTACAACGTTGCCGTTACGCAAGACGAAAACACCCAAATTGTGCGTGTAGTGAAACGATAATAATTTCTGTAGTACCAAACAAAAAACCCTCCAAACACTGGAGGGTTTTTTTGGTTCCAACAACATTAGCATTTCCTCTTTCTCCGCCACTTAGAAAATCTAACAATTGATTATCAATTAGTTATTGTTTTGTATTTGCTGATTATCCCCGCAATATCCCCGCAATATTTATGTTTTTAATCTCATAGTTCTGATTTTTCTAATAGACTAAAGTAGAAAAAAGAGAATGTATTAAGATTTCAAAACATCAATTTATGAGTTAATTAAATTGGAGATTTTATTTAGAAAGGGTTTTTTAAGCCCTTTTTACTTTTAAAAGAACCAAACTATTTAGTACATCTGCTTTCTTGTAATATCGTCTATTACCTATTCCGTAACAGTCTATTTTACCTTTGTTTGTCCAACTCCAAAGGGTGCTACTATCAATTTTTAAAAAATCAATAGTTTCTTGTCTTGACAATAAAATTTCGGAATCTTTTTCTTGAAGTTTTTTTCTGACTTCTAAAAGTTCTTCCTTAATAACTTCTTTGATTATTTGTTTTAGTTCGTCAGGCGTGATACAGTGTAATAATATTGATTTTTCCATAGTAAAAAGGGTTTAAGAAGTTGTTTTTTTAGTAAAAAAGACCAAATATTAAAATTAATAATTATTCTATATAATTTTAATTATTATAAATATATTTTCTTACAAAAATTTTCACTTGAAATTACCTATTTTTGCTTTTACCAAGAAATTAATATGACAGCCGAACAACTCAAGCAATTAGAAGCCCGTCTTTGGAAAACCGCAGACGATTTACGAGCCAATAGTAAACTTACCGCATCAGAATATAGTTTCCCTGTATTGGGGCTTATCTTTCTTCGCCAAGCTTACAACCGATTTATTATAGCCAAACAACAAATCGAGAAGTCACTGCCTGTACATCCTACACGTGGTGTGCGACCAATTGAAAAAAATGACTTCCTAACTGCCAAAGCCATTTTCTTAAATGAAACGGCACAATGGACTACCATAGCCAACCTTCCTGATAGTGCCGATTTAGGCGAATATATCAATGAAGCAATGCGAAATATTGAGAGCGAATATGACAACCTTTTAGGTGTTTTACCTAAAGAATACAACCTTTTTGATAAAGACCTCTTACAACGCCTTATTCGTGTTTTTAATGATGAATCTTTAAATGATGTTTCAGGCGATGTTTTCGGAAGAATCTATGAGTTTTTCTTGAACAAGTTCGCAATGATAGGCGCTCAAGAAGGAGGCGAATTTTTTACTCCGCCCTCATTGGTAAACACGATTGTAAAAATCATTCAACCCAATCACGGAATTGTTGCCGATATTGCCGTAGGTTCAGCAGGGATGTTTGTACAAACGGCTCATTTTATTGAAGAGGAAGAAGGTGTTGACCCATCCAATAAAGTGACGTTCTACGGACAAGAGAAAGCCGATACCAACACCCGATTAGCCAAAATGAATATGGCAATTCACGGATTGGAAGGAAGCATCTTGCAAGGAAATACCTTTTATGAAGACAAACACGACTTGGTAGGAAAATGTGATTTTATAATGGCTAATCCACCTTTTAATGTGGATGGTGTAGATAAAAGCAAAGACAGCGTGAAGAAAGACCCACGTTTGTCTTTTGGCTTACCCAAAAACGATAACGGTAACTATCTTTGGATTCAATATTTTTATTCCTTGCTGAACGAAACAGGAAGAGCAGGTTTTGTTATGGCT
Source organism: Flavobacterium sp. BFFFF2 (assembly GCA_002256385.1). Lineage (GTDB taxonomy): Bacteria > Bacteroidota > Bacteroidia > Flavobacteriales > Flavobacteriaceae > Flavobacterium. Next base: position 2,416 of record NKJD01000017.1, read on the forward strand.
TCTTCGGCTTCGGATGCAGGACATTCAGAAAAAGACATTCGCCAAAAATTAGTGGAAACAGGAGCGGTAGATGTTATGGTTTCTATTGGAACTAAATTCTTCTATACACGTTCATTACCTTGTACGCTTTGGTTCTTTGATAGAGAAAAAGAAAAAGACGCTCACAGAGCCAATCAAACCTTGATGCTTGACCTTAGAGACGTTTATCGAAAAGTATCTTCTAATTTACACGATTTCACGCCCGAGCAGTTAGCCAACATTCAAGCCATTGTAGGCTTGTATAGAGGCAAACGAGAAGTGTTTGACAAAACGGTTTTGCATTACTATAATACCATAAACGAAAACATACTAATTGTCAACAAAAAAGCGTCTAGTCTTTGCGATGTTTTTTACAAACAGTTAAGAGTTTCCGTTGAAAAAATAGTATCAAAAGAAGTTGGTAATCTTTGGTTAAGCACCATTGATTTAGACGATGCCCTTTGGACAAAAGAGTTGGTCGAAATATACTCAGAATACCAATTGATTTATTCTAAAGACAAAAACATTGAAGTTCTTTCTAAAGATATTGTCGACCAACTAAAAATGGCTAAAAAAGGTTTTAATAATCTTTTAAAGTCAATAAACACTTTCATTAAAGAGGCAGGAAAAGATGCAGATTTGCGCAAACAAAAAGAGTGGAAAACGGACGTGTTGGATAAATTGAAAAAAATGGAATTGGATTATGAAAAATACGCTAAAACCATTGATATAATATTATACTTCAACAAAGAAGCCAATTGGTTAATAAGCCGTTTCCCAAAAAGCGAATATGAAGACATTGCAGGTTTATGTAAAGTAGTTACAAAAGAAGAAATTGCTACTAATGATTTCAGCCTAACCGCAGGACGCTATGTAGGCGTTGCACCTCAAATTGATGAAGATTTTGATTACGAAGAACGAATGGGGGAAATAAAAGTAGAACTTCAAAGTTTGAATGAAGAAGCCATTACACTTGCCGAACAAATACAATTGAATTTAACCGAATTAGGGCTATGAGTAACGAATTAAACATCTATTCTGACTTATTAGTTGGTATTAAAAACCGTGTGCGACAAGGGCAAATAAAAGCCTATTTAGCAGTTAATACAGAACTTTTGGCAACCTATTGGGATATTGGCAAAATGATACACGAACGCCAACAACTAGAAGGTTGGGGAAAAGGTGTGATTCCTCGTTTGGCGATTGACTTAAAAAACGAATTGAGCGAGGTAAAAGGATTTTCGGAAAGGAATATCAATTATATGCTCAAGTTTTATCAAGAATATCAATCACTTACAATTTGGAAACTGCCCGTTTCCAAATTAAAAAATGATGAAACTTCAATTTCGCAACTGCCCGTTGCAAAATTAGAAAAGGATATAAATACAATTTTGCCACTACCTGTGGCAAAATTAGAAACAGACGAAAACTCAATTTCGCCACTGCCAGTGTCGGAATTAGAAAACATTGATGAACAGCTATTTAGCAAAGTAAGTTGGTCGCATCATATTATTTTGATGCAAAAAATAAAAGACCTGCCCACTCGATATTGGTATATGCAACAAGTGGTGGAACAAGGATGGAGCAGAGATACCTTGATTGCTCAAATAAAAAGCAACGTGCACGAACGACAAGGAACATTAGTGCATAATTTTGATGCTACCTTGCCTGATATTCACTCGCAATGGGCGAAAAGCGTGTTCAAAGACCCGTATATTTTTGATTTTACCACTTTGGCAACTGAATTTTCAGAACGAGAATTGGAAGTAGCCCTCACTAAAAACGTAGAGAAATTTTTGGTAGAACTCGGAGCAGGATTTGCCTTTGTGGGCAGACAATACCGTTTAGAAATAAGCGACAAAGACGTTTACCTCGATTTGCTTTTTTACCACCTAAAAACCCGTTGCTTTATAGTAATAGACCTGAAAAAAGGAGATTTCTTGCCTGAATATGCAGGGAAAATGAACTTTTATTGCTCTGCGGTAGATGAACTATTGAAACACGAAACCGACCAACCCACCGTAGGCTTGATACTGTGTCAAGGAAAAGACAAAGTTTTTGCCGAATACACCTTACGTGGAATGACAAAACCCATTGGCATCTCAGAATACGAATTGACCCGTATTTTGCCCGACAACCTCAAAGGCAGTTTGCCAAGCGTTGAAGAAATTGAAAATAACCTTAATGAATTAGGGTTATGAGTTTGGATATTGAAAAAATAGGTGATGTATGCAATGTTGGTGACGGAGCACACGCAAGTATAAAAAGAACTCTAAATGGTATTCCATATTATACTTCTAAAAATTTCAAAATTGAAGGAATAGATTTGAGTAAAGTAGATTATATTTCAGAAGAAGATTTTAAAAAACATTTCCGAAGCAACTCAAATGCTATAACAAAACCCATAAAAGATGATATTTTATTAAGTATTATTGGCTCAATTGGAGCACCACACCTTGTAAAAGATGAAGATGATTTTGGGTTATCAAGTAGTGTTTCTATATTAAGACCTAACGTTTCAAAAATTGAACCCCAATTTTTATATTATTGGATAAAATCAGATGACTTTCAAAATGCAGTTCATCAAATTAAAAGTGGTGTAGCACAAAGTTTTTTAAGTCTTTCTATGATAAAACAACTTCCTGTTATTTACCCAAAATCACTTGAAACACAAAAACGCATTGCTTCCATACTTTCAAATTACGATGATTTAATAGAAAACAACCTTAAACGCATTAAGTTATTAGAAGAAACAGCACAAAATATTTACAAAGAATGGTTTGTAAATTTCCGTTTCCCAAATTATGAACATACGGCGTTTGATGCGGAAAGTGGGTTGCCTGTAGGGTGGGAGATGAAGAAAATGATTGAATTAATGAATATAAGTGGAGGAGGTACTCCATCAACAAAAATTCCAAATTATTGGGATGGCGAAGTTATTTGGTTTTCACCAACTGATTTAGGAAAGAATTCATCGTTAATGCTACTCGACAGTTCAAAAAAAATCACACGTGAGGGATTAGCTAAATCTTCAGCAAAACTCTTGCCTCCAATGACGATTTTAATGTCAAGTCGAGCAACAATAGGTTTGTTTGGTATGATTAATAAGGAATGCTCAACAAATCAAGGATTTATAAATATAATTCCAAATGAAATTTTTTATAGGTATTATATACTTCAAAATTTAATTGGTAGAAAAAATGAAATCATAGGAAAAGCAACAGGAACAACTTTCAAAGAAATTTCAAAAGGAGTATTTAACACTATGACCATTATGAAACCAAAATCAGATGTTGTTAAACTCTATTTTGATTTTGCCGATTCTATATTCAAACAAATTGAGATTATTGAAATACAAAACCAAAAACTCAAAGAAGCACGAGATATACTCTTGCCACGATTGATGAATAGAACGATAGAGGTGTAAATTTTCAGGGTATAAGCTGATAAAAAATAATTATTTTAAGGGTATAAGCTGATAAATATTTTTATTTTTAAAGCTATAGATTTAAAATAAATTTGTATTATTCAAGTTATAGCTTTAAATTTGCACTATTATTTTAAAGCTAAAGATTGATGAAAAGCACAAAACAACAATTAGTATTAGACCAAACCGACAAAAAATTGGTTTTGTTTCAGCCTTTAAAAACGGTTGTTATTCCACCTAAAGGTTGGGTAAATACGATGCGTACTGCTTTGAAAATGTCATTGCGACAGCTGGGAAATAGAATGAGTTTCTCGGCTCAAAATATCAAGCAAATAGAAGAACGAGAAGTGAATGGTACAATTTCTATTAATTCGTTGCGAGAAGTTGCTAATGCTATGGATATGCAGTTGGTGTATGGTTTTGTTTCTAAACACGAATCGTTAGAACAAATGATAGAAAAACGTGCCAAAGAATTAGCCACCGAGATAGTTATGCGAACTAACAATACAATGACGTTGGAAGACCAACAAAATTCAAAGGAACGCATAGAAAAAGCCATTGTTCAAAAAACAAATGAGATAAAAAGTGAAATGCCCCGATATTTGTGGGATTAACATAGCTAAAAACAGAAAAATGAATTTTGACAAATTAGTTTCCGAAATACAGCACACTACAAGCCATTTTCGCCAAAATGCGATTAAGGCAGTAAACATAAACCTAACACTTCGCAATTGGATTGTGGGATTTTATATAGTCGAATTTGAACAAAACGGAGAAGATAGAGCCATTTATGGAAGCCAATTGTTGCAAAAATTAGCGGTTACCATTGATGAAAAAGGGCTGACTGCTCCAGAATTATCTCGATGCCGACAATTTTATTCCATTTACCCTCAAATTCTTGGGACAGTGACCCAAGAATTCAAATCAATCGTTTCCTCTTCAATTCTTGGGATGCTGTCCCAAAAATCACAATTGAAACAAAACGATGAAAAAGAATCAATTGTATTAAGTAAAATGCTGACTGGCGAATTGGAAATATGAGAAAACAAAGCCTATTTAGAAACGCTTCTAGTATCAACATCATACAGCCATTTTGTAGAATTAATAAAAATAGATGACCTCACAAAACGGAAGTTCTATGAACTATTGATTCTAAAAACAACACCATCAGTAAAAGAATTGCAAAGACAAATAAACACACTAACATTTGAACGTTTGGGGCTTACAAAAGACAAAACGATTGGTTTTAAAGAACTTCAAAGAAAAATAATTCCACAAAAGAACGAAGACATTGTAAAATCTCATTATTTTTTTGAATTTCTAAATCTAAAAAACACCCATATAGTTGAAGAAACCGACTTAGAAGAAGCTCTTATTACACATCTTCAACAATTTATGATAGAATTAGGTAATGGGTTTTGTTTTGAAGCAAGACAAAAAAGAATTCTAATTGGCGACGAATACTATTTTATAGATTTAGTATTTTACCATCGCATATTGAAATGCCATATTTTAGTAGAATTAAAAACAGAAAAGGCAAATCACGAACATATAGGACAATTGAAAACATACATTAACTACTATAAAAAGGAAATATCGTTAGCATCAGATAATCCACCAATGGGAATTCTTTTGGTTACCGACCATAACAAAGCATTGGTAGAATATGCCGTAGCAGATTCCGATAAAGATTTATTTGTAAGTCAGTACGAATTACAATTACCTGATAAAGAAAAATTGATTTTGTTTATAGAAAACGAATTAAAGAATTTATAACATGATGGGAAACAACTATTCAGAAGACCAACTCATAGAACAAACCTGTATTGATATTTTCAAAAATCAATTGCATTGGGAAATTGCCAACGTCTATCAAGGGGAAACCTTTGGTGAAAATGGCACGATTGGAAGACATAGTGAAGCAGATGTATTACTAAAAAACAGGTTCTTGGAGGCAATTCAAAAACTGAATCCGAATCTACCTGTTTCCGCTTATGAATTGGCTTATGAAATTATAAATAGTGACGATGCTACTAAAAGTTTGTCCGATTTAAACTTTGAGAAACACAACTTCTTAAAAGAAGGTATTCCTGTTACCTACAAAAACGAAAAAGGAGAGATTGTCCGTAACAAAAAAATTAAGGTTTTTGATTTTGACACCATAGAAAACAACAACTTTCTTGCCGTACAACAATTATGGGTTGAAGGCAAATCGAAGCGCAGAAAGCGTCCAGATATAGTTGGTTTTGTCAATGGTATTCCTTTATTGTTTATTGAACTCAAGGCACACCACCGCAAAATTAAAGTGGCTTTTGAAACCAATTTAAAAGATTACAAAGGAGTAATTCCTAAACTATTTCATACCAACGCTTTTATTATTTTAAGTAATGGCTTTGAAAGTAAGATTGGCGCAATCACTTCTAAGTATGAGCATTTCCACGATTGGAAACGTATCACCGAAGAGCAAGAAGGAATTATCAGTTTAGATGGAATTCTAAAAGGTGTTTGCGAGAAAAACCGAATGATGGATTTGTTCGAGAACTTTGTATTGTTTGATAATTCTATTGGTTCTATTGTAAAATTGATTGCAAGAAACCATCAGTTCATTGGCGTAAACAAGGCGGTAGAACATTTTGTTTCCGTTCAAGAACAAGCCAAAAATGGACATATTTCTAAAGAAGATGCGCAGAAATTAGGAGTGTTTTGGCATACGCAAGGAAGCGGTAAGAGTTACTCTATGGTTTTTCTTTGCCAAAAGATTTTACGTGCTTTAGGAGGTGGTTATACCTTTTTATTAGTTACAGATAGAAACGAATTAGATTCACAGATATACAAAACCTTTACAGGAGTTGGAGCAGTTCAAGATGTGAATGTTCAAGCAACAAGTGGAGAGAATCTAAAAGCACTTTTGAAAACTGACCAACGCTATATTTTTTCGTTAATTCATAAATTTAACTTTGATGAGGTTATTACCGAAAGGGATAATATTATTGTTATTAGTGACGAAGCGCACAGAACACAAGGTGGTTCGCTGGCAATGAACTTGCGCAAGGCGTTACCCAATGCCTCGTTTATAGGTTTTACAGGAACACCGCTTTTCAAGGATGATGAATTGACACGAAGAATATTTGGGGAATATGTTTCCAAATATGACTTCAAACGTTCTATTGAAGATGGCGCAACCGTGCCTTTGTACTATGAAAACAGAGGCGAGAAGTTGCGATTAGACAATCCAATTATCAATGAGCAAATAAGAGAAGCCATTGAGCAGGAAGATTTGGACGATGACCAACAAGCCAAACTCAAGAAACTGTTTGCACGTGAATATCCAATTCTTACAGCAGAAAAACGACTTCGTGCCATTGCTAAAGATGTAGTTACGCATTTTAACGGAAGAGGCTATAAAGGCAAAGCGATGTTTGTTGCTATGGATAAAGTAACGGCAATTAAAATGTATGATTTGATTTCTGAAGAATGGGTAATCTACTTGGAAACCCGTAAAAAGGAAATTGAAAAAGTAACCGATTTACAAGAACAACTTTCGCAACAGCGAGAATGGGATTGGGCAAAAGAAACCGAAATTAGTGTAGTAGTTAGTCACGAACAGAACGAGATAGACAAATTTGAAGCGTGGGGATTGGATATAGAACCACATCGTTTGAAAATGAACACTCGTAATCTTGAGGAAGATTTCAAGGCTGAAAACCACCCATTCCGAATTGCTATTGTGTGCGCGATGTGGATTACAGGGTTTGATGTTAAGAGTTTATCGACTTTGTATTTAGATAAGCCAATGAAGTCGCATACTTTGATGCAGACCATTGCAAGAGCAAACAGAGTTCACGAAGATAAAAACAACGGTCTTATTGTTGACTATATAGAAACCTACAAGGCATTATTAGAAGCATTAGCCATTTATGGCGATAGTGGAAGCAAAGGAACACCAAGCGGAACAGAAGATGTTCCTGTTCGACCATTAGAAGAACTAATTGCTGATTTAGAAGAAACCATACAAGCAACGGAATTATTTTTAGAAGATGATTGTAAATTTCAACTAACTAAAATAATTAATGCAGAAGATAATTTATATCGAATTAAATTTATCGAAGAAGGATATAATGCACTTTGCAAAAATGACGAAACCCGAAATAAATTTGGCATTTTAGCAAGAGAGGTGTTCAAGAAATACAAGGCTTTAATGCCTGATAATTCAATATATGATTTCAAAGACAAAAGAGATGCTATAAACGCCTTGTATTCGTTAATGAATGATAAGATTGACGAAGCCGATGTTACCCACATAGTTTCTCGAGTTCAGAATGTTGTAAACCAATCCATAGAGAGTTTAAATATGGTAATGGAACAGGCTGAGGGATATGGACAAAAAATAGATTTAAGTGGTTTAGATTTTAAGAAAATTGAAGAGGAGTTTTTGAAAATTGAAGGAAACAAAAATATTGCCGTTCAATCATTAAAAGACAGAGTAGCCAAGAAAATGAACCGCTTACTTGACCAAAATCCGATGAGAATTGACTTTTACGAACGTTATCAAGAAATTATTGAAAACTACAATAATGGTAAAGAATACGCTACTGTAAAAGAGTTGTTCGATGCCTTAATATTGTTGTTAGGAGATTTGTCTGAAGAAGAGAAACGAGCAGAACGAGAGTTGTTAGACGAAGACGAATTAACGGTTTTTGATATGCTAAATCGAGATAAAAAAATCTCAGACAAGGAAAAAGTTGAAGTAAAAGATACTGCAAGAAAGTTGTTGGAACATCTAAAAAATAACGAGTTTAAAGTAGAATATTGGTCAGAGAAAACACAAACGGCATCGGCTGTAAAAAAAGCGATTAATGACCTCCTATATACAAAATTACCTTTCCCTACATTTAGCGATGGAGATAGAGTTGTAAAGACAGAGATATTATTTGATTACTTTAAAACGAGGTATGCTAATTTTGGAAGGGTGGCTTAATAAATTTTTCTTTGCGGTAAAATTCACAATATAAATAACCGGAAAGAGTTGTTTTATTTTGGCCTTTTATTTCGTAATAAATATTCCCTACCAAATCATCATTAACAGTTGTAAACGTAACAAACCTATCATTTCCGACATACCCTATTGCATCAGAAATTATAAGTTCTTTAAATACGGATTCTAAAATAGTAATTTCCTGATAAAGTAAATAGGAGGCTTTTAGTTCAGTAACTGCCAAATCTACTTCTGGATGCGATGGATTTATTGATGTACCCGAAGCGTGCAAAGAATTTGAATTTATGGCTTGTATCACCAAATGTCTTTCATCCGTCTCTTCTTGAATAACTACATAATAGTTACGTTGGTTGGCAGGTTTTTTTAAACTAGATCTGTCACAGACTACTTGCCCTAACTTGAATTTACTTTTCATTGCTTAATAACTGATTTAATTTCTTAATTTTAGTTATCGTATTGGGATGTAGCTTAACCAATTTTTGCACTTCCACACTTTTCATTCCCCTGTTAAGATATTCAATAGCAAGTTTTACTTTTGGTTTATTTAGGAAATCTAAATTAGATTCTCTTGTTCCTGTAACTCGCCCTTTATAAACCCCCTTTGCTTTGGCTATTGCTACCCCTTCAGCTTGTCGCTCTCTAATAAGATTCCGTTCCATCTCACTTACTACACCAAGAACAGAGATAATCATTTTTGAAATCGGATTTTCAGTTCCATCATCATTAAGTGTTTTAATTCCCTGTTGAATAAAATGAATGCAAATGCCTTTTTTATTGAAATAGGCAATTGTGTTTAGAATATCCAAAAGATTTCTTCCCAATCGGTCAATCTGATGTACGGAGATTTTGGTAACTTGATTTTTGATAACCATCTTCTCAATTCTTTTACCACCATCTCTTTCAAAAAAAGGAGTTGCTCCAGAACATTTGTCCTCTACGACAAAATCAAAATTAGTAGCATTTTGCACTTGTCGGTTATTTTTCTGGTCAATAGTTGAAATTCTTGTATAAAGTATATTCATTTTGTCCTATTTTTAGCTTGGGCATGCTAATACCCTAATTTTGTTTGAATTTGATAGTTTTTGAGGTTAAAAAGGTTCTTTGTAGCATCATTTGCCATTCACAATTTTGGGTGTACTCTATTATTGTCTTTTTAGGGTAGCATTTAAATTTTTTGAAATTAAGGGCAGGGCAGTTGGCTTCTCTATACTTCCTCATTAAAGTCAAATTTGTATGCCACATTAGAAGCAAATTGTAAAAGTCTAATCTTTTGGTTTTGGTTAGTTTCCTTACCGGTAGAACTACGGAAGTAGAATGCCAATTTATTTTACCTTATTTATCTGTTCATTAAAGCAGATACACGGCAATATTATAGCACTTTGGTTAATCTATTAATCTGTTGATTATTTTCCATTCATCGCCAACTTTAAATTGTTATAACTTCTAACTGTGCCAGCCATGACATGAAATATCTTTCCAACAACAAATAATGAAGCTACACCAATGGCAACGATATAAAGTGTTTTTACAGTTTTGTTTTGTTTACCTTTATCTAGCAATTCCTTTTTTAGTATCTGCTTCATTTCCTTTAGTATATGCTTTGCTTAATAAATATATTGTGATCACCACTCCAACAACCAATATCACATTTTTAATACTTTTATTATGCTGTTGAAGTGTTGAGATTTGCTCCTGTAATTCAAGAATGCTATCTGGAATAGGATGAAGTTGAAGTTTCGATATATCTACCATTTTTTTTGTTTAATGATTCTCACATAATCATCTTTAGTTGGAACTATTATGTAATTTGATAAAGCAAAATATGTTATACTATCCTTTTCATGTACATGAGTAAAAAACCCCAAGCTATAACCTTTACCAATCAAAAACTGTTTATGGAATTTTTCATCAAAACTATTTGCCATAAGTTCATTTAAAATCTTTAAGTTTTCTTGAACTGGCTTGCTGAATTGAGAAAAACTATGTCTGAATTTTGTAGCACGGTCATTATGGAATTTTATTCGATTGGCAGAGCAAGCGAATTTTTGATTAATGCGTTTCGCAAAAAACTCTTCATTTGTTAATAGGTCATTTCTAATCATATCTCAATAGATTTTATGTAAATGTATGGGCCCGATAGAGATCCTTTAGTATCAAACACTTTAAAGTGCCTTGTTGAGGCATATTGTTACATTTAAAAACATTTTTATTTGCTACAATTCACATTAAAACATATTAAAATAGCTTTATATGTTTCAATACGCTAAAAGTTAAATGTTTTTGATTTACCGTAGGCTCTGCTCTTACCTTCGGTATAAAGTTCTTTTTTATTTAGATAATTAAACATTCCTCTTTTAGTCTGCATAAACTGTACACTATAAGATTCTTTCTTTTTAGTGAATAATTCTTTAAAGTCTGCGTTTTCAATTCTACTAGTTGCCAACAATACATGGAAATGTTTTTCAAAGCGTTCATCGCCAATATCCTTAGTCCAAACATATCCTAATTTCTTGATACCTTTTCTTGTTAGTTTTCTGGTAATCGTGTTGATGAACTTTGAAATGTTATAATACGCTGATCTTTCTACAACCATGGTTAAAATCGAAATTTCTTTTTTTTGATATGCTTTAATATAGCAGGAATGAAACGAGTTAAAATTTCGTTTTCTCTTCCCTTTTTTTATTATCAAGTCATTTGTTTCAAATACCTCCCCAGTATCTTCGTTAACAAAAGACATTTTATACTTTGGTTCAATTGGAGTTTGTCCTGAATTATCGCTATAATTGGACTCCCTCGAAATAAGTCTGTAGTACCATAATCTGTGTTTACTCATAAAATTTGATTTTGCTTGATTACTTTTATTATTGATTCAACCGAATAAAACTTTCTGCGCCCAATCTTAGACACTTCTACGTCGTAGTTCTTCTCGATGTGTCTAAGTTGATTTTCGCAGTAACCAAAGAAGCGTATAGCACTCTCTTTGGAGATCCATCCACCAATGACAATACCTGAATTTTCAATGGCGACAATAGCACGTTTGATTTGTTGAATCTCATTCAACAAACGATCAGTGTCTTTCATTGCTTATTGTTATTTTTTTTGTTTTTTTCTGCTTTGGGCAAAGTCAATTTCTTGAGTGACTTTTGGTCTCCCATTCTCATTCCATTCTAGGATTTGTTTTTTACTAAACCCCATTGGCTTACCTCTTTTTTTACAAGGCATTTCCATTCTACTCACTTTGGTGCGAATAGTTGCAATTGGGATTTTGAGATTTTCTGAAACCCAATTAATATCGACGTTGTCTATTTCGTAGACAGTATCGTTTTTGTTGTTAGGAATTTGTATTGACTTAAATTGGTTCCTAATAAGTTCAGAAAATTCATTTACGGTAAGTGTGTAAAGGGGTGGTGATGAGTCCATAATTCTATGTTTTATTGGCATAAAATTATAGTGCTATCGATAGTAGATATTTTCTTTTCGTACTTGGTCGTATTTACGAAAAATTAAAATATTGATATACAGTATTTTAATCAAAAAAATAATTTTAAAATCTAATTTACGGTCGTATTTTTAAAAATAGAAATGATATCTATAATTGTTTTTTCATTTGTCTTTTTACCTGATGCCTTCGAGATTTTATTTGTTTTAAGAATCTCTTTCCCTTTTATAGTAAAACATCTAAGAGTAGTGTAGTAAATGTTTTCTGTTACACTAAATTCAGTTTGTATATGTTTTAAAAAAAGTAGTAAATCAAATTTTGTTTTCTTCCAATTAACTTTTTCCTTATTTGGTATTTCAGTTCCTGAGAAGATTCTTCGGAATCTTTCAAGTGAAGTTTCACTGTCAACAAATTTGTTTTGTTTTAATTTATTTAAAATTTTAATAAATATTTCAGTCTTATATGCTTTTTTAAATGTAAATGAATGTTGACCCTTAAATTCTTCATTGATAAATATTATGTTGTTTTTTTTAGTTTCATCATAATCAAACCTTTCCCGGAGTAATTCTTTGTTGTTATTAAGAGTCTTTTTAGAGGATTCATATAGATCTCCATTTATTTGTTGTAACTCTTGCATATATATCAAAAGAACAGCATTTAAGTATCCTGAAAGTTTACCGGCAGCTCCTAGGTACTTCATTTCACCAGTCTCGCATAGTGAAGTTATTTTTTTTAGCAAAGTAAATTCCGGAAGGTCTTTTAGTATTATTTCTATTCCATTATTTGTTTGAAATGTTTGATTTTTATAAATATCAAGAATAAATATTATTAACTCGTTATTTGAAACATTTAAGGTTTTAAGTGCCGAAAAAAACTCTTTTTTTTCAAAGTCAAGAAAAGAATTTTCAACTATAGTGAAAAAAATTTTTTCAAAATCTTGTGTTTTTGAATTTGTCATTTAATTTTTTCTTTAAAGTCCATTGTAATCTTTGAAATGTCATTCATAGTCTCTGAAGTGAATCCTGCGTAATATCCTTCAGTAACTTTAATAGAGGAATGTCCAAGACATTGCATAGCCTCTGCCATAGAACCTCTCGCTCTAATTATTGTAGTTGCAAAAGAGTGCCTTGCCCATAAAGCTGAAATATCGGAATCAACTCCAACTGATGCGGCAAATTTTTTCATGTGTTGGCTAATAAATTTATTGAAGGCATCAATTGCACTTCTTTTCTGCTCTGCGGTCATATTATCGGAAATTTTTCCAAAAATATAATCCCTTGCTGCAGTTGATTGCACTGAATACTTCTGTATTATTTCCTTTGCTTCCTCCGTTAAATTAATTGCAATAGATCGAATCTGTGTCCTTTTGCTCCTAATAGTTTTAGCACGGTTAAATCTAAGTATCCCGTTAGTAATGTTTTCGTTTCGTAAAAGGCATATATCCTTTCCATTCATGCCGTTGCACATATACGAAAAAAACCAATAATCTTTTGCAATTTCCTGCTGCTTCGTAAGCGGAGTAGCATAATATAGAATGTTTAGTTGCTCTTTGGTAATAGCTTTTTTAACTTTTGAACTTGAAGGAATAATATATTTGCCTTTTCCAAAAGGGTAAATACTCTCCGTAATTACGTGGCTTTCTAATGCAATGTTAAAAATGGCTCTTAAAGGTCGAGTATATGAACCAACAGTAGAAATTGAACCGAACTTAACATCTAAATAATATTTTTCAAATTCGTTTAAAAATTGAACATTAACAGTTCGATAATCTAGCAAGTGAGGTTCGCTAATTTTCTTGTATTCCTGAAATTTGATAAAAGCATTTTTACTGCACTCATAATTGCTAGCAGTCTTAATAGCATCTTCTTGTTTTAGTTTTTCAATATATAAGTCATATTGATAAAAGACGTCAGACTCTTTCCCTTTTTTGGAATACAATTTTTTTTCAAAAAGATCAAAATTGAATGGTACAATTTTATCAGCGACTTCTCTCGCATTTTTTTTTACTAGCCCCAATTCATCTCTTAACCTTGAAATTGCATTTTTTGCTTTTCCATCCTTATTGGGAAAAAATACGCCGTTATATTCATTGTCTGTAAACTCATATTTTGTTGGGAAATATTTTTGTTTTTTTGGGTACTTCTGGTACACACAAATTTTCAACGGAAATTTTCCGTTTTCTTTAACCCTCCTTTTGTCAAGGAATAATTTAACAGTAACATCATCATTCATAGGATATTTTATTTGCATCTAATTTGCATACAAATCTACAAATATTCACAAATATCCACATAATAAATTAAACAATAAAATATTAATGATTTGATTTAAAGCATATTTACATAGTATCACAAAACGTATATTAATATATGCTTCTGACTGTTAATCAGAGGGTCCTTGGTTCGAGCCCAAGAGGGGGAGCAAAAGCCTGACACGAGAGTGTCGGGCTTTTTTGTGCTTTTAAATCAGGTTTTTGCACCCAGACAACTGATTAACTGACTGTTAATCAGAGCCCCGATAGCTGTCGGGGTTGGTTCGAGCCCAAGAGGGGGAGCAAAAGCCTGACACGAGAGTGTCGGGCTTTTTTGTGCTTTTTAATCAGATTTTTGCATCTGCCTACAAATATTAACTGACTGTTAATCAGAGCCCCGATAGCAATCGGGGTTGGTTCGAGCCCATTGCTTTTGCCGATAGCTATCGGCAAGAAGGGGAGTAAAAGTCTAGCAGAAAAGCTTGACTTTTTTTGTGTATATTTGTAATAATCTTAAAATTTTAATACAAATGAAAATAGTAATTGTTATTATTTCAATTTTAGTGTTAATCGCAATAGCGCAAATTTATATATCAAGAAGCACGCAACAAACAGAACAACACACTTACAAGGTAATTAAGAAGTTTGACAAATTTGAGATAAGAAAATATGACCCCGCCTTGTTTTCAAGTGTAAAACTCAACAAGAAAGGATATAAAGAAAGCTCAACTGAGGGTTTTGGTATATTGGCTGGCTATATTTTTGGAGATAATGAAGCCAACGAAAAAATTGCGATGACCTCACCAGTAGTTATGGAAGTAGGAGATACCTCTAAAATGATGTTTATGGTTCCAAAAAATTATAATTTAAAAAATTTACCAAACCCTAGAAATCCTAAAATAGTTTTTGAAAAACAGGAAGAAAAAATTATTGCCGCTATTCGATTTGATGGATGGGCAGACGATGAAAAGATTGAAAAATATAAGTCTGTTTTAATGAATGAATTAGTCAAAGAAAAATTAAATTATATTAATAAATTTTCTTTTCTAGGTTATAACCCCCCATTTGAAGTGATGAATAGACGAAATGAAATTGTAGTTGAGTTAATTAACTATCATCAGTAACTCAATAAAACCACTTAAATTAAAAATTGTTTACTTATTTGATTTTAAAAGTATTAAATAAGCCATCATCGCATCAAATTGCAACTTTCAGCAACAGATTTGAAATTAAAAATAGAACCGCGGCCAAAGGCCGAATTGTATGCAGCACAAGCAGAATAAAAGCCTAGTGGGCTTCAGGTATCACGAACTTTAGTTCATCTTTGCTGGTCGCAGTTAGGACACGAACTTTAGGTCGTTTTCACTGTTTTAATTTAAAACTAGACATCCTTAAACATTGATATAAAAAACCCGATGTGAAAGTGTCGGGCTTTTTTGTGCTTATTTTATACCCAAAAGGTTTTTAAATTTTGTTTTTGCAACCTTCTGTATTAGTAGCATTTTCGCATTTTTAATAAAAAAGCCCAACATAATGATGTCGAGCTTTTCTAGTTAATGTGCTATGTTTTTTTTATCAATTTCTTTTAAAACAACCCATGTATTTCGGCATCAATGCGCTGAATAATGCTGCCAAGATCTTCAGGATTGTTTACAAAATCAATCGGGTCTACATCAATAATAAGTAATTTCCCTTTGTTGTAGGTAGTAATCCACGCTTCGTAGCGTTCATTTAAACGGCTCAAATAGTCAATGGAAATGGTGTTTTCGTAATCGCGGCCCCGTTGGTGAATTTGCGATACCAAATTGGGGATGGAACTGCGCAAATAGATGAGTAAATCGGGCGCTCCTACAAAATTCTCCATCAGTTCAAATAATGAAGAATAGTTCTCAAAATCGCGGTTGGTCATGAGCCCCATCGAATGCAAATTGGGCGCAAAAATATGGGCGTCTTCGTAGATCGTGCGGTCTTGTATGATGTTTTTGCCACTCTCGCGAATTTGCATAATTTGTCTGAATCGACTATTCAAAAAGTAAATTTGTAGGTTGAAACTCCAACGTTCCATTTGGTGGTAAAAATCGTCTAAATACGGATTGTCAACTACATCTTCAAAATGGGGTTCCCATTTGTAATGTTTTGACAAATAATTAGTTAAAGTTGTCTTTCCAGCGCCAATATTCCCTGCTATTGCAATGTGCATCTATTTAATTTTAAATTGGTATTGCCTCCATTCGGAGCGGGTAAAAATAGTTAAATTATTATCATAAAAAAAAGCATTTTCTGTCTGATTTTCATTCCATAAAATAGGCGTTGAATTTCCGGTACTTGTCCAGAACATCATCCAAGTCTGCTCATATTTATATAATATATTGTTGGCCGTAAGCAACATAACAGCGCTGACCTTGTTGGGTAATTGGCCCAATAATTTGGTTTCGCCAAACACATCCATCTGGAATATTTCACCTTTGGTGGTCAGCCAATACACCGCATTGAAGTCGGAGCGCAACAAGGTAAATGCTTCGCGGATAGGAAGTCCCAATGCCCGAAATTGATTAGTTAAAGGGTCAAATAATCCCCAGCGTTGCGACAGCGAATCAAAAACCCATAATTTGTTTTGCGCCGACTGGCCAATGTAACGCACTAATAGCGGCGAGTCAGCATTTGAAAATGACATTTGTTCCATTTCATTTAATTGGTTGTCCAATTGGATGGCCGTGTTGGTCGATTCAAAAAACAATAAAATGCGCATCGGATTAATGACATCAACCCGGCTGATGGTGCCCAAACTGTTTGTGGTGTATTGAAAAATTTTGTGAGCAGTTTGTTTAAAAAAGGTACTTCCTTTACTGTAATACAATTGCCCCGAACCATCTGTTCCCCAATACTGATCGGCAACCAGGTCTTTTTGCTGCATGAAGGTAAAAGTAGCCGTTTGTTGGGCGGTTAAAAGCCAAGATGGCAACACAAAAGCAAACCAAAACCAAAAACAGACTGGGTTTTTCATATAAAAATTCAAGAACTTCAAAGATAGAAATTAGTCAACGATTGACTGATTTTGTTTGCATTATTATCAGCACATAGTTTATCTTAATCTATTTTTAACAGAATATTAGGTTAACATCTTAGCAGATTCAATCATCTTTGTCGGCCTTAGTGTATGATGAATGCACACTTTACATTCAATTTAATAATATTCGAACATGAAAAAATGGTTCCTTTTATTGTTGCCCATTTTAGGTTGGGCACAAGCCGATTTTCAAGGAATGGCAGTCTATGAATCAAAAACTTCGATTTCTGAATTCAAAAAGCGCTTTGAAAATAACAAAGAAATAACGCCCGAAATGCGTACCATGATGGAAGAACGAATGAAAAAAACGTTTGAAAAAACGTTTATCCTTCATTTTGACAAATCAACTTCAACCTACAAAGAAGACGAAAAGCTCGATACGCCTGGCCAAAATGGCGGTGGCGGCTTTCGTTTTATGACTTCCATGATGGGGGTAGGGGGAACGTACTACAAAAACATCAAATCCAAAACCTACACGGTGGACCGTGAATTTATGAGTAAAGAATTCTTGATTCAAGATTCATTGCCCAAATTGCAGTGGAAATTGGAACAAGAAACCAAAGAGATAGGCGGCTATACTTGTTTGAAAGCTACAGCGGTGCGCGCAGCCAGTCAGTCTGATTTCAGGAATTTCAGAATGAGAAACCGCGACAAAGACAAAACGACCGAAGAAAAGAAAGATGCCAAAAATGCGGCGACGGACGGTAAAACAGCAGCTGACAAAAAACCAGAAGGTGAAAAGAAAACCAACTTTATGGATGAGGTTGAAATGCCTAAAAAAATTACCATTACAGCTTGGTACTCTCCTGAAATCCCCATTAGCCAAGGGCCTGAAAGTTATTGGGGTTTGCCTGGTCTCATTTTGGAGGTAAGCGATGGAAAAACAGTGGTATTGTGTTCTAAACTGGTGTTAAATGCCAAAGATAAAGCAGTAATTAAAGCACCGACCAATGGGAAAGTGGTTTCTCAGAAGGAATATGACGACATTGTCGTCAAAAAAATGGAAGAATGGCGCGAGATGAATCCGGGAGGCCCTGGCCGTGGCGGAAGCCACATGCGTTTTTAATATAAATTGGTAGTGTATCGAATGAGAAATTGGTTTTTGTTGGTCAGTTTAATGTTTTTGGGAACTATGTTTTCCCAAAACATCCGTGTAGAAGGAATTGTAAGTGAAACAGGCAAAGCGCCTTTGGAAATGGCCAATGTTATGGCTGTGAATCAAGAGACCAAAGCCATGGATTCGTATGCGATTACCAGTGACCGCGGCAAATATGTATTGAATTTAAAAGCCAATACAACCTACACAATTAAGGTCAGCTATTTGGGAATGCAAAACAAAACATTTACGCTGACAACTACCAACCAAAACCTGCCCTATAACATCCAAATGGAGGCCGCAAGTACCGAATTGCAGACGGTGGAGGTGGTCAAAGAAATGCCTGTTTCCATCAGTGGCGATACCCTTATTTACAATGCCGATTCATTTAAGGTAGGTACCGAAAAAAAGCTGGAAGATGTATTAAAAAAATTGCCGGGCGTGGAAGTAAATGCCGATGGTGAAATTGAGGTAGAAGGCAAAAAAGTAACCAAATTGATGGTTGAAGGCAAAGATTTCTTTGACGGTGACACCAAGTTGGGCGTAAAAAACATTCCTGCCGATGCGGTTGATAAAATACAAGTACTTCGCAATTACAGTGAAATTTCGGCGCTAAAAGGGGTTGAAAACAACCAAGAGAACGTAGCCATGAACATTCAGCTGAAAGATGGGAAAAAGAATTTTTGGTTTGGTGATATAACGGCCGCTGGAGGCAAAGGATTTAAAGAAGACCGATATCTGTTGAACCCTAAATTGTTTTATTACAATCCGAAATTTAGTGTAAACACCATTGTTAATTTTAACAATATTGGCGAACTGCCATTGTCAGTTCAAGATTATTTTAAACTCACGGGTGGTTTCCGAAATTTCATGCAAAAAGGAGGCAGTAACTTTAATGTGTCTTCCAATGATTTGGGTATTGCCATGTTGCGAAACAACCGCGCCAAAAATATAGACACTAAGTTTGGCGCAACTAATTTTTCTTATAGCCCTATGAAAACATGGACATTGAGTGGGTTTAGCATCTATTCATCGGCCTTAACTGATTTGCAAACCAACTCACAATCTACTATTGTTTCAACGGGCACCCAATTAAATAACCAAGACAATACGCACCAAAACAGCCAGTTTTCCATTTCAAAATTGAGCTCGACATTTAAGCCCAATGCCAAATTACAATGGGATTACGACATTATATTTAAACGTTCGCAACAACAAGAAGATAGCAATATTTACAGGGAAACCTTGGGCAGTACAGGCTTAGTTGGCGAGAATATTAGTACTTACAAAAAGCAAAAACCGACTTCGGTAAACCAAAGCATGGGGATTTTTTACACCCCTTCAGACAAACACGTATGGGCCTTTGAAAACCAATATTTATACCAAAACGAAGATCCGTTTTACAATGCCAATTTGCAACGTAATCCGTTTCCTTCTTTGCCCGATTTTATTACTGGCCAAAGCCACAACGTGCTCAATCAAGGGCGTTTTGTGCAAACCAGCAAATGGGATGCCAAAGTGGATTACTATTATATGGTTACCCCCAAATCTAACATCAATGTCACGGTGGCCAATACCTTTTCAAACCAACATTTTGACAGCCATATTTTTCAGTTGCTCGATAATGGCATTACCAATGACTTGAACAATTCGGCCTTGAACAACCAGGTAACGTACCGCTTTAACGACAGTTCATTAGGACTACATTATAAATGGTTGATTGGTAAATTTACCTTTACGCCTGGTTTTACGGTGCATCATTTTGATATGAACAATACCCAAAACGGCACCGATTACGTTACCCGATTTGACCGCGTGCTGCCCGATTTTTTCGCGTTGTATCAGATCAAAAAAGCAGAAACGCTTACGTACAACTATTCATTAAGCAACAATTTTACCGACATCAACCAGCTGGCCGAAGGGTATGTGTTGTCAAATTACAGCAGTTTGTTTAAAGGAAATAGAGCATTAATTAATGCCACTTCGCAAACGCATTCGTTGCGGTATTTTAAGTTTAATATGTTTAACCAAGAAAACATTTCTGGTTTCATTACTTATTCAAGGCTCACCGATGCTGTTCAAAGTACCATATTGTTTGCAGGTGCCAACCAGATTTCCTCGTCGATCAATTCGGGCTTTGCCACCGAAACCATGAATGGACGGGGCCAATATGGTCGTTCGTTTTTGCGCCATTACAAAGGGAATTTCAGTGTAAACCTGAACAGAAGTGTGTATTTCAATACGCAAAACAATGAAGTAGTAAAAAGCATTAGCTTGAATCATACTTATACAGCCAAATTCTCGACCCAGTTCAAAAAGATTCCCAACGTAGAGGTCGGGTATTCTTATTCGATCAACGATTTCAGCTCAAGCCGAAGCAGCAAATTTTTTACCGACAGCCCTACAGTACGCGTAGATTATTACTTCTTTGATTGCCTGTCGTTTATTTCGGAATATGAATTTTACCATTACTACAACAGCGACAAATCGGTGAACAATGAATATGCCTTTTTAAACACCAGTTTGGGCTATCAAAAGAAAGACAGCCATTGGGAATTTAAAATCGGCATTACAAACCTGCTCGACACCCGCACTTTAAACGACAACAACTTCAACCAGTTTACCATCACCAACTCGCAATATGTGGTGCAACCGAGGTATTCGATGTTGTATGTGAAGTATAATTTGTAGGTTTTTAAGTCGAAAGTCGAAAGTCAAAAGTCGAAAGTCTTTCCCCGAAGATCATTTTTTAAAACCAGACGTTCACTTCTCGCAACACACCTCCGAAGCCCACCCCTGTTGCAAAGCTACCTGTCTTTTTGATAACTTTTGATAGCTAAAATTATAAATTGAATGGGAGGCATTCCCAATCATCACCAACAGGGTAAATCGTTCTTGGTTTAATATTGCTTTTCATAATAACTTCTGTTTTCTGCCTGACGTATTTCTGTTGAAACAACATTGTTCATTTTCTTTGCTGGCCCAAGTTCAGAAGAAAGAAGAAAGAGAAAAGGAGAAAGAGAAAGAGAAAAGACAGATGTAAATCTTCGCACAACATTTTACCCTGATATAAAATGTAATTTTGTCACCCCGCACTGGTGCTCGTTTGCAACGAGTTCCTACTTTCTTTTAATAATTAAACGGAGCGTTTGAAACGCGGTTTTTTTGAGTGATTGGGTCATATCAGTTGAAATCTAAATTTGTTATAAATGAACATTTTGTTCATTTATTCAACATTACTTTTCATAAGAACTTCTGTTTTCTTTCCTCTTAAAATGAGATTTCTCCTTCGTCAAAATGACAAAATAAGGCTATGAATCATTGTCTACTGTTGTGCGAAGCCACACAAGTGCCGGCCCGCATTTATCGAAGTGCCCTATACTTTCTGCTATTGGTTGTAAAATGGGCTATTGCCCCAAGTCATTTCTATAATTCTGATAAGTACAGGAAAGTATAGACCACTTCGTTGTCATAGGTTTTCAAGCCGGCAAAATTTCTGAAGCCTTGGAGGAAATTTCGGCTTGAAAACTGGTTTTGCCAAAGGCAAAAATGACATTTATGCGGGCCAAAAAGGCCCTTTCTTTTGGTTCGTTTTCTTTGGGCCAGCAAAGAAAATGAACAAAGGTCTTGCAACAGAAAGTAGTCATTTTCAAACCTGAATTTCTTATGAAAAGCAATATTAAACCAAGAACTAATCGTTCTATGCAACAGCCGACCAAAACGTATTTTGCGACCCTGATTGCGGGCGACCACAAGGGTCGCCCCTACAAATCTATTGAAAGAATAATACAAACATTTCACATTCTAACATTTCAAACATTCCAACACAAAACAACAAGGACAGGTCGCGACCTGTCCCTACTATTGCCTTGTGGCTATTGCCTGTTGCCTTCTTTCAACCTTATAAACTTTACAAACTTTCAACTTATAAAATTAAAGACACCCTTCCTGAATCTCTTGCACTACTTCAGGGTTTAACAACGTAGAAATATCCCCAAAATTACTGGTTTCTCCTTCGGCTATTTTACGTAAAATGCGGCGCATAATTTTGCCTGATCGCGTTTTAGGTAAGCCTGATACAAATTGAATTTTATCGAGTTTCGCTATCGGGCCAATGAGGTTTGAAATCAACTGATTGATTTCGATGCGCAAGTTGTCTCTGTCGCGCGTTTCGCCAATTTCTTTGAGCATGATAAAACCATACAAGGCATTTCCTTTGATATCGTGAGGGAACCCTACAATAGCGCTTTCGGCCACCGCTGGGTGTTCATTGATGGCGTCTTCAATGGGCGCAGTACCCAAATTATGACCCGAGACAATGATTACATCATCTACGCGGCCCGTAATGCGGTAGTAGCCCACTTCGTCGCGCAAGGCGCCGTCGCCCGTAAAATATTTACCCGGAAAAGCTTTAAAATACGTATCAATAAAACGTTGGTGATCGCCCCAAATGGTGCGCGCCATAGCAGGCCATGGAAACTTGATGCACAAGCTACCAACCACCTGATTGCCTTCAATTTCGTTGCGCAATTCGTCCATCAATACGGGTTGCACCCCTGGCAAGGGCAAAGTAGCATAAGTGGGTTTGGTCGGAGTTACAAATGGAACGGGCGAAATCATGATGCCTCCCGTTTCGGTCTGCCACCAAGTGTCCACCAACGGACAGCGTTTGCCCCCCACATGGTCGTTGTACCAGTGCCAAGCCTCTTCGTTGATGGGTTCGCCCACCGAGCCAATCACTTTGAGTGACGACAGCGGAAAACGTTGCACATAGTCGAGGCTTTCCTTGGCCAACGAACGTATCGCGGTCGGGGCGGTATAAAACTGGGTTACTTTATGTTTTTCAATAATTTCCCAAAAGCGGCTAAAGTCTGGGTAGGAGGGAACCCCTTCAAAAATCACGGTGGTGGCCCCATTCAACAACGGACCATATAAAATATAAGAATGCCCCGTAATCCAACCAATGTCGGCGGTACACCAATACACGTCATTTTCTTCGTATTGAAACACATTTTTAAAGGTATAAGCTGTGTACACCATGTACCCTGCCGTGGTATGCAGCATGCCTTTGGGCTTGCCAGTTGAGCCTGAAGTGTACAAAATAAACAACGGGTCTTCGGCATCCATAATTTCGGCCACGTTGTTTGGAATGGCTTCATCAAGCAAGGGTTGTAGCCACAAATCGCGGCCTTCCATCATTTTTACTTCGGTATTTGTGCGTTTAACCACCAATACTTTTTCGACGGTTTCACATTTGGTCAGGGCTTCGTCTACAATGCCTTTGAGATCAATGGCCTTGTTGCCGCGGAAACTGCCATCGGAGGTAATCACCATGCGGCAGCCGCAATCGTTGATGCGGCTGGCCACTGCCGATGCCGAAAAACCAGCAAATACAACAGAATGAACCGCTCCAATGCGCGCACAAGCCAACACCGCTACTGCCAACTCCGGAATCATAGGCAAATAAATGCACACGCGGTCGCCTTTTTTGATTCCCAATTCGCGCAGTACGTTGGCCATTTTAGCCACTCGGGCATATAATTCGTTGTAAGAAATATGTTGTGCAGGTTCGTCCGGGTTATTGGGTTCAAACAAAATGGCTGTTTTGTCGCCGCGTTTGGCTAAATGCCGGTCGATGCAGTTTTTGGTGATGTTTACTTTGGCATTCAAAAACCAACTAAATTGGGCTTCTTGCATATCAAATTCCACCACTTTGTCCCATTTTTGGTACCAAGTGAAATTCTCATCGGCTATGCGGTCCCAAAATTTGCGGGGTTCGCGAATCGATTTTTTATACATTTTGAAATAATGCTCCAGATTGTCAATTTTATAATAACTCATCGTATAGGTCTTTTTTGATTAGGTAAAAATAGAGAATGTTTGGCTACTAGCGCTATAAATATTGCTAAGTTGCTATAGTTGTTTGGGCTGTTGTTCTTGGTATTCCTCCCAAGCCTGTTTAATTTCATCCAAACAGCTCATGTCTTCAATAGTGGAAGGCACCTGATAGGGCATGTTGTCAAATATTGCCCGAATTACTTTGCGTAAAATTTTACCCGAACGGGTTTTAGGCAAACGTTTGACCACCAAAATATTTCGGAGAGAAGCCACTGCACCAATCTGATCGCGCACCAACTGCACCAATTCATATTGAATTTGAAATGTTTCCATTTCCATGCCTGTTTTTTCAACGACCAAACCCACAGGGATTTGCCCTTTTAAAGCATCATCGATGCCGACCACTGCACATTCGGCCACCGCTGGGTGGGCTGACAATACCTCCTCCATTTCGGAAGTAGACAACCGATGGCCTGCCACATTAATGACGTCATCGACCCGACCGGTAATAAAAAAATGCCCGTTTTCGTCTTGATAGCCGCCATCGCCCGAAAAATAAAAGCCCGGCATCTGTTGCAAATACCCCGACTTAAATCGTTCAGTATCGCCCCATAAATTGGACAAGGTGCCAGGAGGCAATGGCCATTTGACCACAACAAAACCTTCTTCGGTAGGGGCAACTGCTTCGCCCTGCTCATTCCGAATTTGGATGTCATAGCCCAAAACTGGTTTGCCCGCAGCACCAAACACGATGGGCATTGTTGGATCGGTGGCCATGGTGGCCAACATAGGCCAACCCGACTCTGTTTGCCACCAATGATCGATGGCCGGAACGCCTACGTGTTCTTGAAACCAGGCTAATGTGGCTTTGTCACAACGTTCCCCAGCCAAAAATTGCGTGCGCAAACACGATACATCGTATTTTTTAATCAGCAATCCATTTGGATCTTCTTTTTTAATGGCTCGAATAGCGGTGGGCGCTGTAAACATGATTGCTACTTGGTGCTCGGCGATGACCCGCCAAAAGGTTGAAGCGTCTGGGGTGCGTACGGGTTTGCCTTCAAAAATAACCGTTGGACACCCGTAAATGAGCGGGCCATATACAATGTAACTATGCCCAACCACCCAACCCACGTCGGAGGCAGCCCAAAAAACGGCGCCTGGTTGCGCGCCATAAATATATTTCATGGAAGCATACAGCGCGGTGGCATAGCCTCCGGTGTCTCGGACAATGCCTTTGGGCTTGCCGGTTGTGCCCGAAGTGTATAAGATATACAGCGGGTGGGTCGATGGTACAGACACACAATCGACCGGATCGGAGCCATACACCAAAGCATCATAGTCGACATCGTAGGGTTTAAAAGGAATCCGGGCGCCCAACTTGCGGTTAAAAACAACCACCTTGTTGGGTTGGTGGGTGGCCAATGAAATGGCGTCATCGACCATGGGTTTGTAGGCAATGAGTTTAGCTACTTCAATGCCCGACGAAGCAGTAATCAGTACTTTCGGCTTGCAGTCGTCAATGCGGATGGCCAATTCGTGCGGGGCAAAGCCGCCAAAAACCACCGAATGGGTCACGCCAATGCGGGCACAGGCCAACATGGCATACACTGCCTGTGGAATCATCGGCATGTAAATGACCACGGTGTCGCCCACCTGCAAACCCAGGGCTTGTAGCCCACCCGCCAACTGCGACACTTCGCGGTGCATTTGGCCATAAGTAATGCGTTGTTGGGTTTGGGTAACGGGTGAATCATAAATAAGCGCCACCTGATCAGACAAACCCGCATCTATATGGTAATCAAGTGCCAAGTAACACGCGTTGAGTTGTCCGTCGGCAAACCATTGGGGCAAGCCTTCTTCGGTTTCTGAGTAACCAATGGTGGGTTGCTGGAACCACGAAAGGGCTTTGGCTTCAGCCAGCCAAAAAGCATCAGGCTGTTCGATGCTGTGGGCATAAAGCTGGTTGTAATTGTATTTTTGAATAGGTTGCATAAAATTCATTTTAAAATGACTGCCATCAAGCAAGCAACTCTTGCACTTGCTCAATGACCTTCTTAATTGAAAAGGGCTTGGTCAAATATAAATCGGCCCCCAAATCGAGGCCTTTTTGAATGTCAGTAGCCTTGTTTTTCGCGGTTAAAAAAACCACTTTACAAGTATTTAATTGTTCGTGAAGCCGAATTTGTTGCAGGGTGGCAAACCCATCTAATTGGGGCATCATAATGTCAAGCATAATGACATCGGGAATGGTATTCACCAATAAATCGAGGGCCTCTTGTCCATCGCGGGCAATATAAACGTCAAAACCAGCTTTCCGAAAAGCATATTCAAGCGTCATGACAATATTGGGTTCATCGTCGACTATTACTATTTTTTTCATATATTTTATTTAGAGGAAAGAGAAAAGTAGAAAGTGAAAAGAAGTAAAAATACTATAATTATTCAATAATACTAGATGTGTTTGAATTTTAGTCTAAAGTCTAAAGTCGAAAGTTGAAAGTCTTTTGAGGTAATAGTCAATAGCCATTAGGCAGTAGTTTTTTTG
Source organism: Flavobacterium sp. BFFFF2 (assembly GCA_002256385.1). Lineage (GTDB taxonomy): Bacteria > Bacteroidota > Bacteroidia > Flavobacteriales > Flavobacteriaceae > Flavobacterium. The sequence goes on from NKJD01000017.1 coordinate 29,096, forward strand.
TTTCAAGTTTCAAGTTTAATTTTGCAAGCTGAAGCTTGCGTACCTGAAGCCCACTGGGCTTCCTCCTCTATATATCATATGCTCCGTTCGCCCCATTTGTTCCAATGGGTCTCGGGTCCAAATTTTCAATCCTTCAATCCTTCAATCCTTCAATCCTTCAATCCTTCAATCCTTCAATCCTTCAATCTTTCAATCCTTCAATCCTTCAATCTTTCAATCCTTCAATCTTTCTCTATATTTAAAATAGGAATACTAAAACAAATACAAGCCCCTTTGGTTTCCGTTTCAGCCCAAATAAGTCCGCCATGCGATTCAATAATTTGCCTTGAAATAGCCAAACCAAGGCCACTTCCTACTGGCTTTCTCAAATTCTGTTGGGTTGATTGATAAAATTTATCAAATATAAACAGCTCATCGCCTGTTGGAATGCCAGGGCCATTGTCATGGACGGAAACGTGCAAATCAGTGGCAGTACTAAACGTTTTAATGACGATACATCCACCAGTTTCTGGACAAAATTTAAGGGCATTTGACAACAAATTTTGCAACACTTGAATTAACCTTTCCTCGTCATATTCCACCCACAATTGGCTGGGGCGCTGCCAATCAATGGCAACCGATTTATTGGCTATGAGCTGTTGCAACGAATCCAACACATGCTGCACAGTATCGACAAAATTGGCCCGTTGCCCATGAATGACCTGCTTGCCTGTTTCAAATTTCTCCAAATCTAAAATTTTATCAATAAGCCGACTTAATCGGTCTGACTCGGTAATGATATTATGTAAAAATTGTTTGCGCAACGCAGCAGGGATGTCATCATCGTCAAACAACAATTCTCCCGAAGCCTTAATGGCCGTAATAGGCGTGCGCAATTCGTGGGTGACCGTGTCTAAGAATTCATTTTTTTGGAGGTCATTTTCAATCAGTTTCTCGTTGGCCACTTGCAATTGTTGGGTTAATGCTTGCAATTGTTTCGAGGTTTCAGTCAACTTTTTATTAACCAAAATATGCTGCCTCGATTCTTCTAAAATATTCAATACTTCGGGCAAACTGATTTTTTCTTCTTTGACAACCCCCGCAATTAAAATACGGGCCGAGGCGGTTCCAATATGCCCCGTTAGTAAGTTTTCGGCAAATTTGACCAAACGGGCATCGGCCAATTCTTGGTCTTTGTCGACATCGTATTTGGTGTTAAAAACAACCATGGCCCTACGCGTGCGTTCTTCGCCCAAAAAACGTTGCAGCACCTTTTCAATATCACGTCGGTAAGCGGTGCCTTTCCAGACAAAGGCATTTTCATGGTTTTGAATGTATTGGTCAATATCAACAAACATTTCGGCGTAATTGCGCTCGCGGTAATTGCCCTTAAAACTAACCGAAAAGGCAGCAAAGGTGAACACATTGCCAAACATACTCCAAAAAAAGGCATGCGGAATGGGGTCTAAATCGGTCATGCCGAACAAATGAAACGGGCGCAACCAACCAAGATCCCACGGACCATTCTTCAGAAAAGTGGAGGTAGCTTGTTCATTTCCTAAAGCATAAGGAATCAACAAGGTATACACACAAATGCTGAATCCGACCAACAGCCCTGCAATGGCCCCTTGTCGGGAACCTCGGCGCCAAAATAAAGCCCCAAAAAAGGAAGGCCCTAATTGGGCAAGGATCACAAATGACACCATGCCGATAGACACCAAATGATAGTCTAAACCAAAATACCGATAAATGACATAAGCCAGCATGATAATGGCAAAAATGCTCATGCGGCGGGCATTTAAAATCAGTCGGTTACTGGGTGCATGTTGTTCGTTTTGCAACGCACCCAAAAAACTGTAGGGAATGAGCAAGTTGTTCGTGAACATGGTTGATAGCCCAATGGAGGAAACAATGACCATGGAAATGGCCGCCGAAAATCCGCCCAAAAACACCAATACTTGCAAAGTGTTATTGTGAAAAAGCTGGGGAATGAGTAGGGAATAATAATCGGCATTGGCTTCCTTATGGGCAAAAAGCAAATTGCCTCCCCATGCAATCGGAAAAACAAACAAATTAAAGATGAGCAAATACAACGGAAACAGCCACAAGGCAGTATTGATGTGCGATTCTTTGTTGTTTTCAACCACAGCCACATGAAACTGTCGGGGCAGCAAAAAGATCGAGGTCATGGAGAGCAACATCAGAAAGGCCCAATTGATGGCCTGCGAAAGTCCATTGATTTGATTTAATTGGGCAAATTTGGGCAATAATTTGGCTTTTTCATAAATGTCGGGCACGCCGTCAAATACAAAAAAAGTAACATAGCATCCAACGAGCACAAAGAAGAACAACTTCAAGACACTCTCTAAGGCCACTGCGGTAACAATGCCGCGGCGTTTTTCAGAAGCATCGACATAGCGGGTGCCGTAGTACGACGAAAACAAGGCGATGGCAATGGCAATGTAGGTGGTGGAATCGTTAAAAACCCAGTCGTTCACAGCGGTTTGGGTAACCAAATGGAATGTCTCAGAAACCGCTTTTAATTGGAGCGCCAAATAAGGCAAAATCCCCACCAAGGCAATGACCGAAATCAAACCGCCCAAAAAACGGCTATTGCCATACCGGAGCGAAATAAAATCGGCTATGCTCGATATTTTATTGACCCTTGAAATGCGGATGATTTTTTTAAAAATAATGATCCAAGCGGGCGCAATTAAAATGGGCCCTAAGTAGATGGGCAAATAAGAAACCCCCGTATCGGAGGCAATGCCAATGCTGCCATAGTAAGTCCAAGTGGTACAATAAACTGCCAAAGACAACGTGTACACATAGGGGTTGTTCACCCATTTACTGTGGCGTTTTTTTTCGGCCCAAAAAGCCGTGCCAAAAAGGACCGCCAAATACAGCACCAAAATGGCAATCAGCAACAAGCTACTCATGATAAATGGTAATTACTAACCAAGAAATAAGCACCGACAGGCACACGACGCTAAACAAATAAACCGACAAAATGGGATACCCACCCACCTGATCGGATGAATTAAACAACAAAACCAACGGAAAATTAAACAATACCCATAAGGCAAAGCTCAATATGATGAGTTTTTGTTGGTGGCGTTTTTTCATGAGAAATTTGTATTAAAAGAAAGAGCAAAGAAGAAAGAGCAAACAATTTGGAAATTGAAAGATTGAAGAATTAAAAGATTGAAAGATTGAAAGATTGAAAGATTTTAATAAACTTTAAACTTTAAACCTTAAACCTTAAACTTTAAACCTTAAACCTTAAACTTTAAACTTTAAACAAAAAACCACTCGTGAAGCTGTGCTTCACGAGTGGTTTTTAAAAAGTTAGTCTTCGTATTCGTTGGTTACTGAGTAATACCCAAACACAAATAATCCGGCAACCACCAATGGCAGTAACACAAAGAAAATAATGATGCCAAAAACCAAATCTTCTTGTTTGCCCGAACTTAATTTAGGTAAAAAAACCTGCGAACAAAAGTAGGCGGTAACAAGGGCCAAGGCCATCCATACCAGACCCAAAAAGCGTTTTAGTGTGTTCATAATAATAAGATTAATCGTGAAGTGTATTAATTTTTTTGTCCAAATAAATCATGCCAATAACAAAACAAACGGCGGCTATCACAATGGGATACCACAAGCCTTCTAAGTAGAACTCGGGGTTTCCGGCATCTTTAGACGTAGTGACCAAATAGGTTGAAATGGCGGGCAACAAGCCCCCAAATATACCATTCCCCACATGATACGGCAGCGACATGGACGTATATCTGATTTTAACTGGGAACATTTCCACCAAAAAGGCGGCAATCGGGCCATACACCATCGTGACGAAAATTACCTGGATAAACACCATCAAAATCAGGAATCCATTGGCACCATCGCCCAATTTCTTTGACACTTTGGTTTCCATTTTATCTTTGCCTTTGTCATCTTTCATCACCACGCCTTTTTCAAAGTGAATGGTTTTGATTTCCTCCAAAGTAGTGCCGTCGGTGTAGGCTTTGTTGGTGGTATAAATGGAATCGAGGTGGGTGGCATCTACTTCTTTCATGGATGGTTCCACTTTGATTTTCTCCACTATTTCTTGTTTTAAGGCCACATCGGTGTGTTGGTACATCGCTTTATAAATGGGACGGTAGCAAAAAATAGCCAATAACAACCCGGACATCATAATCATTTTACGGCCAATTTTATCGCTCAACCAGCCAAAAACCACAAAGAAAGGCGTGGCGAACAACAGGGCAATCCCCAGCAACGTATCTACCTCTGACGATTCGACATTCATCACTGTTTTCATGAAGTTCATGGCGTAAAACTGTCCGGTATACCACACAACCCCCTGCCCCATCGTGGCACCAAATAAGGCCAGCAACACAAATTTGAGGTTGTATTTGTTTCCAAAACTTTCTTTGAGTGGATTGGTACTGGTTTTGCCTTCTGATTTGGCTTTGGCAAACACCGGCGATTCGTGCATGCTTTTGCGGATCATATACGAAACAAGCACCATTAAGATGGAAACCCAAAATGGAATCCGCCAGCCCCAGTCTTCAAAAGCTTCTTTTGACATGGCTCCTTTGGTTAAAAGGATGACCATCAGCGACACAAACAAACCAATCGTAGCGGTTGTTTGTATCCACGAAGTCCAATAACCCCGTTTGTTGCGCGGCGCATGTTCTGCCACATAAGTAGCTGCCCCACCGTATTCACCGCCCAACGCCAAGCCTTGCAACAGCCTCAGGAGCAGCACCAGCAACGGCGCCAAAAACCCGATTTGATCATAACTCGGAATGCACCCAATTAAAAAGGTGGCACCTCCCATAAGCAATAGCGTAACCATAAACGTGTATTTACGGCCAATCAAATCGCCCAATCGCCCAAAGAATAAGGCACCAAAAGGGCGTACGACAAATCCGGCAGCAAAAGTGGCCAAGGTCGATAAAAAGGCTGCGGTTGGGTTGTCAGACGGAAAAAACTTGGTTGAGATCACCACGGCTAAGCTTCCGAAGATGTAAAAGTCGTACCATTCAATGAGCGTGCCCACCGAAGAAGCCGAAATGACTTTCCAAATGTTGTTGGTTTCAGTTTTGTTCATACAATATATATTTAATTAGGTTGGTTTAAAATGAATACATGCACAAGATAAGAAAACGAACGTTTCCAACAAGCTGCAAATGATTATTGCCAATGGCGCCATTGCCAATGACATCGCCCCACAAGGCCGAAGTGTATTCTACTTCGGGCGTAATGGAAAATTTATTTTGTTGGAAGCTGACCCGGCCTGACGTTCTAAAAACATGGTCAACCCCGCGTGTGCCCGTTGCGGAATAGCCCCGACCATACAATGTGTTAAAAGCATCTGCAGTTGATCCATCATTTTTGGTGTACCCAATAAATAAGCCAGGGGCAATGGCTTTTTTGGTGCTGTACAACTCGAACCAAAGGGCATGTACTTTGATGGGGTCGTAGGTTTCAACCCCGCCCACATGATTGGTTCCAGCATAGCCACCCAACATCACCATGTTGTATGTATTGCCGCCATAAATGCCATAGGCTTTGATGCCAAATTGGTCATTGGCATATTTAAAATAACCATATACCGATTGGCTGTTTACTTTTTCGGAGGTGGCCAATCCATTTGATTTTGACAATGGTTGCATTGATTTAAATTCAAAGCCTGCGCCCGCAAACCAATGCCCTTTTTTATATTGCATTTGGGCATTCAAAGAAGGAATGGGCGAATTGATGGACGCTGAATTCTGTGACAAATCTGAATTGGTTGGGGCCGTACCAATCACTGTGGGTGTGGTAAACTCACGCTCTTTGTAGGCGGTAAAAATGGCGGTCACATGCGGGTTCACATGCCATTTGAAGCGTGCTTGAGTTGACCACCCAAACGGATTAAATAAAATACCCGTATTAAAATTGGCCACGCCAGGCATCACCTCTGGAATAAAGGTCGGATACCAGGTTTGCCCCAACAGCACGCCCGTTTTTTTCCAATCGAGGTTTACAAAGGCATGACGCAACCGAAATAAACCAATGGTTGATTCGGTATTGCCAAAAAAGTCGCCTTCTAAGGTGCCATTTACTTTGGCGCCCCATACATCGGGCCCTTTTACCTTTACACCAAACTTGGTGGTAATGGACAAAAAGTTGTAAGCGCCTGCCTTGTTGATGTCGGTGCCGTTGGCGTCTAATGATTCGTCTAAAGGATACAAATCTAAATTGTATTCGCGCACTTGTGCCATTTTACGGGTGTCGCCCATATAATCGGTTCTAATGGAACCATACACCGTGGTTTCCCAGTCTTTGGCTGGCGCAGCAGGTGCCGTGTTACTAGCTGTGGCCGCAGGCTGCGATTGGTTTTGAGCAAAACCTGTTAACATGCTCAGACATAAAAAAAGGAATTGATTTTTCATGGTTGGTGGTTTTAGTTAATCGCTTTGTTTGTGAAAGCGAAGTTGGACATAAACCCCATTGCAAAAAAATCAACTATATATATTTGTTAAGTGTATAGTTTATTCTTTAAATCGTTCCCATTTAATGAGCATGAATTTGTCGCCCAGTTCAGTAATAATCATGCCTGCGCCCGACAATTGGTTTTTTTGCGCCAGATACTCCACCAACTCGCTGTGGTTGAAAATTTTATAAGTTGGGTGGTATTGAGTTTGTACGGGACGCACCAATTTATGCGCTTTTACCCAAGAGCTGATGGTGACATGCGATACACCTAAAATTCGCTCAATTTCGCGGTAACTCAAGCCCTCCATATACAATTGCAACGCTTTGACAACATAATACGAATCAATGCGCTTACCCAGCTTGTTAACCGTAAAAAAGTAGTTACAAGCCTTGCATTGAAAGCGTTGTCGCTCGTTGACAACGCCGCTTTTCACCACTTGATTACTTTGGCAGCGTGGACATACATTCTGATCCATATATAGCAAATTAGCATAAATATAGCAAATTAGCATCATTTTTTGGAAACACACAAAAAACAAACCATTTATTTTAATAGTTCGTTATTTTGAAAGCATATTGTTGAGGTTTGTTTAATTGAGTTTGTAAAGTGGGAAAGTGAAATGTTTGTAAAGTTTGTAAAGTTTGCATGTTGAAAGTTGGAAAGTCGAAAGTCGAAAGTCGAAAGCCGGGTGTTTGTTGTGAAATGTGAAATGTGAATTGTGACCCGAGAACCATCGGAACGAATGGTTCGAACGGAGCGAAGCTAAATGTGAATTGTTGAATGTTGAATGTTGAAGGTTAAATGTTGAATGTGAAATGTGACCCGAGGCCCAAGGGGCCGAACGGAGCATTTGAAATTAAAAGGAGACCCGAGACCGAAGGTCGAACTGTATGGAGCGAAGCGTAATAAAAGCCCAGTGGGCTTCGGGTACGCGAGCTTTAGCTCGCCAAAACAAACCTGAAACCTGACCCGAGACCCGAAGGGGCGAACGGTGCGAAGCAAAACCTTAAACCTTAAACCTTAAACCTTAAACCTTAAACCTTAAACCTTAAACCTTAAACCTTAAACCTTAAACCTTAAACCTGACCCGAGACCCGAAGGGGCGAACGGTCCGAAGGAAAACTTGAAACTTGAAACTGAAAACCTGAAACCCCTATTTAAGGAAGATAAGAATAAGCCCCCAAATCGGGCGGGTTATTCCGATTCCGATTCAAAATATCTGCTGTCGTATTAGGTAATACAACACCTTTGCCAATGGCTCCGGAATTGGAATCGATTTGGAACGGATGGTTTTTGGTGTTTTTAAATCTTGGATTTAAGTTGGTGAGGTTCCCAAAGGTGTTGTTGTCCGCCAGAAAGATGTACATTGGTGGAAATACAGGGGTGTAACTGTAAAATTTAAATAGACAATGGTCAAAATTAAAGGTAAAGGCATTTGCCTCGGCTTTTGATAAATATACTTCTTGTGAATTATTGCCGTAAAAAATACAATTGGTAAACGACGCTTGGGTTAAATCAAAAGGTTTGATTTCGGTAGACGAAATTTGAAGGTAGTTATTAAGCGTGAGCGCCACTTGTTTAGAGCTGGGCCATGTATTGTTGAATGTCGATTGCTCAAAACGATACGAACCGCCCATAGTGCAAGCCAATGATGACTGACCGGCATCGCCCACCACTACGTTTGTGCCCGTAACGGCAGCTTTTCGCGCCAAAATCCCCACATTGGTCGATTGGTAAATTTGCACATTTTTCAGGGTCACTTTTGGGATGCCAGGATCAGTAATGGTGGCATAGTTTTGAATCAACAAGCCAACGGTGGCATTTTTAATGGTCAAATGATGTAAGATATTGTCCGATTCTTGCGACAGCATCATCACGGTTCCCCACTGACCAGGCACATCGGCAAAATCGGTTTCTAGGCGATCCCCTTGAAAAATCACTTCTTTTGTTAAGTCTTTAGGGTCATTGGCTGGCGGCGCTTCTCCGTTTACTTTGATATGCCCATTTTTGGCAACAATCAAACCAGCATCAGCATGAAAATGGACCCGAGCACCAGGATCCACAACCAAGGTTTTGCCATCGGGCACTTGGGCGTAGCCGTATATCACGTAGGGTTTGCCAGCCGTCCAATGCAATTCGTCGCCATTCACTGGGTCGGCGGGGTCTAATGGTGAGCCATAGTAAATTTTATTTTTTCCCTCATCGTCCAAGCCCAAGCTGATGCCTTCGTAGGTTGTGGAAGTGATCCGTTTTGGGTATATAAAATAAGCATCCTGAATGAGTGTCACCAAATCTACTTTCTGGTAATCGGTGTCGGTGCCAAACTGAATTTGATCGGTATATAAAAAATCTGTCGGGTTGGCATCTGTGATTCTGGCGGTTACTTCTACCATCACATACAAACTGTCTTTGGCCAAAACTTCCACATTACGGAACGTTTTGCCATCGCCCAAGCCATCGTTGTTGATGTCTTCGCCTGTGAGGCCATCTACCATCAATCGGAATTTGGAGTCATTGCCTTTGCCTAACGCAATTAAAGGAATGGAAATGTCGTCATTGGAGGTGTTGTACACCCGCAATCGGTAGGTACTGGATCCGATTTGTGAAAAAACAGTGTCGAGGTACACCGTGGTTTTTGAAAACCTTAGTTGCCCGACGCTGGGTGTAAATGAAAAATCGGTACGGCACGAAACCAACAATAAACCCATCATGAGGAATGCCCCCAACAAGTACTTTGACATAAATTGGTATTTGGGGTAAAAGTAAAAAATAAATTGGCGTTTTCCTGAAAATTAACAGCATTGGTTTACTGCTGTTTAGCGATTTTTATGGTAAATTATGTCCGTCAAAAGGCAGGTTTTGTTTCTGAATTTAAAATGGAAATCATAAAAAAATACACAGCAAAAACAGATTCAGTATAAATTAAATTGATAGTTTTGTCATTGAAGTGATTTAGACTTATTTCAATTGGCTGCAAAATGGTCTTTTCGCCCCGGATTTCAGCTTTTTATTATTCCGTAGCGCTGCTATGCAATGCAAAAAAGTTAAAATCTGGAACAAAAATCCTCATTTTTCGCTTCAATCAAATAAGTCTAAAGCACTTCATTGTAAAAATCACTTTTTCATGACGATTACCCAATTGCACTATATTTTAGCGATAGCTGAATACAAGAATTTTACCCTTGCTGCCGAAAAATGTTTTGTCACGCAACCAACGCTCAGTATGCAGGTGCTCAAGATTGAAGAAGAATTGGGCATCCAAATTTTTGACCGCAGCAAAAAGCCAATTCAATTAACGGCCATTGGGGAAAAAATTGTGCTGCAGGCCAAAAATATTGTCAACGAAGCGCAGCGGATTCAAGACATCGTAGAGCAGCAAAAAGGCTTTATTGGTGGTGAATTCCGCATCGGTATCATCCCCACGGTGATGCCTACTTTGTTGCCCATGTTTTTAAATACGTTTATTAAAAGGTATCCGAAAATTGAATTGCTGATCGAGGAGTTGACCACCCATGAAATTATTGAAAAACTAAAAAATGGCCATTTAGACGCGGCCATTGCAGCCACGCCACTGCAAGAAGATAAGATCAAAGAAGTGGTTTTGTATTATGAGCCGTTTGTGGCTTATGTGCCCGAAAGTCATGGTTTATTCAAAGAAAAGAACATCAAAGTAGACGAACTGCAGTTAGAAGAGTTGTTGTTGTTGCAAGACGGCCATTGTTTCAGAGATGGGATTCTTAATTTATGCCAAGGTCAACAACGCAGTTTTCAGCATTTCCGCATTGAAAGTGGCAGCTTTGAAACCTTAATCAAATTGGCTGATGAAGGCTTGGGCATGACCTTGTTGCCCTATTTGCACACCCTTGATTTGCCCGAAAAACGCAAAGCCAAACTGCGGTATTTTACCGAACCACAACCTGCACGCGAAGTGAGTCTCATTTACCCCAAAAACGAACTCAAAATTCACATCATTGATGCACTACGGCAAACCATCAGTGGCATTGTCAAAGGCGCCATTGCTTTTCAGGACGTGAAAATTATCAGTCCCATTTCAAAAAAATAAGTCGGTGAAGCGTTTCTTTTGGTTTTTAAGTTTATTTATAGCAACCCGCTTCTTGGTAGGCATGATTGCCTTGTCGGTCTTATTTTGTGTTTCTTTCTTTTATCCTGCCTTCTTTTTGTTTTGTCAACTGTTGGGTTGGACATGGATGCTGTTGCTGGCCATTGATTTGTTCCGATTGTACAGTAAAAGCGACCTCCTTACCGCCGAACGGATCGCGCCCGAACGCCTGTCAAACGGCGATGACAATGCCATTAAAATAATTTTAAATAATAGCTCCAAGGTAGCGGCTCATTGTCGCATTTTTGACGAAACACCGGCGCAATTTCAACTCCGAAATTTGTCGTGGAACCGTTTTTTGACACCCAATGAACCCATTGAAATTGGTTATTTTTTAAAGCCGGTGGCCCGAGGCATCTATTCATTTGGCCATGTCAATGTATTGATTCAAAGCCCATGGGGTTTTTTTGAACGTAAAATCGTAAGCGGAACGCCTATTGATTTGCCTTGTTACCCATCCTTTTTACATCTGGGGAAATATGAATTGCTGGTCAAAGGCCATGTGCGTGGTGCCAAAGGAACCAAAAGGGTGCGTCATGCGGGCCAAACTTTAGAATTTGAACAAATTAAAGAATACGTATTGGGCGATGATTACCGCATGGTGAACTGGAAAGCAACTGCCAAGCGCAATAAGTTGATGATGAATCAATACCAAGACGAGCGCGCACGCCCTGTTTATATGCTGCTGGACATGGGCCGCGTCATGCAACTGCCTTTTGGCGGCATGACCTTGCTTGATTATGCCATTAATGCCACTTTGGCCTTAACGCAAACAGTGCTCAGTAAGCAAGACAAAGTGGGGATGCTAGGGTTTTCAAACCGGCAGTTGGCTTGGATCGAGGCCGAGAATAAAAGCACACAAATGCGCCGCATGATGAACCAGTTGTATCCGTTGCAAACCGATTTTAAAGAGAGCGATTACAACCATTTATATGCACGACTACTGTTTTTAATTCCGCAGCGCAGTTTCCTGATGTTATTTACCAATTTTGAAACCTGGCAAGCATTGGAACGCCAATTGCCTTATTTGCAAGCCATCGCCAAGCGGCATTTGCTTATGGTCGTGTTTTTTGAAAATACCGAAATCGTAGATTTAAGTAACGAAAAACCTACCGGTTTAAACAGCAGCATTCAGCAAGTCTTGGCCGAAAATATGGTGTCCGACAAACGACTCATCATCCGAAAATTGAGGCAATATGGCATCCGTGCCATGTTGACAACGCCCGAAAAGCTCACGATTAATGCCATTAATGCTTATTTAGACACCAAGTCAGAAGGCGTGGTGTAACTAGTTTCCATTTTACAAATGCTTCATTGCTTCCCGCACAGATAAAGGCGACAGTCCAGATTGTGGAATCCACTGCCGTACTAGTTCTGGATTGACTCTTGCGTATTCGCGCCATGCCCAGCCAATCGCTTTTCGGATGAAAAATTCTTTGTCGCCTTTAAAATGCAGACTTAAGGCTTTTAATAGTTCGACATCGGTTTTTGATTTGTAATCCAATTGAAAAATCAGGGTGCTGCGTTGCAACCAAAATTGATCGCTTGCCAAATAGGATTCTAGGATGAGGTCTCTTTTTTCGGGAAATTGTTGCAAATAGCCGCCCAAGCCGTATTTCGCCAATAAGTCAACGGTGTCCCACCAAGCATGTGTGGTCAGCAGCTCATAAATGAGGAGTTCGTCTGCAACTTCCCACTTGTTTTTTAGGTTTTTCACCAGCAAATCAACCGCGCAATAATGAAATTCCCGCTCTGGGAGTTGCCATAATGCCCGAACGATTGCCCGCACATTGTTTTTTATTTCTGGGGCATGCTGTTGGTTCCATACTTTTAAAATTCTTCTTCGAATGGGGGTTTGTATGCCTAAAAATGGGAAATTATATTTCATGTAAGCGGTCATGCCAACCGCCCGTTCTGCATCAGCTGCGGCATGAAGTGCACTGATTAAATCATTTATAATCGTTTTCATTGATCCTTGACGTGTTAAGGTTTTATTAACAATTGTTTATATTTGTTACAGTATTAACCACCCAAAAATAATTAAAAAAAAAATTTCTTTTTTAATATGCGTGCATATTAAATTTTAATATCTTTGACTTATGAGTTTAAATCATCCAAAAGAAAGAACCATTGACTACGCTTTGCGCAACACTTGGCAGGCGGTGGCACGCATGTATAATGAAGAAGCGGCCAAGTATGAAGCCACCATGTCGCAAGGTTTTGCCTTGTTGAGCATTGATAAAGAAGACGGAACGCCTTCTACTTACATCAGTAACAGAATGGGAATGGAGCCCACCAGTTTAACCCGCACGTTAAAAACGCTCGAAGACAAAGGCTATATAATAAGGAAAAAGAATCCGGACGATGGTCGCGGGGTACTCATTTATTTGACCGAAGCCGGAAGGCAAAAAAGGGAATTGTCAAAGGCCACCGTTTTAAAATTTAATGAAGTGTTGGAAGCCCATATTCCAGTCGCCCAATTAGATGTTTTTAGAGCTGTGACCGATCAAATCAGTCGACTTATAGTAGAAAAAAACATTTTTTAGATACTCATTATGTAATTTATATGACGGTTTCATTGATGCCGTCAAAAAGATAAAGATATGAACAGAATTATTAAAAAAGTAGCGGTTGTTGGTTCGGGCATCATGGGGTCGGGCATTGCTTGTCACTTGGCCAATATTGGCCTCGAAGTATTGCTGCTTGACATTGTGCCGCAAAGCACCACGCCCGAAGAAGAAAGAAAAGGCCTGAGCATCAATGACAAAGCGGTTCGGAATCGGATCGTGAATGGCCATTTGGCGCAAGCGCTCAAATCAAATCCTTCACCCATTTACCATGCTTCCTTTGCCAAAAGAATTACAACGGGCAATACCACTGACGATTTGCCTAAAATTCTGCACTATGATTGGATTATAGAGGTCGTGGTGGAACGCTTGGACATCAAAAAACAAGTGTTTGAACAAATTGACCGCTTTCGCAAACCTGGTACTTTGGTTACTTCCAATACCTCGGGCATTCCCATTCATTTGATGAGCGAAGGCTTAAGCGATGATTTCCAGGCGCATTTTTGTGGTACCCACTTTTTTAATCCGGCGCGGTATTTAAAATTATTTGAAATTATTCCTGGGCCTAAAACCAAACCTGAAGTGCTTGATTTTTGGTCAAATTATGGCGCTCGATTTTTGGGTAAAACAACGGTCATTGCCAAGGATACGCCCGCTTTTATTGGCAATCGCATCGGCATTTTTGGCATCATGAGCTTGTTTCACCAAGTCAAAGAGCTGGGATTGACGGTGGAAGAAGTCGATAAATTAACGGGGCCTGTCATTGGTCGGCCCAAATCGGCTACGTTCCGCACAGTTGATGTGGTGGGGCTTGATACCTTGGTGCATGTGGCCAATGGCTTGTATGAAAATTGCCCAAATGACGAAGCGCATGAATTGTTTAAACTGCCCGATTTTATCCAAAAAATGATGGAAAATCAGTGGTTGGGCAGCAAAACCAAACAAGGATTTTACAAAAAAGAAGGCAAAGACATTTTAGCCCTCAACCTAAATACACTGACTTATCATCCCAGCAAAAAGGCTTCTTTTGCCACGCTGGAACTCACCAAGAGCATTGATAAACCCATCGATCGGTTTAAGGTTTTGGTATCAGGCACAGACAAAGCAGCGGCCTTTTACCGCAAAAATTTCACGGCTTTATTTGCCTACGTGTCAAACCGCATTCCTGAAATTTCAGATGATCTTTTCAAAATTGACGATGCACTTAAAGCTGGTTTTGGCTGGGAAAACGGCCCATTTGAAATCTGGGATGCTATTGGTATCAAACAAGCATTAGCCCTCATGGAAGCCGAAGGGCACACCGCTGCGCCTTGGGTTGCCGACATGTTGGCTGCTGGCTGCGAGTCATTTTACACCGTTAAAAATGGGGTTACCTATTATTATAATATTTCAGGCAAAACCTACGACAAAAAACCGGGCCAAGATGGTTTCATCATTTTAGATAACATCCGCGAAAGCCACAAAGTATGGGGCAATTCAGATTGTACGCTGTTCCACTTGGGCGATGGCATTTTGAACTTGGAATTTCATTCCAAAATGAACACCATAGGCGGCGGTGTGCTTACAGGCATCAACAAAGCCATTGATTTGGCCGAAACTGCCTACCAAGGCTTGGTCATTGGCAACCAAGGCGCCAACTTTTCGGTAGGTGCCAACCTAGGCATGATCTTTATGATGGCCGTTGAACAAGAATACGACGAACTCAATATGGCCATCCGATTGTTTCAAAACACCATGATGAGGTGCCGTTATTCGGCCATACCCGTGGTAGTTGCCCCTCATGGCATGACCTTGGGCGGTGGCTGCGAAATGACGATGCATGCCGATCGGGTGGTAGCTGCGGCCGAAACCTATATTGGTTTGGTCGAATTTGGCGTCGGCGTGATTCCAGGTGGAGGTGGTTCCAAAGAAATGGCCTTGCGGGCTTCCGATTTGTTCCGAAAAAACGATGTGGAACTCAATGTATTGCAAGAATACTTTTTAAGTATTGGTATGGCCAAAGTGGCCACATCAGCTTATGAAGCCTTTGATTTGGGCATCCTACAAAAAGGAAAAGACATTGTGGTGGTGAACCGCGACCGGCAAATTGCAACGGCCAAACAAATAGCACTTCAGATGGCGGAACAAGGCTATACCCAACCCATTCAACGCACTGATGTGAAGGTGCTGGGGAAACAAGCATTAGGCATGTTTTTGGTGGGCACCGATCAGATGGTGGCTGGGCAATACATTTCGGAACACGACCGCAAAATTGCTAATAAACTGGCCTATGTCATGGCTGGTGGCGATTTGTCTGAATCTACCTTGGTGTCGGAACAATACTTGCTCGACCTGGAAAGAGAAGCCTTTTTGAGCTTGTGCACCGAACGAAAAACCTTGGAGCGCATTCAGTTTATGTTGACCAAAGGGAAACCTTTACGGAATTAGAAGCAAGAGCAAAGAGGAAAGAGAAAAGAAGATAGAGCAAAAGACCCAGTTAATAATCGATAGAAATAGAAAGAACCGGTAGGCTTGACTTTTGACTTTAGGCTTTCGACTTTCGACTAAAATAATTCAAAATGAATAACACAGCATACATAGTAAGCGGTTTCAGAACCGCAGTGGGCAAGGCGCCAAAGGGTGTTTTCCGATTTAAACGTCCCGACGAATTGGCGGCGGAAACTATTGAACACCTCATGCAACAATGGCCAAATTTTGACCGTTCGCGCATTGACGATGTCATGGTGGGCAATGCCATGCCCGAAGCCGAGCAAGGCTTAAACATGGCAAGGCTTATTTCGCTTATGGGCCTAAAAGTAACCGATGTACCTGGAGTTACGGTCAATCGGTATTGCGCTTCTGGTTTGGAAACCATTGCCATGGCGGTGGCTAAAATCCAGAGTGGCATGGCCGATTGCATCATTGCAGGCGGGGCCGAAAGCATGAGCTACATTCCGATGGGCGGCTACAAACCAACGCCCGATTATAAGTTGGCTGCCGCTGGTCACGAAGATTATTATTGGGGCATGGGACTTACCGCTGAAGCCGTTGCCAAACAATTTAATGTGTCTCGATCCGATCAGGATGCCTTTGCATTGGCTTCGCATCAGAAGGCGTTGAAAGCCCAAGCTGAAGGCAAATTTGACCGCCAAATTGTGCCCATTACTGTAGAACATACTTTTATCAATGCACAAGGCAAAAAAGAAACCAAACCCTATGTCGTGTCAAAAGACGAAGGGCCGAGGGCAGAAACGAGTTTGGAAGCCCTTGCCAATTTAAAAGCGGTTTTTGCAGCCGATGGCAGCGTAACAGCGGGCAATTCCTCGCAAATGAGCGATGGTGCGGCATTTGTGTTGGTGATGAGCGAAGCCATGGTCAAAGAATTTAACATGGAGCCGATTGCCCGAATGGTGAGTTATGCAGCGGCAGGGGTGGAGCCTCGAATTATGGGGATCGGTCCTGTAAAAGCCATACCAAAAGCATTGAAACAAGCGGGTTTGCAGTTAAAAGATATCGAACTCATTGAACTCAACGAAGCCTTTGCCGCGCAAGCTTTAGCCGTGATGAATACACTTGACATCAACCCAGATTTGGTTAATGTCAATGGAGGTGCCATCGCTTTGGGGCATCCACTGGGTTGCACAGGCGCCAAGTTGTCCATTCAGTTATTTGACGAAATGAAAAGCAGAGGCAACAAATACGGCTTGGTTTCTATGTGTGTGGGCACAGGGCAGGGGGCTGCGGGGATCTTTGAGGTGTTTTAATTAGAGGCAAGAGCAAAGAAGCAAGAGCAAGGAGCATGAAGCATAATTTTAAAAACTTAAAGATTTGGAATCAATCTATAGAATTGGCGACCGAAATACATGTATTAACTAAAAAATTCCCAAAATCAGATCGGCAAATTTTATCAAGTCAAATGAATCGTACTGCTATTTCAGTCCCATCAAATATAGCAGAAGGATCTAATCGAGGTGATCATCACTTCAAACATTATTTGAACATCAGTTTAGGCTCAGCTTTTGAACTTCATTCACTCACAATTTTTAGCTGAAAAATTTGAATATATAATTAAAGAAATGGCTTTTGAAATGGAATTGAAATAGTTGAATTGCAAAAAAGGATCAATGGCTTTATAAATAAGCTTGAATAATTACTTCGAATTTATGTTGATAGCGTTGACGTCACAGCCCGGTTTGAATAAATTCAACTGAAAGAACCTGAAAACCATGCTGAAATTTATTTAATGTAAATCTAACACTTACTAAACCGAAAATATATTATTAACTAGAAGTATAGAATCTTTCTTCTTTCTTCTTTCTTCTAAAAAATCATTGTCATGAACACAACCAGTACCTCTAAGACCCGCGGCGGCCAATTCATTGTAAAAGAAACCGCATCTGATCAGGTTTTTACCCCTGAAGATTTTACCGAAGAGCAGCGTATGATGCGCGATTCGGTCAAGGAATTTGTCGATCAAGAAATTTGGGCGCACAAAACCCGTTTTGAACAAAAAGACTTTGGTTATACCGTTGAGGTGATGCGTAAGGCGGCCAACTTAGGTTTGCTAAGTGTTGCCGTGCCTGAGCAATATGGCGGCCTGGGCATGGGTTTTGTCGATACTTGTTTAGTGTGCGATTATATTTCGGGGGCAACAGGTTCTTTTTCAACGGCTTTTGGAGCGCATACGGGCATTGGAACCATGCCGATAGTGCTATATGGCACGGAGGAACAAAAACAAAAGTATATTCCGAAATTGGCTTCCGGAGAATGGTTTGGCGCTTATTGCCTTACCGAGCCGGGTGCCGGATCTGATGCCAATTCTGGAAAAACCAAGGCGGTTTTGTCAGCTGATGGCACACATTACAGCATTACCGGCCAAAAAATGTGGATTTCGAATGCGGGATTTTGCTCTTTGCTCATCGTTTTCGCCCGCATTGAAAATGACAAAAACATCACAGGTTTTATCGTTGAAAATGACCCTACCAATGGCATCACGATGGGCGAGGAAGAACATAAATTGGGAATTCGTGCTTCTTCCACACGTCAAGTATTTTTTAATAACACCAAAGTGCCCGTTGAAAATGTATTGGGCGGTAGGGGAGAAGGCTTTAAAATTGCCATGAATGCGCTGAATGTGGGGCGCATCAAATTGGCGGCAGCTTGCTTAGATGCCCAGCGCCGTCTTACGTCAGAATCTATTCGCTATGCCAAAGAGCGCGTGCAATTTGGTGTTCCTATTGCCGATTTTGGGGCTATTCGCAGTAAAATTGCACACATAGCCACTTCTACTTATGCGGGCGAAAGTGCCGTGTACAGAGCGGCGTTTGATATCCAAACCCGCATTGAAGCGCGCGAGGCCGATGGGCAAACCCACCAAGAAGCCGAATTAAAGGGCGTGGAAGAATATGCTATTGAATGTTCCATCTTAAAAGTGGCCGTGTCAGAAGATGTGCAGCATTGTGCCGACGAAGGAATTCAGATTTTTGGTGGGATGGGCTTTTCAGAAGACACCCCCATGGAAAGTGCTTGGCGCGATGCCCGTATTGCTCGAATCTATGAAGGTACTAATGAAATCAATCGGATGTTATCGGTAGGGATGCTCATAAAAAAAGCCATGAAAGGACAAGTAGATTTATTAGGCCCCGCCATGCAAGTACAAGAAGAGTTGATGGGCATTCCCTCATTTGACCTTCCTGATTACACCGAAGCATTTACCATGGAATTTGAAATGGTAGCTAAATTGAAAAAAGTGTTTTTAATGGTAGCTGGATTTGCCGTTCAAAAATTTGGCCCCGATTTAGACAAACACCAAAATTTATTGATGGCGGCCTCCGACATGCTCATTGAAATTTATTTAGCTGAAAGTGCCTTGTTACGTGCCCAGAAAAATGCCACGCGCTTACCCAAAGTTGAAGCGGAGATGCAATTAACGATGGCACAGTATTATTTATATCAAGCGGTCGATATTGTTTATTTGAGAGGTAAAGAAGGCATTGCCAGCATGTCAGAAGCCGATGAACAACAAGGATTGATGATGGGTTTACGGCGATTTACCAAATACCCAATTTTACCTAATGTTGGTGCTTTGCAAGAACAAATTGCCAAGCATTGGATCGAACATCAGTCGTAAGGTGTTTGCCCTTTAATCAAATAAAAAAAGTCCTGCTGGTTTCAGTAGGACTTTTTTAGTTTATATGGAAAGAGTTGTTATCTGAAGATATACGTGAAAGTGGCGGTTACCGCATTGTTTTTTACTTTAGTAAGAGCTGTTTCTGTTACACCAGCCGACAATAAACTTAATTGGTAATCTTGTTGGGTGTACGAATAAGCTACATCAATTTTATAATCTTGGAAATGATACCCGAATCCAGTAGAATACCCGGTTAAATCACCCATTACACTTTTATCAATATAGGGGCTTTGTTCCCAACGGTAGCCAGCTCTTACACTCAAATGTTTGATTTTATGTTCCCAGCCAACCCGAAAACTGTTTGAAGTAGTGAATTGCTTGTCCATGGCTGAGTTTACATCAGAAAATTGATTTTTAGGTTTAAATCGCATGTCGCTGTATTCTTTGACGCCGTAATCAACACTGATAATGCCTTGTTTGTTATAAACATAAGCCGCGCTAAGTAGAAAACTCTGTGGCGTTTGCAATTTGTAGGGTTCAAAAACCATGGTGTAACCTGGGTTAACGGCGGCACTTGAGGTATTTAAACGTTGACTTAATTCATCGGTAAATCGGTACCACACCGGGGAGGTATAATTGGCACCTACCCTAAATTCTTTGGTGATTTTGATGATGGTTCCCAATTGAAATGAAAACCCATTGCCATAAGTATGTAAATCTTGGTAAAAGCCATTTACATTTGGATTACCATTCGGGTTTGATTCCGAAAATCGGCTTGACTGTTTATAGTCATTAAAATAGGAATTTAAATTGATGCCAACATACATCCAATCATATACTTGTCCAGAAAAATTGAAAGCCAATTTGCCATTGTACCCTGTATTATTTACGGTGTTTGTTTGTCGATAATTGCCGCCTTTAATAGCGGGATCATACAAATTATTGGAGGCTGGGTTTCCTACCGCCGGATTGATTAAGTAGCCATTATACCCAAGCCACGCTTGTTGATCCATATAAGCAAAATCAGGAAAATAGTAAGAACTTGCTTGAAGGTTTGACAGCGGAATCCCGCCCAATAAATTGGCATAATAGGTAAAATAATCAGCAATAGAATGATAAGGATTGGTTCCCGTTACAGATGTACTGTTGTTAAATGAATTGACCAAATCGTAATTCACACCAAAACTAAATCGTTTCCAATCACTTTTTGGATCATAATTCCGAATGGGGACTACGGTCCCCAACTGATTTAAATCAAAGCGGTTCCCGGAATCACTACTTGTTGTACCAAAATAGGAAGAAGAATTAGACGTGTTAAAATTCCCCAATGAAACAGCAAATTGTGAGGAAGTAAAAACAGCTCCCCCCGCCGGGTTTATGGACATAGCACTTAAATCACCGCCGATGGCCCCAAAAGCGCCACCCATTGCATTAAATCGGGCCGTGCCTTGTGGATTCTCTTGCGCATACCGAAGGGCGTCCGAAATCCCTTGGGCATTTGAATAAAGGGTGCTTAACAGTAAGCATATAAAAAGGTTCTTTTTCATAAAATCATTTTAAAAATTAATTTGGCTCCAATTATCGGCGACCACCGCCACCGCCTCTGCTGCCACCGCCACCGCCGCCTCCATAGCTGCCACCGCCACCGCCACCGCGGGTCCCGCCATAGTTGCCACCATTGTAATTTCCGCCGTTGTTAGTCGGTGTATAAGTACGAGGTGTACTGTCGTTACTACGAGGAGTGTACGTATTGTTTGACGGGGTGTAATTTGGGGTATTATTATATCCTCTTGGACTCACGTTGGCATTGTTTGAATAGCCTCTTGGTGAATAAGTTCCTTGATTGACACCATTGTTGCCGTTTCCATTATTGTTTCCATTGGAATATCCTCTTCCGCCATTGTAATTTCCACCACCATTTCCATTTGAGTATCCTCTGCCACCACCGTTATTAAGTGGGTTTAAATATTGAGAGCGAGGCATGTTATTAGTTCCGCCATAACGCCCGCCGTTGTTTGAATTTACACCTATAGGGTTGTATCCACGTCCACCGCCATTATTATCATATCCGCGAATGCCACCAGTATTGTACATTTGGTTTCCATAGCGGTACCCGTTTCCACCTCGATATCCATTGGCAAAAGCGTAATTGCCATGGTGGTTATTAAACCAACCCCAGTTGGAATAATAGGGGTAAGGTGAATATCCATAACCCCAGTACGGGTTGGCATATCCCCATCCATAACTGTAATAAGGTGATCCGTAGCCCATCCATGGATTCCAAATCATTGCGTTGCCATAGTAAGGATAGTACCAGCTTGATCCCCAACCGTAGTAAGGGTAATACCAAGAGGCATTTCCACCCCAATAATTACCTCCTAATAAAGTAATGTTGATATTAGAAGCAGAACTATTATTCCCCCACCCTGCATACCCATTGTCGTAACCTTGGTTATTGTTTGGGTTGTAATTTTGGTTATTGTTGTATTGGTTGTTATTGTAGCCTGAATTATTGCCATTTACTGTTGAATTATTTGCTGCAGGTGATTGACCATTATTGTTATTATTTGTACCATAGCTATTTACATCAGTAAAAATTTGACCTTTTTCAGATTCCTGATTCAGGGCACTAAAATAACTTTTGTATTGATAGTTAAGTGCCGTTTCATTGCTCTGTTTTGATTCTCGAACTGTGTAGCTTGGCCTTTGTGGAGCCGGTTCATCACCATAAATGCCGTCATAATCTCTGTAAGTTGCTTGTTGTTGCGTGCCGCAAGCAGCAAACAATAACCCGAAAATACCGTAACTCAGCCATTTAAGCGAAGTTATTAATAAGGTTGCATTGGGTTTCATATCACACGTTTTTTATTGTTGGACAATACAAAAATACTTAGTTTTGTTGCTTCATTTAGTTAAAAAAAGATTAACTATTTCTAAATATAATTATGGGAAAAAATTTAACCACACGCGGAGCAGATTACTCCAAATGGTACAACGAATTAGTTGTAAAAGCGGACTTGGCCGAAAACTCGGGGGTACGGGGCTGTATGGTGATTAAACCTTACGGTTACGCCATTTGGGAAAAAATGCAAGCGCAATTGGATAAAATGTTCAAAGAGACGGGTCATTCCAATGCCTATTTTCCGCTATTTGTTCCCAAAAGCATGTTTGAAGCCGAAGAAAAGAACGCAGAAGGCTTTGCCAAAGAATGCGCCATTGTTACGCATTACAGGCTTAAAAACGACGAAGCCAACCCGGGTAAACTCATGGTGGATCCGCAAGCTAAATTAGAAGAAGAGCTCATAGTTCGTCCAACCAGTGAAGCAATTATATGGTCTACTTATAAAGGTTGGGTGCAATCATACCGCGATTTACCACTTTTAATTAACCAATGGGCCAATGTGGTTCGTTGGGAAATGCGTACCCGCTTGTTTTTGCGCACCGCCGAATTTTTATGGCAAGAAGGACACACAGCACACTCAACAGAGTCTGAAGCCATTGAAGAAACAGTAAAAATGATGGAGGTGTATGCCGAATTTGCGGAGCAATTTATGGCTATACCGGTCATTAAGGGCGTAAAAACGGAGTCTGAACGTTTTGCGGGCGCGGTCAATACCTATTGCATTGAAGCCTTAATGCAAGATGGAAAAGCGCTGCAAGCGGGTACCTCTCATTTTTTAGGTCAAAATTTTGCCAAAGCATTTGATGTTAAATTTACCAATAAAGAAGGCAAGCTGGAACATGTTTGGGGTACCTCATGGGGTGTTTCTACCCGTTTGATGGGCGCGCTCGTGATGACCCATTCCGATGATAATGGCCTGGTGCTTCCGCCAAATCTAGCGCCTATTCAGGTCGTAATTGTACCAATTTATAGAACTGAAGAGCAACAGAATGCCATTGCATTGGTTGCCGAAGATTTGGCCAAAGAATTAAAACAATTGGGCATTTCTGTTAAATTCGATAACAGGGACACCTTAAAACCAGGCTTTAAATTCAATGAATATGAGCTCAAAGGCGTGCCTGTTCGTTTGGCGATAGGTCCGAATGATCTGGAAAACCAAACGGTTGAAGTGGCTCGCAGGGACACCTTAACCAAAGAAAATGTCACGATGAATGGGTTGCCAAATTACATCAAAGAGTTGCTCGAAACCATTCAAGAAAGTTTGTTCACCAAAGCCTTGAATTACCGCGACACCCACATTACATCCGTTGATGATTTTGACACCTTCAAAGAATTGCTTGACAGCAAAGGAGGTTTCTTTGCAGCACACTGGGACGGAACGGCCGAAACCGAGGAACGGATCAAAGAGTTAACCAAAGCTACCATCCGCTGTATTCCACTCAATCAGCCAGCAGAGCAAGGAACTTGTATGTTGACTGGGAAGCCTTCAGAGGGCCGGGTTTTGTTTGCTAAAGCGTATTAAAATCAAAAATCTTATTACTGTTTGTAATTAAAAATCAGAAGGAGTTGGAAACAACTCCTTTTTTTATTCATTTTAATTCGGGGAAAATTAATGCACAACTGACAATTGTCATTATTCATACAGAATTCAAAATTTACATTTGTCGGGTAAATGCACCGATTATGACGCTTTCATTGATTCAAAAATACAACGTGCCAGGGCCGCGTTACACCAGTTACCCAACCGTTCCTTATTGGGACGATGCAAGTTTTGATGTGACCAAATGGAAACAGTCCGTTTTGCAATCTTTTGACGAAAGCAATGCCGAAGAAGGGCTCAGTTTATATATTCATTTGCCTTTTTGCGAAAGCCTTTGCACCTTTTGTGGCTGCCACAAACGCATCACCAAAAGGCACGAGGTTGAGGCGCCATACATTGATGCTTTGCTCAAAGAATGGCAATTGTATTTGGAATTATTTCCCAAAAAACCGCACATACGCGAAATTCATTTGGGGGGCGGTACGCCTACTTTTTTTTCTCCCTTGCATCTAAAAAAACTCATTGATGGAATACTTGAATCGGCCGATGTAGCGCCCAATTATGAATTTAGTTTTGAGGGCCACCCCAGCAGCACAAGCCGCGCGCACTTAAAAACCCTATTTGATTTGGGGTTTCGAAGGGTCAGTTTTGGCGTGCAAGATTACAGTCCCACCGTGCAAAACGCCATTAATCGCCATCAAAGTTTTCACGATGTGGCCAAGGTTACTTTTTGGGCCCGTGAAATAGGGTACACTTCGGTGTCACATGATTTAATTTATGGTTTGCCATTTCAGAAAATGGACGATGTGTTGGACACCATTGACAAAACCCGTTCGTTAAAGCCAGACCGTTTGGCATTTTACAGTTATGCCCATGTGCCCTGGATGAAAGGTAATGGACAACGTGGTTTTAACGATGCCGATGTGCCCAAAGACGATGAAAAAAGAGCTTTGTATGAAGCGGGTAAACAGCGCTTATTAGCCCATCAATATGTTGAAATTGGCATGGATCATTTTGCCTTGCCCACCGACGATTTGTACCAATCATTTACAACAGGGAATCTACACCGCAATTTTATGGGGTACAGTTCCACACACACCAAGCTGTTGATTGGCTTGGGCGTTTCGTCCATTAGCGACAGTTGGTATGCCTTTGCCCAAAATGAAAAACAATTGGAAGCCTATTACAGCCAATTGGACGAAGGCGAATTTCCCGTCTTTAGAGGGCACACTTTGACCACCGAAGATTTGGTCGTTCGCCGCCACATACTCAACTTAATGTGCCGTTATACCACTTCATGGACCCAATTGCGCGACCGATTTGCCGCCCTTCCTGAAGTTCTTGACTCATTAGCCGAAATGCAGCAAGATGGGCTCATTCAAATCGAATCAGACTCTTTAACAATTTTGGAGGCGGGAAAACCATTCATCAGAAATGTGTGCATGGCATTTGACCTTCGGCTGAAACGCGACAGGCCAACAACGCCCTTGTTTTCGATGACGATTTAGCCATGTTACTTTAAAAACCAATGGCATTGATTAGGTAAACTTGAACCAAAAAAGGTATCTTTGAGCTTCAAATTTTTCTATGGAATTCACCTCCAAATTATTGGAACAAGCGGTTGATGAAATTGCGCAATTGCCTGGCATTGGCAAAAGAACGGCCCTTCGTTTGGCATTGCATTTGCTCAAACAACCTGTTTCACAAACCGATCAATTAAGCGAAGCCTTAGTCGCCTTGCGGCACGATGCCGTTTTTTGCGAATCGTGTCATGCCCTTGCCGATGCACCACTTTGTCAGTTGTGTAGCAACCCAAGCCGCGATCGGTCAATGTTGTGTGTGGTAGAAGACATCCGCGACGTGATGGCCCTCGAAAATACCCAGCAATACAAGGGTTTATATCATGTGTTGGGCGGACGCATTTCGCCCATGGAAGGCATTGGCCCCGCCCAATTAAAACTCACTTCTTTAATTGAAAGGGTACAAAAAGAGTCTTTTAGAGAGCTTATTTTTGCATTGAGTTCCACCATTGAAGCCGATACCACTCAATTTTATATTGTACGCCAATTAGAAGGCTTGCCATTACAAATTAGCACCTTGGCACGGGGCATTGCCGTGGGCGATGAACTCGAATATGCCGATGAATTAACGTTGGGTCGAAGCATCATGAATCGGGTTCCCGTGCTTTCAAAGCCAGCGGTTCGCTAAGAAAAGACGACTGTTCTGTTTGAGTAAACGATGGTTTTTCGCTCCGCATGCCATTTTACGGCCCTGGCCAAAACCATGCGCTCCAAATCTTTCCCTTTCATAATGAGGTCGGCCACGCTGTGGTGGTGGCTCACACGGGCAATGTCTTGTTCAATAATAGGCCCTTCATCCAATTCTTCGGTCACATAATGGCTGGTGGCGCCAATAATTTTCACCCCTCTTTTAAAAGCCGAATGATAGGGTTTTGCCCCAGGAAATGCAGGTAAAAACGAATGGTGAATGTTGATGATTTTATTCGGATATGCTTGAATCAATGCCGGACTTATAATTTGCATATAACGAGCCAGCACAATAAAATCAATTTGATACTGACTAAGTAATTCCAGTTGGCGTTTTTCGCCTTCTTCGCGAATGTCTTTGGTGTAAGGCACATGCTCAAACGGAATATTAAAACGTTGGGCTACTATTTCCAAATCGGTGTGGTTGCTCAAAATAACAGCAATGTTTACAGGCAATTCTCCTGAGCTGTAGCGGGCCAATAAATCATAGAGGCAATGGTCGTATTTTGAAACAAACAAAGCCATTTTTGGAATGTCGTGTTGGGTAAACCAATCCCAGGTCATGCCCAGTGGTTTGGCAATTTGGTAATTAAAGACGTTTTTTAATTCGTGCAAAGGCATCGCGTCATCGGCAAAGACACATTCTAACCGCATAAAAAACACATTCTGATCTTGGTCAACGTGTTGGTCTAAGTAAAGGATGTTTCCGCGGTGGGTAGCCATAAAATTGGTCACTGTGGCAATCAATGCAGGTTGGTCGGTACAGTGTATGAGTAGGGTTAATTTTTCCATGGGGGCAAGCAATGATAATTTTAACGAAACTAAGCAGAATTTAACACCTATTCATGGTTTGAATGCTTTTTTATGTTTTTCGGATTGTAACCCCACTTTTTTTTAAAATTCCGTAAATTGCGGCCACTAAAAATGCAACAAACTGAGCAGTATGGAACAAAGCACGCCTTATTTACCAAACAATAAAGTCCGAATCGTAACTGCAGCCTCCTTGTTTGATGGCCATGATGCCGCCATTAACATTATGCGGCGCATTATTCAAGCAACAGGGGTTGAAGTCATTCACCTTGGGCATGACCGCAGCGTAGACGAAGTGGTAACAACGGCCATTCAAGAAGACGCCAATGCCATTGCGCTGACCTCGTATCAAGGCGGGCACACCGAGTATTTCAAATACATGCACGATTTGTTGCAAGAGCGCGGTGCCGGACACATCAAAATTTTTGGTGGTGGGGGCGGGGTGATTCTTCCGTCCGAGATTGAAGAATTGCATGCCTATGGCATCACCCGCATTTATTCGCCCGATGACGGCCGTGCTTTAGGGTTGCAAGGCATGATTAATGATTTGGTGCAAAAATCAGATTTTCCAGTAGGCGATGTGCTGACCGACGAGCTTGACCGATTGGCGAGCAAAGATGCCATGGCCATTTCGCGGCTGATTTCGGCTGCTGAAAATTTCCCCGAACGATCACGCGATATGTTGGCCCACATTCACCAAATGAATGAAGGAACTTCCATCCCTGTCTTGGGAATTACGGGAACAGGTGGCGCTGGTAAATCATCGTTGGTGGATGAATTGGTGCGTCGTTTTTTGATTGATTTTCCAGAAAAAACCTTGGGCATCATCTCTGTCGATCCATCGAAACGCAAAACAGGTGGGGCGCTGTTGGGCGACCGCATCCGTATGAACGCCATCAATTCACCGAGGGTTTACATGCGCTCGTTGGCCACGCGTCAGTCCAATTTGGCTTTATCCAAGTATGTGGCAGAAGCCATCGAAATTGTCAAAGCGGCCCGTTATGACCTGATCATTTTAGAAACCTCGGGAATCGGCCAAAGTGACACCGAAATTTTGGAACATTCTGATATTTCATTATACGTCATGACCCCCGAATTTGGGGCAGCGACGCAATTGGAAAAAATTGACATGCTCGATTTTGCCGATTGGGTAGCCATTAATAAATTTGACAAACGCGGCGCCTTAGATGCCTTGCGCGATGTGAAGAAACAATACCAACGCAACCACAATTTATGGGACCAAAACCCCGATGACATGCCTGTGATTGGCACCATTGCCTCGCAGTTTAATGACCCGGGCATGAATGTGTTGTACAAAAAACTGATGGACACCTTGGTGCATAAAACCGGGGCCAATTTGCACTCTACATTTACCATTAGCCGTGAAATGAGCGAAAAGATTTTTGTCATTCCACCGCACCGCACCCGATACTTGTCTGAAATTGCCGAAAACAACCGCAGTTATGACCACAAAGCGGGCCAGCAGGCCGAAGTGATGCAGCAGTTGTACGGTGTTTATAAAACGCTTTGTACGTTGGCGTTTCCTATACAATTACCGACAAATAGCCTTTATCATGCGCAAGGTTTAGCCACCGAAGTGTTTCTAGAAGCAGTGGCGGCTGATGCCGAAAAATTGACCTTGGTTCAGTTGTTACTCAAAGAATTTGACCGCATCCGCATGAATGTGGATCCGTACAATTGGGACATCATTGTTCGGTGGAACGACAAGGTCAATTTATATAAAGACCCTGTGTATTCTTTTAAAGTTCGCGATAAATTAATTCAAATTCAAACGCATACCGAGAGTTTGTCGCACAGCCAAATTCCAAAAATTGCTTTGCCGAAATACCAAGCATGGGGCGACATTTTACGTTGGTGTTTGCAAGAAAATGTACCAGGTGCCTTTCCGTTTACCTCGGGCTTGTATCCATTTAAACGCGAAGGCGAAGACCCGACGCGGATGTTTGCAGGCGAAGGAGGTCCCGAACGCACCAACCGCCGCTTTCATTATGTATCGTTGGGCATGCCCGCCAAACGGTTGTCAACCGCTTTTGATAGTGTCACTTTATATGGCAATGACCCAGGATTTAGGCCTGATATTTATGGTAAAATTGGCAATGCAGGCGTTTCCATTTGCTGCTTAGACGATGCCAAAAAACTGTATTCAGGTTTTGACTTATCGCATCCGTTAACGTCTGTTTCCATGACCATTAATGGGCCTGCGCCGATGTTGTTGGCCTTTTTTATGAATGCAGCCATTGATCAGAATTGCGAGAAATACATCTTTGAGCACAATTTGCAAGATGCCGTCAATGAGCGCATCAACGAAATTTACAAAGAACGCGGGGCGGTACGTCCTCAATATCAAGGTGAATTACCAGAAGGAAACAATGGATTGGGCTTGTTCTTACTGGGAGTAACTGGCGATCTGGTGTTGCCCAAAGAAGTGTACGATAAAATTAAAGTAGAGACGCTGTCGCAAGTGCGAGGCACCGTTCAGGCCGATATTTTAAAAGAAGACCAGGCGCAAAATACTTGTATTTTTTCAACGGAGTTTGCGCTCCGATTAATGGGTGACGTACAAGAATATTTCATTGTAAACCAAGTGCGTAATTTTTATTCGGTTTCCATTTCGGGCTATCACATAGCCGAAGCGGGAGCCAATCCGATTACCCAATTGGCATTTACATTATCAAACGGCTTCACTTACGTGGAATATTACCTGAGCCGTGGCATGAATATCAATGATTTTGGACCCAATTTGTCATTCTTTTTCTCGAATGGCATTGACCCAGAATATGCGGTAATCGGTCGGGTAGCGCGCCGAATTTGGGCCAAAGCCCTCAAAAATAAGTATGGGGCCAATGAAAGGGCACAAATGCTTAAATACCACATTCAAACGTCGGGGCGTTCGTTGCATGCGCAAGAAATTGATTTTAATGACATCCGAACCACCCTTCAAGCTTTGTATGCCATTTATGACAACTGCAATTCGCTGCATACCAACGCTTATGATGAGGCTATTACCACGCCTACTGAAGAAAGTGTGCGCCGTGCCATGGCCATTCAGCTCATTATTAACAAGGAATTGGGCTTGGCCAAAAATGAAAACCCCATTCAAGGCTCGTTTATTATTGAAGAATTAACCGATTTGGTGGAAGCGGCTGTTTTGGCAGAATTTGACCGCATCACCGAACGAGGCGGTGTGTTGGGTGCCATGGAAACCATGTACCAACGCAGCAAAATTCAGGAAGAAAGTTTGTATTACGAAACCCTCAAACACACGGGCGAATTTCCGATTATTGGGGTAAATACCTTTTTAAGCAGCAAAGGATCTCCCACCGTGATTCCAATGGAAGTCATCAGAGCCACTGAAGAAGAAAAGCAGTTTCAAATTGTCACCCTCAACAACTTACAGCAGGCACATGCCGACAAGGTAGATGGCTTTATTGACCAATTACAAGAGGCAGCCATCAAAAATCAGAACATTTTTGCTTGTTTGATGGAAGCAGCCAAGTATTGCTCTTTAGGCCAAATTACATCGGGTTTGTTTGAAGTAGGTGGACAATATCGGCGAAATATGTAGCATATCGATCTTTTTATTGTGAATACTGAAATTTTAAGGAACCTTTTTTGAGGTTCCTTTTTTTATATATTTGGACTGGTAGTTTTTTTTAATCCAGATTTGCAGTCATTTTTTTATGTAATAAATTTCTACTGTTTAATCTGGCCTGAATATGATTCAATTTTCCAAATAAAAGATATGAAAACGTTTTTCTCCCCCTGGTTCATTTGTTGTTTTTGTTTCTTTCCTTTAATACTCATTTCACAGAGTTTTACCAACAATATATTGGCTGTGCAAGGAAGTTGGAACAGCTCGCTTTCGCGCAGTATTTCGGTTTCAGGTTTATCTAATTTGCAGGCAGGCGTACTGTCATTGAATCAAGTTCGGTTGCAGTTGGGAAATGTAGCCGATGTGCCTGTTTCATGGGCAAATTATACCATTACGCTTTCTTCGCCTTTAGGTACCACCATCCAATTGGTCGCTGATAGTGGTGCAGGAGCAGCAAGTTTTCCCGCAAATGCCGTTTCTTATATTGATATCAAACTGCGTGCATCAGCCGTATTGCGTTATCCATCAGATCATGGTGTGCTGGCACAACCTTTTTCCATTGGTTATTACCGTTCAAAAGATACGTTTTTAAATTTTGGCAACGAAGATCCGAATGGCAATTGGACTTTGACAATATCAGAAAATGGAACCGATTTAGGAGCCCGTTTTCAATCGGTTACTTTGCAATTTGGCGCTCCATTGACCACCCAAGATGTCAATGGCACTTCTTTTTTTGATCAATGTGCCACCCCGCTGTGTTTGGGGCCGCAACAAATTACCATGGGCAGTTTAACAGGTTTTACAACCGGTTCACAAGACCCAACTAACGCAGGAATAACTGGTTGTACCTTTAACAGCTCACCAAATAAAACGGCTTGGTTTCAATTTTATGCGGCTGCCACAACGGCCAATATTCAGTTGTCGGGTGTGACGGGGACCTATAAAATGGCCGCCTTTAAAAGTGCCACAGCTACAGCATGCACCCTATCGGATTTGAGTTTAGTGAATGGCGGATGCCCAAGTAATCCAATCAATGACAGTTATCCAACTCCTGCTTATACAGATGGTTCAGGACTGAATCAGCAGTTGCATTTGACAGGTTTGATTCCCCATCGAAAATATTATTTGTATTTGGATGGTACAGGAAACACTTCAGCTTTTTACCTTGAAATGACAGGAGCCGACCCCGTGTGCAGCAATTGTCAGGTGGCTACGACGGCTTCAAGTAACAGCCCAGTTTGTGTGGGTAACCCCCTTCAATTGCAAGCAGGCACAGGGCAAAGTTGGAAATGGATTGGCCCCAATGGCTTTAGCAGTACCAGTCAAAATCCGAGTATTGCAGTCGCTTCGTTGGCCGATTCGGGCACTTATACGGTGATTGTTCGTGATGCTGGGGGGTGTGAAGCCACCACTACCGTGATCGTATCAGTTCAAAGTAAAACCATTCCATCTTTTGTACAACTTTCACCTTTTTGCCAAGGAACGCAACCACCTGTGTTGTCTGGCACTTCTATCAATGGCATTTCGGGGGTTTGGACCCCAGCAGTCATCAACAATTTTAGCAGTGGGGTGTACACATTTACGCCAGATGCCACTTTGTTTCCGTGTTCGCCACCTGTCCAGATGAATGTGATTGTCCTTAATAGTTGCTCTTTTGGGAATTACGCGTCTGCCGTCTGGATCGAAAATTGTTTAACCCAAGATAGTCAGCCTATTACCAATGGAAACAACTTTTTTAATATTACCGGCTTTGGCACCAATCGGATTGCCAATGGCATTACCAATTTTCAGTTTGCAGACCAAGATTTAGGCGTTTATGTTCATAATTCTGGGTCATTGATGTTTCGAGGGGGTGAAATAAAAAGTTTTAAAACAAACAGCGCCAATGTGTGCAGTGCACGGCTTAATTACCGTATTTACCCAGTAGGAGGAACACCAGGAACTTTTGTCACCTTGAATTTGCCTTTTTTTAACAATTGTGATGTGCCAAGCAGCCAATTCCCTTCGGGTGGGCCTTGTAATGCAGGCGATCAAAAATGGCAAAAAGTATTGAACAACACTGAAAACCCCATTGATTTAACTGCGAACAGTCCGGGTCAGTATATCATTGAAGTATATTTTGATATGAATGGGTCTTTTACTGCCAATTCTGGCTGTGCCGATTTAATATATTTGAATAATAATGGCCCCAATTACAAGGCTTATTTTACCATTCAACAGCCCATTGAAATCAATTTTACGCAACCTACCATTTGCAATACCCCCGATGGCACCATTACTTTAAGCAATTTGGCGCCCAACCGCAGTTTTAGCCTGACTTATACCGTTGATGGCGCGCCTGTTGGGCCACTTACCGTTTTCACCAACAATGCGGGAGTTATTTTACTCGATAAATTAGGCACTGGGACGTATGCCGCCTTTCAGATCAAATCAAATAACTGTTCGCAAACCAATCCGGGTCCTGTTGTGTTAAACAATCCAACATATACGCCAATTTTTGAGTCGGTACCGGCCATTTGTTTCGGTCAAACTTTGGCGCCATTGCCCTTGGTGTCACAAAATGGATTTTCAGGAACCTGGACCCCTGCACTTGACGCAACCCAAACACAGCAATATCTTTTTACACCTTCGTCTGGGCAATGCGTCACCACGCATTCTCTTACCATTACTGTGCGTGAAATTGCGACACCTTTGTTTGCGGCCTTTTCGCCCGTTTGTGTGGGTGCTACCATGACCCCATTGCCCCTTCAATCGACCAATAGCATTATAGGAACTTGGAGTCCAGCTTTAAACAATTTGCAGACCACTACCTATACCTTTACACCCGATGTCGGACAATGTGCCACCATTCAAACTGCTGACATACAAGTAAACACCTATAGTAGCCCCACTTTTGCTTCGGTACCTAATCAGTGTTTTGGCACCACCATTAATCCGTTACCTCTCACTTCCATCGAAAATGTAACGGGTACTTGGAGCCCCGCCTTTGATAACCAAAATTCAGGCTTGTACACTTTTACCCCAACAGGTGCAGCCTGCTATCAAACCGCAGATGTGTCGGTAACGATTGACCCAATTGTTACACCTGTTTTTGCATTTGGAACAGATGCCACTTATTGTCAAGACGATCCATTTGTAACCATCATATTGTCTTCCAATTCATCCAACAATGTTGCAGGGACGTGGATACCTGATTATATTGATTTTCATGCTGTTGGAACAAATGATTATACTTTTTACCCTCAGTCAAATACTTGTACCATTAATTTGGCCACTTTTACGGTGCATATTAACGAACGATTGACACCCCAATTTACCCAAGTTGCCCCAATATGTGCTGGAGCCACTTTAAACCCACTTCCAACCAACTCAACAAATAGCATTGCTGGAAGCTGGACGCCCGACCTTGATAACACCCAAACAACCGAATATACTTTTCAGCCAGATAATGGATTTTGCGCAGCTACTCAAACGATGACCATTCAGGTCAATCAGTTCAGTACACCCACTTTTAACCCGATTCCTACGCAGTGTTTTGGAACGACGATCAATCCATTGCCAACGCAATCAACAGAAAATATTGCGGGAACTTGGGCTCCACCATTTAACAACGCAGCAACAGATTCGTATACGTTTACGCCGGTAGCAGGAAGTTGTTATACTACGGCGAACATTTCTGTGCAAGTCGATTCGGTGATAACCCCTGTTTTCTCTTTCGGAACTTCGGCCACTTATTGTAAAAATGACCCAGCGGTCACCACACTTTTACCAAGCACGTCTTTGAACAATGTAATAGGAACTTGGTCGCCAACACAAATTGACATTAGTAATACGGGAGTCTCTACTTATACTTTTACCGCGCCACCAACCACATGTACCTACAATCCTGCTACCTTTACGGTAACCATTAAAGATATGGTCCTTCCCGATTTTGCAGCAGTCCCCGCCATTTGTTTCGGAGACACCTTAAGCGCAATATCCACCACTTCAACCAACGGGATTGAAGGGAGTTGGTCGCCGCCAATAAATAATACCCAAACCACCCTGTATACTTTTCAACCAAATGCAGGCATGTGTGCATTTACAACAGATATGACCATCACCGTACATGCGTTGCAGCCAATTACTTTTGCTCCTGTAAGTGTTTGCGCAGGTACAACCGTTTCACCTTTGCCAGCAACCTCTCAAGAAGGAATTGCTGGAACTTGGAGCCCAATTTTTGATAATACACAAAATGGTACTTATACGTTTGCACCCAATCCGAGTGTAACCTGCCCAAGCGGCACTTTGCAACTCACCGTCACCGTAAATCCAGCGCAACCCATCACTTTTCAAATGCCTGCTTCAATTTGTGCTGGCGCTAGTTCCCCTTTAGTTACCCAATCGCAAGAAGGCATCGCAGGTAGTTGGACACCTGTATTTGACAATATGAACACCAGCAGTTACACCTTTAGTCCAACTGCGGCTGGCTGTTACAACCCCAATCCGTTTACGGCGCAAATTGTGGTCAATCCGAAGATAACCCCCACTTTTAATGCCCTCGAAATATGTAAAGGCGGTACTGCACCATTTCCTGCTCTTTCTAATGAAGGCATCAGCGGTACCTGGAGCCCGACCTTTGATAACCAGCAAACGCAATCGTACACGTTTTTGCCTGTTGGTTGTGCGAACACCGTCAACCAGACAGTAACGGTCCGGCCATTACAAATTCCTGACTTCTTGCCCTTTACCCCAATTTGTTATGGTGATACAACGTTTATCTTACCAAATCAAGCACCCAATGGGGTGGCAGGTACCTGGTTGCCAACTTTAGATCATTTTCATACCACCACTTATACTTTTACCCCGAGTATTTCCCAATGTGCCCAGACTCAATCGTTGGAAGTTGCCGTCAAAGACTTGCCTAATTTCACCTTGTTTCAGGGATGTCAGGGTTTTACCTATCAAGTGGGGTTGGTTGATAATGTAGCAAATACCAGCTATTTATGGACTTTAAATAGCAGCACGCCTGTTGGTACTACGGCAGTTATAACGGCTAGTAATACAGGAAATTATGCGGTAACTGCAACATTAAACGGCTGTTCAACTACGCAAAGTGTACAGGTCACTGAGGTGTATTGCCAAATTCCAAGTGGGGTTTCTGCCAATAATGACGGCAAAAATGACACCTTTGATTTGAGTCAATTTAAGGTGCAACAGCTACAAGTGTACAACCGCTATGGTATGCAAGTGTATGAAAAATCAAATTACAGCAATGAATGGGATGGACATACCAATGATGGAAAAGAATTGCCCACCGGTACCTATTATTATATGATTCGTTTTGAAGGGGGCCAACAAAAATCGGGTTGGGTTTATTTGACCCGTTAAAATAAATATGTTAAAATAACTCTTAGGTATTTTATAAAAATGAGTTCATTCAATATCGCCATATATTTGCAAAAAATAAACCATGCGTAGTTTTTCGCCCAAAGAGGTAACACCGATGGTATTGCAAGCTTATTTGCAGTCGGCCGTTGCACCCCGACCCATCGCATTTGCGAGTACGGTTGATGCAGATGGCAATCCGAATTTATCGCCTTTTAGTTTTTTCAATGTATTTAGTTCCAATCCGCCCATTTTGGTTTTTTCACCTGCACGACGGGTTCGGAATAACACGGTGAAACATACTTTGATAAATTGCGAAGCCACCAAAGAAGTGGTCATCAATATGGTCGATTATGCCATGGTGGAACAAATGTCATTGGCGAGCACAGAATACCCCGATGGAGTTAATGAATTTGTTAAATCGGGTTTTACGATGCTTGAATCTGTTGAGGTAAAACCTTTCAGAGTGGCCGAAAGCCCCGTACAATTTGAATGCAAAGTGCAGCAAATTATCCCTTTGGGCCAAGAAGGTGGCGCAGGTAATATGGTGATTTGCGAAGTAGTTCACATCCACGTCAGTGAAGCGGTATTAAATGAGCAAGGTGCCATTGACCAACACAAATTAGATTTGGTGGCTCGCTTGGGAAGTAATTGGTATTCAAGAGCCAATTCGGGCTTGTTTGAAGTGGAAAAACCATTAACTACCCTAGGAATAGGGGTCGATGCCATTCCATTATTTGTTCGTGAAAGCCCTGTTTTTGATGGCAATGATTTAGGCAAATTAGGTAATGTGGAAGCCTTGCCCACCCCCGAAGAAATTGCTATATTTGTCCACCAACATATTGCGGTGAAAGGTGTATTAAGCTCGGACGATGCACATAAAATACAACTGAAAGCCAAAGAATTTTTAAATAATAACGACGCACTTTCTGCCTTGAAAGTGCTTTTAGCCGAAAGATAGCTATGGAAGTAATTGGAAGAATTAAAGTAATTAATCCGGAAC
This sequence comes from Flavobacterium sp. BFFFF2, assembly GCA_002256385.1. Classification (GTDB taxonomy): domain Bacteria; phylum Bacteroidota; class Bacteroidia; order Flavobacteriales; family Flavobacteriaceae; genus Flavobacterium. The sequence goes on from NKJD01000017.1 coordinate 65,857, forward strand.
AACAAGTAAGTGCCACGTTCCGCAAACGCGAATTGGTAGTCGTAACTGACGAACAATATCCGCAATTTATCAGTATCAATTTCGTTCAAGATAAATGCGATTTGCTCAGCGCTTATCACCCAGGTGAAGAAGTGAAAGTATCCATTAACCTTCGTGGGAGAGAATGGGTGAATCCACAAGGAGAAACCAAGTATTTTAACGACATTCAAGGATGGCGTGTTGAGCGTATGGCAGCCCAAGCGCCAGCTCCAGCTGCCCCAGCATATGCCACACAACAAGCAGCACCAACATCGATGCCTGGTGGGTTTGAACCAGCTGCTCGTTTTGAACAAGAAGAGCAAGACGATTTGCCATTTTAAAGGGTAATTGATCGCGTAAAAATGTTTCAATTATCGGTTCATCATACACAATTCCCTCCTGTTGACTGGGCTTCAGAGGAGGGAATTCTTGCTTTTGGGGGCGATTTATCCATAGAACGACTTGAGCAGGCTTATCATTTGGGCATATTTCCTTGGTACGAACTGGACGAGCCCATTTTGTGGTGGGCACCTCCTCGGCGCATGGTGGTTGATATCCAACAGTATTACCCTTCCAAAACGCTCCGAAACTTATGGCGTAAACAAGAATTTACCCTGACGTTTAACGCCCAATTTGAACAGGTAATTCGGAATTGTCAAAAAGCGGTTCGCCCTGGTCAGTACGGCACTTGGATTACGGAAGATATTATTAAAGCTTACACCATTTGGCACCAGCAGGGAAGGGCCAAATCGGTGGAATGTTGGCAAAATGGCCAATTGGTCGGCGGCCTATATGGCATTGATTTAGAAGGTGTATTTTGCGGCGAAAGCATGTTTTCGGCTGTGTCTAATGCCAGTAAGTTTGCCTTTTTAGGACTCATTGAACACCTTCGAAAAAGCAACTATGTGTTGCTTGATTGCCAAGTACACAATCCGTATTTGGAACAGTTGGGTGCTTTTGAAATTTCGAGAGAAAATTTTTTAAAGTTACTAAAAGCAGCCGCGCATTCAGTTCCTAGTGGAATGTGAAGTTAATGAGAATGGCACGGGTTTTTAATGATTGGATGTTGCTCGTCCATGGACTATTTGGGTCTTCGTCATAAATAATTTCATTGTCGATGCCAAAAACACCCCTGATGGATGGCGAAAACTTGAAATATTCAAAATACAAATCAATACCAAAGCCCAATTCATAGTTATTGGTCCATTTTTTCATCCGAAATTTCTGTTGCAAGTTGTCATCCTTTGAATTTTCATTGCTCGATAAATTAAGCGATCTTGAAAATCCACCTACCAAATAAGGCCGCACATTTCCAGTTCGCTTTGATGAAAACTTTAGCAAAAGGGGGAACATGATATAAGTGGAAGGCACTTCCCGTAAATATTGGATTTCTCTGGTGAAATTGGGGAAAACCAAATTTCGTTGGGTGTAATACAAGCCCGGCTCAAAGCGCAAGTCAATGTATTCGCCTAAGCGCAAATCTCCCACAAGCCCCACATTGAAACCGGTGGTTGTTTTTACTTCAATTTCTTGGGTCGAATGAGTTATATAATCAGTTTTGAAGTCAAAGCTATTAAACCCTAAAAAGTATCCCCAATGCACAGGTTGTTTATCAAAATTTTCCAAATTAATAATAGGCGTTTTTGAAAACATACCTGGGCCAAATTGGCCTAGCATTCCCATCGGGATTCCTATTATTAATATGAGCAAAAATCGATTCATGATTATGGTTTATAGGCTTGATAAATGGTAGCTACACCTAAGCTTTGCGGAAAAATTTGAATATTTGTGTACCCATTCTGGGCTAAAATGGCTTTAAGTGCATCGCCATATGGAAACTGTGCGGCCGATTCTGATAAATAGCCGTAGGCAGCTCGGTCTTTCGAAAATAATTTGCCAATAAGAGGTAAAATCAAGCGGGTGTAAAAAAAGTACCCCTGTTTAAATGGAAAACGAGTAGGCACCGAGGTTTCTAAAATAACCAATTGACCACCTGGTTTTAAAACCCTTAAAATATCAGTTAAACCTTGGTGGAGGTTTTCAAAATTTCGAATGCCAAATGCTACGGTTGCCGCGTCAAAATAGTTGGTGTCATAAGGAATGTTTTCAGAATCGCCATAGACCATCTGGATCACGTCACTGAGTTGTTGCTTGCGGATTTTTTCGACACCCACAGCCAACATCCCTTTTGAAATGTCGAGCCCAATAATTTCTGTGGCGCCTGTTTGGGTCATTAAAAGGGCCAAATCGCCCGTTCCAGTGGCCAAATCAATGATTTTTGACGGTTTTGAACTTTGTACCAAAGCCAGTACTTTTTTGCGCCACGACACGTCAATTCCCATCGAAATGACGCGGTTGAGTCCATCGTATCGGGTTGAAATGGCATCAAACATTTGCGAAACCTGTTCTTTTTTACTGGCTTCTGAGTCTTTATATGGAATAATGGGTTTGGTCATAGTGAAACGGATAATTAACGAGCCTTGTTGTTTTTTATTTTAAGGTAACGTTTAAATGTGTAAGAATGCTGGTGTTTTTCATCGGCTGGGTGTTTTTCTTCCCAATCCAAATGCCACACATTGGTGTCAATTTTCGGAAAAAAAACATCTGCCTCTGGTGTCGCATCCACCTGTGTTATTTCTAAGGTATCGGCTAAATCAATCGTTTGCCGATATATTTCACCGCCGCCAATTACATACAAAGGTGCGTCATAGTTGGTTGCTAAAACCTCGTTTAGGTCAGCGAAAACACGCACGCCTTCAGGAGCTTTGTAATTGGTTTGTCGGCTAATGACCCAATGAACTCTTCCTGGTAACAAGCCCGGCAACGACTCAAACGTTTTGCGGCCCATGAGCAGCGTTTGCCCCATGGTGAGTTGCTTAAAGTGCTTAAAATCGTTGGGAAGATGCCACAGCAATTGGTTGTTTTTGCCCAAGGCACCATTAGCAGCAACCGCTGCAGCCAGTATGAGTTCCATAGTTTCTATTGAGCCAATGCGTGCCGGATGCTTGCCGCAATTTCTTCAAAAGCAGCAGCATCAAAACTTACTTTTTGTTGAAACCTAAATTCATCCATGTGGTTCAAAGGAATCAAATGCACATGCACATGCGGCACCTCAAGACCAACCACTGCCATGCCCACTCGTTTGCAAGGAATCACTTTTTCAATGGCTTGCGCCACCTTGCGTGAAAACCGCATGAGCGCCATGTAGGTGTCTTCTTCGAGTTCAAAAATCTTATCAGATTCTATTTTTGGGATACACAAAGTATGTCCTTTGGCATTTGGATTTACATCTAAAAATGCTAAAAAATCGTCGGTTTCTGCAATGCGGTAACAAGGAATTTCTCCTGCTACAATACGTGAAAAAATACTAGGCATGGGGGTGTGTTTAATCGCGGCTGATGGCCAATACTTCAAACTGTAAGGTTCCGTTGGGCACTATAATCTCGGCAGTTTCACCTACCGATTTGCCCAATAAGCCTTTGCCAATGGGCGAAGTAACCGATATTTTACCAGTTTTTATATCTGCCTCGCTTTCCGCAACCAACGTATAATTCATTTCCATGCCGTTGGCTTGGTTTTTGATTTTTACTTTTGACAACACCAATACTTTGGTTACATCCAATTGTGACTCATCAATGAGGCGGGCATTTGAATATAACTCTTCCATTTTCGATATTTTCATCTCCAACAGACCTTGGGCCTCTTTGGCAGCATCATACTCTGCATTTTCAGACAAATCACCCTTGTCTCGAGCTTCAGCAATGGCTTGAGACGCTTTTGGACGCTCAATACTTTTCAAGTGCTCCAGTTCATCGCGCAGTTTTTTTAATCCTTCTGCCGTGTAATAAGAAACTTTACTCATAATTCATTAAGGGTTAATGGTATAAACAGAAAAAATCCCTTAGTGGGATTTTCATCTAATTTGGCTTTACTAAATGATCCGTCAAAATTAAATATTTTACATTTGTAGCAAAAGCTTTCTACCATATTTATTTGTACCAATGATAAAATATATTGAATTAAAATGGCCAATTGCGACCAAAACACGGCGTTTGATGTTTTTCGGACTGATTGCGGCGCTGTTTTTAGGGGGTTGCGACAAAGACAATGGCATCAACAATAACAATCCGTATATTCCGATAGTCAATTTTTCGTACACCATTAACCTGAGCTTGCCTTTATATACCAATTTGCAATACGCGAGCAATCACGTAATTATCAATTATCCGAGTGTGGGCTATTTGGGCGTGGTGGTTTTTAATAATGGAAATGGCTATGTAGCCTATGAATTGGCCTGTCCAAATCAAAGTATAGCTAGTTGTTCGCAAATGACCATTTCGGGCGTTTCGGCTGTTTGTGCTTGTGATAATGCCTCCTATAATTTGTTTAGTGGACAAGCACAAGGCAAAAAATACCCCCTTAAACAATATAGAACCCAATTGGTTAATGGCAATTTGACCATTTATAATTAACGCATTTTGATTACAAGAGAAACCATCGATCGTGTATTTGAAACCGCCCGTGTGGAGGAGGTGATTGGCGATTTTGTACAACTCAAAAGATCTGGCACCAATTACAAAGGCCTCAGTCCTTTTAGCAAAGAGCGAACCCCGTCATTCATGGTGTCGCCCGTTAAGCAAATCTGGAAAGATTTTAGTTCGGGTAAAGGTGGCAATGCGGTGAGTTTCATTATGGAACACGAGCAATTTAGCTACCCTGATGCCATTCGGTATTTGGCCAAAAAATACAATATTGAAATAGAAGAGACCGAGGTGTCTGACGAACAAAAAATCGAGGCCCAAGAAAAAGAAGGCTTGTTCATTATTTCAGAATATGCCCAATCGTTTTTTCAGCAACAATTGTCGCACACCGACGAAGGAAAAGCCATTGGACTCAGTTATTTTAAAGAACGCGGATTTACCCCCGAAACCATACAGAAATTTCATTTGGGCTATTCGCCCGAAAAACGGGATGCCTTTGCCTCAACGGCCATTCGACAAGGCTATCAGCCCGATTTGATTGAAAAAACCGGTCTGATTATTGGCACGGACAATGGCTTTATTGACCGATTTAGGGGCAGGGTCATGTTTCCAATTCATTCTTTGTCGGGTAGGGTAGTGGGCTTTGGTGGTCGCATTTTACAGACCGATAAAAAAACCGCCAAATACCTCAATTCGCCCGAGAGTGAGATTTACCAAAAAAGCAAAGTGCTGTACGGTATTTTTCAGGCCAAGCAAGCCATTGCCAAAAAAGACAATTGTTATTTGGTGGAAGGGTACACCGATGTCATTCAATTGCATCAATCGGGCATCGAAAATGTGGTGGCCTCCTCCGGTACGGCATTGACCCCCGATCAAATTCGCCTCATGAACCGCTTGACCAAAAACGTCACGGTGTTGTTTGACGGCGATGCGGCTGGAATAAGAGCCTCTCTCCGAGGGATTGACCTGATTTTGGAAGAAGGCATGAACGTGCGGGTCTGTACTTTTCCGGCTGGCGAAGACCCCGACAGTTTTGCCAAGTCGCGTTCGTACACCGAATTGCAAGACTATTTAGAAAACCAAGCCACGGACTTCATCCGATTTAAGGCGTCGTTGCTGATGGATGAAGCCAAGCAAGATCCGATCAAGAAGGCCGAGCTTATCCACGATATGGTGGCCAGTATTGCAAAAATTGCCGACCGCATTCAACGTGAAATATACATTCAAGAATGTTCCAAAATTATGGACATTTCTGAGGAAGTGTTGCGCAATACCTTGGCCCAAATGGCCCAGAAAGAACTCAAAGAGGCCGATAAAAAATTCAAAGAAAACCGCAAGGCGGGAATGGAGGTAGTGCATGCGCCCGAGCAGATTCCTCATGAAAAAGTAGATGTTTTATATCATTTGGAGCGCACTATTATTGAAATTTTGCTCAATAGTGGATCGCTGATTGCGTCATTTGAAGATATCACCCTGACACCCGATGAGGAGGGTGGATTTGTTGAAAAAGCCGAATGGCGCGATTATCCGGTACACCAACGGTTGTTTTTGAGCTTGCAAGAAGACGAAATTGAATTGGCCAACGAAGGCTTTAGGCACATCTATCAACAATTGATTAGTATGTATCAGCAAGAAGTGCCCTTTTCGCAAGACCAATTTATGGCGCAATTGCCCCAAGAATACGCTTCTATTGTTTCGGATATTTTAATGGAACAAGAGCGCGAGCCATTGCACAACTGGGAAATGAAGCAAATTCCTGTCAAAAAGAAAGACGATCCGGAGGTGGTCAGTCAATTTGTGACCGAAACAATTGTTTCTTTTCGAGAGTATTTGCTCAATAAAGTGATTCAGGAATTGGCTTTAGAATTAAACCAAATAGACCAAATAAGCCAAAGTGATTTGTATACCGAAACCTTTCAAACAGTTATGGATTATATTAAATTAAATAATTTGCTGATGAAAAAAATAAGCCGCGGCCGGTCGCATTTTTATTAAATCACTCATTTTCTTTGATCTCATTATAACTAGCTTTAAACCCAGATTACGCATTAGAAATTTATTACATGGAAAAATGACTGCAAATCTGGTAATGTACTGATGAAGCAATTTAAACTTTTTTCAATTGGCTGCAAAATGGTCTTTTCGCCCCATATTTCAGCTTTTTATTATTGAAGTGGTTTAAACTTTTTTCAATTGGCTGCAAAATGGTCTTTTCGCCCCATATTTCAGCTTTTTATTA
>NKJD01000018.1 GCA_002256385.1 Flavobacterium sp. BFFFF2
AGCCTTGGAGGGATTTTCGGCTTGAAAAACTGGTTTTGCCGAAGGCAAAAATGACCTTTTATGCGGGCCAAAAAGGCCCTTTCTTTTGGTTCGTTTTCTTTGGGCCAGCAAAGAAAATGAACAAAATGGTCAATCAGTAGTAATAGGTCTGGCAGAAAACAATAGGTCTTATGAATGTCAAGTCATGCTAACTCATGAACCATCGCGTGATCTAAGCACCATGCTGATGAGATTTAGCTTCGCTGAACTTACGTTTCTCCTTCGTCGAAATGACAAAATCAGGTTTTCAATCAATGTTAACTGTTCTGCGAAGCTTAACAGGTGCCGGCCCGCATATGTAGTCATAGGTTTCGCTAGCCGCATAAAATCCTGAAGCCTTGGAGGGATTTTCGGCCAAGCGAAATCACAACAAAATAACAGTTTGCGCAGCAAACACAATCAAAGAATAGGTGATTCAAGCTCACCATTAAAAAACAATAAAAAAGGGAGCTTAAACTGGTTTTGCCGCAGGCAAAAATGACCTTTTGTGCGGGCCAAAAAGGCCCTTTCTTTTGGTTCGTTTTCTTTGGGCCAGCAAAGAAAATGAACAAAATGTTGAATCAACAGAAATACGTCTGGCAGAAACCAATAGGTCTTATGAAAAACAATAATAAAATATTCAGTCAATGTTAACTGTTCTGCGAAGCTTAACAGGTGCCGGCCCGCATATGTAGTCATAGGTTTCGCTAGCCGCATAAAATCCTGAAGCCTTGGAGGGATTTTCGGCCAAGCGAAACTGGTTTTGCCGCAGGCAAAAATGACTTTTGTGCGGGCCAAAAAGGCCCTTTCTTTTGGTTCGTTTTCTTTTGGCCAGCAAAGAAAATGAACAAAGGTCTTTCAACAGAAAGTAGTCATTTTTAAACCTGAATTTCTTATGCAAAGCAATATTAAAACCAAGAACAAACTGTTATTGGAGACAGTGCACAAAAACGTTTTTTGCGACCCTGATTGCGGGCGACCACAAGGGTCGCCCCTACAGGTTCGTTTTCTTTGGACCAGCAAAGAAAATGAACAAAGGTCTTTCAACAGAAATAGGTCAAGTAGAAAACAAAAGGTCTTATGAATATCATGTCATGCTGACTCAGGAACCATCGCATGATATAAGGACCATGATGATGAGATTTCTCCTTCGTCGAAATGACAAATAACATAATAAAAATTCAACAAATAGGGCGACCACAAGGGTCGCCCTACTCATCTCTTTTGAAACAACTTTACAAACTTTCAACTTTACAAACTTTCAACTCATAAAAAAAACCACCCCAGTTTCCCGAGGTGGTTTTCAATAAATATATTTGGTTGGAATGGACCTTCGTCAAAGGATTAAACTTTGACAAAGATTTTTAAAATTCAACATTACAAACGTTTGACATTATAAACATTCCAACATATTAAAAACTTATTTCTTAATTATCCGAACAACCTGTTGGTCATCGCCTTGAGAAATCATCACGTTGTAAATGCCACTGCTGTAGTTGGTTCCCAAGCTGCGGTTTTCAAGTTCAGAAGCTTCCACGCTGAATTGCTCCACTTGTTTGCCCAGCATGTCATATACAGCAACTTGAACAGGCGTTTGGTTGCCACCTTGTGCCATTAATACGTAGTCTGTTTCAAATGGATTTGGAACAGCTTTAACAGTAAATGAAACCGTTTCTTCTGCATTTTGACGGGCAAAAGTAGCCGGTGTTTTCACGTTACACGCTGAACCATAAGCTTGCCAAGTACCGCCAAACTGAACTGCTACACGAACTGAATAAGTCGTGTTGATTGCCCAACCTGTATAGTTACCTAACTGCATATTTGAAGTGGTTGAACTGTATGTCAGTACCGTGCCGCCATTGCTCCATTCAAAACGGTAAGCGGTGGCGCCTGTTACTGCGCTGCAATACAAAATGCTCCATTTATTAGCCAAGGTAATACCACATTGATTGGTTCTAATTTGGGTGCTGGCAGCAGGTGTGGTAACAGTACAAGCTGTTCCAAAGGCTTGCCAGGAACCTGCCACTTGCGCAGCTACGCGTACTGAATAAGCGGTGCCATAAGCAGCGCCTCCTGTTAAGTTATTGATTTGGACGTTGTTGGTTGCACTGTCAATGTTGCGAGAAACGCCTCCAGTTGTAAACTCAAATCGGTAAGCTTGCGCATTTACAATTTGACCACAATAAATAGGTGTTGTCATGGAAGCTAGTATGGTTCCACACATGCTTGAAATTACTTGGGTAGTGTTTGCTACAGCAGGTGTTGTTAAACTACAAGCCGATCCAAAATTTCCTAATTGGCCATTAAAACCAGCAGCCACTCGAATGCTGTACGCGGTGTTGTAAGCATTAGTTCCTTGTAATTGGGTTAGGTTAAATGAATTCGTTGAAGAAAAGTATGTCCGAGTACTTCCATTGCCCGTTATTTCAAACAAGTAGTTGGTGGCGTTGGTCACAGCTGTTGCAGTAACGGGAGCTGTAATGGCATTCAAAGTAGATCCACAAGTCGGCGAAGTAATGGTCGGGGCCGCGTAGGTAACAATTGTTACTTGAGTTTTTGCACTTTCACAACCATTTTGGGTTTGAGTAGCATAGTAATTTCCATTACTTAAAGCAGTAGTTTGAGCCAAGGCTGTCGGCGCATTTAAACTCGCATACACGGAATAAATTGAATTATATCCAAACAGATCTCCAATATTTGTATTTGACGTTACATAAAACGTGTTTGAAACAATAGGCGGCGTACTAGCTATTGAAACGGCCACTGGTGTACGCGTACTTTCACATCCATTCAACGTTTGAGATACATAATACGTTCCTGCCGACAAGGCTGTGGTTGAAACCAAAGGACTGCCATTTGAAGCAACTGCATACCATTTTAGCTGAGTGCCTACGGCTGTTAATTGAGCTATAGTTGCGCCATTACAAAAAGTTTGAGCCTGAGCCGAAGGGGCAGTTGTAATTGGGTACACAGTAATGGTTAACATAGTTGTACTTGCACAAACTCCCGCATTAGGCGTAAAAGTATATTCAGTGGTTTGGGTGTTGTTCAAAGCAGGCAACCAAGTTCCTGAAATGCTGTTGGTTGATGTTGTTGGAAGCGCATTTAAACTTGCACCTGGACAAATCGGAGCTACTTGTGTGAAGTTTGGCGTAGATCGTTGTGTAATGGTTAAATTTAGTTTTTCCGTTACACAGTTTGTGGTTGCGCCAGTGTACAGACCAGAAGCGGTGTACGTTTGTCCGTTCCAATCGTAGCTTTCACAGGCTGTAATAGTAGTTGTATGTTCCGAACCTGTTGTAGGAATGACCGTTACCACTATAGAAACGGGACTTCCACAGTCACCAGTAGCATACGCATAATACGTGCCAGGACCCACTTCATTTGACGGGGATCCTATGCCATAAGTGGCACCTGTTCCATCAGCATTTGCGGTCCATGTTACCGATGCATTACCGCCTGTTAATCCTGAATAGGTTAAAGTGGTAGTTGAACTGCTGCATATTGCCGTTGCTGTTGCTGTTGCCGAAGCCAATGCTACATTGGAACATCCCAGAACAAAGGTCACAGTAATAGTATGATTTCCGTTGACGTTTGTAAAAGCATACGTTCCGCCCGCAGCATAACTTCCAGATGTTAATGCCGTTGCCGAACTGCCGTCAACCGTTATAGTACTAATCAAATAGCCTGCATCGGGAGTTATTGTATAGGTTTTACTTTCTGTACCATCACATGACAGCTCAGTAGCACCTGCTGAAGAGATGCTGCCGTTGTTTCCTGCTGAGGCTGTAATGGTATAATTGGCATTTACCGTCACCGACACTAAATCGCCGGAAATTCTAGAAGGATTGCTCGAAACGACTCTTGCTAAATAACCATTACCAATGATACCAGTTGGCAATGTTGCATTAATAGTACCCGATACCATTGAAGATACCGAACCAATCACTACCGGGTTAGCAAAACTACCGGTGGCGTTACTAAGTTCCACTGTAAATGTATTGGAGGCATCCACGTAACCCGAAGCAGTATAGGGAACAAAAAAGCTTGTTCCTGGACATAAGCTTGCTTGCGCCATGCCCACCCGCAAATCGATTTCGGGTTGCTGCTGACCTTGGGTAAGTTGTTGGTTATTGGCAGAAAGCTTTGAATTGAAAGTTTCTCCTATCGTATAACTCAAACTTACACCGCCGCCTGTAGCCCTCCCGCCGTCCGTGGCTGTAGCCCTCGGACTAAGCGATTGTCCATGGCCGGTAGAGGCCAAGAGCAAAAGCAGTAGTATTTTTATGTTTTTCATGAATATTGTTTTAATAGATTTTTAATGCACATAACTGATTGTAATTGTTAGTATCAAAAGGATATAACAGTGTACTTTTTTCATATTAAAGTGTCATGAATTATAATTTGAACACGGCGAAATAAGTACTTGCTCCTGACTGCAAAGTGGCATTGGCTGTACTTGTCCAAACGCCTGGTTTTATTACATCTCCTGCACTTAATTTAATGATTTGCGAGAACACACATTGGGTAGTTGTTTGCATGTTGGTGTTGGTTGCTGTGGAACCATAATAAGTAGTTACACCATTTAACTTCAAGAAAGGATTATTAGCAGTAACCGCAGCGTATGTTGAATAGAGTTGGAAAGTAACTAAATAATATCCTGCTGCTGCTGCAGTAAAAGCACCTGCAGCAAATTGAGAATTTACGTTAGCCGATATGGTGTTGAAAGACAGTTCTTGAGCACCAGATGCTAATGCTGAGTTGGCTGAAATTCCAGCATAACATTGAATTGCTCCAGCACCCCCACCTGATGAAGGTAAGTTGGTTAAATTAGAACCATCAAGAGCTGGAAGTTTACCATTAGCGGTAGTTTGCACCAATTGGCTATTGCCATTAAATGTATTTCCCTGAGTTGTCACCGTGCTTGCAAGATTTGCAGCATTGATGGTACCGCTAGAAGCATTGATCGCAGTAACCACACGCCCACCAGTTGCTGCAGAAGTAGAAAGAGTGGTAGCTAATCCAGCACCACTTGTAGAAACATCTCCAGATAAAGCAGCAGGCGTTTGAAGTGATCCACCTGACACAGTTACTATTCCAGTTCCAGAAGGAGCAGGACCAGTAGCTCCTGTAGCTCCTGTAGCTCCTGTAGCTCCTGCTGCTCCAGCTGGACCTTGTGAACCAGTTAAACCTGTCGCCCCTGTTGCTCCAGCTGGACCTTGTGAACCAGTTAAACCTGTCGCCCCTGTTGCTCCCGCCGGACCTTGTGGACCTTGTGGACCTTCTGGGCCAGTTGCTCCAGCTGGACCTTGTGGACCCGTTGCACCTTGTGGACCCGCCACTCCAGGAACATTAGCGGTGCCTGCGTACAATGCATAAGGCACGCTCAACATTTGTGTGGTACCCATGTCTACGTAGTTGCTACCACCAGTAACATCTAGCTCTACTTGTGTGAATTTCGCACCAGAACCCCAGTTTATACTAGCCAATGTACTTGCAGATGTACCGCCGCCAATATTTACGGAGAACAAGCCCAGTGCATCGGTTGTAACACTATGGGTTTCAGAGTAAACCACTGAGCCAGATGCAGTGCCATCATGTATGCTAAATCGCAAGGCAATACTTTGATTTTTTATAAGATTACCAGCGTTGTCTCTGGCCACTGCCTGATACGGAATGCCTTGTGGCGCTTGGGCCATCATAAAATTTGCCACCAACAAAAAGGCGAATGTTAAGAGTGTTTTTTGGAATGTGTTTTTCATGGTTTAACTGTTTTGATTAATTTCTATTATGGTTTTTAATTTCTTTGGAAGTGAGCAGCCAAAAGCCAAAACGCGTATTTATTACCGTTTCAAAATTAACCCGTTGAATGCAAATACGTAAAAAAAAAATGGAGTAAATTCATGTTAAGATGATAAAATTCAGCACATCGAATTCCATCATTATCTAACATCTAAAACAAAAATAATTAAAAATTACTTAAGATTGCCTGATGGAAACAATTATTTGAAGTAAAATTAACCATTTGCTATAAAAGCTAATAATTACTGCTGAAAGGAATGAAAAAAAAGTATTAAAATTGAATGTTTAAAGTTGTTTCAATAAATGTATCGCAGTTCGGGGGAGCGGGTGAAGTAAAAACAAGGCAACAGTTTTTTAAGTCTAAAGTCTAAAGTCAAAAGCCTAAAGTCTTTTCCCGAACACATATTACTAAAACCAGAAATTTAGTTCTCGCAAGACACCTCCAAAGCCCATTTTAGTCAAAAGGCATTCCTCTTTCTTCTTTTTTCGTTTTTCTTTCTTCTTTTTTCTTTCTTCTTTTTTCTTTCTTCTTTTTTCTTTCTTCTTGCTTCTTTTCTCTTTCCTCTGAACTTGGGCCAGCAAAGAAAATGGACAAAATGTTGAATTAATAGAAATAGGTTAGACCAAAAGTAAAAGGTCCTATAAATCGGAGCCTAAAATTTTCAATCAATGTTTACTGGCGTGCGAAGCTTAACTGTTGCGGCCCGCATATGTAGTCATAGGTTTTTCAAGCCGGCAAAAATCCCGAAGCCTTGGAGGGATTTTCGGCTTGAAAAACTGGTTTTGCCGAAGGCAAAAATGACCTTTTATGCGGGCCAAAAAGGCCCTTTCTTTTGGTTCGTTTTCTTTGGGCCAGCAAAGAAAATGAACAATAGTCAATCAATAGAAATAAATTATTTTCATGTCTGAATTTCTTTTGAAATACATGAAAAAAAACGTGAACTGATAGTTCTTAAACAATCCATTTACTCTTGAGAGAAATGAATCGATGCTAACCAACTCCCCAACATCAACCGCCCATGAGGGCTCAAAACACTCTCCGGATGAAACTGCATCCCCGTAATGGGCAGTTGCCGGTGCATGAATGACAAAATAATACCGTTTGAGTCTGTGGCGGTGATTTCCAATTCTTCGGGAAAATGGTCGGTTGATACGGCCCACGAATGGTAGCGACCAACCAAAACGGGGGCGGGAATGTCTTTGTAAATGACGGCATCGGGTGCCGTTACGAATAGCTCAGTGGCTTGTCCGTGCAGCACTTGCGGCAGGTTATAGAGCGTGGCGCCAAAGGCCTGTGCCAAGGCTTGGTGGCCTAAGCAGATGCCCAAGATGGGTTTTTGGTATTTCCATTGGTGCACCAAGGGCATCAAATTGGCCGATTCTTCGGGCAAGCCCGGACCAGGCGACAACACGATGGCATCGTAGTCGGCTGGCAAGTCCAAATCGGTCAAATCGTGCCGTTCCACATCAACGTAGGCGCCCAATCCTTCCAAATAGTGCACCAAATTATAGGTGAAACTATCTTTGTTGTCAATGAGTAAAAGGCGCTTTTGTTTGGTCATTGCACAATTTAAATGCCAGCAATCACAGACAGTTCTGACACAAAGCGTTGGGCCAACTCATCGGCTGCTGCTTGCGTAGGGGCTTCGGTATAAATGCGGATAATGGGTTCGGTATTCGATTTGCGCAAATGCACCCACTCGGTGGGGAAGTCAATTTTTACGCCGTCAATGGTAGTAATTTGCTCGTGGGCATAACGGTCTTCAAGGGTTTTGAGCACCGCATCCACGTCAATTTGTGGGGTGAGTTCAATTTTGTTTTTGCTCATGAAGTATGACGGCAATTCATTGCGCAGCGTAGAAACTTTTTTGTCTTGGTGGGCCAAATGCGACAAGAATAAGGCCACGCCGACCAAGGCATCGCGGCCATAGTGCAATTCTGGATAAATGATGCCGCCATTGCCTTCGCCACCAATAATGGTGTGGGTCGCTTTCATCAATTCCACCACGTTCACTTCGCCTACGGCGCTAGCTTGGTACGAACCGCCGTGTTTTTCGGTGATGTCACGCAAAGCGCGCGACGAACTCATGTTCGATACGGTGTTGCCCGGCGTACGCGACAACACGTAATCGGCCACGGCCACCAAGGTATATTCTTCGCCAAACATGTCGCCTTCTTCGGTAATAAAAGCCAACCGATCAACATCTGGGTCAACCACGATGCCAAAGTCGGCGCCTTCTTCGACCACCTTGCGGCTGATGTCGCCCAAATGTTCTTTTAAGGGTTCGGGATTATGAGGAAAATGGCCCGTTGGGTCGCAGTACAATTTGACCACCTCAACGCCCATTTCTTGTAATAATTTTGGGATAATGATGCCGCCCGACGAATTCACGCCGTCAACCACCACTTTGAATTTTTTGCTTTTCACCGCTTCCACATCCACCAAAGGCAATTCAAGTACCTCATCAATGTGGATGTCCATGTAAGCGTCATTTTTGGTAATGATGCCCAAATCATCGACTTCGGCAAAATCGAACGAGCCGTTTTCCACCAATGCCAACAGCAACTGTCCTTCGGCACCGCTGATGAACTCGCCTTTTTCATTTAATAATTTCAAGGCATTCCATTGCTTCGGATTGTGCGAGGCGGTCAAAATGATGCCGCCATCTGCTTGTTCCATCGGTACCGCTACCTCCACAGTAGGGGTGGTTGACAAGCCAAGGTCAATAATATCAATACCCAAACCCACCAAGGTTTGCATCACCAATTCATGAATCATGGGGCCCGAAATGCGCGCATCACGTCCAATCACCACTTTGAGTCTTTTGTTGGGCGTGCGCTGCTTTAAAAAAGTGCCATAAGCCGATGCAAAAAGGACTGCGTCAATAGGCGTTAAATTGGTGCCTGTTTGGCCGCCAATGGTGCCTCGAATACCTGAAATGGATTTAATGAGTGTCATAAGGGAAAATTTGGTGGTGCAAATATAAGCGGATTAATTGGGACTATAAATGGAGAACATTTCCAGATTTGCAGTCATTTTTAAAGTAAAAAAGTTTAAAGCGACATTTGGGTTAAAAAAAGACCTCCGCCGAACGAATCCAACGGAGGCCTTCAAACAAACTAACAAACTATCTTTACCTTGGATATGGAAATACCCAATTGTTATTTATTGATTAAGAATGTGATAAGCAATGAGTCCATCGATGGGTCGGCGCAACACATTACCTATTTGTATGCCATGCTTTTGCAATACCATTTCCAATTCATCTTTTAAATAAAAGGCAATGGAGCCCACAAAATGAACGGGTACTTCTCGGTAATTATAAAATTGTTTGATGTAATTCTCCACAAAATCTTCCATTTCAGCCATAATATAGGCATGGCAAAATGGGTCATTTTTGTGTGTAATCAAAAACTTGGCAAACGTCGCCAAATACGCATTCGGATTCGGTTCTTTGTACAAATGGTTTTTAATGACATCCGGGTCCAAATCAAACTCGGCTTCAAAGGCTTTGACCAAATCTTTGGGCATTTTGTTGAAATAATACCCACGTAACAAATGACGTCCAAAACGGTTGCCACTGCAATCGTCCATGGCGATGTACCCTAAAGATTGCACTTTTTGGTGCAATTCGGTGCCGTCATAATAACTGCAATTGGATCCCGTGCCTAATATACACACGATGGCTGCCGTTTCGCGAGGCGTGGTGGCATACACCGCGGCATAAGTATCTTCATGCACGAACACCTCAGCGTTGGTAAAATAATTTTTAAACACCTCCAGCAGGTAATTTTTCATGCGGTCGGTGCCACAACCAGCGCCATAAAAATACAAATGGGTGGCTTTGTCCTTATTATGCGAAATATCAAAACGTTCTTCGAGTCGTTCAATGATTTCATCGGTCTCCAAAACTTCTGGATTCAATCCTAATGATTGCGTGGTAAACAACACCTTACCGGAGTCATCAATGGCAATCCAATCGGCTTTGGTGGAACCGCTGTCAACGAGTAGCTTCATAGTTGATTCGTTTTTTGCACCCAGTGGGGAATTTATATCAATTAAAGGGTCGCAATATGATGAGCCAAATCTAACAATTTACTTGAATATCCATACTCATTATCGTACCAAGATACAATTTTAAAGAAAGTGCTGTTTAAACCAATACCTGCTTTGGCATCAACGATTGATGTACGTGAATCAGAAATAAAATCTTGCGAAACCACATCGTCTTCTGTAAAGCCTAAAATGCCTTTAAGATTAGTATCCGCTGCATTCTTCAACACGGCCATGATGGCTTCGTAAGTCGTTTCTTTGGCCAATTTAACGGTCAAATCAACCACCGATACATCGGCAGTTGGCACGCGCATCGACATTCCGGTCAATTTGCCATTCAACTCAGGAATTACTTTTCCAACCGCTTTGGCAGCACCAGTCGATGCTGGGATAATGTTTAACAAGGCAGCGCGTCCGCCACGGAAATCTTTTCTAGAAGGGCCGTCCACGGTCATTTGCGTAGCTGTTGTGGCGTGAATAGTCGTCATTAAACCTTCTACAATACCAAACTCATCGTTCAATACTTTGGCCAATGGCGCCAAACAATTGGTTGTACATGAAGCATTGGAAACAATCGTATCTGCAGCCGTAGCTTTGGTATGATTCACGCCCATTACAAACATTGGCGCATCGGCCGATGGGGCAGAAATAATTACTTTTTTTGCGCCACCCACAATGTGTGCTTTGGCGGTGTCAATAGTGGTAAAAATACCCGTACATTCGGCTACTACATCCACACCTGCTTCGTCCCATTTCAATTGCGTGGGGTCTTTCTCCGCAGTCACACGGATGTGGCGGTCATTTACATATAATTTGCCGTCTCTGATGTCAACGGTTCCGTTAAAACGGCCGTGTACAGAGTCATATTTTAAAAGGTAAGCCAAATGATCCAAATCAAGTAAGTCATTAATAGCGACTACTTCAATATTATCACGGTTAAATGATTCTCTAAATACAATGCGTCCAATGCGTCCGAACCCATTGATTCCTACTTTTACTTTTGACATGATGTATGGTGTTTTTCTTTGTTTTAAGTTGACATAATTTCCGACACACGCAACAAGTCGCGGTCAATTTCATAATGGCCCTTGATGGCCAATTCAAGCGGGGTTAATTCCACTTTATCGTTGAGGATTCCAACCATAAAATTGGTTTTGCCTTCAATTAATGATTCGACTGCTTTAACGCCCAGTCTGGAGGCCAACACCCGGTCATAGCAAGAAGGCGCGCCACCGCGTTGCATGTGGCCTAGTACCGACACACGCACATCGTATTCGGGCATGTTTTCTTCCATGTATTCTTTGAGTTGAAATACATTTTTGCCAATGTGATCGCCTTCGGCCACCACCACTATGCTTGATGATTTGCCCGATTCACGGCTTCTTCTCAAGGAATCAAGTAAGCGCTCTAATCCCATGTCTTCTTCGGGAATCAGAATTTCTTCGGCTCCTGCACCAATCCCGGCATTCAAGGCAATGTGACCCGCGTCGCGTCCCATCACTTCCACAAAAAACAAGCGGTTGTGCGAGCTGGCTGTGTCACGGATTTTATCGATGACTTCCACCACCGTGTTTAAAGCGGTGTCGTAGCCTAAGGTATGTGACGTACCATAAATGTCGTTGTCTATGGTGCCTGGGATTCCCATGATCGGGAAATTAAATTCGTTGTTGAAAATTTCGGCACCCGTAAAAGAACCATCGCCCCCAATTACCACCAAAGCATCTACCTCAGCAGCTATCAAATGGTCATAAGCTTTTTTACGGCCTTCAGCAGTCATGAATTCTTTGGAACGGGCCGATTTTAAAATGGTTCCGCCTTTGTTTACTATATTATTTACCGATCGGGGTCCCATTTCTTTGAAGTCACCCTCAATCATTCCTTGGTACCCACGGTAAATACCTACGCACCCAATTTTATAATAAGCACAGGCTCGAACAACTGAACGAATGGCGGCATTCATACCAGGCGAATCGCCTCCTGAAGTAAGTACCCCTATTTTTTTTATAGATGTTGACATAATCAATTTTTTTTGAAATCACCCCTCCGAAAAAGAGAGCTGCATTGCTTTCGGGATGTAAAATTACATAAGCGAACCCATAAAAATACAGGATGCTAAAAACATCCCGAATAAAAAACGTTTTCGTTGATAAGTTTTCAAATTATGACTGTTTTTTTCTTGATTTCGTAATTTTAGAAGAAACAACGATTCGTTCTTGGAATAAGATTGCTTTTCATAAAACGTTTTGCTTTCTGCCAGACGTATTCCTGCTGATTGACCATTTTGTTCATTTTCTTTGCTGGCCCAAAGAAAACGAACCAAAAGAAAGGGCCTTTTTCGGCCCGCATAACTGTCATTTTTGCCTTTGGCAAAACCACTTTTACAAGCCAAATTTTCTCCAAGGCTTCAAAAATTTTGTGGCTTGTAAATGCTATGACAACGAAGTGGCCTATACTTTCCGGTACTTATCAGAATTATAGAAATGACTTGGGGCAATAGCTCATTTTACAACTAATAGCAGAAAGTATAGGGCACTTCGATAAATGCGGTCCGGCACTTGCGTGGCTTCGCAGAACAGTAGACATTGATTGAAAAGGTTACTTTCTATTCATAAGACTTTCAGTTTACTGCCTGACCTATTTCTGTTGAATCACCATTGTTCATTTTCTTTGCTGGCCCAAAGAAAACGAACCAAAAGAAAGGGCCTTTTGGCCCGCATAAAAGGTCATTTTTGCCTTCGGCAAAACCAGTTTAAGCTGCGCTTTATTATTGTTTTTTATTGGTCAGCTTGAATCACCTTTTCTTTAATTGTGTTTGCTGCGCAAACTGTTATTTTGTTGTGATTTCGGTTGGCCGAAAATCCCTTTTTCTAAAAACAACTTCCTAAAAATTCAATAATTTAATTCAAAAGCAATCTTGTACCGGACTTCCACTGGAAGTCCTCCTCTATATATCATAGGCTTCAGGATTTTATGCGGCTAGCGAAACCTATGACTACATATGCGGGCCGGCACCTGCAAAGCTTCGCAGAACAGTTAACATTGATTGAAAATCTAAATCAATACAATTTTTCTGTTCTTATAAAACATTGAAAGGTCGCCACGACATCTATTGATAATAAAACCCTCGTTTAAAAACAGGGCGGAGGCAAGCCCCGCCCCTACCATAGGTATTTAAGATTCCAACATTTCACTTTCGCCTTTGGATTTTGGACTTTCGACTTAAAATCAATTCCCTTTCACAAAAAACAAGCTTTGTTCTCCTTGAGCGCTTTGAATTTTCAACAAATAGCAGCCTGCTTGTAAATGGGACACATCTATTGAAGTAGCGTGCTGCTCCCCTACTTTTTGACCTATTGGATTGAAAATAGTGATGTCAGGAATCACGCCATCTGGCCCAACCAACTGCAATTGGTCATGTACCGGATTGTTTTGCAACTTCCATGAAATGGGTGCTTTCGGTGCTGGGTTAGCGAGTGTCACAAAATTATTTTTGGAAATGAGGTGCTTGTCAGGGTCTACCTCCATGCCATATACTTCAAATGGCACTTGTAAATTAAACACTTGTTCGTTTTGTGTGTGCTCAACTGTGGCATCAAAGGTTTCGCCAGTTGGACTTGTAAAACGCAAGGGCACGGGCATTTCAAAAAAGGATACACTGGCGTCGGTAGGTGTTTGGCTCAAAACAACCTCAACCATGCCCCCACCTTGGTTGTGAACGGTGGCTGTGTACATGGGATATCCTTGATTATATACCCAATCATTGAAAAATTCGAATAAACTTTGACCATAAACAGCCTCCAAATGTGCTTGCAATTGGCTGGTATTGGCATATTTATAGGCCAAACTGGTGTCGGCCAAATAATTTTTTATAGCCTGAAAAAAAACGGTGTCCCCTAATTTAAATCGGAGCATTTCCAACACCATTGCGCCTTTGTCATAGGTCAGTCGACTCGAAAATATGCGGTTTACACTTGTTGCTTCGGCATCGGTTAAATAGACCGCGCCGTTGGGTTGCAACGTAATGCTATTGATCATGTTGGTTTTATCTTGAATAAACGCGTCCACCCCATCTAATTGTTCAATTACCATAGATGCCAAGTAAGTGGCAAAACCCTCATTGAGCCAAATATCTTTCCAGGAACCACACGTTATTTTATCGCCAAACCATTGATGTGCCAACTCATGGGCAATTAATTCACGGCTAAAGCCGACCATAAAAGACACCGTGGTGTGTTCCATTCCGCCGCCCCAACCAAATTGGGCATGTCCATATTTTTCATTCCTAAACGGATAAGGTTCAAAGAGATTTTCGTACACATTCATCACTGAAGGGGTTACGTTTAAATTACTTTGCACACTAGCCAACTCTTCTGGATAAATGTAATTGACAATCGGAAAGGGCGTGCTGGTCCCCGCAGTTTGGTTGTAAATGGCATAATTGGTTACAGCAATGGCCACCAAATAGGCTGGAATCGGATAGGAGTGATGGAAATGCGTTGTCTTGTTGGAACCAACCACAACGGGCGCTTCTGGCTCCACACCATTCGCAACAGCAACATATATAGCAGGCGCAGTGATGTATATGTCTAACTGCTCTACTTTATCGTTTAAATCTTGTTTACAAGGCCACCAATCGCGGGCACCAAATGGTTCGGACAAAGTCCAAATGATGGGCGTATTATTATGGGTCGATTTTGTAAATGCGGATTGACCTGATGGCGGCGCACCTGCATATTGGATGATTACTGTGGCCGAATTGCCCGCTGCCACGGTGGTGGGCAAAATTATAACCAGTTCATTGGAGGCATTTTGTGTAAAATTCAAATTGACACTACCCATCTTTACGCTGCTTACCGCAAGTTGATTGGACAAATCAAAAACAACCTGATTTAAGGCATTGATGGCGGTAAACGTGGTGGTTACTTTACCGCTAATATGATAAAAAGCTGGGTTTACTGTAAATTCCAATTTATGATAAGTGACATCATAATTTTGCGTATTGGCATTGCGCATAAATGACATCAAACTTTTGGCGCGTTTGGTTTCGGCCTCAATCAGGCAAGCACGTTGGGCTGATTGTGCCTTACCTAAAAGCACGATTAACAATCCGATTGCAATAAAAATATAGTTTCTCATGGGTGCCAAATTGGTCAGCCAAATTACAAATTACATGAGTTTTCACAATGGCTTAAACAATAAATGTTCCTTAAACGATGTGGGGTCATTTATACGGTAATCATTTCGGTAAAACAGCTCTTCCGGGCAGCGTAGAATCAGCTGCG
Organism: Flavobacterium sp. BFFFF2; assembly: GCA_002256385.1. Classification (GTDB taxonomy): domain Bacteria; phylum Bacteroidota; class Bacteroidia; order Flavobacteriales; family Flavobacteriaceae; genus Flavobacterium. The sequence continues at coordinate 15,157 of NKJD01000018.1, forward strand.
TGAACCGCTTTATTTTCATCTAAATGAAAAACAACATCTGACAATTGGGCCCAAAAATCAAGGGCTTCACTGACTGTTGGGTTCCAGATGTGTTTGCTGCTAATTTGATGTTGCAGCCTTTCTAAACCGGGTTTAACAAGCGGGTTTAAAGTGGTTGAATGAAGCAACAACCGATTTCGGTGATAAGGATGATCAACCGACATATAGGTATGCGCGATGCAAATGCCTTTATGGTCAATAAATTGCTGTAATGCTTTGCTTTCTAAAGGTTTTACCCAATCGTTCCAAAGCAATGTTTGGAACATGGTGACCACGGTATCATGATGTTGCACGGCATAGCAAACCGCTTGCCCAGCAGCGGTGTTTGGTATTTTTTTCCAATTAAATAAGGCCCGTATGATGGATTTTGCTACCGTAAAAAAGCCAGGAATCCGCGCTGGGAACTGTAACACACCCACCTTAATAGGCTCACGTATGGCCTTTTTTGCATAAGTTAACACGGCGGTCATGGCTGCAAATTCATTTGCTGTGGTTTGATGCAGTCGAATAAACTGAAAGGCACGGTGCCATTTTTGCAAGTGGATGCCCTTGCTCTTAAACAGGATGGCATACAAAGAAAAATGAGCAGTTTCTAACTGGTTCCAAGCAGTGTCAGCCATGCCCATATCCAAATAATGCCAACAGTATTTCCATTGATTGCCCGCAATAACAGCCATTTTGGCCGACCATGAAAGGTGCTTTTTGGACCAATTATACGGCTGGTAACCGTGGTCAATCCAGACTTTAAACCCATACGGGTCTTTAAAATGTGTAAAATCGGACACTGCTTCATCTAAAGGCTTAATAGATTGCGACAATGAATGATAGGCGCCTTCATGGCCATGATTTTTCCAACTGTTTACCCACGAATCATCTTGTGCCAATGCCACATTTTCACTGCGTTTTGAAAAATCATGGTAAAAAAAACCTTTGGTCACTTTTATGTTAAAACGTTGCAGTACATTCAACTGAACTTCCAAAGAATCAGCCGAATCAAAGTCGCAGTGATCGGTAAAACAAAGCACGGCACCAAATGGCTGTGCAGCAGGCGTTCGGCTTAATTCGTAGGCCACCACTGGAAACAATAAAGTGGGGAGTCCTTGTAAATCGGCTGGTTTTAATGACGCTCGTTCAGGAAAACCTAATTCAGTAAATAAGGTGATGGGCTGCACTTCATCTCCTTCAAAAAGCCATTCGAGTTCATATTCATTGACCAAACGCCACAATCCACGTTGCTGGGAAGCTTGCACCAAAGCACCATTTTCCAATTGTAAAATTTTGGGAACCAGTTCATGCGCCACCCAACCAGCACGTGCAGCTTCCCACTCATAATACGCTGAGCGAACCCATTGCACGCGACTTGTAAACTGAAAACGCATCGAGATCAAATCAGTTTCCCAGTCGCCTTTCCATTGCCATTGGCCATTTATTTGTTGGCCTTGCACCGCTATGTTTTCTTTTCCGTGGTGAACATGAAAAGTACGAATTACGTCATTCATGGGAATTCAAATTTGTTTCAGGTTTCAAGTTTCAGGTTTAAGGTTTCAAGTTTTCCTTCGCACCGTTCGGCCGCTGGCCTCGGGTCAAGTTTTGCTTCGCACCGTTCGGCCTATGGCCTCGGGTCAAGTTTTGCTTCGCACCGTTCGGCCTATGGCCTCGGGTCAGGTTTTGCTTCGCACCGTTCGCCCCTTCGGGTCTCGGGTCAGGTTTTGCTTCGCACCGTTCGGCCTATGGCCTCGGGTCAGGTTTCAGGTTTGACTAGATGGAGAGCTAGAAAAAGCTCGTGTCTCGGGCCCTCGGGTCAATTCTTCAAGCTACGATAAATCTATTTCCAAATTACCTCATTTTCAAATTTTCAAATTCTTCAATCTTTACCTTCGCCCCTTGGGTCAATTTTTCAATATAAAATATATTTTGACAATACATTTTTAACCATTGCTTCAGGTGAAAATTGTTGTTGCCACATGTGATGGGCATTTTCTCCCAAATCATTTCTAAATGAATCATCGGTCAGCAAGCGTGATAAAGCCAAAAATTGGGCATCATGATCTGCCGGATCAACCAATAAGGCGCTGTGCCCATGTTGCACCAATTCGGTGGCCCACCCGCCATTCGACACCAACATGGGGCGGCCCAACATCATGGCTTCAATCCATGTCATAGGCAAAGCTTCAACATACGAAGGAAACCAAAGAATGCTGGCCCGAGCCAATTCATTCAAGGCCACTTCATGCGGCAGGGCGCCTTTCCAATATACTTTTTTTCGGGCCGAACTGTCCAAAACTTGTTCCACCAAATGCCGAGTGGACGGGCTGTGCGACGTATGGTCGGCACAATCTTTGCCAATAATCCAAAGTTCCACTTCTGGAAATTGTTGGTGTAGTTTATTAAATACAGGCGCCAATTCCAAGACGCCTTTTTTACGCACCACACTGCCCAAATAAACAATGCGACCCGGCTTTACTTCAGTCAATGGCCTGCGGTTCACAAAATTTGGAATGCTATCAATTTGTTTTTTTAAACTAAAAAGTTGTTTCGATTTTTCACCAGCAAAGGCGCTCACCGCACAAATTTTATCGGCTCCGCGAAACGCAACAGTCTCAAACAATCGGGTTCTCCACTTTGATTTACGCTGCTCCATTTGGCAAAACAACGTGTCCGATCCATGGATTTTTATATGAATGGGAAATGGCACACGCACAAAAGCAGATAAACCCAACCAATCAGGAAATTCAACCCAAGTGATGGGGTTACTTTGATGGATATCAATTAATTTTTTTTGGATTTTTTTACGTAGTAGCCAATCTGAAAGCCCTTTAAGGGCAGGGTTTCTCAAAGTCATTAATGTGAAACCGTTTAAATTTGAAATCCCATCAGTTGCTTGCCCAGTAACTAAAACAGTACAATGGAACCCCAAATCAGTCAGTAAAGAAACCCATTGATGCACACTGGTGCCTATTCCACCCACATTTTGGTTGTCGGCAAATGGGAATTCGGGAGTAACAAATACAAAATGAACTGTTTGCATGGAATTAAAATAAAAAAAACATCGCGGGCATTTATTGATCTTAACTTTTCATTGAATTGATAAATTAATGAAAAAAAAGTAGAACCTGAAAAAAAAAGTTTATTTTTGATGCACCAAAAGCAAATTAAATTATGAAAAAGATCTTATTTACCTTATGTCTTTTAGTAGTAAGCCTTTCTACTCAAGCGCAACAGAAAAAAAATCAAATAGCGAAGTCTGAGCAAAAAGCTTACACGCTTTCTGAACAATTGCAAGCTTTAAATGTACTGACCGCTAAGATAAGCATTCAAGAAAGTCTTAAAAATGATTTGAAATTCATGATTCAATCACGTACAGAGAATTTGAATGCAGCTAAAACACCAGCAGAAAAAGCAGAAATTATTAATATTTACGCTCAAAAATTGCGCGCTACATTTAGCAGCGACCAATTAAATACCTTAATGGCAGATAAAAAAAATTACGCCATTTTATCAATGGAATAACCCATATTGCAAAAAATAAATCAAAAGAGGTTGAGCAATCAGCCTCTTTTTTTTGGAAGTGGTTTAAACTTTTTTGATTGCAGCGAAAAATGAGGATTTTTGTTCCAGATTGCAACCCAAATGATGTATTGGACTTTGTAATGAAACCAACACTTACAAAAAGTTTGCATTTGCAAACTCCAATAAAAAAGTTGGTTCTTAATGACCTTTAAAAAACAAATATTGACGCCATTAAAAAGGGAAAAGGACAATAAAGCTGGGAGTGCACGGACTTTTTTTACCGCAGATGTAGCCAAGCTACATTGAGGACAAAAAAAGGAGTACATTTCCAGATTTGCGGTCATTTTTACTTGTAATAAAATTCTAATACATTATTTGGGTTTAAACTTTTTAGCACTGCATAGCGGCGCTACGGAATGAAGTGATTTAGACTTTTTTGATTGAAGCGAAAAATGAGGATTTTTGTTCCAAATTGTCACTTTTTTGCACTGCATAGCAGCGCTACGGAGTAATAAAAAGGGGCAATTTGGGGCGAAAAGACCATTTTGTAGCCAATTGAAAAAAGTTTAAACCACTTCAATAATAAAAAGCTGAAATATGGGGCGAAAAGACCATTTTGCAGCCAATTGAAAAGAGTTTAAATCACTTTTCATGCTCAAAACATTATTCTACGCCAACCGCCGAATCATCTCCTCGCGGATCGGCACCCCCTTCTACTTGCCCGTTATTATGTACATAAATGGCATCGACCTTGCCAATTACGGGTGCTTGTTTTTCAATAGGAAAATACCCTTTGCTTTTCAACTGTTGCTGCACTTCAGCAGTATATGCTTTTGGATCGAGCCATATTTCATCAGGCAACCATTGGTGATGAAACCGCGGAGCTGCCACCGCTTGTTGAATGGGAAGCTGGAAAGTAAAAACATTTAAAAAAGTTTGCAACACCGAAGTGATAATGGTTGACCCGCCTGGCGTGCCAACCACCAACCGCAATTGGCCATTTTCAGTGACAATAGTAGGCGTCATGGAGCTGAGCATGCGCTTGCCCGGCGCAATGGCATTGGCTTTGGATCCAACCAATCCATAGGCATTAGGAGCGCCTGGTTTGGCGCTAAAATCATCCATTTGGTTATTTAAAAAGAACCCAAGTTCGTCGCAATATAATTTTGACCCATAGGCCCCATTAAGCGTGGTGGTGGCTGCCAAAGCATTACCCATGCGGTCAACAATAGAATAATGCGTGGTTTCGTCCGATTCATAACCTGCCAAAACGCCAACACCAACTGCCGTCGACGGGGTCGCAGCCTCCCAACGAAAACTACTCATTCTGCTCCGTAAATAATTTGCATCGAGCAATTCTTTGACGGGTATTGACACAAAATCAGGATCGCCTAAATACCGATTTCTATCGGCATAAGCGCGTCTTTCTGCTTCTGTGAGCAATTGAATGTACTCGGCCGAATTGGGTTTGTATTTGCTTACATCAAAATTAGCCAACATGCCCAATATTTCTGCCAAAGTAATCCCCCCCGATGAAGGCGGCCCCATGCTAATTAAGTGGCACTTTTTATAGTCAAATTCAATGGGTTTTCGCCAGATAGCCTGATAGGATTTCAGGTCATCAAGGCTTATTTCACTAGCGCGTTGTTGCAAAAAAGCAACCAGTTTTTGGGCCATTTCACCTTCATAAAAAACGGATTTGCCATGTTGAATCAGTTTTTCTAGACTTGCCGCCAGTGCCAAATATTTAATGGTATCACCCACCAGAACAGTCCGATTATACAATGTTTGGTTGCCGCTAATTTGGACAATTTTTGGTCGGTGCTCTGCTATGCGCTTCACTTCGCGTTCTGTAACCACCACGCCACGGCGAGCAAGCTTGATGGCTGGTCTTAACAACGTTTCCATCGGCAAGGTGCCAAATTTTTTATGCACTTCAAAAACACCTGCAATGGTGCCAGGCACTGCTACCGAACGGGCTCCTTCAGTACTGCCACCCTGAATAAGTTGGCCTTTTTCATCAAGGTACATAGTGGCGTAAGCGCAAAGTGGTGCACGCTCCCGGTAATCCAATGAACCCGTCTGTCCATTTGCCAAGCGGTACACCATGAAACCTCCACCGCCCAAATTACCAGCGTACGGATAAGCCACAGCCAGCGCCATTTCAGTGGCAATCATGGCATCAAAAACGGTGCCTCCTTGTTGTAAAATGGAAGCCCCAATGGCAGAAGCCTCTTGTCGGGCTGACACTACCATGGCTTTGTAAGTGGTTTGTGACCAAGCTACCTGCAAGAAAATAAAAGCAAAAAATAAAAACCTTAACAATGGCTTCATTCTATTTGATGTTGGTCAATAAATTGGCTGCAACTATGACGTAATTCTTCAAAAAAGCGGCCAAACTCCTCATTAAATTCGGTGTAATACTGGCGCAATTCAATGCCCGCCTCGTGCATGGGTACACGTCGTTGCGTTCGGTGATTCATTTGCAGCATAATTTGATCGATGCCTTCGACAGTGGCATACATCAGCAACCAATTCCGTCCAATCATAAACGGCAGCATTTGCACTATTTTTTCGGGTAACCAGGCGGTGTGGGTCCGCAGGTATTCATAAAATGAAGCCGCATAATCTGCCAATGGCTGTGCGTGATATTCATGCCAACGACTGGCCAAAAAATGATCGTAAAAAATATCCATGATGACGCCTGAGTAATGACCGTATCGCTCATGCAATCGGTGCTTGCTTTGGCGGTAAATGGGGTGTTGGTCGGTAAAGGAATCAATGTGTCGGTGCAGTAAAATGCCCAATTGAATGGCAATTGGATAGGTTTTGTATTGTTTCCCACGTATACTATCGGCCATGAAATTGCCCAAGCGAATGGGGCCTTCATCGGCTGATAAGTACAGATGGGCTAAATAGTTCATAGGTGTTGCTTATGTTTCAAATATAGTTAAATGTTTCTAAAGTTGGAATGTTTTTAAAGTTGGATTAAAAGATTGAAAAATTGAAAAATTGAAAGATTTTAGATTAGCACTTTGGACTTTAGCTTTGCTCAGTTCGAACCATTCTTCCCGAAGGTTCTCGGGTCGATTTTCGACTTTTGATTTTTTCAATGAGCGAGCTAAAGCTCGCGTACCTGAAGCTACTGGGCTTCCTCCTCTTAATATCAAATGTTCGCCCCATATGTCCCGATGGGTCTCGGGTCGATTTTCGACTACTAAAATATTCCTTATTTATTGACCCTTAATGATTTTAATTGTTTTTGATTTCTGTTCATTATCAAATAATTTCACAAAATAAAGCCCTTCACTAAAGGAACTTAAATTTATAGAAAACACATCATTATTTATGTTTTTTGACACCAACAACCTAGCGTTCACGTCGAAAACTTCAATTTTTTTGATGTTGATTTTAGAATTAATATTCAAAATATCAATAACGGGATTTGGCGCATATTTTATGAATTCATCTGGTATTTCTTCGTTATAAATTCCCAAATAATTACATTGCACTGTGGCATCCCAGCCTGCAGCAGTACTACTTCCATTTGAAGAAAATTTAAATGTAAGTGCACCAGTAGCATGAGTCGAAATTTTTGTGTTTGGTGAATTAGTTCCTGATGCGGTGAACATGATAGGCGAATTAACATTGGGCCCATTATATATTCTTAAATAATCTGCACCAGGCTCAGTTTCAAACGTATTAAATACAACTTTTACTTTGTTTCCAGGTGCATCTGGATAAATTGTTGTGATCTTGGTTTCATTGTTTTGATAATTTCCATTAATACCCCCTGAATCAACAAAATGTGCACCATTGCAAAAATCTGGAATTGTACATAATAATTGTACATCACTCCACGCGGAAAATTCGTTGCCGCAAATAGACCTTATGTAAACTTCATAACAAGTGGTTGCCGAAAGTCCCGTTATCGTAAATGGGTTAGAAAGAACTATCATTCCGGTTCCAGTTGGAGAACCACCCGAAGGTACTATTTCAATTTCCCAGGAACTCGCTCCAGATTGATCGACCCATCCAATTTGCGCCATATTATATACAATATGACTAAAGTTCACATTGTCAGGCACAACTGAACAAGGTGGGAAAGGTTCGCAAACAATAGTTGCATCCCAACCTTGACTGGTTGTTAATCCAGATGATGTGAATTCAACGTCCAAAGTACCTTGCGAATTTGTAGCCACTAACGTAGTTGGCACAATCAAATTGTTAGAATTTCTAGAAAAAATCAAGTTGCTACCATCATAGACATTAAAAGAATCTGAATCATTTAGGCTAAACGAATTGAAAATAGCTTTTACTCTATTTCCTGTTTGAGTTGGTGTTAGTGTAATATATTGATACGAATTTAAAAGGTAATTTTCATTTGGACCACCATTATCGTAAAAATGATCACCTAAACAATATTCACCTTTGGTATAAAAAGTTGATTTTGGCGTCCAAGCTGAAATCACATTCCCACAGATCGAACGGATGTAAAAGTCATACCAAGTATTAGAAGTCAATCCTGATAAGGTATATGGATTGGAAGTAGTTATGGTTCCTATTCCAGTAGGAAGAGTCCCATGTGGGACCGCTTCAACTTCCCATGAAGTAACATCCGAGTATTCAACCCACGATATTTGGATAGAGTCAGTGCTTGAATCAGTAGATGTGATATTTGCCGGAGTACGGGCACATTGTGGAAAAAGTTCACATTCAATGGTAGCATCCCAACCTTGGTTTGTAATCGGTGAATTTGAAGCAAATTGAAAAGTTAGTGTGCCTTGTAAATTAGTAGCACCTAAAACAGTAGGAGAAATAGGATTATTAGCATCCCTTGAAAAAATCAAAATATCTCCGTCATACACTTTAAAACTATCTGAATTACTTAAATTGAAAGAATTAAAGGTGGCTTTCACTCTCAAACCAAACCCAGATGGTGAAATGGTAACATTCTGTATAGAATTTTGAATATAATTCCCCATGGGTCCTCCATTGTCATAAAAATGATCCCCAGCGCAATAATTACCAAGTGTATTAAAAGTTGCTTTGGGAGACCAGGGTGAATTGACATTCTCGCACAATGAGCGGATGTAAACGTCATACCAAGTGTTTGAGGCTAAACCTGACACATAATAATTAGTGCTATAAAACGTAATCCCTACACCTGTTGGAGCCGATCCTTGCGGCACAATTTCAACTTGCCATGAACTGGCTACCGAATTTTCAGTCCAAGAAATTTCGGCCGATGTAGTACTTAAATTACTAAAGGTAATATTGCTTGGTGAATCAGAACAGGGTGTAAATTGACCACAAGAAACGGTAGCGTCCCAGCCCGAATAATTTGGAAATCCGTCTGAGGTAAACACAAAGGTAAGCGCACCTGTTGGATGAGTTGAAATAAAGGCTCCAACCGAAATCGGACCCGAGGCCGAAGTTAACAGTGGCGAATTAGCATCGGGGCCATCATAAATTTTCAAATAATCACTGTGGTATCCTGTATTAAATGTATTAAAAACCACTTTGACTTTATCGCCAGGTGTACCTGGATAAATAACCGTTGTCTTATTCTCATACTCTCCATAATTCCCACTAATACCTCCTGAATCAGTAAAATGATCACCACCGCAATAATTTGCAGCAGTACAAAAACGTTGTGCTGATGTCCAATTTGAATATTGAGTGCCACAAAACGATCTAATATATACATCATAACAAGTATTAGAAGTTAAGCCTTGTATTTGATAAGAAGTAGTATTAACAACAATTCCACTTCCATTTGTTGGTGAAGTTCCCGAAACAACTACCTTAATCTCCCAAGAAGCTGCGCTTGTTGATTCGGCCCAACTTACAAGTGCTTTGTCTATTAAAATATTATTAAATGACACTTCGCTCGGAACTATTGAACATGGTTGGACTTGAACACATTGTATGGTGGCATCCCACCCTAAATTGACTGTACTTCCATCTGACGTGAAACTAAAAGTGAGCGCACCTGTGGCGTGTGTTGACATAATAGTACCCGGAAAAGCAGATCCAGATCCAGAAAATAATAATGGAGAATTTACACTCGGACCATTGTATATTTTTAAATAATCGTAACCCGATTCAGTTTGAAATGAATTAAAAATGGCTTTCACTTTATCACTTGGGGAATTAGGATAAATTACGGTGGTTATGTTTTCATTATTTTGATAGTATCCATTTAAACCGCCTGAGTCAGTAAAATGAGTGCCTGAACAATAATCTGGTGCAGTACAAAAAGATTGCGCGGTGATCCAATTGCTATGTTGACTACCACAAATCGACCTGATATATAGTGAGTAACAAGTGTTGGCATTTAACCCTTGTAATTGATATGGATTTGAAAGTACTATAATGCCGCTTCCTGTTGGTGAACTACCTATCGGAACCACTTCTATTTCCCACGAATTGGCGCTCGCGTTTTCGGTCCAACTAATTAGTATACTATTTCTAGTTATATTGCTAAATAACACGCCGCTTGGGGCAAATGAACACCCTGGAATTGGCTCGCAAACTATGCTTGCATCCCATCCCTGATAAGTGGCTCCACTCTGAGGACTAAATTGAAACGTTAATTCACCTTGTAAATTGGTAGCAGTTATTGTAGTTGGTGGGGGCTGGTTGCTAGTAGATCTCGAATAAACTAAGGTATTTCCATCATATATTTTAAAACTATCATAGATGCCGATTTCAAATGAGTTGAAAATTGCTTTTACTCTGTTGCCTGTTCCTGTTGGTGAAATCGTTACATATTGACTCTGATCTCGAATATACCTCCCGTTCGGCCCACCATTATCATAAAAATGATCACCTGAACAGTAATTTGGAAGCGTATTAAATGTTGCTTTTTGCGACCATGTCGAATTGACACTTCCGCACTTTGATCGTACGTAAACGTCATACCAACTATTTGAGGATAATCCAGTTTTTACGTAAGGGTTGGTACTAACTATGAACCCAACGCCAGTTGGCAGACTACCTTGTGGCACAATTTCTATTTCCCATGAAATAGCTCCCGCGTTTTCGTTCCAATTTATTTGAGCAGTTGTAGTGGTAATGCTTGAAAAATTGCCTACACTCGGTGCTTGAGCGCAGGGAGGCAGTGGTTCGCAAATGATGGTGGCATCCCAACCCTGATGGGTGGTGCCCGAATATGATGAAAATTGAATAGATAAAGTTCCTTGCAAATTAGTGGCCACTAAAGTGGTTGGGGCAATAGGATTACTAGAATTTCTTGAAAAAATCAAGTTACTTCCATCATAGACAGCAAAAGAATCATAATTATCTAAATCAAACAAATTGAAAATGGCTTTCACTCTATTTCCTGTTCCCGTTGGAGATATTGTAACATTTTGAATTGAATATAGCTGGTAATTTCCATTTGGACCTCCATTGTCGTAAAAATGATCACCCGCACAATAATTAGCTAGTGTGTTAAATGTTGCTTTTTGTGACCAAGCCGAATTGACGCTGCCACAACGTGAACGGACATAAACATCGTACCAAGTATTTGAGATTAACCCAGTTTTTATATAAGGATTGGCACTTACAACAGATCCAACACCAGTAGGCGTAGTTCCTTGTGGTACAAATTCGATTTCCCAAGATGTAGCTCCAGAATTCTCTGTCCAATTAATTTTTGTAGTTGTAGTAGTAATATTACTCACATAAACATTATCAGGTAATAGACTACAAGGAGGAAGTGGCTCACAAATAATGGTAGCATCCCAACCCGGATTAGTGGTTGCCGAACTTGATGAAAAATGAAAAGAAAGGGTGCCTTGCAAATTTGAAGCTATCAAAGTAGTCGGTGCAATCGGATTATTTGAATTCCTTGAGAATATTAAAGTATTTCCATCATAGACATTAAAAGAATCTGAATCATTTAGGCTAAACGAATTAAAAATAGCTTTTACTCTATTTCCTGTTCCTGTTGGAGCAACTGTAACATACTGACTTGAAAATTGTCTATAGTTTCCATTTGGACCACCATTGTCATAAAAATGATCGCCTGAACAGTAATTTGCAAGTGTATTAAAAGTTGATTTTTGTGACCAAGCCGAATTGACACCTCCACATTTTGATCGAACATAAACATCGTACCAAGTATTTGACGATAATCCCGTTTTTGTGTAAGGGTTGGTACTTACCAGAAATCCTACCCCACCTGGAGTGATTCCTTGTGGTACAATTTCCATTTCCCATGAAGTAGCTCCGGAATTTTCAGTCCAATATATCTGGGCCGTTGTGGTGGTAATGTTATTAAAATTGTTGATTTTGGGCGCTTGAGCGCAGGGAGGAAGTGGCTCGCAAACAATGGTGGCATCCCAACCTTGATTGGTGGTGCCCGAATATGATGTAAACTGAAAAGATAAAGTTCCTTGCAAATTAGTAGCCACTAACGTGGTTGGGGCAATAGGATAGCTAGCATTTCTTGCATAAATCAAAGTGCTGCCATCATAAACAGAAAAAGAATCCGAATTATTTAGATTAAACGAATTGAAAATAGCTTTCACCCTGTTTCCAGTTCCTGTTGGCGCAATAGTTACATTTTGACTTATATATCGCTGGTAATTTCCATTTGGGCCTCCGTTGTCATAAAAATGATCGCCGGTACAATAATTCGCATTAGTATTAAACACATACTTAGTTGACCAATCTGAATTATCTGTAGTACACCTTGAACGAATATATAAGTCATACCATGTATTTGACGTCAATCCGCTTACAGTATATGGCATTGAAGTTATAATGGTTCCAACTCCTATTGGTATCGTCCCTTGTGGCACTACTTCAATCTCCCAGGCTGAAGCCCCTGAATTTTCACTCCAAGAAAATGTTGCAGTTGTAGTAGTAGATGAGGTTAATAACACAGCGTCTGGCGGATTCTGGCATAATGGCAAATGGTCACAAACTATAGTAGCATCCCAACCTGCCGCATTACTAGTGTCAAACGAGTAAAACACAAAAGTTAATGCGCCAGCCGAATTGGTTGCTCGAATTGTTTCTGGATTAGTTACACCATCCCAATAATACAACACGGGTGCATTTGAACTGGTTCCGTTGTAGATGTAAAAATTTGCATAATTATTTAAAGAGAATGAATTAAAAATGGCCTTTATCCGATTACCCGTTGCATCTGGATAAATGGTTTGATAAAAATAACTCTTAATGCAATTGCTATTTGGCCCCCCGTCATCATAAAAATGATCGCCCGCACAATAATTCCCAACTGTTGTAAAACTATAAGGAATTGACCAACCTGAAGTACCTGCAGCACAATTAGACCGAATAAAAACATTATATCGTGTATTGGGTGCTAAATTGGACACAAAATATGGCTTAGTAGTAACCAATACACCATTACCTGTTGGCATGGATCCAATGGGCAAAATTTCTATATTCCAAGATGTGGCATTGGTATTTTCTGTCCAATTGATGAGCGCTGAATGGTAGGTTATGTTAGAACCAGAAATATTGGAAGGTTCAATAGGACAAGCTGGCATCGGTTCACAAATAATAGTAGCATCCCAACCAGAACTTGTTCCATAATAGTCTGAAGAAAACACAAAAGTCAAAGCACCTGTGGAATCATTTGAGGTTAAATAGGCCGGTATTGTTGTACCTGTGGCAGCATATAATAAAGGATATGACGTGTTTGGGCCGTTGTAAATTTGTAAAAAATCGTAACCTGTTTCAATATTAAAAGCATTGAAAACTGCTTTAATTCTTTCACCTGAATTTGTAGGGAAAATGGTGGTTGTTTTATACTCATTATTTAAATAATTCCCATTTAATCCACCAGAGTCAACAAAATGGTCACCTCCACAATAGTTGGGTTGCGTGCATATTTTTGTTTTGGCTGTCCAACTAGAAGTGCCCGACGAACAAGTTGATTTAATATAAAAATCATAACAAGTATTTGAATTCAATCCGGTGAACATATAGGGATTTGACGTCACTAAGGTACCATTCCCTGTTGGAGTCGTTCCTTCTGGAACTAGTTCCACAATCCAAGACGTACCTCCTGCATTTTCGGTCCATCTAACCTTTGCAGTTGTTGCTGAAGCCGACAATTGAATGATACGAGTCGGCAAACTACATATTGTCGTAAATGTGCTAGTTACAGAAAACACCCCCATTCCACAAATATTTTTTGGCTTAATATGCCAAAAATATGTTGTGTTATTAGATAAAACGGATGAAGTAAAAGAGTTTTGAGTAACCGTTGCAACTTGAACAATGGAACTAAAATTGCTATCTCTGGCAATTTCAATATCATATTGTTGTGCATTTAAACTAGCCTGCCAATTAAACGCAACGGGTAATTGAATATTATTTGAATTATTTGCGGGTTGTAACAAAACCACATTTTGAAAAGTGTTAGTAAGTACAATAACGGTAAGTGGTATTTCATAGGAATCTGTTGCAGTCGCAGCTTTTACAACAAAGGAATAACTACCGGGAGCTAAGGAAGTTAAATTATTTAAAGTCAAACCGACATTACCCGGCGCACTCATACTTACAGGCGAAAATGCTGCAGTAATATTTACAGGTAAATTAACAGTACTAAACAGTACCGTTTCATTAAAATTTGACTTAGTAAAATACTGAAAATCAAACGATGTAGAATCAGTGCCTTCACATATTGACTTGGATTTTTGGCTTGATGTCACCCAATAATTTCTCACATTTACCCCTGAAATAATCAATGAATAATTTTGTGTATTATTGAGTAAAGTTCCTTTGTGTGAAACGGTGATGGTATAGCTTCCAGTTGCATTTGCAATCTCTGCTTTCTCCACATTATCGACCAAATTATCTCCTTTAGTAGCTGCATTACTGGGGTTTGCGACATCTAATTTCCAAGGATAGTAAGTGTTGTTGTCTTGGTTAATTCTTAAGTCTAAATCATTCACCAACATGGTTGTGGCGTCATCTGTTGCACTGCCTGGCAAATTTCCTGTAGGATCGGTCCAACAAATGGTAGCGATTAGAGGTTCTACTCCATTTGAATTCACATTAATCGAGAATGTACCGTTTTGCGTTAATGTTTTTTCAAAAATAAATGATTCTGTTTGGTTTTTTTTAATAACACTTGCTGCTTTTTCTGCGTTTATCAATCCCCATCCAAAGCTATAATCAGGGCCATTAGAGCTCCCTGCTTCATCGGCAGTATGAATCATTAGTCCCCTTAAAGTAGCCGCTTTCATGAAATTCGCATGTAGCTGTTTGTAATATTGTTGAAACAACAAAAGCGTTCCTGCTACGCTTGGCGAAGCCATAGAGGTTCCTGATTTGGTGCCATAGCTTGAATTTGAATCATCAGTAGCTGAAAATGTATCAACTCCTTTAGCGGATATATCTGGCTTAATTCTACCATCATCAGTTGGACCCCAACTACTAAAACTCGACATTTGAACTGAATTGGGTCCTGTATAATTTAGCACTTCTTTGACAGCAGCCACAGCGATTCCATTTTTACTCAATGTATGACCGCTCATTACATCGTATCCATTCTTTAAAGTATTGTAAGGTCCACGGCTATTTCCAGCAGCACAAACAAATTGATAAAATGGGGCATTAAACATGATGTTGTCAAAAGTTTTCGCCTTTTCATCATATTTACCCCATGAAGAAGTAGATAAAGAAAGTGGATTTATGCCATAAGAGTGATTTGACAATAACAATCCGGCTGCAGCCGCTGTGGCAACCTCGCTCGTATCCGAATTCCAATCATATGATTTCACATTGGCTTTGTAAGCCATGCCTCTTGCCTTGCCGTTCTGAACGCCATCGGTTCCAATAATAGTACCTGCCACATGTGTTGCGTGCGGATGGGTCCAAAAAGTGCCATCTAAGACTTCCAGTCTTCCTGTAAATAATTCATGTGTTGCTAATCCGGCTGCCGCGTCCCAAACTGCAGCTGTCATATTTTCACCATTGATGTTTAGTCCTAAACTACCACCTGAATATAGTTTGTTTGCTCTTGAAGTAATTCCAGCTCCCTCATTGTTTGTTGTATAGTAAATGGGTAATTGGTCGCTATTTACACCAACAAGCTCCGAATAGGTATTCCCTTTAGTCAATTTTAATGGCCAGTTGTATTTTTCAGCTAAGGCAAGAGCCTCCTTTTTGTTCTCAAAAAACCGAATTTTTTCCGATTCAGAAATGCTTTTTAACTGAAGTAAATTTGATTGACTTGTTATTTTCTTTAAATCCTCCGTCGTTTGAGAGATCAAGATAAGAGGAAATAATAAAAATAAGATAAGTTGTGTTAAATTTTTCATTAGGACTACATTAGACAAAGCAAAAATAGCATTGTATTCGAAACATCCAATTAAAATAAAATTATAAACGAACATGAATAAGGAAAACTTTTTTCAATATGAATGTTGGAATTAAAATCTATTGAAAAATGATCCTTTTTTAAAGTGATATTTTCAAATGGAACTAAACATGAAAGAATAAAAAAACCGCATTATTACTTTTTGTTCAGCATTTTGCAATATTTATTTATAGTAGTCGAAAAGTCAAAATTAGTACCTGATTTAGTTATTACAAATCGGAAAATAGATAAACCTAGCAAACTCCTATCTTTGCGTTTTATTCGCAACAAAGCCATTCATGGGAATTATTATTAAACAATCCATACGAAACACTTTAATCACTTATATCGGATTTGCCATTGGTGCCGCGAACACCCTTTTTATGTACCCCCATTTTTTAGGGAAAACATTTTATGGACTCACCGGCTATTTGTTGTCATCGGCCAATGTCATTATGCCGCTGATGGCATTTGGGGTTCACAATACATTGGTGAAATTTTTCTCAGAATATAAAACGGAAACCGAAAAAAGGCATTTTCTGCATTATATTTTATTGTTGCCCTTGCTGTTTTTAATTCCACTGGCTTTAATCGGTCCCTTTTTTTACGAAACCATTGCCCAATTTTTATCGCGTGAAAATCCGATCATACATGAGTATGTATGGCAAATCCCCATTATTGGGCTGTGTATGGGGTACTTTGAAATTTTTTACGCATGGGTCAAAGTACATCTACAGTCCGTTTTTGGTAGTTTTATTAAAGAAATTGGGCTTCGCATACTCATATCAATATTGCTTTATGGCGTCTATTTTGGTTTGATGAGCCCCGAAGACTTTCTGACAGGTTTAATGTGGGTGTATGCCATTGCCATGCTGCTCATGGTGTTTTATGCCCATCGGGTGCAGCCCATTGGGTTTTCGTGGCAATTTCCCAACAACAAAAAAGCGGTATTGTTGTATTCGCTATTTATTATTTTGTCGGGGAGCATTGCCAATTTGTTATTGGATATTGACAAAAACATGATTGGTCAATACATTAAAATTGAAAACATCGCCTACTATTCGGTAGCCATTTTTATTGCTACTGTTATTTCGGTTCCAAGCCGTGCCATGCACCAAATTACCTACCCCATCACCGCCAAATTAATGAATGAAGGGCAGTTTGACGCTCTAAATGACTTGTATAAAAAAACCTCTTTGACCTTGCAAATTGTGGGTGGTTGGGTTTTTGTGGGCATCCTAGTGAATATTGATTCAATCTATGCCCTATTGCCCGCCGATTATGCCCAAGGCATTCCGGTTGTATTTATTATTGGGTTTTCAAAATACATTGACCTGTTGTTGGGCAACAACAATGCCATTATTTTTAACTCGCCATATTATCGGGCGGTTTTATTTCTAGGTTTGTTTTTGGCTATATTATGTGTGAGTCTGAATGCCTTATTCATCCCAAAATGGCAAATTTTAGGTTCGGCCATTGCCACCCTCATTTCTATATTTTTATATAGTTTAGCCAAATGGGGTTTTGTGGTTTTTAAAATGAAATTATACCCATTTACCAAACAGACAGCTTATTCCTTTTTATTATTAGTCGCCAGCTTTGCGTTAGTATATCCATGGGATCTGCCTGTAATTCCCCTTATCAATATTGGAATTAAAACAACTTTAGTGAGCTGCATTTATTTAGGAAGTCACTACTTTTTGAAGCTTTCACCCGACGTAAACAACATTATCAACCAATCGTGGGGCATGTTCTGTTCCGTAATTAATAAAAAATAATGAAGTGGTGCACCCCCGTTTCTGTAGCCCATTGGAAGGAACCAATGAATTATCAAGGTCATTTTGTGGCATTGGGCTCTTGTTTTGCCGAGACCATGGGCAACCGGCTGCTTGCCCATCGGTTCAATGGGTTGGTGAATCCGTTTGGCGTATTATTTAGCCCCATTGCCCTAGCGAATATTTTGGAACGCTGTGCCAATGACCAATTTTTTGAAATAAGTGAATTGTGGGAACATCAAGGATTGTTTCAACATCCTGAAGCCCATTCAAGCTGTTCAGGTACACAGGCGGAGCAAGTTATTTTGGCATTAAACGACCGCTTAACGCTGCTCAAAAAAACAGTAACATCTGGCGCTTCTCATGTACTGATAACCATTGGAACGTCTTGGGTATATCGGGAAATTACAACCCAAAAAAGAGTGGCCAATTGTCACAAAAAGCCACAACATGAATTCCGAAAAGAATTGTTAAGTGTAAAAGAAGTGGAAGATTCAATTAGGCAAATCCAGAGCTGCTTGCGACAATTGAACCCACATATAAAAATAGCTTGGACTGTTTCACCTGTGCGGCATACAAAAGATGGCCTCATTGAAAACCAACGCAGTAAATCGCATCTGATCGCAGGCTTACACCAGGTACTTGACGAATCAACGCAGGCCGATTATTATTTTCCGGCTTATGAAATCGTGATGGATGAATTGAGAGATTACCGATTTTACGCCGATGACCTCATCCATCCGGGGACACAAGCCATTGAACACATTTGGAACCAATGGGTTACACACGCCATTGATGCTGAATCAGGGAAAATAATGGAAAAAATAAATGGGCTGCATGTTCGTTTAAAACACCGCCCATTATTTGAAGATTCATTGACCTATCAACAATTTAAAGAAAACCTACAAAGTGACCTACGTGATTTCAGAAATAGGTATCCATCTTTGAATTGGAATGATATTGGTTAATTCAATAACTCAGCCATTTTTTTTCGCAAATCAGCACCATGTAAGTCTTTGGCAATGATTTCTTTTTTGTCGTTTAACAAAAAATTGGTTGGAATTTGCTCCACTTTATACAAAACAGCAATCGGATCTTGAAACTCTTTTAAATTAGACACTTGGTTCCAATCCAAATGGTCACTGGCAATCGCTTTTTTCCAAGCAGCAGCTTCTTTATCTAGGGAAACACCAATAATGGTAAGTCCTTTATCTTTAAAATCTTTGTATAACTGCACCATTTCTGGGCTCTCTCTGCGGCAAGGCCCACACCATGAAGCCCAAAAATCTACTAAAATCACTTTCCCTTGTAAGCTGTACAATGAAAGTTCTTTCCCATCTGGCGTTTTAGCTGTAAAATCAGGCGCTTTTTGACTGGCCTCTGAAGTAGGAGCAGCCGATGTAGGTTGTTGTGGTTTAAGCGCGTCTTTTAGCGTTTTTGTAAATGCTTCTGCCCGTTTGGTTTTCAACAAATCAGCATCTAAATGTGACAACATTTTTTGGAGTTCTTTCGCTGTTTTTTGTTGTGACATAAGCATGTTTTCCAATATCAACAAGGAAGTGAAAGCCTTCGTGTGCTCTTTCACAAATTTCTCCATAAAAGTGGAAAGTTCCTTCTGTAAAGGCTCCATTTGACCCATTAATTTCATCATGGCACCCATGTCTCGGTTTTGTTGTGCCATCATGATTTCGGCCATATGCTGTTGCTGAAAGGCCATGATTTTGCGTTGGATGCGGACATTTTCGCTAAAATACAATTGGAATTCGTCATTATTAAATGTACCCGACACTTTTGATTTAAAAATAGAATCCTGGTCCACTTCAATTTGAATGTCGCCATGCTCCAAGATAAATGGAAATTTGGCTTGTTTTCCTTTTACAGAAACAAAGGCCAAAGTGGGCTCATCAATTTCACCTTCAGAAACAAAGTTCCCTTTGGTTACTTTGGCGGTATCAATAGCTGTTGGATTGGTGGCTTTTGGCAATGACTTTTCAATGATGATTTCGGTGCCATCTTTCATTTTTTTTCCTGTACCATTAATGGTATAAGCTTTGTTGTTACAAGAAGTAAGCAGGAGCGCAATGGCTACCCCAAAAACGATGTTTTTCATGTATAAATTAGATTGGTTTTTATGGACAAAAATCCGCCTTAAACTGTTTGTTACTTGCAAACAAATTTCAAAAAGGATTTTCATTTTTAAATAATGATCTCTTTTTAAGCCAAATGCCCTCAATGGGCATTGAATCAAAAGATAAAGTACCTTATTTTGACTTATTCACTTCTTGTAAATATTTTTCAAGTGCCATAGTCATGGAAGGCATTTCGGGAGTAGGAGCCATAATATCGACGCGCAGGCCATGTTCCAAAGCTTCTTTTTGCGTGGTACCTCCAAATACCGCAATTCTGGTGTCGTTTTGCTTAAAATCGGGGAAGTTCTTAAACAACGATTTAATCCCAGTTGGACTAAAAAACGCCAAAACATCATAATACACATCGGCCAAATCTGACAGGTCGCTCATCACGGTACGGTAAAAAGTACCTTGCGTCCAATTCAAATTTAGGTTATTTAAAGTTTGAGGGACATCGAAGTTGAGCTGATCAGATGCTGGCAAAAGAAATTTCTCGTCTTTGTATTTTTTAAAAATAGAAGTCAATCCAACGAAATCTTTTTGCCCGACGTAGATTTTACGTTTTCGGTACACCACATATTTTTGCAGATAAAAAGCAATTGCTTCTGACTGACAAATATATTTCATGTCTTCGGGTACTTTATAACGCATTTCGTCAGCGACCCGAAAATAGTGATCAATGGAGTTTTTACTTGTAAAAATAATAGCCGTAAAAAAGTTGAGGTCAATTTTTTGCGCTCGAACTTCTTTGGCTGATACACCTTCAACGTGTATGAATGATCTGAAATCAACCTTTACTTTGTGCTTTTGCTGTAATTCAAAGTACGGTGAATTTTCGACTTTGGGCTCGGGTTGAGAAACCAAAATGGTTTTCACTTTTAGGTTTGACATGCTTAGAACGGATTTTTCAAAATCAGAAAATAAATCAATAAATAGGGCGAAAATTCAACGAGGCAAAGATATAAAATAAAATATAAGAATTTCCCGAAAACCGCATTTTGGTAATTCCTTAATGAAAGTAGGTAAGTAATCAGATTTATTGAAAGAATGACAATAATCAAGCTATAGAGTAGTGTATTATTTACATGATCGACAAAAAACAGAGCACAAACCAAAGGAAAGAGCAACATCCCGACATAAGACCGATACGTCAATTTGTTTAAATTAAACTGATCAATCATCTCTTCGAATTTAAAAATAACGCCTAAAATCCGGTCGAGTAAAAACTTTATTAAAATGCCTGAAAAAAGCATTACAAAAACACGGATAAAATACCTCAAATTAGTTCGTTCCGTAATCCCCAAATGATCTAAAAGCAGCATAATGAGCATGGAAAAAGAACACAATTGAACGATAAACAGAAAAATACTATAAGAGGTCAACAAGTACGAAGGGTCGCGGTATACCTTAATATACTTGTCAGAAAAAGCCATTCGGAGGAATTCAAAAAAACGAGCTTCAAACACATTCCGTGCAAGCGCCAACAACAGTATGCCCATTAAAACGACATACGGAACCCAATAGCCAGGATCTTGCAAACGAGGAAGTAACTGCCAAAAAATCATATTGCGGCAAAGGTACGGTTTCTAGTTGGAAAGTCGAAAGTCGAAAGTCGAAAGAAGGCAATTGGCAATAGTCTTTTGTTTCAGGTTTCAGGTTTCAGGTTTTGCTTCGCACCGTTCGTCCCTGCGGGCCTCGGGTCAGGTTTTAGGTTTCAGGTTTTAGGTTTTAAATATTGAATTCCTATTTCAAAAGAATTGTCTTTTTTTTTAATTTTCAGCCCATGTTAACTGTCCTGCGAAACTCCGCAAGACCGATTCTTTCCTCTGAACTCTGGCCACCAAAGAAAATGAACAAAATGGTCAAACAACAGAAAGACGTCAACCAGAAAGCAAAACGTCTTATGAAAAGCAATATTTAATTTCAATCAATGTTAACTATTCTGCGAAGCCGAACAAATGCCGGCCCGCATATTTTGAAGTGCTTTAAACTTTTTTCAATTGGCTGCAAAATGGTCTTTTCGCCCCATATTTCAGCTTTTTATTACTCCGTAGCGCTGCTATGCAGTGCAAAAAAGCTAAAATCTGGAACAAAAATCCTCATTTTTCGCTGCAATCAAAAAAGTTTAAACCACTTCATGTCATAGCTTTTTCAAGCCGACAAAATTTCTGAAGCCTATGATATATAGAGGAGGACTTCCAGTGGAAGTCCGGTACTGTATAACTTATGAATTAAATTGGTAATTTATTAGATACTAGTTTTTAGAAAAAGGAAATTTCGGCTTGAAACATCACCACTAAAAACCAGTTTGCGAAGCAAACACAATTAAAGAAAAGGTGATTCAAGCTGACCTTTAAAAAAAAATATAAAAGGCAGCTTAAAGTGGTTTTGCCGAAGGCAAAAATGACCTTTTATGCGGGCCAAAAAGGCCCTTTCTTTTGGTTCGCTTTCTTTGGGCCAGCAAAGAAAATGAACAAAATGGTGAATCAATAGCAATAGGTCATGTAGACGCAAGAACATCTTATGAATCGGCTTCTAAAATATTCAATCAATGTACAGTGTTCTGCGAAGCTCCGCAAGACCGAGTCTTTACTCTTTTTCTTTTTTCTAAAATAAACAAAAAAGGCCACCCTGTTGGGGTAGCCTTTTTTGTTAGTGTGAAATGCCGTTTCCTTCGTCGTCCAGAAAACGATATTCTAAGTATTTGTAAGCATCTCTTGGTATAATTTTCACCCATTTTTTGTGCGCAAAGAACCACTTTGTGCGAATAGATGGGAAGCCTTTGGTCAAATAGGCTGCCACGAACGGATGCACGTTGAGGCGTATTTTACCATTAAATTTGACCGCAATTTTTTCGAGCTCATGACCTATGTGATCAACAATTGAAATAGGTGCTTCTACATCAATGGCTTGGTTCGGATCAGATTCACGCGTTTCAATATTCACTTCGGGACGTACCCGCTGTCTGGTGATTTGAACCAATCCAAATTTGCTGGGGGGCAAAATTTTGTGTTTGGCACGGTCATCGCTCATTTCTTCTCTTAAAAAGTCGTACAACACTTTGCGGTGATCTGGGTGTTGCATGTCGATAAAATCGACTACGATGATTCCGCCCATGTCTCTCAACCGAAGTTGACGCGCAATTTCAGCAGCAGCAATCATGTTTACTTCTAAGGCAGTATCTTCTTGAGTGGTAGCTTTGTTCGAGCGGTTTCCGCTGTTCACGTCAATGACGTGTAAAGCTTCGGTGTGCTCAATAATTAAATAAGCCCCTTTACTCATGGAAACTGTTTTCCCAAAAGAAGTTTTTATTTGTCGCTCAATCATGTACTTTTCAAAAATGGGCACATCTCGGTGTTGATACAACTTAACCATTTTTTCTTGGTCAGGCGCAATTTCAGCTACATATTCCCGAATCTGATGATACAATTCATCTTCATCAATTATAACACCCGTAAAGGTGTCATTGAACATGTCTCTAAGCATTGATGAAGCTTTGCTAAGTTCACCATGCACCTTTGATGGATGATGTGCAATGGGTATTTTTTTGCACATAGTGACCCAGCGTGAAACAAGGTTTTCTAAATCTTTTTCTAATTCGGTAAGTGTTTTGCCTTCGGCTACAGTGCGTACAATGACGCCAAAACCTTTTGGACGGATAGAGTGAACCAATTTTTTGAGGCGGTCTTTTTCTTCACGGCTTTCAATTTTTTGAGAAATGGAAACCCGGTCCGAAAATGGAACCAACACCACATAGCGGCCTGCAATAGACAACTCAGAGGTAATTCGTGGCCCTTTGGTTGATATGGGCTCTTTGACCACCTGAACCAAAATAGATTGGTTTGGGCTCAAAAGATCCATAATGGTACCGTCTTTTTCTATTTCCGGTTCAAACTGGATGTTTTTTAATGTAAAGTCTTTGAGTTTACCAGTAGTCACTAATTTGATGAATTTAAGTGAAGTCATCAAATTGGGACCTAAATCATGGTAGTGTAAAAAAGCATCTTTTTCAAAACCCACATGAACAAAAGCAGCATTGAGTCCAGCTACAGGCTTGCGAATTTTTGCAATAAAAATATCACCTACCTGAAAACCAGCTTTATCTGTTTTCTCTTGATGTAATTCAATGAGTTTTCCATCTTTTAACAAGGCAAAATCTACAGCTTCCGAATGTGAACGAATAATCAATTCTTTATTCACAGTGTAAATTTTAATCTATAAAGGTTTCAATTGAAACAAATACAGATGGATTAAACAATTTGTATTGGTACGCTTAGGCGACCTTTGAAACCATAAAACGCTTCGACTTTATGAGGCAAGCAAATAAAAGAGTGGGCATGTTGGGTTTCGTTTTCAAAGAACGTGTAAAAAGAAAAAAGTAGTGAAGCACTACTTTTTCTTTTTGTGTCGGTTAGCTCTCGCTCTCTTCTTACGTTTGTGCGTCGCTACCTTATGTCTTTTTCGTTTTTTACCACTTGGCATAGGTTGATTTTTTAAAGATTAATATTATTATACGGTTACTTCAGTTTTTGCTTTAACACCCTCTACAAAAACCTTAGCCGGTTTGAAAGCCGGGATATTGTGAGCCGGAATCTTGATGGTAGTGTTTTTTGAGATATTTCTTCCAGTTTTCTCGGCACGGGTTTTAATAATAAAACTACCAAAACCTCTAAGATACACATTATCTCCACTTTCTAAAGAAGCTTTCACTTCTTCCATAAGTGATTCAACAGTAGCTTGAACATCACCTCTCTCAAGGCCTAATTTATCCGAAATTTTCGCTACGATATCTGCTTTCGTCATTTTCTTTTCGTATTAATGATTATGTATTTTTTTTGAGGTGGCAAATATATGAATATTTAAAAGAATACCGAACGCATAATACACTAAATTTTAAGGAACTAAAGTTTTTATATTTACACCCGATTCACCGACTATGAATTTTGGGCACATTTTAATGAATTGGTACCGCGAAAACCGCCGTGAATTGCCATGGCGAAACACGCGAAACCCTTACCTCATCTGGCTTTCAGAAGTAATTCTTCAACAAACGCGCGTGCAACAAGGTTTACCTTATTATGAAGCATTTGCCGAAACGTATCCAACAGTAGAAAAATTGGCCAATGCCCCCGAATCGGAGGTTTTAAAACTATGGCAAGGCCTTGGGTATTATTCTAGGGCTCGAAATTTGCTGGTAACTGCTCAAATTATTGAACGTGAACACGGTGGTCAATTTCCCAAAACTTACAAAGAGTTGATCCAACTGAAAGGCATTGGACCCTACACGGGAGCGGCCATTGCTTCTTTTGCATTTGAAGAGGCTGTAGCTGTTGTTGACGGCAATGTGTTTCGGGTTTTGGCCCGAATTTACGGCATTGAAATAGACATCACCTCTAGTTTAGGTAAAAAAACATTTACCGAACTGGCTCAAACATTACTCGATCAACACCCGCCGTCCACTTTTAATCAGGCCATCATGGAATTTGGTGCTTTGCATTGTACCCCACAAAATCCGCTGTGCAGCACCTGCCCTTTTCAAGATGTATGTTTGGCATTTTCAAACAAAAAAACAGCGCTATTGCCCATCAAAAAAAAGAAGAAAACCTCACAAAAGAGGTTTTTACATTATGCCATTATTTGGGACAATCACCAACAAATAAAAGTAAATCAGCGCACTGCAGCTGGCATTTGGCGTGGGCTGTACGAATTTCCATTGATCGAAACGGAAGCTGATGTAATGCCAACTGAATCCGATTGGCGTTCCTTGTTTTTAACTGACATTCAATGCGCTAGCGAATTTCCAATCGGGGGACGAACGTGGTCACACAAACTCACCCACCAAGACCTTGAAATACACTTTTGGGAAATCCATTTAAATGGCATTCATGAACAAGGAATTACAGTGGATGAGCTCTATAAATTGCCCGTTCCAATTATACTTCACAAATTTATGGTTTGGAATTGGGGTAATAGGTAAAAAATACTAACTTTGGATCTCGTTTAAAGACTTCCCCACTATGAATGGAACACTGAATAAAGTACTGCTTATTGGCCATTTAGGCGATGATGTAAAGATGCATTATTTTGATGGAGGCAATTGCATCGGTCGGTTTCCATTAGCCACCAATGAAGTGTACATCAACAAGCAAACCAACGAACGCATCCATTCAACGGAATGGCATAATTTGGTGGTTCGCAATAAAGCCGCCGAACTTTGCGAAAAATATTTGAGCAAAGGCGATAAAATTTATGTCGAAGGGCGTATTAAATCGCGCCAATGGCAAGCTGAGGACGGATCTATGAAATATACAACCGAAATTCAAGTGACCGAATTCACCTTCTTGAATGTTAAAAAAGAAACTGATTCTATTCGCAATCCTGCCGATCTAAATCGAGGGATGAGTTCCAATGATGACGGCTTAGAAAACGATCCATTTTAATCTTTGCTGATACGCCATCATTTAAGTTTTCAAATTCAATTTATTTCCACTTATTTCAGCCTATGAAAAGTTGGTCTTTGCCATTTATTGCCTTTTTATCAATTTTAATTTGTAGTTGCAAACAAGAGACATTGCCCAAGCCATTGGGACAATTGCGTTTAGAATACCCACATGCAACATACAAACCGTCTGCATCTCCTTACCCTTTTTATTTTGAAAACAACACGATAAGCAAGGTGAGTACCCAAGCAAATGGCAGCATCGAAATTAAATACCCAAAAATGAAAGCCACCATTTACTTGACTTATAAAAAAGTAGATGGCAACATTAAATCGTTGTTGCGTGATGTGCAAAAACTAACGTACAATCACGTGATAAAAGCGGACGACATCTTAGAACAGCCCTATTTAAACCCTTCAAATAAGGTGTATGGGATGCTGTATCAAATCAATGGAAATGCGGCCACCAATGCCGAGTTTTACGCCACAGACAGCGTAAAACACTTCTTAACGGGTTCGGTCTACTTTTATGTAAAACCCAATTTTGATTCCATTTACCCAGCTTCTGAATACGTTAAAAAAGACTTGCGGCATTTGATGGAGACTTTAAAGTGGAAATAGAAATTAATTTCTTTCCCTACATTGACCTTTATTTGGACGCAATGCGTATGCTACTTGAAGCCCTTGTACAATGATGACGTGAATTAGACGTTATGTCAAATTGTGCAATAATTTAGAGCCGTTTTAAAGCCAAAAAAAACGTCACCGTTTGTCGAAAAAAACAACATATAAAACACAAAAAAACCGGAAACATATTGTTGCATGACTCCGGTTCTTTATTCCATTAAATCTCGTTATTTTTTCTTTTTATACCAATCAAAATTGGTGAAATACGAAACCCGAATGGTAGGGTTATTTTCTTGAAGGGTATTGGTGTAGTTCCAAATGTTTTGGTGAATATAGCACAGCTGAATTTGATGATGTGGGTTAAAATTATACCCAAATCCGCCTATAGCGCGGTTCTGATTCATAAATGTAGCCCCCGCATTGGCGCCAATATTCATAAAGGCTTCATCGCCCAAAATACCAAACAATTGCGTGGTACCGTCCTTTTTGACCAACGGATAATTGATCGTAAACATATACCGAAGGCGGTTGCGGTAGTCATAATGATCTATGTCGTACGTTTTGGAGCCATCTGCTTGTTTGGTTCCCACCGCCACCCCAACCATGCGGTTTTCATCGCGTAAACGATGGGTAAATTTCCAATTGCCCGCTGTATGGACAAAGGTTCCTTGCAACCAATAGTGATTCTCAGGAATTTCAGTTTTGTTTAAGGCTGGTTCACCATACACGTAGGTTTCATAATGAGAATACCCCGCACTAACCATCAATTTTTTGGTTAGTTGATAATCAACCGATGGCCGAATGAAATACTGTTGCTTTTCAGATAACCCATTGGCGTATCGCATGGTGGCTTCAAAACTAAATGACCATTTGTCACTTAGTTTGTTTTTGCCAAAATAATGAAACCACACGTCGTTATTATGTCCTGTGTCTTGGGCGATTGCTGACAAAAGACCAGCAATGGTGAAGCCAAGAACGAAAATTATTTTGCTTTTCATTTTACAATTTTTTTAAGATCCAAAAAATTAAACTTTTTTGCGTCCTGCAAATTGGTGATCAGAAAGTGGAATGTGTTCGTCTAAGCCAATAATTTGCACCGTTCCACCGCCAGCTACATAGTCTATTTCAAACAAATGCAAACTTTCCATTACCGAGTGATCGACTAATTTAGTGTTTTTTAGATCGATAGTAACTTGGAATCCAGCAGGAATTTCTTCTAAACGGCGTTTGATACCTATGAAATTGGAAAAAATGGCCGCTTTGTCAATTTCAACATAGTACTTATCTCCTTCAAATGAGATCAGTACCGGTGCTTTAAAAAATGATGAAATAGGTGTGCCATTTAAAGTGTGAATAATCATTTTCAACAGGATTCCTGCAGCAATACCCAGTAATAGATCTTGAAATAAAGTAAAGAAAATGGTGACTAAGAAAATAGCCAATTGCTCTTTTCCAATATGAAAAGTATGAATAAACTCTCTAGGGTGCGCCAACTTAAAGCCTACCCCTATCAACATGGCCGACAAAGCTGGTTTCGGAATTAAATCACTGAAGCTAACCGCCAACATCAAGAATAATAAAATGAAAAATCCGTGGAAAAAATTCGCCCAACGGGTTTTGGCTCCATTGCTCACATTGGACGAAGAACGGGCCACTTCTGAAATCATAGGCAATCCACCCAACACACCCGCCAACATATTGCCAATTCCAACAGCAATAAGGTCTTTGTTGTAATTTGATTTGCGTTTAAAGGGATCTAACAAATCAATAGCTTTAACGGTTAACAACGCTTCAAGGCTACCTACCAAAGCAAACATGATGACATATTTAACAAAAATCCCCACTTGTGAAAAACCGCCAAAATCAACTTTTACGCCCAAAATTTCAGTCAATCCTTTGCCAAAATGAACCAATAATTTAGGCACACCTTTGTCATCGACAACAGCTGCCAAATTAAGGTAATGCGACAACGGAATGGCCACAAGAAGTACAATTAAGGGCGCGGGAATTTTTTTGGTGATTTTTGATTTAATCATTGGCCAGCCAAAAACTATCAGCAAACTAATTAACCCGACAATCAGTGCTTGCGAGTTGGGATGCATAAGGGAATTTGGAATTTTGCCAATTAATTCAAGAGGTTCCACCATCGGTTTCCCCGCCTCGGTCATAGGGCTTTGCCCCAACAAACCGTGTACTTGCTTGCTAATGATAATGATACCAATCGCAGCCAACATGCCGTGAACCGCTGATAATGGAAAAAAGTCGCTGAGTTTACCAAATTTAAACACACCAAATAATACTTGAACGAGTCCGGCAACCACAATGGCACCTAAGGTATATTTCCACCCTTGCTCACCGCCACCAAAATCGGTGACCGCTCCAGCCACAATTACAATCAGTCCTGCAGCAGGTCCTTTAATGGTTAACGGAGAGCCCGCCAAAAAGGCCACGACCAATCCGCCAATCATGGCAGTGACTAGCCCGTAAATTGGTTCGAAATCGGACGCTTGCGCAATCCCCATACTAAGGGGTAAAGCCAATAAAAAAACGAGAAATCCAGATAAAGCGTCACTCGAAAAATTTTCCTTGAGCCCAGCTAACCCATCTTTTGGTATGCTATTTTGTTTTGTTGACATAAATTAAATTTTAATTTTTATGAAAATATTTTTTTTAAGAAGTATGATATGGCATTTCGTGATACGATTTACAGTGAGGCCCCAAGAATAAACGCGCATACAGACGGATTCCGGCAATTCCTGCCACAATAAAACTCACTGAGACCAGAACCGCCAATAGAATTTGATCACTTTGGATGTGGCTAAAAATAAGGTCCTCCCCAACAAAAGTGGAGGTGATTGGAAAACCTGTAACCCCTAATAAGGCAATTAAGAAGAAAAAGGCAAATTTTGGGTGTTCATACGCATGACCTAAGTGCTGATTGAGGTTTAAATTGCTTTCCATGGCTTTTAAACGCAACAAGGCAATATAACCCACTACGCCCGAAATGAGTATTCCCGATAAATAAACGGCTAATTCTTGCCAAGCCACTTCTTCGTTAAATGAAATGGCCAACGAAATCCAGCAATAATTAATGAGCAGCAATACCCAAGCTATAAATGGGCTTTTTCGCTCAGAATACGCTTTAAAGATAAGAACCAAACCAACCGTTGCAAAAATTTCAGGCAACACATTCACAACAGGTTTTGGCAAAGAAGACCGGTAAAAAAAGCAGACCAATCCCAATAAATAAAAGGGTACAAAAAGTGCGTACAATAATTTAAGCGTCAAAAAATTGAATTTTCGGCCAATTATTTTCAGGGGCAACCATATCAGTCGGTCCATGAAGGCTTCTAGTTTGAATTCTTTTAAGCTGAGCAAATACAAGGTGTTCTCCAATTTTTTGGGCAATGAATATTCTATGGCCTTATTTTTGGCCACTAAAGTGTAAAACTGTTCCCGGATCATATAACTCACCACCGATGGTGAAACCAATAGTTGATAGGTGCGTAAAAAAGCATTTCCCATAATGTGTATCAACGCTAAATTGTCGAAGCCTGCCGCAATTTCAATAAATATTAAACCGATTTGCGAAATGGAACTATAAGCAATTTGACTTTTAACCGACGATTGCACCCGTGCAATAAGCGTGGCCATAATACTGGTAGTAAGTCCCATTAAGGCAATGGCAATCCGCACCGAGGTTTGGTGTTCCCAAAACGGAAACGTACGCAGCATTAAAAACAAACCCAAATGCACTGACAGTGACCCGTAAAAAATGGCACTTGATGGCGTAGGCCCTTCCATGGCACGTGGCAACCATGATGAAAAGGGCAATTGGGCCGATTTGGCGGCCGCTGCAATGGCAATCGCTAACGAAATAAACACGCCAATAAAGGTGTGGCTTTGCAAATGTTCATGTACCAACTCATAGTTATTGAGTTTCATGAAAGTGATGTTTTCATGCCATAAATGGTGACTGGCCCACATGGCCAAAATAATGCCAATGTCACCGATTCGGTAAATAGAAAACACTTTAATGGCGTTTTTGACGGGCAAATAACGCTCTCGGTAAAATGCAATAAGTAAGAAAGACGACAATCCGATGATTTCCCAACCGACGAACAAGGTTTCAAAATTTCCAGAGAGAATGGCCAAATTGTAGCCAAAAAAGAAAAAAAGCACTGTGTTGAAAAATCGTTTGTATCCCTTTTCACGGTGTAAATAATACCTAGAATACGTGGTCACCATAAAGGTAAGTAAAGACCCGATAAACAAATAAACGGCAGAAATTTTATCGAAGCAAAAATCAATAAAAAACTCGTAATGCGGCGTCTTCATTAAGGTAGCTTCTTTCAGATTAAGTCCTGCGTGATCTTCAAAAATCCAAATAGTGGTAAACACAATCAGCCCCAACAATTGCAACAATACCGTTGTAAAAGCAGTCCATGAAATCAGTCGTTCTTGTTTGTCTGGAATGAGCAGGCTAATTATAAACCCAAAGAGGGGAATGATCAGAAAAAATTGCAAATAATAATTCATCTTGATGGGTTTAATTTTTTACTAAAATGGGTAAATTTTCTAGGTGGTCTTCCACCAAATCCAATTCGTCAGTAACATGATCTAGGTGATGCTGAAGCGGCGTATATTCTTCAAATTGTTCGTTATCAAAATGAAATAGTTGGTGGCTATCTGGATCAGCCACGACTAATTTTACCCATTGGTTTTTAAACCATTCATAAGTTTCAGGCACCCGTTGAATGGTGTTCAACACCACGTCTGGATGGTGTTCAACAACAACCAACAAACGAACCGGATCATGCACTTCAATCATTTGGCTAGGCAATCCAGGACGCAAATCACCATCAATGCCATTGGCCACACCCAAAAGTCCCATTACGTTGTGGGGCAACTTGGTCCCCGCACCCAAGCGGTAATTGTCGACCCTTGAAAAATAATATTCCAAATTGATCCCACCACCCACTGGCGCCACTGCTTTGAGTATACCAAAAAGGTAATTGCCATCGGGGTCCGATGCGTAATCGTACGAGTTCATAAATGACCGCCGATCCAAAAACAGCGACTTCGATAAAGAGCGCCGCCCCACTATACACATGGCATTGGTGGCGTGGTTTAATTCGGGCCGTGGTTCAAATAATGACACCGATCGATCTCGGATTCGTT
The DNA here is from genome assembly GCA_002256385.1 of Flavobacterium sp. BFFFF2. Taxonomy (GTDB): domain Bacteria; phylum Bacteroidota; class Bacteroidia; order Flavobacteriales; family Flavobacteriaceae; genus Flavobacterium. The sequence continues at coordinate 47,209 of NKJD01000018.1, forward strand.
TATGAATCTGTTGCAATGGATCATGTGAATCAATGGTGTCAAATCGGCGCGAACGTTCCTTGGCGTTAAAATCCAACGCTTGTTCAAAATGTTTTCCAATTTGTTGGTGTAATGGAAGCCATTCAGTTCCCATTTTATCTTCATCAAAAAACACAATGTCATCTCTGGTGGTGTCGTGTAAAGCGGCCACAAACAGGGTAGCATCAGGTAAATGAATTCCACGGTCAACCAAAAGAGACCGAACTAACCTATGATTACCCATAAATGCCATGATTTTGGCATTTACAGAACCTGGTCGACCACTACAGGCCCCACAATCATAACCAGCATAGTGGGTGTTATTTACTGAAGTAGCGCCATGGCTGACCAAATAAATGATCGGTGCAAATCGGTCAATTAGTCCAATGCTCCTTAATAATCCTTCTACCCGATCGGCCATTTCAGAAGGCGTAAACCCAAGTTGAAGGTCATTCTCTGACGGATGATTTGGATCAAACTCAATGGCCAAATCAGCTTCTTTATCTAAATGACGAAACGAAGAACTCGTGGCTGGGGTCATGGTTGGTTTAAAAATATTGACAAAAAGCCGCATGGCCGACCAAAACCCAAGCGTCTGCGAAATCAACCAACCAGGAACCAAGCTATGTGACGACTTGTGGAAATGGATATCAGTCTCTCGTTTTTTCCCTACACCAATTTCTTTAATTAGGTATTTTGGGGTCATTGGCGCAGGGCATAATTTGGTGTAAAATTTACCTCCCATTGGCTGATAGAAAAACTCCACATTAAAAAAACCTGGTGTCCCAAAGGTTTCACAACTGGGCTCGAGCCGTTCAATGTATCTTCTTAATGAACATTCCCGGTCATCCATACAAAACAGCGCCTGAAAACGGGGTGTCTCAGCTATTCTGTGCGTTTCCTGTGTATTTTGAATGCCACACAAAACTTGGTCGTACAATGACCATTCAAAGGCCTCTTGCCACAACGAAAGCACATCAAATAATTCGGAATAAGGAATTTTTGAAAACAGCTTTAAAGGCTTTTCATTGATCCGGTGACAAAGTGGCGCCCAATTTTCGCCGAAATTGGTATCTAACGCATCAATTTCGAGCAATAACTCAAAGATGATGAGATCTTCCAAAGTGATGGGTCTTGGATCTAATAATGACTGCGGTTGATTTTCTAATGTAGCCGCCATTCCAGACCAACCTGGGTGTCTAAATTGCTGGTCAAATAAATATTCTTCATAATAATGTTCATCCCCCACTAAAATATCAAGCAAATGCTCAATGGATAGTTTTGGATCCAACAACAAAGCACGGGAACGCGTATTTTTAAAAAAACTTTCAAATGAATTTGTTTCTAATTCTTTTAATGAACTCAAAAAACCAATCTTATCAACTGGGAAATTCCAAATGGAAATTCCTTGATCTAAATAGCTACACACAATGCGAAACAAAGTAGTGTGCACTTGCTTGTCTAAATTAAAATTGTAGACTGATTTCCAATGAGCCCGCAACTTACCGATACGTGCCGAAGTCGATAAATCATAATTATCGTGCAACATTTTTTGCAACCAGACCCCCTGGCCTTTTGCCCCTTTCCGTTTAAAGATAACGGCATCTAAAACTTGTGCCTTAATTTCTTTTCGTTGAAATCGGTCACGAAATTCCGTAAGCGACAAGTATGTTTTATAACCAAAAATATCATGAGCCTCTTGCAATGCCTCAAAAAAAGGCTTGTCCTGAAAGGCATGAAGGGTATTGTGGTGAATAAAATCTTTCAGTGGTGCCTGAGCAGGAAGGTGATGTGCCAAATGATGCAATACACCCGCTGCATCAAAGCGCGAGCCAGTATGTTTCATATTAAAAATATATTGAAAGAATGAGTATTAACAGAAGATGACTTCTGAAATACGAAATTAAAACAGACATCCAAGAAAAGGTCGTCCTTAAATTAAGTAATTGGTTTTAAGAGAGTAGGTGTAACTTCCAATTACAATATAGGTCATAGAGCGGCACACGGACGCCAGAAAAAAGCAGTTCAGGCGATTGTACAACTAAACGATGGTTTGCCAATTCAAGAATTAAATTAGCAGCATTAAATTGAATACAACCTAATTCAGCTTCCGTTTCAGTATCCAAATCTTCAATCTGATCCTTTTCTGGTGAAGTCTGATTTAAGATATTTAATTGCTGGGTGCTTCCAGATTTGGAACATTGGGCATCAATTCGTTTTGGTGATTCCTTCGAAAAAGTGGCAAACTGATGCTGCAAACAATAAGTTGACATCGCACATGCCACAAAAAGGGCTAGCATCCAAAAGATGTGTTTACGAAAGTTTGTCAACATATAAATGTTTTTAATAAAACAAAAGTAACTTAAAAAAAACCCGACGAAACTTAGTTTTTGATAAAATTAGGAATATCGATTTCGCTATTATTAGCAATAAAAAAAGCAGCCCGAAGGCTGCTTTAAAATTTGAAAAATAGTTAGAAATACTATTTAAAATCTTCGTCGGTAATTCCCTCGTTGAACTTCACTTCCGAAGCATTGAACTCAATTTCTTGAGGTCCAAAAGACAAAGTCATTTTGTACGGAAATTTAACACCATTTAGCTCCTTATAATCACCAAACATGGATGTTTGAGTCATTTTTTGTCCATTGGCTTCGCTTTCTTTACTTGAGCCAATTTTCAAACCTGTAGCCACTTCATAAAAATACGTTTTCTTGTTATTCTTAACAATGTAACACTCAGTATTATTAAAAACTTCAATGCCGTCAAGTACTAAATCTGTTGCGTTTAACAATTCCAATTCAACAAATGGCACTGCAGCTTCTTTCATGTCCGCTAAGTCTTTACCTTCAATATTTTTACGTTGACCTTGTTGTGACATATAGGCTTCTTTTTCGCCTACTATTTGTTTCATCATACTCATGCCCATCACCATCATTTCAACAGCTAATTTATGGGTATCTGTTGTTTTCATGCTCATTTCAAGTGGCGTCTCCTGAATGGTACCCATGTATTTAGCAGAAACTGAATGTACTGCTTTTAAGGCTTTTTCTCCGCCAACTGCATTGATGTAATTTGTAACCACTGATTTCGCAGTAACCCCAGCTGGTGCAGCGCGCTTAAGTGCAGGACGTTTAGTAGATTGACCAAACTTATCGTAGAAAAACACGGGTAAATTAAGCTTATCAAGACCTTGAACAACTTCAGAACCTTTACCAACAATAAGCACACGTAAATTTTCAGCTAAAAAGTATTTATTGGCAACACGCTGAATGTCTTCAGGGGTAACTGAATTAATACGTTTGATGTAATTTTCGTAAAAATCAGCAGGCAATCCTTGGGTTTCAATGTTCAAGGCATAACGAGCAATGGTGGCTGGTTTTTCAACTTGCATTACAAAACGACCAATATATCCCGCTTTTACATTACTCAAATCTTCATCTTTCACACGTTCAACACGAATGCGTTTGATTTCTTTTAAAATTTCAACCACCGCACTGTCAGTTACCGCATTTCTTACTTGTGTATTTGCGGCAAACTTACTGTTCATGTATTTATCAAAACCTACCGACGATCTGGCGCCATAAGTCCAGCCATGGGCTTCACGTAAATTCATATTTAAATAACTGTTAAAATCACCACCTAAAACTTGGTTGGCCAAAATAACGGGATAAAAATCAGGATCTGACATTTTTAAATTAACGGTGTTAAAAACAGCAATTTCAGACTGAACAGCATTGGGCATGTCCACAAAATCAATTTGTGTTTTTTCTACATTTTTTGGCTGGGTGTATTCGATTTTTGGCGCTTTAGCTTTTGTCCAGCCGTTGAATAACTTTTCAACCATTGGTTTTACAGCTTTCAAAGAAACATCCCCTACAATTACTAAATAAGCATTTCCTGGAACAAAATAAGTACTGTAATTCTTTTTTACATCATCTAACGTTACATTTTTAATGGTTTCTTCACTTAAATACTCCCCAGCAGGATGTCCTTTTCCGTAGGCAAGTACATTTTCAACACGACCTGCAACGGCTGAAACACTTTTTTCTTGTGTTTTTAAACCCTCGATCATTTTCTCACGCTCTTTTTCCAATTCATCGGCCGTGAAATTTGGGTGTAACGCCCCATCGGCCATCAATTCTAGAATTCTCTTAGCATGCTTTGACAATCCACTTCCTGATGCGCCGTTCGAAGAAAAATCAACATTTGCACCTAAAAAATCAATTTCTTCATTGAATTTATCTTTCGAAATTGTTTTAGATCCGTTGCCAATTAACGCACTTGTCAAATCATCAACTCCTTTTTTAGCACCCTCCGAAAAAGGGGCATTATCCAAAGTGAGGCTAAATGATACTCTTGGCAGTTTATGGTTTTCAACCACCAATACTTTCATGCCATTGAGCAATGTGAATTGTTGCGGCTTTTTAAGGTTTATAACCGGAGCCGGTCCCGGTTTAGGTTGCGATCTGTCTTGTGCCTGCATAGTTACTCCAAGTAACAAACTGGTTGCTATAATTATATATTTTTTCATATTGTAAATGCTTAGTTTTGAGCTTTATCTTTTGCCGGAACGTAATCTAAAATCAATCTTTGATTCGGGTTCAAATATTTTTTGGCTACAGCACGAATTTCTTCTCTTGTAATTGACTTGTAAAGCTCACGCTCTGTATTAATCAGGTTTGTATCGCCGTACAACAAATAATTACTGGCCAAATTCTCTGCTACTCCTTCAACAGACGAGTTACTATTTACATAGTTATTGTCATAAATATTTTGCAATTTTTGGAAATCTCTTTCTGAGATTAACTCCGTTTGCAATTTAACAATTTCTTCATCGATTTCTTTAATTAAATCTTGAGCGGTAAAGTTGCCCTGTGGCAATCCATATAAAATATATTGCCCATAATCTTCTTGTGAATAATTGAAGGCACCAGCTTGTAAGGCCATTTTTTTGTCATCTACAATTTTCTTGTACATGCGCGAACTTTTTCCTTCACTTAAAATAGTAGAAATAAAATCTAATACACGTGCATCACGCGTTTTCATTGAAGGGGTTCTATATGAACAAATAACCATTGCCTTTTGAATATTTGGATCCTCATAAGTGGCATGGATTGTCTGTGTAATTGGTTCTTCAACAAAAGTTTGTCTTTTGATTTCTTCTCCCCTTGGTATAGGTCCAAAATATTTTTGAATCCATTCTTTGGTTTTCGCAATATCAATTTGTCCTGCAACAACTAAAACAGCATTATTTGGCGAATAGAACTTTTTGTTGAAAGCTTGAAATTCCTCAAGTGTCGAAGCATCTAAATGTTCCATTGAACCAATAGTTGCCCAACGGTAAGGATGCACTTTAAACATGTTTTTCTTTACTTCAGCCAACAATTGACCATAAGGTTGATTGTCAACACGTAATCTTTTTTCTTCTTTGACTACTTCATTTTGGGTATCTACCCCAATTTTATTAATAACAGGATGCATGAGGCGTTCCGATTCCATCCACAAGCCTAATTCGGCATTGTTTGAAGGGAAAACTTCAAAGTAATACGTGCGGTCTTCTGAAGTATTCGCATTGTTTGTTCCTCCATTTGAAGTAACAATTTTGAACCATTCTCCCCGCTTGATGTTTTGTGTCCCTTCAAACAGTAAATGTTCAAAGAAATGCGCAAAGCCGGTTCTGTCCGGACTCTCGTTTTTAGATCCAACATGATACATCACCGAAGTGATTACTACCGGTGCCGATGGATCGTTGTGTAAAATGACATGCATGCCGTTGGGCAAATTGTACTCCTCAAAGGCTACTTTTTGAGCTGAAGCTACTCCTCCCAGCATAAGCAATGAACTTAAAGCAATGACTGATTTTCTCATTATGTTAAAAATAAGTTTAGTTTGTTGCGCCGCAATGATGTCTGATATTGGGTCATCAACGGCAGTGTGACGTGCAAATGTATAATTAGTTACATTTAAAGTTTGATTTTTTAAAAAATAATCTCAAAATTGAATGAGCCGCGAAAAATCGAAACTTCCTTACCTCAAAACTTCATACAACTGGACCACTTTCCCGTCCGTTTGGATGGAGACAAATTGACAAATTTGAAGCAATCTTTCATATAATGTATCTTTTGAATTTCGGTACCTCTCAGGCAATAATGACAATGCGAGTTTATCAAACTGCGTTGGATTCCCTTCAAAATCTCTATTTGAAGCTGCAATAAAAACATCTAATAACAAAGACAATATTCTATGGCCTCTCACTTCTTTTTCGATGACCTCTTTGCTCTTGTAAATTCGTTCGACACTAAGTTGGATAATGTCTTTCATCTGTGCGGCATATATACTTTTGTCCATTAAAGAAAAAGGATATGAGCCTTCCAAAATTGCCGATTCATTATCCATAAAGATCTTCATCGCATCTTGAATAAGCGCATTGATGGCAATAGCTCTTAAATAACTAATCCGGTCTTCCCTAGTCTTCAATTTATTGTACTTTTCAACATTGATGGCATGTCGCACCATTTTCATTAAATATTCAAGGGCAAAATCTTCAGATATCCATCCTAAATTGATCCCATCTTCAAAATCAATAATCGTGTAGCAAATATCATCGGCAGCTTCGACTAAAAAGGCCAATGGATGGCGAGCGTAGCGCAGCTCATCTTTTCCTCCCCTTTTAGGCAACCCCAATTCCGTTGCAACTTCTTCGAAAAAGAGCGTATCCGCTTGAAAAACGCCATATTTCTTATCTGATATGTTCGATGTAGGTTTGTGAGGTAAACTTACTTTAGGGTATTTCATAAATGCACCTAATGTGGCATACGTCAAGCGCAATCCTCCTTCCACACCTGGTCGGTCTTGAGTTACTAACGAAAAACCATTGGCATTTCCTTCAAAATGAATGAGATCATACCACTCTGAAGGGGTTAATAATGATTGAAATTGTTGCCCATTTCCCACCGAAAAATACTCCCCTATGGCTTTTTCTCCTGAATGGCCAAATGGTGGGTTTCCAATGTCATGAGCTAACGATGAAGCAGCTACTATGGCGCCAAAATCATGTGCTTGAAACCCATGTACTTCATGCAAATGCGGATATTTCTGCAACAATTCGAGACCAACGATTCGTCCAAGTGTACGACCAACAACCGAAACCTCTAAGCTGTGAGTAAGCCTTGTATGAACAAAATCAGTTTTCGATAATGGAATTACCTGTGTTTTGTCTTGTAAACTTCGAAAAGATGAAGAAAAAATGATGCGATCAAAATCAACTTCAAAACCAAGCCGCATTTCGTCCTGTTCTACTCTAAGTCGCTTGTGGGTATCTCCTTGCCGACGTAATGATAATAATTGTTCCCAGTGCATAAAAAAATAACTAAAAAAGTGTTTTAAATCAATTGATTAATAAACAAACCACTACCCCAATTACAAAACTAGACATCATTAGTATCCAATCACGCTTTGTAAATTTAAAAAGGGTCTCCGACAAAAAGCTTAGCAAAAATGAGCCAAATACAACAACTAATTGTCCTCCTTCAACACCTAAAGCAAAGTGAACCAATGGCCACATTTTATCAGATGGTCTACCTGGGATTAAATGAGTAAAAAAATTCGAAAAACCCAAGCCGTGGATCAAACCAAAAAAAAAGGTAATACCTAACAACCAAGGCATCCACTTCTTGTCTACATTTTTCCCCCTATGAATAAGATTAATTAGGGCAGATACTAAAATGGTGCACAAAATCAGTAGTTCAACCCATGAAGTATTAATACGAATAACACCCCAAACTGCCAAAATCAGCGATAAGGTATGCCCAAGGGTAAACAATGAAACTAGAAACAACCAATGCTTCCATTCTTTAATGGAAAAAGGAACAATTAATACCAATAAAAACAATAAGTGATCATAAGCTCTTACATCCAGAACATGCCAAAAACCTATTGGTCCATACACTGTAAATTCAGACATAGTTTGAAATTTAGGTAAAACTACATTAATTTATTGTATAAAAAAATGTTGCCAAATCACCACACTGTAGTAAAATAAAAAAAGCTACCGTCAAGTAGCTTTTTTTATCAATAGAAAATCAGAAATCTATTCTTGTGTATCAGAAGTTTCATCCACAGCTGTCGTATCATCTACAGAAGGAGCTACATCTTCTACTACAGTAGATTCAGTACTCTTCGGCTTAGAACTACGACGTGATTTAGCTTTTTTAACTTCTTTTTTACCTCCATTGTACAATTCGTTGAAATCCACTAGTTCAATCATTGCCATATCGGCATTATCACCCAATCGATTTCCTAATTTAATAATACGGGTATAACCTCCAGGACGATCAGCTACTTTAGCAGATACGTCACGAAACAACTCCGTAACAGCGTACTTGCTTCTTAAATAACTAAAAGCAATACGACGATTGTGCGTAGTGTCTTCTTTTGAACGCGTCACAATAGGTTCAACGTATTGTTTAAGAGCTTTTGCCTTTGCAACAGTCGTTGTAATACGTTTGTGCTCGATCAAAGAACAAGCCATATTTGACAACATCGATTTACGATGTCCCGCTTGTCTACTTAAATGATTTACTTTTTTACCGTGTCTCATGGTATAATTACTTTATATTCGTGAACCACGAATCATTAATCTTTGTCTAACTTATATTTACTCAAATCCATTCCAAATGTCAAATTCTTATTGGCAACCAACTCATCTAATTCAGTGAGTGATTTTTTTCCAAAATTCCGGAATTTCATTAAATCATTTTTATTAAAAGAAACCAAATCACCCAATGTATCAACTTCAGCTGCCTTCAAACAATTAAGTGCGCGAACAGATAAGTCCATATCCACTAATTTTGTTTTTAACAATTGACGCATGTGCAAAGATTCTTCATCATAAGAGTCAGTCTGAGCAATTTCATCAGCTTCTAGTGTGATTCTCTCATCTGAAAATAACATAAAATGGTGAATCAAAACTTTAGCGGCTTCTGTAAGAGCATCTTTAGGATGAATAGAACCATCTGTTTTGATCTCAAATATCAGCTTCTCATAATCAGTCTTTTGTTCAACCCTAAAATTTTCAATGGTATATTTCACATTTTTGATCGGTGTGAAAATAGAATCTGTAAAGATTGTACCCAATGAAACATTTTGTTTTTTATTTTCTTCTGCTGGAACATATCCGCGGCCCTTTTCGATGGTTAATTCCATGTTAAGTGTCACTTTGCTGTCCAAAGTACAGATCATCAATTCAGGATTTAAAACCTGAAAGCCAGAAATAAACTTTTGAAAGTCTCCAGCTGTTATTTTATCTTTTCCAGTGATTGAAATCGAAACTGTTTCGTTGTCTATATCCTCAATTTGACGTTTGAAACGTACTTGTTTTAGATTTAAGATGATTTCTGTTACATCCTCAACGACACCAGAAAGGGTAGAAAATTCATGCTCAGCTCCTTCTATTCGAACAGAAGTTACAGCATACCCTTCAAGAGCTGATAATAACACGCGACGCAATGCATTACCGACTGTAAGACCGTATCCAGGTTCCAAAGGACGAAATTCAAATTTGCCTTCGAAATCTGATGAATCGATCATGATGACCTTGTCAGGTTTTTGAAAATTAAATAGTGCCATATTACTGCTGATGTCAGTTATTACTTGTTATACAACTCAACGATTAATTGCTCTTTTATATTCTCAGGAATTTGAAGACGGGCAGGAACGGAAACAAAAGTACCTTCTTTGGTATCATTGTTCCAAGTAATCCACTCATAAACGTGACTTGAGCCAGCAAGCGAACGATCGATTATTTCTAAAGATTTTGATTTTTCACGTACCGCAACTTTGTCTCCAGGATTCAACTGATAAGAAGGAATATTAACCAAATTACCATTTACTGTGACGTGACGGTGCGAAACAATTTGACGAGCAGCCCTACGCGATGGTGCAATTCCCATACGAAAAACTACATTATCTAAGCGCGATTCACATAACTGAATCAAAATTTCACCTGTTACTCCCTTAGAAGCAGATGCTTTTTCAAACAAATTACGAAATTGACGCTCTAAAATACCATAAGTGTATTTAGCTTTCTGTTTTTCCATCAATTGGATGGCGTATTCAGACTTTTTACCTCTTTTTTTGGCCAAACCATGTTGTCCTGGGGGGTAATTTCTTTTTTCAAATGCCCTGTCTTCACCAAATATGGCTTCGCCAAACTTACGGGCAATTTTTGTTTTTGGACCAGTATATCTTGCCATTACAATTTACAATTAGAGAACAGACATTATGAATTCAGGTCAAATCCTTCGATAATGCTACCTGCTCAGTTATACTTTAATTAAACTCGACGTCTTTTTGGTGGACGACAACCATTGTGTGGCATTGGTGTAACATCAATAATCTCAGTTACTTCAATTCCTCCGTTATGTAATGAACGGATAGCAGACTCACGCCCATTACCTGGCCCCTTTACATAAACTTTAACTTTTTTTAGTCCAGCTTCAAGGGCAACCTTTGATGCATCTTCAGCAGCTACTTGAGCAGCATAGGGTGTGTTCTTTTTAGAACCACGGAACCCCATTTTACCAGCAGATGACCATGAAATTACCTCGCCTTTTTTATTAGTTAATGAGATAATGATGTTATTAAAGGTTGCACTAATATGAGCTTCACCTGTCGATTCAACAACAACCTTACGTTTTTTTGCAGTCGTTTTAGCCATATTAAATGATTATTTAGTTGCTTTTTTCTTGTTAGCAACAGTTTTTCTTTTCCCTTTTCTTGTACGAGAGTTATTTTTGGTTCGTTGACCACGTAATGGTAAACCAGCACGATGACGTATTCCACGGTAGCAACCGATGTCCATCAAACGCTTAATGTGTAACGAAATCTCAGAACGTAATTCTCCTTCAATTTTGAAGTAAGAAACTGCATCACGGATTGCTCCAATCTCAGCATCATTCCATTCTGTAACTTTCTTATCGTGGTCTACTTCTGCTTTATTCAAAATATCTTGTGCACGGCTTTTTCCGATGCCGAAAATGTAGGTTAAAGCAATAACCCCTCTTTTGTTTTTAGGTATATCTACCCCTGCTATTCTTGCCATAATTATCCTTGTCTTTGTTTAAATCTAGGATTTTTTTTGTTAATAACATAAAGTCTGCCCTTGCGACGTACAATAATGCACTCTGCACTTCTCTTCTTTACGGATGCTCTTACTTTCATTTTTTTAGCTTTAGTATCTGTATGTAATTCTTGCTTTGGTTAAATCGTAAGGGCTCATTTCAAGTTTTACCTTATCTCCAGGTAATAATTTAATATAATGCATGCGCATCTTACCTGAAATATGAGCTATTACAACGTGGCCATTTTCTAATTCAACTCGGAACATAGCATTTGATAATGCTTCAATAATATTCCCGTCTTGCTCTATTGCTGATTGTTTTGCCATAAAAATGATTAAGCTACCGCCTTTCTATTTTTACCACTTTTCATCAGACCATCATAATGTTGATTCAACAAATAAGAATTAATCTGCTGAATAGTATCTATTGCAACCCCAACCATGATAATTAAAGAGGTACCTCCATAAAACATCGCCCAAGATTGTTGAACACCTAAACTCACAACAATTGCTGGAAAGATAGCGATCAATCCCAAGAACAATGCGCCAGGGAAAGTGATTAATGACATGATATGATCTAAATAGTCTGCAGTTTCAACACCAGGTTTGATACCAGGAATAAAACCACTACTTCTCTTTAAATCATCAGCCATTTTGTTAGTTGGAACCGTAATAGCTGTATAGAAGAAAGTAAAAACAAGTATCAATAAAGCGAATACCAGATTATACCAAAATCCAAACATATTACTAAATTCACCAGCTATGGTTTGAGATGATTCTGACTCAGACAAACCTGCAACAGCAGCTGGTATAAACATAATTGCCTGTGCAAAAATGATTGGCATAACACCCGCTGAATTAAGCTTTAAGGGAATCCATTGACGGTTCCCCCCGTCTTGTTCAAAATCTCCAGCTACAGTTCTTCTTGCATACTGAACTTGAATGCGACGTACCGCCATAACCAACAATATACAAGCGATAATAACTAGTAACCAACCAATTAACTCTAGAACTAAAATTAAAGGGCCTCCATTGTTATTTGAAACACGCGAAGTAAATTCCTGAATTAGTGCCTGTGGCAAACGGGCCAGAATTCCAACCATAATTAATAACGAAATTCCATTCCCAATTCCTTTATCAGTAATCTTTTCTCCCAACCACATGGCAAATATAGTACCTGTTGTTAAGATTAATACAGATGAAAATAGAAAAGCAAAGGAATCAATAGGCAATAAAAATGCACTTGACGGTAAAGTACGATTCAAATTGTAGATATAACCAGGTCCTTGTACTAAAGTAATTAGTATAGTTAACCAACGAGTTATTTGATTTAGTTTTTTTCTGCCGCTCTCACCATCCTTTTGTAATTTTTGAAGATATGGTATTGCAATCCCCATCAACTGAACAACAATCGATGCAGAAATGTAAGGCATAATACCTAGTGCAAAAACAGACGCTTTTGAGAAAGCACCCCCAGTAAACATATCAAGAATAGAACCTATCCCCTTTTCTGTTTGACCTGCAAGACTATGTAATTGAGTAGCGTCGATACCTGGAAGTGTCACATGTGCACCAAAACGGTACACTAACAAAAGTCCTAAAGTAAGAACAATCCGGTTTTTGAGCTCTTCAATGCTCCAAACATTACGTAATGATTCGAAAAACTTCTTCATTGTGCGTTGTTATAAGGTGACTGCTTCACCACCAACAGCCTCAATAGCCGCTTTGGCAGCTGCTGTAAATTTGTGCGCAGAAACTTTGATTTTAGAGGTAAGTGTTCCACGGCCTAAGATTTTAACAAGTTCGTTTTTAGTAGCCAAACGATTGGCCAAAATAACTGTAAAATCAATAGTGTCCGAGGCTAGTCCACGATCAATCAAAGACTGTAACGTATCTAAATTAATACCTTGATAGTCAATACGATTGATATTGTTAAAACCATATTTAGGAACACGACGTTGAAGCGGCATTTGCCCACCTTCAAATCCAATCTTCTTAGAATATCCAGAACGTGACTTCGCTCCTTTGTGACCACGTGTTGAAGTTCCGCCTTTTCCGGAACCTTCACCACGCCCTACTCGCTTATTTTGATTGTGAGTAGAACCGGCTGCGGGTTGTAAATTACTTAAATTCATCTATACCTTCTATTAGTTGGTTTCAATTGAAACCAAGTGTTTTACTTTATTTACCATTCCAAGGATAGTAGGATTGGCTTCGTGTTCTACCACCTGACCTAAACGTCTTAGTCCTAACGCATCTAATGTGCGCTTTTGGTTAAGTGGGCAGTTAATTCTACTGCGAACTTGTTTTACTGTAATTTTTGCCATACTTCCTAGAATTATCCTTTAAACACTTTATCAAGAGACACACCTCGTTGTTTTGCAACAGTGTAAGCACTTCTCATCTGTAATAAAGCATCAAAAGTAGCTTTAACAACATTGTGAGGGTTTGAAGAGCCTTGAGATTTAGACAATACATCATGTATACCTACAGACTCCAAAACTGAACGAACTGCACCACCGGCAATTACCCCAGTACCATGAGAAGCAGGCATCAAAAACACAGCTGCTCCGCCGTATTTACCCTTTTGCTCATGTGGAATAGTGTGCCCGCTAAGCGGGATCCGTACTAGATTTTTCTTAGCGTCTTCAACCGCTTTGGCAATAGCCTCAGAAACATCCTTCGATTTTCCTAAACCATGACCAACTACTCCGTGCTCATCACCTACAACAACAATAGCAGAAAAACCGAAAGCTCTACCACCCTTTGTTACTTTAGTAACGCGATTCACACTTACCAAACGATCTTTTAATTCGATTCCGCTTGGCTTTACTAATTCTACGTTTTTGTATTTACTATACATAATGTCTTAGAATTTTAAACCGGTAGCGCGAGCGCCATCCGCTAATGATTTAACTCTTCCGTGATACAAATAACCATTACGGTCAAATGAAACAGTTTCAATACCAGCCTTTACAGCTTTCTCACCCAAAAATTTACCAACAGCTTCAGCGACTTCGATTTTCGTTCCAGTTGCAGTAATTCCTTTATCACGGGAGGACACAGCTAACAACGTTACGCCTTTCACGTCGTCGATTAATTGTGCGTAGATTTCTTTGTTACTTCTAAATACAGTTAAACGTGGATGAGAGGATGTTCCATTCACAATTTTTCTAATTCTGTATTTTAGTCTTTGTCTTCTTTCAGTTTTTGTTAATGACATGGCCTGTTTATTTAAGCTGATTTACCTGCTTTTCTTCTTAATACCTCACCAACAAATTTCACACCTTTCCCTTTGTAAGGTTCAGGCTTACGGAAACCTCTGATTTTCGCAGCAATTGTTCCTAACAACTGCTTATCAAAAGAAGAAAGCTTAATGATTGGATTTTTCCCTTTTTCGTTAACTGTTTCCAAAGATACCTCTGGAGCAATTTCCAAAACGATATTGTGTGAATACCCTAAAGCTAAATCAAGTTTTTGACCTTGATTAGATGCACGATAACCCACACCAACCAATTCTAATTCCTTAGTAAATCCTTCAGAAACACCAACAATCATGTTGCTAATTAATGAGCGATACAAACCGTGCTTGGCACGGTGATCTTTGCTTTCAGTAGGACGAGTTACTAACAATACACCTTCTTCAATAGAAATTGATACATCAGCATATTCTTGCGTTAATTGACCTAATTTACCTTTTACTGTAATTACTGTTGAAGTTACGTCTACCGTAACACCAGCAGGAATTGTAATGGGATTTTTACCTATTCTTGACATGTGATTCGATTATTAATTAGTAAACATAACATATAACCTCACCACCAACATGTAACTGCTTAGCCTGCTTTTCAGTCATCACTCCTTTTGAAGTAGAGACAATAGCTATACCTAAACCATTAAGAATGCGTGGGAGTTTAGTAGCTCCAGCATACTTACGCAAACCTGGTTTACTAACTCGTTGAATATCTTTAATGACAGAATCTTTAGTTTCTTTGTCATACTTCAAGGCTATCTTAATAGAACCTTGAACGCTGCTGTCATCAAACTTGTAACTCAGGATGAACCCCTGATCAAACAAAATTTTTGTGATTTCTTTCTTCATATTCGAAGCAGGAATTTCAACCACTTTGTGATTGGCCTTCGCAGCGTTTCGAATGCGCGTCAAATAATCGGCAATCGGATCTGTATACATTATTGTACAATTTGTGGTTATGGTTTTCCAAAGAGACTACCTCTAAAGAACCTTTAACCGATTAAACTTTAATTATAATTACCAACTCGCTTTGCGAACTCCCGGAATCAAGCCTTGATTGGCCATTTCACGAAATGTTACACGACTTAATCCAAACTGACGCATATAACCACGCGGTCTACCTGTTAGTTTGCAACGGTTGTGAAGTCGAACTGGCGAAGCATTTTTAGGCAATTTTTGTAAACCTTCATAATCTTTCGCTTCTAAAAGAGCTTTACGTTTGTCAGCATATTTTGCAACCAAATATTCTCTTTTAACCTCACGGGCTTTCATTGATTCTTTAGCCATAGCTTAATTCTTTTTAAAAGGTAACCCTAATTCTGCCAATAATGACTTGGCTTCTTTGTCTGTTTTTGCAGAAGTCACAAATGTAATATCAAAACCTGATATTTTGTTAACTTTATCAATATCAATTTCAGGGAAAATGATTTGTTCCGTTACACCTAAATTGTAGTTACCACGTCCATCAAAACCATCAGCTTTTACGCCATTGAAATCACGTACACGAGGTAATGAAGCCGTTATTAAACGGTCTAAAAACTCATACATACGTTCTCCTCTCAAGGTTACCTTTGCTCCGATAGGCATCCCTTTACGAAGTTTAAAAGTAGCAACGTCTTTTTTAGAAATGGTTGAAACTGCTTTCTGTCCTGTAATTTTAGTCAACTCATCAACTGCATAGTCAACAAGTTTTTTATCAGAAACAGCTGCACCCACACCACGGCTAATAATAATTTTGTCCAATTTAGGAACTTGCATTACATTTTTATAGCCGAACTCTTCTTTAAGAGCAGAGATAATTCTACCCTTATATTCCTGTTTTAATCTTGGTATATAGGCCATCTTAGATTACTTGATTAGATTTTTTAGAAAATCTCACTTTACTGTCACCTTCCATTCTAAAACCTACTTTCGTGGCGGTCTTAGTTTTAGCATCTATCAACGATAAATTTGAAACATGAATGGAGGCTTCTTTTTTAACGATTCCACCTTGTGGACTTGTTGCACTTGGCTTCGTATGTTTTGAAACCATGTTAACACCCTCAATAATCGCTCGGTTTTTTTCACGGTCAACACCTAAAACTTTACCTTGAGCACCTTTATGGTTTCCCGCAATAACTTTTACAATGTCTCCTGATTTTATTTTTAGCTTCATCATTTTGCTTGTGTATTATAGCACTTCTGGTGCCAATGAAACAATTTTCATGAATTGCTTTTCGCGCAGTTCACGAGCCACAGGACCAAATACACGAGTTCCGCGCATTTCACCTGCTGCATTTAACAACACGCAAGCATTATCATCAAAACGGATATAAGATCCGTCAGCGCGACGTACTTCTTTTTTGGTACGAACAACTACTGCAGTTGAAACCGCTCCTTTTTTCACGTTTCCGTTCGGAGTGGCATCTTTAATCGAGACAACAATTTTGTCACCGACTGAGGCATACCGACGTTTGGTTCCTCCCAATACACGAATCGTCAAAACTTCTTTTGCACCGGTATTGTCTGCTACTTTTAATCTACTTTCTTGTTGTACCATAATTACTTCGCTCTTTCAATGATTTCAACTAATCTCCAGCATTTTGACTTACTCAACGGACGTGTTTCCATAATCCGGACAGTGTCGCCAATATTACATGTGTTGGTTTCGTCATGAGCCATATATTTTTTGGTCTTCAAAACGAACTTACCATAGAGTGGGTGTTTTACTTTTCGTACTTCAGCCACAACGATGGATTTTTCCATTTTGTTGCTGGTAACGACACCTATACGTTCTTTACGTAAATTTCTTTTTTCCATCTTTTCGGCAGCTAACATTATTGTACTTCTCTTTTACTGATTTCAGTAGCTATTCTAGCAATATTACGGCGTTCTGCGCGTATTTGCGATGGATTAACTAAAGGTTTAATCGTGTGAGAAGCTGTTAATTCAGTGTATGTTTTCTTGAACTGAACCAACTTTTCTTGTAATTCAGCTATAGATAGAGTACTAATTTCTGATTGTTTCATAACTTCGATTAATTATGCTTCAAAATCTTGAGCAACAATAAACTTCGTGCGAACAGGTAGTTTTTGTGCTGCCAAACGCAAAGCTTCTTTGGCTACTGATAGCGGAACACCGCCAACTTCAAACATGATTCTTCCTGGTTTTACAACAGCAGCCCAGTATTCAACTGCTCCTTTTCCTTTACCCATACGAACCTCCAGAGGTTTTTTGGTAATTGGTTTATCCGGGAAAATTTTGATCCATAATTGTCCTTCCCTTTTCATGTAACGCGTTGCAGCGATACGAGCGGCCTCAATTTGGCGAGAAGTTAAAAAGGCAGAGTCAAGGGATTTGATTCCAAACATTCCGTTGGAAAGCAAATGTCCCCTTTGAGAAACACCTTTCATTCTTCCCTTCTGTACCTTACGGTATTTCGTTCTTTTAGGCTGTAACATGGTTTCTTACTTTAAATAAAATTACTTTCTTTTACGGGGACCCGTCGGTTTACCTGAAGGTTTGCCAGAATTATTACCACCAGATGGCTTACCACCACCAGTAGCTTGTTTCTTGTCCATACCAACTAACGGAGATAAATCGCGTTTGCCGTAAACTTCGCCTTTCATAATCCACACCTTGATACCCATACGACCATAAGTAGTATGTGCTTCAGCCAAGGCATAGTCAATGTCTGCACGGAAGGTTGACAAAGGAATTCGACCTTCTTTAAAATTCTCAGAACGTGCCATCTCAGCCCCATTTAAACGACCAGAAATCATTACTTTGATTCCTTCAGCGTTCATACGAATCGCAGCTGCAATAGCCATTTTAATGGCGCGGCGATAAGAAATACGACTTTCAATTTGACGTGCAATACTTGTTGCCACGAGGTAGGCATCTAACTCGGGTCTTTTAATTTCAAAGATGTTGATTTGAACCTCTTTGTCCGTAATTTTCTTGAGCTCTTCTTTTAACTTGTCTACCTCCTGGCCGCCTTTTCCAATAATAATACCTGGACGAGCAGTGGTGATAGTAACGGTTACAAGCTTTAAAGTTCGCTCAATAATAATTTTAGATACACTAGCTTTAGATAAACGTGCATGGATATACTTTCTGATTTTATAATCTTCGGCGATTTTGTCACCATAATCATTTCCACCATACCAGTTAGAATCCCATCCTCTGATGATACCTAAGCGATTTCCAATTGGATTTGTCTTCTGTCCCATACTGCTTATGAATTGCTTTGTGTGTTATCGATTTGTCCTAATACAACAGTTACGTGATTAGAACGTTTTCTGATTCTGTGTGCTCTACCTTGTGGAGCTGGACGAAGACGTTTTAACATAACGCCGCCATCAACGCGGATTTCCTTAACAAATAACCCAGCTTCTGCAACATTGCCTTCGGCATTTTTCTGTTCCCAGTTGTTGATTGCAGATTTCACCAATTTTTCCAACTTACGTGAAGCTTCTTTGGTGCTGAATTTTAAAATATTTAAGGCGTTTTCTACTTTCTGACCTCTTACCAAGTCGGCTACTAAGCGCATTTTTCTAGGTGAAGTAGGGCAATTATTCAATTTAGCAAAGGCCAGCTCTCGCTTGGCATCTTTTATTTGCTCTGCTCTTTCTTTTTTACGAACTCCCATACTTCTTATTTTTTACCTTTATTTTTTGCACCTGCGTGACCACGGAATGAGCGTGTTGGTGAAAACTCTCCTAATTTATGACCTACCATGTTCTCTGTAACATAAACAGGAACAAATTGACGGCCATTGTGAACTGCGATGGTTTGTCCAACGAAGTCAGGAGTAATCATTGAAGCGCGTGACCAAGTTTTGATTACTGCTTTGTTACCTCCAGCTGCGTTGTCTAATACTTTTTTCTCTAATTTATAGTGAACAAAAGGTCCTTTTTTTAATGAACGTGCCATGTCTCTCTATTATTTCTTTCTACGTTCTACAATATACTTATTCGATGGATTGGCTTTCGCTCTCGTTCTGTATCCTTTAGCTGGTAAACCTTTACGTGAACGAGGGTGACCTCCTGATGAACGACCTTCACCACCACCCATTGGGTGATCGACAGGGTTCATTGCAACTGGACGTGTTCTTGGGCGACGACCTAACCATCTTGAACGACCGGCTTTACCAGAAACGATCAATTGATGATCTGAATTGGAAACAGCACCGATAGTTGCTGAACAAGTTAAAAGAATTAAACGAGTTTCACCAGATGGCATTTTTAAAGTAGCATATTTTCCATCCCGTGCCATTAACTGAGCGAATGTACCTGCTGAACGAGCAATGATTGCTCCTTGTCCAGGACGTAATTCGATACATGAAATAACGGTACCAAGTGGAATTTTACTTAAAGGCAATGCATTTCCAATTTCTGGAGCTGAACCAGCACCCGAAACTACTGATTGACCTACCTTCAAACCGTTTGGTGCAATGATGTAGGTTTTCTCCCCATCTGCATAAGCCAATAATGCGATAAACGCAGTTCGGTTTGGATCGTATTCAATTGATTTAACAATCGCGGGAACCCCTTCCTTAGATCGTTTGAAATCAATAATACGGTAACGTTGTTTGTGACCACCACCTGTGTAGCGCATGGTCATCTTACCTTGACGGTTTCTACCTCCGGAATTTTTCTTCGAAGCGATCAAAGAACGCTCCGGCTTATCAGTAGTGATGGCGTCAAACCCATTCACAACTCTAAAACGCTGGCCCGGGGTAATAGGCTTCAATTTTCTAACGGACATTGCTAATTATTAGTTATTTGTATAAAAATCTATAGTTTCTCCTTCTTTAACCTGAACAATGGCTTTTTTGTAACCACTTGTTTTGCCACTAATCAATCCATTTTTCGTGAATTTTGTAGTGCGGTCTGGACGGTAATTCATCGTGTTCACATCAACAATAGTTACACCATAAGCAGCTTCAACAGCTTTTTTGATTTCAACTTTATTGGCGTTGCGATCCACTACAAAACCGAAACGGTTCGAAAGCTCCCCTTCTTTGGTCACTTTCTCTGTGATAATGGGTTTTACAATGATACTCATGGTCTATTATTTACTTAATGTTTCCTCGATTCCTTCTAAAGCACCTTCTAAAAGAACAACTTTTCCTGCATTCAAAATGCTGTAAGTGCTTATTTCTGAGTTAGTTACAACGCTAGAAGCCTTCAAATTTCGTGACGACAAATATACATTATTATTGTAATCACCAAGTATAAACAACGATTTTTTATTGTCTAACCCTAAAGCTTTCAAAATGTTGATGAAATTTTTGGTGTTTGGTGCTTCAAAATTGAAGTCTTCCAACACGATCAAATTTGATTCTTGCAATTTAGTTGCAAACGCAGACTTACGAGCTAAACGCTTTAAGTTCTTGTTCAATTTGAAAGAATAGCTACGTGGACGAGGACCAAAAACGGTACCTCCACCTTTAAACAAAGGATTCTTACGGCTACCTGCACGAGCAGTACCAGTTCCTTTTTGCTTTTTAATTTTACGGGTACTACCAGCTACTTCAGCACGCTCTTTCGCTTTGTGAGTCCCTTGGCGTTGATTAGCCAAATAATGCTTCACATCCAAATAGATGGCATGCTTGTTTGGCTCAATACCAAATATTGAATCCGAAAGCTGAATGGTTCTTCCGGTTTCTTTTCCGTGGATATCTAATACTTTTGCTTCCATTACTTGTGAATGATTACGTAAGAGTTCTTGTGGCCAGGTATTGCTCCTTTAACAACAAGCAAATTCTTGTCAGCTACCACTTTTAATACTCTAAGATTTTGAATTGTAACATTGTTACCTCCTGTTCTTCCGGCCATGCGCATTCCTTTGAATACACGTGATGGATAAGAAGATGCACCTACTGATCCTGGTGCACGTAAACGGTTATGTTGACCGTGAGTTGCTTGTCCAACACCACCAAATCCGTGACGTTTAACAACCCCTTGAAAACCTTTCCCTTTGGAAACGCCCATTACATCAACAAATTCGCCTTCTTGGAATACATCTACAGCGATAGAATCGCCTAATTTGTACTCATTGTCAAATCCTTGGAACTCGATAACTTTACGTTTTGCAGAGGTACCCGCCTTTTTAAAGTGACCTAAGTCAGCTTTGGTGGCGTGTTTCTCTGTTTTGTCATCGAAACCAAGTTGCAACGCTTCATACCCGTCAACCTCTTTGGTTCTGACTTGGGTAACGACACAAGGACCAGCTTCAATAACGGTACAAGGGATGTTTTTCCCGTTCTCGTCAAAAATACTTGTCATGCCGATTTTTCTTCCGATTAACCCAGACATAATTTAGTTTTATAAATTAAACATTTGTTTGTCAAAAAAACAGGAAATACCTATTTTTTTTGAGCTTGCAAATATAGAAACTTTTTTTTAGTTTCAAAATCAATTATTTATGTTTTTTTCAAAAAAGTTTTAAACTGAATTTCAACCCATTATCATATGGTCATTGATGCGTGTATGACTACTGGTTTTTACTGCGAAAAATACCAGTTAGGACACTTGAAAATGCCGAATCCGCGCGAGGGATCGCAGCATTGTCGGAGCTCGTGCACCTCGTGCACAGCGACTGCAAGAGCCCGACCCAGCCCGATTTTATCGGCTGGGACGCGCCCAAAAAAAACAACTTGTTTATTGAAAGATTAAAGGTATTTTTGGCATTAATTTATTTGATATCATTGCACATATAAGAACTCCCGATTTGTAAATATGTTTGACAAAGAATTTAAATTAGCGCTGGCAAATTTGCCCGATGCTGAAAAAGACAAGTTGCTTGTTCGGCTGCTCAGAAAAGATAAGGATTTGGCAAACCGCCTTTATTTTGAACTCGTGGACCATGAAACCGTCGAGCAAAAACGAGAGAAAATGGCAGCTGCTATTCGAGAAAAAGCAGTCAGAGCGTATGATTCGTACTACTCGCCTGGCCTTTTGCTGATGGCCACCCGCGATATCAGTGGTGACATCGCCTACCATGTAAAAATAACCAAAGATAAATACGGGGACGTGTCGTTGAGCATGCAATTGCTTATTGATACGTTGACATTACACGCAGAGCGGCTGGCTTCTATGAGAACATCTACGGGCTATAAGTTATTCATATACCTTATTAATAAAACATTCAAAATACTGCTCCAGATTCATTCGATGGACGAAGATTACCGCCTTGACTTTAAGGAAAACCTACAAACATTGGGGGAATTAATCGGCAATTGCCCGCCGTTGATGCGCATGTGTATACAAAACGGATTGGATGTAATCTGGTTAACTCGTAACGAAATTCCAGATGACATCGTTGCGCTACACCGTGAAATAAAGGATAGCGGGTTTTTGGTGTAAATGCGTTTCATAACTTATAACTTCTATGATAAAGCATCAACACAACCAATCATACTCAATAAAAATAGTAATATTGTAAAGATTTGGGCGTGTCCCCGATAAATCGGGGCCGGGCTGTCCGTTATATCTTTTGCTAAAGCAAAAGGATGCCACTGCCATCCCTCACGCTATTTTTAGTTTAAAGTTGGAAAGTTTAAAGTTTAAAGTTTTTTTACGAACAGCACCTACTAAAACCAGACACTTGGTTCCCGCAAGTCAGCAACAAGTTCGATTTTTTCAGCATTTAAGAACTGATCAAAACTAAAAAAGACAAGCAATACCACTTACCTTTTTTGTTAAAAATTTATGTTTTTGTTGATTTTCAAATGGTTGAGTTGGCGGAAATATGATGTCATTAACTTTGAAACATAACTACTGCTATTCGCCTGTATACAAAGTGTTACTATACAATAAATTCCATTTTAGCGACTTACTATTATGTATGTATAAATAATCATATTTGCAATCAATTATAACGTCCAGTTTTTTATATGAATCCATAACAATTACTAATCTTTTTTTGTTCCGATTTTTAAATTCGCAATCGAGATAAAAATTTGAATATCCTGCTGAGGAGTTTTCAACTATAAACGTTTTTGAAGCAAATTTACCATCAAAATAAACCAAAACATTATTTTTAAAACCAGACATAAAATAAATTTTAAGATGATTTTTTGATGATTTTTTTGTTTCAGCATTGTCAAATTGTGTTTCAACATTTACAAACAAATTTACAACCCCAGTAAAATTCAAAACAATTATTACGATTGGTACTAAAATTAAAATTATTTTAAATTTAGATTTCATTCTTATATCTTTTGTTTTTTTAATGTTGACCTCCAAACTCTCACTCTTTGTCCTTTTGTTAATTCATTTCCTTTATTTCCCTTAATTTTTTAATTTTTATTTTCAGTTTAAATCCTAAGTTTATTTAAAATTCTCAAAAAATTACCCTGGTAACTTTGAGTAATATCAGATATTATCTCATCCCAAGGATTAAGTAATCCTGCCGTATGCCCAGCTTCATGATTAATTGTTCTACATATTCCGCCTTGTGTCTTAGCATTTCCTTTTAAATCAGTTATTGCTAATCTAATACGATTATTCTGAGTGTCATCAGCAAAAGCATTACCATTTTGATACTTTTTACCACTGACATGAATTATACCCGTTAATTATAAATAAAAAGAGATATTTTTTTGTTTTACATTACTACCATAATCTTTAGGTTTGTCAATATTTTCAGCTACAAGATTAGCAACAAAATGCATCTTTCCATTGTTTCTTGTATAAGTTTCCGCAAAATCTTTTTTTAATCCTTGAATTATTTTTGCTTGGCTATCTATATCTTGAATAATTTTAGAAGTATTAAAAACTTCTACTTTTAATTATAGATATACAGTTGTTATGCCAGTTTTTGGATTATTTTTTGCAGAGCTGCTCCATTCCAACACCTCCAAATCAACTCCATCCATAACTCTATTCTCAGAAAAGGCATAAGGAATATTATGAGGATATTTCGATTCTAGAGGATCGTAAGCAAAGAACCTCCCAAGTCGCGCGTCCTCCATACGATACTTGTAGTTCAAAGAGTTCCCTTACCCTTTAATCTCATCATCTTTCTATTGTCCTTGGAACCCATACCGATAATAACATACAGACCCGCGTCATTTGGTGACTAAGGAACCAAAGGGCACATACTCGTTCCTACTCACCACATCGCGGATAAACAAAGTTACATAATCATTTCTATTGCTCGGCAAAGAAATAACATGCTACAATTAAACAACAATTGTTTGTTTGTCGTAACAACATAACAGATAAGTGTCTACTACACTAAAAAAGGCGGCGACTTGAACCCCCATCTTATCGGGGTGAACAGAACGATACCAAAAAAAACAGCCGAAGGCTGCACTATAAATTATCGTTAATCGACCATAGGGTATGATATATAGAATTTGAGATTAAGAGGAGGAAGCCCAGAGGGCTTCAGGTACGCAAGCTTTAGCTTGCAAAAAAACCAAAAAAAAGAGTCTTGCCTTTTAGGCAAGACTCAATTAAAAAAAGGCGGCGGCACGAGCTTGCGACTGCGCCGCACGTATAAAAAAAATAACCCCATCCTATAAGGATGGGGTTACTAAAAAAAAAGGAGGCGGCACGAACCCCGATATAATCGGGGTGAACAGAACGATACCAAAAAAAAACAGCCGAAGGCTGCACTATAAATTATAGTTAATCGAGGCCATTTAGGGCCGACACACTGCTCCTATGAGATATAGAGGAGAGCCCAGTGGGCTTCAGGTACGCGAGCTTTAGCTCGCAAAATAAATACAAAAAAAAAGAACCCTTCAAGTTTTGCTTCGCCAGTTCGCTTCGCTCGTGTCCTTGAAGGGTTCCAATAAAAAAAGGCGGTGACCCGAACCCCGATGTTATCGGGGTGAACAGAACGATACCAAAAAAAAAACAGCCGAAGGCTGCACTATAAA
>NKJD01000081.1 GCA_002256385.1 Flavobacterium sp. BFFFF2
GGGATAAAGGTTATCTGTCTTCCACTCAACAAATAGATTTATTTCAATCGGCAAATATCATTTTGGAGACACCAATGAGAATGAATCAAAAAGGGTATGTAAAACAGCCATATATCTTTAGAAAGGCGAGAAAAAGAATTGAAACACTGTTCTCACAATTATGTGATCAATTCAAAATAAGAAACAATTATGCAAAATCTTTCGAGGGCTTTAAAACCAGAATATTGGCAAAAATTACAGCACTAACATTGGTTCAATATATCAACAAATTCATATTTGACAGACCAATTAATAATATCAAAATTCAAATCAATTAATTTCACCCAACGGGTTATTTAAATATGTTTATGATGATGAAGACAGATCAGATTATCATTTGTTGTTTTTTAATGATAACATCCTCCGTTGCGCTTCCTATTTTCTTTCTGAGGATATTTTTTATATCAACAATAGCAATATTATATATGCTTACAAAAATACTAATCGGGACAAAGGAGCATGTTATTTTAAGAGCGATTTACCGAATGAAGTAGATTTAAAATATCTTGATTATAAACAAGAATTTCCAAATTCAAGGTTTTACGATTGTGATACAATAGTTGACATAATATTCAATAAAAATGAAAATACTATAGACTTGAAATTCAAAACAAAATTGGAACTAAACAAAGTTTATAAAAACATCCAAACGTACAAATTCTCATATAAGTATTTTGCCGGAGAACTAATTTTGAACGAAACATTTAAACACAACAATAGACTGTTTACAATATTTAAAGTAGATCAAGTTATTTTAGATCGGTATTTTTCAAATTACCTACAAGAAAGCAAGTAGAAAATTGGAAGATAAATTTCTAAAGCTACCCCTCCATGCCCAACCCCTTGGACAAAGATATTTATCAGTCCCAAGTCTTTTACCAAATACAAATTTCTAAAACCAGACACTTTGCTCCCGTATGACCCCTCCATGCCCACCCCTAAGGCAAAGATATTTTCCATTTGTTCAGGTTGTGATTCGTTTTGTTATAAAATGAAGGTTGAAGCCCAAAGCGGAACTGCGGCCAGCAGGAACTTACTTTGCAAAAAAAAACTGAAGCATGACCAGAGGTCGCATTGACCAAAGCTAATTTTGGTGGTCTATTAAAAGAGTAGAAAAAATAATTTCATTTATATTTTCAATCAATCTTTACTGTTCTGCGAAGTTGTACAAGACATGACGAATCTTTTCTCTTTCTTCTTTTCTCTTTCTTCTGAATTTGGGCCAGCAAAGAAAATAAACAAAATCGTCAATCAGCAGAAATAGGTCAGACCACAACTAAAAGGTCTTTGAACCCCGAAACCTGACCCGAGGCCCAAGGGGCCGAACGGTGCGAAGCAAAACCCGAAACTTGAAACTTGAAACCTGAAACCTGAAACTTGACCCGAGAACCATCGGAACGTATGGTTCGAACGGAGCGAAGCTAAACAAAACTATTGAAATTCAACCAACTGCGGCTTATTGACCTGTAAATCCTGCACAGAAAAATCAAATGATCGGTATGTATTCAATCGCATAATGTGGTCGCCTACGTCGGGTAAAACGGGATAGTATGCCACTGAAATTTGAAACCTGTTAAACACCAAATAATCATTGTAAATTGATACGCCCAAGCCCAATTTCATAAATACTTTGTTGGTAAAAAAGGACGAATCGGAATCGGCCAATAAGCCAGCTGTGACATTCAAAAATGGACAAAAACGGAATCCTTTCCACTGCCCAGGTAAATATGTTTGCGCTTGTAAACTCAAAACCCATTTTTTGGTTCCCAATAAGGTGCCCGACGATAAATCGGGCAAAGCACTAAGCCCGTTTAAATTAATTCGGTCTTGTAAAGATGGATCGCGGCGGTCGCCAATGGTGACTAAAGACTTAAAAAACAACCTGTAATGCCAATTGCAAAGGGGCAATAGATTTGAAAAATATAGATAATCTATTTTTACCGTACTTTGAATCCATTGGCCACCATCTAAAAAACTACCCCATTGACCCTGTAAATTGTGGTAGCCCAAATGGTTGTGAAGGCCTCTGTGCAATCGAATGGACACATATTGTCGGTTTTGATTGCCTTTAAATTGACGACCCGATGTAATGCCAATGAGCCATCCGAGCGGAATATCTTCTCGGATGTTGTAATTAAATAGGTTTTTTTCGGCGTAGTAGGAACGGTGGTTGATCCCAATAGTGGCCAAAGTGGTTGTTTCATTGAAATAAAACCCGGTAGGATCCCAAATTTGATCGGCATTTTGTTGAAAATCGAGGCGGTAAATGCGACCCGAAAAAATGAATTTTGAAAACCTACTCGAATGGTTTAATGCCACACTATAACCTGCCCAATAATCTTGATAAATCGTTTTGAAATGAAACGCTTGCCCCAATTTTTCAGGCGATAATAATGTCCGAAAATAGTCTTGATAGTTGATCGTAAAACCACCAGCCCAACGGGTTAAAGGTGATATAAATGGCTTGTCCCAACTGACCTGATATAACGTATTTTTATTGACGTCTGATATATATTGAAAACTGGTTGTACTTAAGCTATGTCCCAAATTGCCCAAGGTATATTTGAAACTTTTTCCTTGTGCATAATCACTGAATCGGGTGGTATTTGAGACTTCCACTTCATGATTCCAGCCCAAAAAATTACGCTCTGTGAGTTCAGAATAAACTTGTGTACCCGAAAATGAACCGGCAGGCACCATGGACCAGCAATCTTGGACACGCACTTCAACATCAATCGAATCTTTACAATGTGGAATGGTTC
Organism: Flavobacterium sp. BFFFF2; assembly: GCA_002256385.1. Taxonomy (GTDB): domain Bacteria; phylum Bacteroidota; class Bacteroidia; order Flavobacteriales; family Flavobacteriaceae; genus Flavobacterium. The sequence goes on from NKJD01000081.1 coordinate 2,802, forward strand.
TGGGTTTAATTTGAACTTGCCGAATGATCCGTTTGCTTCGAACAATACGCTCCGATTCCACCACCACCACCGAGTCAAAACGTTGATTTTCAGAAAACAACAACAAATTTTGAACTACCCTATTTTGGGTAGTTTTGTGCAATGAATTGCCAAATCGTTCCAAGCGGTTTTTTGATGTTTGGGTGGTGTCGTCAAGCGACGTCCCAAATGGGTCCATGACCCGAATATTAATGTGTCTGATGATTTTATTATTGTACCGTTTCCAAGAAATACGTTTGGTTTTATGGTTAGTAACGACAGGTACATCTTGTTTTGTGGAATGAAACAGCAATGGGTATAACAACGAAAAATAACTCCTTTTTTTGGAGTAATTCTCTATGTCTCGATACATTTTTTTTGGTCCTTTAACGGTATCTTTTTGGGCATAACTTGATTGTGTAAATAATATACAAATCAAAAATATATGCAATATGAAAAACCGTTTGTACATGTGTACGAAGTTACAACTATGGATTTAGATTAAAGGATTGAAAGATTGAAAGATTGAAGGATTTGAAAATTTGAAAATGAGGTAATTTGGAAATTGGTTTAAGGTTTGATGTTTTAAAGATTGAAGGATTGAAGGATTTACACCCTCTAGCTATCGGGATGAGATTTGAAAATTTAAACACTGCCACTGTTTCCTATTTTTCCTCTCCCCCAGCCCCTCTCCAAAGGAGAGGGGGGCTATTTATCTCATTAAATTTCTTTTGATTTTCAGCTTTGGGCTTTCGACTTTGGACTTTGGACTAAAAAAACTGTTGCCTAATGGCTTTTGCCTATCTCCTCTATTTGATTGACTGATTTGCGATTTGGAATTGAGATTGAAACTTTAAAACATTGCCCATTTTCAAATTTTCAAATTTTCAAATTACTCTTTTTTCTCTTGCTTCTTGCCTCTTGCTTCTTGCTTCTTATCACTTTAAAATCCTATTTTTGCCCCATGATCTCAACAGATACCATTGTGGCTTTGGCCACGGCTCCAGGCATGGGGGCAATTGCTGTAATTCGATTGTCGGGACCCGCTGCTTTGGCGGTGGCATCCCAATTATTCACCAGTGCTTCGGGTAAAATTTTACAAAATCAACCTTCACATACCGTGCATTTGGGATTTGTTTCTGATGGGGAACGCATCATTGACCAAGTGTTGGCCACCGTGTTTCGCAATCCACACTCTTATACAGGCGAAGATGTCGTGGAATGGTCATGCCACGGTTCTACCTATATTCAGCAAGAATTATTGCAATTACTGCTGCGCAATGGCCTGCGGTTGGCCGAGCCAGGCGAATTTACGTTGCGGGCTTTTTTGAATGGTAAAATAGATTTATCGCAAGCTGAGGCGGTGGGCGATCTGATTCAAGCGAGTTCGGCGAGTAGCCACCAAGTGGCTTTACAACAAATGCGTGGCGGAATGAGTAATTCACTCAAAGACCTTCGCCAGCAATTGCTCGATTTTGCCTCATTAATGGAACTCGAACTCGACTTTTCGGAAGAAGACGTTCAATTTGCCGACCGAAGTCAGTTTTTAACATTACTTAGTCAAATTCGGCAATTGCTCCAGCGTTTGTCCGATTCATTTGCCATTGGAAATGCTATTAAACAAGGCATACCAGTAGCCATCATTGGGGCACCCAATGCGGGTAAATCTACTTTATTGAATAGCTTGTTTAACGAAGAACGGGCTCTGGTTTCAGAAATTGCTGGCACCACCCGCGATAGCATTGAAGATACCCTGTATTTAAAAGGTCTTGCTTATCGGTTTATTGACACCGCTGGCATTCGCGAAACCCTAGACACAGTGGAACAACTGGGCATTGAGCGGACCTTCAACAAAGTGCAACTCGCCAGCATCGTGTTGTATTTGGTCGATGTGAGCCAAATGAATGCGCAACAACTGTCAACAGCAAAAACAGAAATGAATGAGTTGAAAGACAGATTTCCAGATAAAATATGGTTATTGCTGGCCAATAAATCGGAGTCCATCACAGAAACAGATCGGCAACAAGTGCAGCAGATTTGGCCAGACGTGCTTTTTATTAGTGCTAAAAACCGACAAGGAATCGATCTTTTAATTGACCAACTGACCAACTTTGTCCAATGGGGCACCTTAGGACCCGACGAAACGGTCGTGAGTAATTCAAGGCATTATGGCGCACTAATGAACGCCTTAGAAGCCATCGACCGGGTCATCGAAGGCATGAGCGTGCACTTGCCAACTGATTTGCTCACTATCGATTTGCACGAAGTCATTGATCAAATTGGGAGCATCACAGGACAAGTGACTCATGATGAGGTGCTTGGAAATATTTTTGCAAACTTTTGTATTGGTAAATAAAGGAGAACTAACGTGTGATGCAACAATGAATTGAAAGTGTATTCAATTATTGTTTATCCTCTTCAAATTCCAATGAAATGGAATTCATGCAATACCTTTTACCAGTAGGTTTTGGGCCATCGTCAAATAAGTGACCAAGGTGGCTTCCGCATCGGCCACATAAAGCTTCTGTGCGGTTCATACCGTATGACTTGTCACTTTTAAATTCAACGGATTCGGGATGCTCTTGTTCAAAAAAACTAGGCCAACCACATTGACTTTGAAATTTGGCAGTGGAACGAAACAACTGATTGCCGCAGGCAGCACAATAGTAGGTTCCTTTGGTGTCCGTGTTCCAATATTTTCCGGTAAAAGGACGTTCGGTATCGGCATGCCGGGCCACTTCGTATAGGTCTTCTGGAAGAATCTTTTTCCAGACGGAATCAGCTAAGTGGAGTTTCTCTTTGGAAGTTCTTGAATAATAAGGATTTTTTGATGCCATGGCAGGTTTGTCTTTTTTTGATTGCGCTTGGCCACAAGCACTCAGCTGAAGCAAAAGCACACAAACAGTTAAAAAATAAAAAGAGAGACGCATTGAGTACAATTCAATAATGAAGTTCAAATGTAGGCTTTCATTGTATTGGATTTTTTAAAAAAAATGAAATTAGCAATAGTTTAACAAGCGTTGCTGGTATCTTTGTTGTCAAACAGCTGTTATGGAATCTTTTTCGCGTGTAATACAATTGACGGCTGATGGCTCACACACTTTATATTCCCCATCATTAGACGAAAATTATCACTCGCGGCATGGTGCCATTCAAGAAGCGGTTCATGTATTTATCAATGCGGGGTACACCTATCATTCGGCAGCAGAATTGTCGATTTTAGAAATTGGTTTTGGCACCGGACTGAATGCCTTATTGACATTCAATGAAACCATAAAAAGCCCGCGAAAAGTAAATTATACAGGCATTGAGGCCTTTCCGCTAAACGAAGAAGAAATAAACACCTTAAATTATGCCCAGTTCGTAACCGCGGAAGCAGCAGCTAAATATCTGACAATCATGACCTCCAACTGGGAGGATCCAATCCAAATTAGTGATTTATTTAGGGTCTGCTGAAAAACTCAAGCAACATTTAATTGATTGATGAATGCTTCTTTGCTGAGATATTTTCCGCTGTTTAGTTCTAGGTTAGCTTTTATAAAAACTGATTTTAGTTGTTTGATCAT
>NKJD01000019.1 GCA_002256385.1 Flavobacterium sp. BFFFF2
ATCTATTCTTGTCTGATTACTACCAAAAAGTTAGAATCAAAACTTAAAGAACCGCCCTGTACCGAACGGTACGCAGGGTGGTGTGAGAGGACAGATAGGGAAATAATCCCTATCTTCCTACTCGATAGCATGTGCCATCTTATTTATTGATCATTTTTTCCGATTTAAATCGGCTAAGCGGTTCAGACTTGTTTTTATTTATACTTTTGTGCGCTAAAATTGGAACATGATCATTCCCAAAACCAAAGAAGAAATTGAATTGATGCGCGAAAGTGCTTTGTTGGTTTCCAAAACCCTCGGCATGATTGCTTCAGAACTCAAGCCCGGTGTTACCACCCTTCAGCTCGATAAACTAGCTGAAGCTTTTATCCGTGACCACCATGCTGTGCCTGGCTTTTTAGGGCTTTATGGGTGTCCATCTACCTTGTTAACCAGTGTAAATGAACAAGTGGTTCATGGTTTACCAACAAACAGGCCAATTGAAGAGGGTGATGTTATTTCAGTTGATTGTGGTGTCTTAAAGAATGAGTTTTATGGTGATCACGCCTATACCTTTTCGGTAGGAGAGATTCCCAAGGAGACAGCCCAGTTACTGGAGGTAACCAAAAAGTCTTTATACATAGGTATTGCCGAATTCCGCGCTGGAAACCGAGTGGAAGATGTGGGGAATGCCATTCAAAAGTACACAGAGTCATTTGGGTACGGTGTTGTTCGCGAGTTGGTCGGACATGGATTGGGCCGAAAAATGCACGAAGATCCCGAAATGCCTAATTATGGCAAACGGGGCCGAGGAAAATTGTTTGTTGAAGGCATGGTGGTAGCCATTGAACCAATGATCAATTTGGGAACCAAAAATGTGAAAACCCTCAAAGATGGCTGGACGATCGTAACCGCGGACAAAAAACCAAGTGCGCATTTTGAACATAATGTCGCTTTGGTAGATGGAAAACCAGAATTGCTTTCTACTTTTGGCTACATTTATGAAGCATTAGGTATTCAAAGTGATGAAGAGAATTCGTTTAGAAAACAGGTTTTATCATTGTAAAATGAATGCCAATTATCCGTCAGCAAGCAACAGCGCTTGGTGGCTATTAAAAAATCGATACTTTTACGCCGCAATTTAAATACCCCTATGGCAAAAAATCTAGTTATTGTTGAGTCACCGGCCAAGGCCAAAACCATTGAAAAATTTCTTGGAAAGGACTATCAAGTTGAATCCAGTTATGGTCATATTGCTGATTTACCATCCAAAGAACTTGGAGTTGATATCAACAATCGGTTTGCCCCAAATTACCAAGTTTCCTCAGATAAAAAGGCATTAGTTAAAAAACTTAAAGATTTGGCTCAGAAAGCTGAAATTGTATGGTTAGCAACGGATGAGGATCGGGAGGGGGAAGCCATTTCATGGCATTTAGCCGAAGAATTAAAATTAGATTTGAAACGCACCAAACGCATCGTGTTTCATGAAATAACACAAACCGCAATAAAAAAAGCCATCGACAATCCGCGTACCATTAATTATAATTTGGTACATGCCCAACAAGCCCGCCGGATTTTGGATCGGTTGGTAGGGTATGAGTTGTCACCTGTGTTATGGAAGAAAGTGCGCGGTGGTTTATCGGCAGGACGGGTACAATCGGTTTCCGTTCGATTAATTGTTGAAAGAGAACGCGAGATTCAACAATTTAATGCGACCGCGTCATTTTCAGTGACAGCCGCTTTTAAAAATCAAGCGGGTCGTGGGTTTAAAGCCAAGTTAGCTCGTAATTTAAGCAGCCGTGACGAGGCTATGAAGTTTTTAGAACAGTTGGTTGGTGCAGATCACCAAGTGTCATCGGTCGAAACCAAACCAGCGAAACGGACACCTGCAGCACCTTTTACCACATCTACATTACAACAAGAAGCGGCGCGAAAACTGTATCTTCCAGTTGGAATCACCATGCAATTGGCTCAAAAGCTCTATGAATCTGGGCTTATTACTTATATGAGAACTGATAGTGTGAATTTGTCTCAAGATGCTGTTGAGGCAGCGCGCCAAGAAATTGTGTCAAGTTACGGTCAAGCCTACAGCAAGCCGCGCAGCTATGTAACCAAGTCAAAAGGCGCCCAAGAAGCGCATGAGGCCATACGGCCTACTGATATGTCTCGTCACCATGTTCAATTAGATCGAGATCTTAGCAGATTGTATGAGCTTATTTGGAAACGTACATTGGCATCTCAGATGAGTGATGCCGAGTTAGAACGCACCACCGTTCATATTACCAATTCTAAAAAGACCGAACCATTTATTGCCCAAGGAGAAGTCATTCGTTTTGAAGGCTTTTTGAAAGTTTATTTAGAAGGCAATGACGACGAGGATGAAGAAACTGAAGGGATGTTGCCCGCCTTAGCTGCCAATGAAAAGCTATTGAACGAGTCCATTACCGCCACTGAAAGATATTCACGTCCGCCGGCGCGTTATACTGAAGCCTCGTTAGTTAAAAAACTAGAAGAATTAGGAATCGGACGTCCTTCAACCTATGCGCCAACTATTTCAACCATTATCAATAGAAATTATGTTGAAAAAGGAACTTTAGAAGGAGTTGAAAGATTATATAAACAACTGACACTTTCAGATGGTTCTGCAACCGTAGTGGAAGTTCAATTAAAAGAAAATACAGGTTCTGATAAAGGTAAATTAGTTCCAACGGACATTGGTCTCATTGTAACTGACTTTCTTGTCAAGAACTTTGAAAACATCCTCGATTATCATTTTACAGCAAAAGTAGAAGAAGACTTTGATGAAATTGCAGCAGGTTCTGCTGAGTGGGAAACCATGATTGGTACTTTTTACAAACAGTTTCACCCTAATGTGCTCCAAGTAGAAGCAAATGCTGAGCGCGAAAGTGGGGAAAGAATTTTGGGAGTACATCCAGAATCAGGCAAGCCTGTGTCAGTGCGTTTGGGTAAATTTGGGCCAATGGCACAGATTGGCGATCCTGATGAACCTGAAAAACAGTTTGCAAGCCTTCGATCTGATCAAGCCATTTCGACCATTACGCTCGAAGAAGTACTGAATTTATTTTTACTACCGAAAAATCTAGGAACCTATGAAAACGAGCCTATTGAAGTAAACAATGGTCGTTATGGTCCATATGTTAAATTCGGAGCACAATTTATTTCATTGCCCAAAGGGGTCGATCCGATTGATGTGACTTTGGGTCAGGCAGTACAATTGATAAAAGATAAAAACAAAGCAGACGCACCGATTGGCACGTTCCAAGGAATGGATGTTCAAAAAGGGGTAGGTCGTTTCGGTCCTTTTATTAAATGGAATGGCATTTTTATTAATGTGTCCAAAAAATACAATTTTGATTCATTAAGTGCAGCCGATATCGACACGCTAATTGAAGAGAAATTACAAAAAGACATCGACAAAGTGCTTCACCATTGGGAGGACGAAAACATTCGAGTTGAAAAAGCCCGTTGGGGTAAGTCGGTTATCTTAAAAGGTAAATTAAAAATCGAATTGAATAAAGAAATCGATGCAGCTAGCCTAACATTAGAAGATGTAAAAAAACTAATTGAAGCGAAACAGCCTGCAAAAAAGACCAAAGCGGTTGCGAAATCAACCAAATCAACAAAAACCGCCACCCGCACCAAAAAGTAATTGATGGAATTTGATTTTTTAAGTCCAGTTTCTGCTGAGGTCGTGACGTATGCACAGCAGCTTTCCGTCCAACAATTGGGTTCCAAAGTTGCATTTCATACAGAATTGGAGTTTCCTGCAATTTCTCAATTTTCTATCGTATTAATTGGCGTGCCTGAATATAGGGGAGGGAATGGTGCACAAGAAGTTGATTTATCGTTGGTCAGAAAAAACCTGTATCAATTATACCCAGGAAATTGGCATGCCTCCCTTGCCGACTTAGGTGATGTGTTGCCTGGCAATTCACTTGAAGACACTTATTTTGCCTTGAAGAATGTGGTGCAGAGTTTATTAAGACAGTCAATCATGCCCATCATAATTGGCGGCACACAAGACTTGACTTACCCCATGTATCGGGCATATGACAGCCAAGAGCAAATGGTCAACTTAGTAAGTATTGATGCGCAATTTGATTTTGGTAAACAAGGAGAAGCTATTTCAAAAGATTCTTATGTGTCAACCATCATTGTTGAAGAACCTAATAATCTATTTAATTTTTGTAATCTAGGATTTCAAACCTATTATAATCCACAAGAAGAAATCGACTTGATGGATAAGTTGTATTTTGAAGCGTACCGCTTGGGTGAGCTTTCGGCAAATATAACGCTGGCAGAGCCCGTACTTCGCGATGCAGACCTAGTTTCTATTGATATTCACGCGGTGCAATCGGCTGTTTCTGCGATTTACAATCCAAATAGGCCTAATGGTTTTTCGGGCAAAGAAATTTGCGCTTTGGCCAGATACGCTGGAATCAGTGATAAGGTAAGTTCATTTGGTGTATTTAATATGACTCATGAGCCAGAAGAATGTGCATTGCTAGCCCAAATTGTTTGGTATTTTTTGGAAGGGTTCAATTATAGAGCAAATGACTATCCGTTTGGCACAAAAACAAATTATACCCGATACATTGTTCCCATAGACGACCAAGATTCATTGGTTTTTTACAAGAGCAATAAAACGGACCGCTGGTGGATTGAAGCAAATCTTAATGAAGTGACCGAAAATAAATATAAATCGAACACGTTGTTACCATGTTCTTATGAAGAGTATTTACAAGCCTGCAATCAAGAAATTCCAGAGCGATGGTGGAAAATCCAGCGCAAGATGATGTTGTAACGATTCGTTTGTAATTAATAATTAGAATAAAAAGCACCAATTAATTATAGAATAAATAATTTTAAAGTGATAAGTTGCTTTCTTTCAAAGAAATAAAGCCTTAAGCTAAAATTTATTTTTCATTCTTGGTAGTTATAAAAATATTGGATAGGTTTACGACCTCAAAATAGTATACATAAAACACCTTATTTATATGAAGAAGTTCATTGTTTTTGCATCCATAATAGCGTTGTTGTCAGGCTGTGGAAGTCCTGGTGACAAGGGTGAATTGGTCGGCGTGAAAGGTAAAAAATGGCATCCAGAAAAACCTTTTGGAATGACATTGGTTCCTGGTGGTGCTTATATTATGGGAAAATCAGATGATGATTTGCCTAATATTCAAGACGCACCTACTAAAACGGTTACCGTTCGGTCATTCTACATGGATGAAACGGAAATAACCAACAGTGAGTATCGGGAATTCGTAGAATGGGTGAAAGATTCTATTATCCGTGTACGATTAGCTATTCTTGCTGATGAAGTAGGGGGTGGTGGTTCAGGAACAGCTGCGAAGGGTGCTAAAAGCTCAAAAGCGGGCATAGCTAATTTTGCTTTTGCAGGTAATACTGATACCAAAAAAATGACACCATACGAAAAGTACATGTATGAGAATTATTATCAAAATGGAACTGATGAAGATCCATACGCTGGTCGTCGTTTGAATCGAAAAGTGAAGTTAATTAAGGAGACTAGTAAGTATCCAGATGAGCATTACACTGAAGTGATGGACAGTATGTATCTTCCTGTTGCTGAATCTTTTAATGGACTGAGGACCATTGATGTGAGTAAGTTGAAATTCAGATACAGTTGGATGGATATCCAAGCAGCTGCAAAAGCGAAAGTGGGTAAACGTAAAGATTTTATCCGAAAAGAGCAAGTTCCAATTTACCCTGATACGACTGTTTGGATTAAGGATTATAATTATTCTTATAACGAGCCAATGCACAATGATTATTTTTGGCATCAAGCTTATGGCGAATATCCTGTCGTAGGTGTAACTTGGAAACAAGCTAAAGCATTTTGCGCTTGGAGAACTTTAAAGAAGAATATTTCTATTAAAAAGCAAAAAGGAAGAGATCTTGTTAATTCATTTCGTTTGCCAACAGAGGCTGAATGGGAATTTGCTGCTCGTGGCGGTTTAGAGTCTGGTACTTATCCATGGGGTGGTCCTTATTCAAAAAATGACCGTGGTTGTTTCTTAGCTAACTTTAAACCTAATAGAGGTGATTATGCAGCTGACCAGTCTTTGTACACTGTTGAAGCTAAATCTTATGGTGCAAATGGTTATAATTTGTATAACATGGCAGGGAATGTTTCTGAATGGACTGATTCCTCTTATGATCCAGCTGCATATGAATATGTTTCTACAATGAATCCAAATGTTTCTGATAACAAAAACATGCGTAAAGTAATACGTGGTGGTTCATGGAAAGATGTTGCATATTACATACAGGTATCTACTCGTGATTTTGAATATGCTGATACAGCAAGAAGTTATATTGGTTTCCGTACAGTGCAAGATTATATGGGAACGCAAGTTACTGGTAACGGTGGCGCATTAAAAGGATCTAAAAATAAAACTAAATCAATCGTTAACTTAACTAACTAAATTTTATTAATTATGGCTTTGATTCCAAAAAGAGTAATGAATTTCACCTACGGGATGGGTGCAGCAGTTGTAATCGTTGGAGCGTTATTTAAAATCCAACACTGGCCAGGCGCAAGTGCTCTACTTGTAATTGGTTTGTTGACAGAAGCTTTTATCTTTGCTTTGTCTGCTTTTGAACCTGCTGATAAAGAAATAGATTGGACTTTAGTTTATCCAGAACTTGCTGGAGGCGAAGCAAAAGCAAAGGGTGCTAAGAAAGAGGATCCAAAAGAGGCTCAAGGTTTGTTGTCTCAGAAATTAGATAGTTTATTGAAAGACGCTAAAATTGATTCTGAATTGATGTCAAGTCTTGGTAATAGCATTCGTAATTTTGAAGGTGCTGCTAAAGCAATTTCACCAACTATTGATTCAGTTGCTTCAACTAAAAAGTATGCAGAAGAAATGACTAAGGCTGCTTCTCAGTTAGAGACTTTAAACAGTTTATATCAAGTACAATTGCAATCTGCTGAGCGCAATGCACAAATTAATAATGAGGTTGCTGAAAATAACCTTAAATTAAAAGACCAAATGCAATCATTGACAGCTAACCTTACGTCATTAAACAATGTCTATGGTGGAATGTTGTCTGCCATGAATACTCGTGGTTAATTTTCAATAATCGTTAATTTTAACATTAAAAGCGCACAATGGCAGGAGGAAAGTTAACCCCCAGACAGAAGATGATTAACCTGATGTACTTGGTATTCATCGCAATGCTGGCATTAAATATGTCTAAAGAAGTACTTTCGGCTTTCGGATTGATGAATGAGAAATTCGAGGCTGTAAATAAGTTTTCTGACGAATATAATGCTAGTTTATTTCAGCAATTACAAGAAAAAGCGGGTGAGAATGCTGCTCAATACGGAGAGCCATTTAATCGTGCTAAGAAAGTTAAAGAGATCACGATATCTTTTTACGAGTATATTGAAAAATTGAAAAAAGATATTACTGTAGCTTTTCCAAAAGAAGGAAATGGTAAGCTGCCTTATGAGTCAATGGATAAAGGTCCTATGATTGACGAGGTTTGGTTTGCTGGTGATGGTTATTCTAAAAAAGGAACAGAAATAATAAATACGATTGAGAAATACAAGTCTGATCTTGTCAATGCAATTGGTACAGATGTGATTTATAAGTTTATTGTAGATGACATTAAAGCTAAGTTTGATTTGAATGACATCAAAGACCATGAAGGGATAAAAATCAAATATTTGATGTATCACTTCGAACATTTTCCTGCAATTGCTTCTTTAACAAAATTAACTGCTATGCAGAATGATGTTAAGAAGACTGAGCAAGATATTTATAATGGCTTAATTGGAAATACGACAGCAAAAGCTGCTTCTATGAAAAATTACCAAGCCATTGTAATTACTGAGAAGTCAGCTTTCTTTTCTGGTGAAGCTGTAAAAGGTAGAGTTGTTTTAGGTCGTTATGATAAATCTACTGTTCCTACTAGTGTGGTTGTAAATGGTTCTAAATTGAATCTTTCAACTGCTATGCAAGATGGTCAAGCTAATTTTAGTTTTGGTTCTGGAAATGTAGGTGAGCATGAAATTACAGGTAAGTTTACTTTTATTGAAGGCGGTAAACCAGTTGATATTCCAATTGAGGGTAACTATGTGGTTGTACCTAAACCTAATTCTGCTAATATCTCTGCTGATAAAATGAATGTTGTTTACCGTGGTTTACCTAACCCAATGACAATATCATTTGCCGGTATTTCAGATGACAAAGTACTTGCATCTGCTCCAGGGCTTGCTAAAGGTGCTAAGCCAGGACAATACAATTTAACGCCTCCAACTGGGACTGAAGTTACAGTGAGTGTAAGTGGAAAACTGCCAGATGATTCTAGTGTTTCTGATAAAAAAGTATTCCGTATTAAAAACATTCCTGCTCCTATGGGTGCTATCGGACGTGAAACGGGTATTACTAAAGGTCCTAAATCACGTTTAGAAGTTTCTCAAGTTACTGCTGAGCTTAAAGATTTCTTGTATGATCTTAACTTCCAAGTAACTCAATTTACTTTAAAAGCACCTGGTTTACCTGCGGTTGTAGTAAGTGGAGATAGAGTAAATGCGCAATGTAAATCTGCGTTAGCTCGTGCAGGTCGTGGTGATCAAATCACTATATCTGAGATAAAAGTTAAAATTTCTGGTGTTGATGCACAGGTTAAAGTACCAAATGCAGCTCCAGTTATTTATGAAATACAATAATAATTGACGTGAATTTAAAAATCAATATACCTATGTCTTTTTCCAAATTCATTATTGCACTTTGTTTGTTAGTAGTTTCTGGATCTAATGCCCAAGCAAACTTACTTAATGCTAAATCTCCTAGTGAAATAGGAAAAAAATCAGCTGCTCAATTAAACAGTGACAACGATAAGCCGTTACCCTATGGGTATGTGCATGATCGTGACATTATGATGGGTAGAATGATCTGGGAACTTATTGATTTGGATGAGCGTGTAAATTTCCCATTGTATTACCCAACTGATACCAACAACATCGGTAACGATCGCCGTTCTCTTTTTGATGTTATTTTAAAGAATGTGAAAAGTGGTCGCATTAAAGAAGTATATTCTGACAGCTATTTCAATACAAAGAAGACGCTAAAAGAAATGCAATCTTCATTTAAACATAGGGATACATTGCAGGCTGGATTCGATGAAATTAATAACAATTATGATGCTTACTATCCGAAAGAAAAAGAGGTTAGAGTTAAAGAAGGTAAACAGTGGGTTATTAAAAAGCAACCTGCTACTCCTGCAAAAGAACTAGATAAGCAATTTATTAATGAGAGAGAATTAGCGGCAATTGATATTTCTGGGTACAAAATTAAAGGATATTGGTATTTTGACAAACGTCAAGGTGAATTGAAATATCGTTTGATGGGTATTTGCCCTGTTGCTCCAGAAGCACGTGATATTGGTAAGGATAATCCTGATGTTATTGAATTGTTTTGGATCTATTATCCAAGTATTAGAGAAGTGTTGCATGAGGCTAAATCATTTAATAATAGAAATTCTGCCATGCCTATTTCATTTGACCATTTGTTGAACTCACGTCGATTTAGTGGGGTTATTCAAAAAGAAGAAAATGTATATGGTGACCGTCAGATTGAAGATTACATGAAAGACAATTCCCAGATTCAATTAATTGAGTCGGAGCGTGTGAAAGAAAAAATCAGAGATTTTGAGTCTGACATGTGGAATTACTAAAAATTAATACAAAACTCCCACTTAGGTGGGAGTTTTTTTTGACTTATGCTTGATGTTTTAATTGTTGGTTTAGGGATTTCGGGGATTGCTTTGGCGCAACAGCTTGAAATGAATCACAAATCTTTTAAGGTGATCAGCGATCAGTCGCAGCAAGCTACAACTGTTGCAGGTGGTCTGTTTAACCCGATTAATTTTAAACGTTTTTCCTTAGCGTGGTCATCACCAAATCAGAAAGATTGTTTTGTTGCTTTTTACAAATATTTAGAAGATCAATTTGCTACTCAGTTTGTTTTTAACACAGCGGTGTTGCGTAAATTTCAATCTATTAAAGAACAAAATGATTGGTTTGTAAAAGCAGATCGAGATGACTTTTCAAGTCATTTAAATACACAGTTATTTCGTGGAAATTTTCGAGGTTTTGATGCTCCTTTTGGCTATGGAGAAACATTGTCAACCGGATATGTTGACACAAAAAAGCTCCAAAGTGTTTATTGGGATTATTTGAGTGCAACTGGCAAATTGATCGTTGACACGTTTCATTATGACCAATTACGGGTATTTGATCAACATATTGCATACAATGGCTTAGTGGCAAAAAAGATCATTTTTGCTGAAGGATATGGTTTGGTTAAAAATCCGTTTTTCAATTATTTGCCACTAGAAGGCTCCAAAGGAGAATTGCTGTATGCTAAGTTGTCCATTCCACCCAGTCGGATCATTTCATCGAATGTTTTTATCATTCCAACGCCACATTTTTGTAAAATAGGAGCTACCTATCATTTAACGGATAAAACGGCTGATACGACCACTGAGGGTCGTTTGGAACTGGAAGAAAGGTTTTCTCATTTGTACAACCTACCATACGAAATCGTTGCGCAGGTCGCTGGAGTGCGTCCGACGGTTAAAGACCGTATTCCATTACTGGGCTGTCACCCAAAATATACCAACACCCTTTTTGTTTTTAATGGAATGGGGACTCGTGGTACGCTGCTTGCTCCAGCATTAGCCAGCTTGATGTATCAATTTATATTTAATGAAATTCCTTTAATTAAAGAAGTGAATATAATTCGTTACAGTTCACTTTTCCAATCGGGATTGTAATGGATAAACAAATTGATATATATATTTCGCGCCAGTCGAAATGTAATAGGCGTTAAAATGATAAGTATGCCGAATATCACAAAGAATGAAGCCAGTAAATCTAAATTAAATATAAAATGACTAATAATAAAGGTTGCGATTCCCAATGCCACAGTTAAACCATAACTTACGTACATGGCGCCATAGAAGAACGAAGGCTCCATTTTGTAAACAGTGTGGCAATGGCTGCAACTTTCATGCATGTTATATAAATTTTTCAAATCGTATGGATTGCTCGTTACATACATACTTTCTTCATGGCATTTTGGACAAGATCCTGTTAAAATGCTATTTAATTTGTTTCCTTTTTTTAACATTTGCACAATTTTTCCACAAAGGTATCCTATTCACCAATAGGAACCGTAAACTAAGTTACCAATCATGTTAAATGTACATAATATTTCTGTTTCCTTTGGAGGAACCTATTTGTTTGAAGAAATGGCTTTTCGTCTTGGCGGGGGCGACCGGGTGGGGCTTATCGGCAAAAATGGTGCCGGAAAGTCAACCTTGCTTAAGATTCTAGCAGGTACCCAGAAACCTGATTCGGGGGTTATTGCAACTGACAAAGAAGTTAAAATAGGCTTTCTGCAACAAGATATTGATTTTGAACAAGGCCGGACGGTCCTTGAAGAAGCTTACACTGCTTTTAAAGATATTGTGGCCATAGAAACAAGATTGGACGAGGTCAATCATTTGTTGGCTACCCGAACTGATTATGAAAGCGAGAGTTACCATAATATCATTGAAGAGATGACCGACTTAACCCATCATTATGATGTCATTGGTGGGTATAGCTATGTGGGAGATACCGAAAAAGTATTGCTTGGTTTGGGATTTACACGCGCCGATTTTGACCAAAAGACAGAAACGTTCTCTGGTGGATGGCGCATGCGGATTGAATTGGCCAAACTGTTACTTCAAAGCAATGATATCCTTTTATTGGATGAGCCTACCAACCACTTAGATATTGAAAGTATCATTTGGTTGGAGAATTTTTTGAAGAGTTTCCCTGGGGTAGTCATCATTGTGTCGCACGACAAAATGTTTTTAGATCAAGTAACTAACAGGACCATTGAAATTTCTTTAGGGAAAGCCTATGATTATGCCAAACCCTATTCTGAATTTTTAGTATTGCGTCAAGAAATTCGCGACAAACAATTGGCCACCCAAAAAAACCAACAGAAAAAAATTGACGAAACAGAACGATTGATCGAAAAATTTAGGGCCAAGGCTTCAAAGGCTTCCATGGCTCAATCATTGATTAAAAAATTAGACAAGATAGACCGCATCGAGGTAGATGAAGACGACAATGCAGTCATGAACGTGAGGTTCCCAGCTGGTGTTGTGCCAGGAAAAGTGGTTTTAGATGTGGAGAATCTTTCTAAAAGTTATGGTGAACGTAAAATATTAAGTGATATTTCATTGTTGGTTGAACGGGGAAGTAAAATTGCTTTTGTTGGGCAGAATGGGCAAGGGAAGTCCACTTTCATGAAAGCGATTATTGAAGAAATTGAACATGAAGGTAAAGTAAACCTCGGTCACAATGTAGAGTTGGGTTATTTTGCGCAAAATCAGGCCGACTATTTAGATGGCGAAAAAACTTTGGTAGACACCATGACCGAAGCGGCCAACGATGGCAACCGATCAAAAGTTCGTGATATGTTAGGTTCTTTTTTATTTAGAGGTGACGACGTGGACAAAAAGGTAAAAGTTTTGTCGGGGGGTGAAAGGAACCGTTTGGCCTTGTGCCGGATGTTATTGCAACCATTTAATGTGTTGTTGATGGATGAGCCTACCAATCACTTAGATATTAAATCAAAAAATGTATTGAAATCGGCACTAAAGCAGTATGATGGGACCTTGTTGCTGGTGTCGCACGACCGTGACTTTTTGCAAGGATTATCCAATGTGGTGTATGAATTTAAAGACCAAAAAATCAGGGAATATCTTGGCGATATCAATTTCTTTTTGGAGCAGCGCAACAACCAATCGATGCGCGATTTTGAACAGGATGGTATTAAAGTTGATGCCAAAAAGGAAAAGCCTCAATCAAAAGATTCAAATAAATCAGACAAAACCCAACAGAACAAACTCAGTAAAATTGAAAGTCAAATTCAGGAATTGGAAAAGGCCATTCGGAAAGCAGATTTTCAATTGGCCGAGAATTATGAAAAGTATGCCAATGACACTGCTTTTTACGCTGATTACGACAAAAAAAAGAACCAATTGGGATTATTAATGACTGAATGGGAGTCTTTAATGGAAGGTTAATTTATTATTGTAACAAAGCCAACAGTCGTTCGTCTTATTGTTCAATCTGAACGATATGAACGAATTGGTTTCCCTTCATGCCATTAATAAAAAATATGGCAAACGACAAGTTTTACACAATGTTAGTTTTACTATTGAGCGTGGCGAAGTTTATGGCTTATTAGGCCCAAACGGAAGCGGCAAATCAACAACTTTAGGAATCATATTAAATGTGGTTTCGGCAACCAGTGGCACCTATGAATGGTTCCAAGGACGGCAAACCGTGCAACAAGCACTCAAAAAGGTAGGGGCTCTCATTGAACGTCCTAATTTTTATCCGTATTTGAGTGCGTGGGACAATTTGAAAATTGTTTGTCTCATTAAAGAAATTTCGTCAGCTGCCATTGATGAAAAACTGAAACTTGTTGGCTTGTTTGACCGCCGCAACGACGCTTTTAAAACCTATTCTTTAGGGATGAAACAGCGTTTAGCCATCGCATCTGCTTTATTAAACAATCCGGAATTACTTATTTTAGATGAGCCTACCAATGGCTTAGACCCCGAAGGAATTCGTCACATTCGTGATTTGATTCCTCAAATTGCTTCTCAAGGAACTACCATTTTATTGGCCTCCCATTTATTAGACGAAGTAGAGAAAACGTGTAGCCGCGTGTTGATCCTCAAAGAAGGCCATTTGTTGTTTGATGGGCCTGTTTCGGCAGTGCGGAATGCACCGTCCTATTTTGAAATTGGTTTTGAAGGAAATGCAGAACAAGTTTGTAGTATCATTTCACGGAATCCAGCGGTAGCAAGGGCAAAAGTCATGGCGCCGAATCGCATTCATGTTGAAACTGAATTAACTGGTGCAGCACTCAATGCATGGGCAAATCAGCAAGGGGTTGTTTTTAATCATTTGGTTTACAAACAGCAATCACTTGAAGATCAGTTTTTGGCAATTACCAAACAATAACAAAGTAAATATTAAACCACGCTGCGAAGTCCCTAAAATCTTATAAAGGGGGTTTCTTGAGCATCAATAATACAACCTACTTATGAAAGAACAACTGATACGTTTGAGTTCTATTGAATGGAACAAAGTTTGGAAAAACCGGTCAAACCGCATTCTACTAATCGGCTATTTCTTAATTTTATCGCTAATTGCGCTCATAGCATCCATTAAATTCAATGTAGGCAATGTAGTGATAAACCCGGCCACTCAAGGGGCTTTTGATTTTCCGTACATCTGGCACTTAACAACCTTCATAGCTGGTATCCTTAAGTTTTTCTTGGCTTTGGTGGTGGTAAGCATGATTACCAATGAATATACTTATAATACCCTCAAGCAAAATTTGATTGATGGGCTCACTAAGGCGGAATTTATTGCAACCAAAAGTGTAGTAATTGTGGGGCTTTCGCTGGCTTCGATGCTTTTTGTCATGATTTTGACTTTTACTTTGGGAATGATTTTTTCATCGTATGACGATTGGAGTTTGGTGTTCACCGATTGGCAATATTTAGGGGCTTATTTCTTAAAATTAGTTGGCTTTTATTCATTCTGTTTGTTTTTGGGTTTGCTGTTCAAACGCTCCGCCATTGCCATTGCTTTTTTGGTGCTGTGGTCAATAGCTGAGGGCATCATTTATGTTGTACTGTCAAAACTGGTATTCACTCAAGGAAATTGGGCCACATATATTCATAACTGCATGCCTTTGGAGGCACTTGCCAATCTAATAAAAGAACCATTTACCCGTTTTTCTGCTGTTAAAACCATAGGGCAAGCGGTGGGCGAAAACATGATGAAAGATTATTCTGTACCCTTAAGTGCCGTGTTGATTGTGTTGGTTTGGATCGTAATATTTCACGTTGCTTCCTATAAAATTTTAAAGCGACGAGACCTGTAATCGTAAATAATTTAATTTGAAAAGTATAATATGTTCATGCTGTTTTTAACATATTATACTTTTTTTTATTTAAGTGAAATTTAAAGTTATTGCCGGTACTTTGCCATTTATAAATCTGAATTTTGGAGGTTAAATGGCGATAAATTGAAAATGAAACAATTACTTGTATGTATGGCCCTTTTTTGGGCTTTTTGTCTGAATGCACAATTTAGTAAAACGCATTACATTCCACCTGTTTCACATGCTGATGCGCAGGAGCCGCAAGGACAATCACTATATATTTCATGTCCAAGTATCACCCCTATTAATTTTATTTTAAAACCCATTGGAGGAACGCCGATAACAGGAACGGTAAGTAGAGATATCCCGTTTGTTTATGATATTGGATTTGGGGCCGATACCCAAATGATGATTGACAAAGCACAAGTAGGTCAAGTTCAACATAATAAGGGTTTTGTAATAGAAGCGGATGACGTGGTGTATGCCACGGTGCGTTACACATCAACGCCAGAGCATTTCCAAGCAGGAAGTATTGTTTCAAAAGGTATTGCGGCGTTAGGGACTCGCTTTAGAGTTGGTGGGTTTACGAATACCAATCCGCCAGCTATTAACGATAATCACTATACTTTTGCCACAGTCATGGCGACGGAAAATGGCACTACCGTTAATTTCTCCAATATTAAAGTCGGAAGTTCTTTAATTAATGTTGGTTCAAATACTGTTGCTCCTATTGTGTTAAATGCATTTGAGACCTATGCCATTGCAGTTAGTGGGCCTTCAGCTGTGAATCGGGATGCTTTAATTGGTGCTTTAATTACCTCTGACAAAGACATTGTAGTTAATTGTGGTTCTTTTGCAGGCAGTAATGCGGCGACAGGAAATATTGATTTAGGAACTGATCAAATAGTGCCTGCCAAGTTGGTTGGGACTGAATATATTTTCATCAAAGGTCAAGGGGGCGATCCTGTCGAGCAGCCGCTATTAATTGCAGATGAACCAAATACAGAAATTTATTTAAATGGCAGTTCAACAGCTACTGTAACCTTAGCAGCTGGTGAATACCTCGCGCTTAATGGTTCAGCTTATTCCGTTACAGGTAATTTGTATGTCCGTGCAAGCAAGCCTGTATTTGCTTATCAAGGACTTGGTGGTGGAACTGGCCCTCAAAATCAGAATATGCATTTTGTACCGCCATTGAGTTGTAAAACGCCAAGTAGCATCAATAATATTCCAAAAATTAATGAGGTAAGTACCCTTACTAATTTTTTTGCTTCGCTTTGTTTGGTTACAAGAACGGGATCGACACTCAGTTTTATTGTAGATGGAGTGAATTTTACGGTGACTGAATTGGCTACTCAGTTTAATTTAACACTTAGTGGTCCGAACGCGGTTACAGGAAATGCGAACTATGTTACTTATGCTATAACTTCAACCGACCCAAATTTTGGATTGACTGGAAATGTTTCTGCTATTTCAGACAATGAACTTTACTTGTCGTATTATGGTTCAAGTGGGGCGGCAACTTATGGTGGTTTTTATTCGGGTTTTACTTTTAAACCTCAAATAACCTTAAGTGGTAATATTGCCACTAATGGATTGTGTTTGCCAAATGTTAGTTTAGATGTAAGTTCTTTAAATGGTTTTGATACGTTTGATTGGTTTTTGAATGGAAATCAGATTCTAAATGTATCATCGAATCAGTATGTGCCAACCCAGCCAGGCTATTACTATGTCCGAGCAACCATTACCAATTGTACACAACTGATATCAGATGTTTTACCGATTAGCCTTTGTCCACCAGACATGGATTCGGATACCATTCCAGATGCCGTAGACGTTGATAATGACAATGACGGCATTACCAATTGTACGGAATCATTGGGCGATCAAAATCTAGATTTAACCAATTTGGCGGCAGGAACTGTAAGTGTTTCCAGTTATTCCAATTCATTTACAGGAACTACAAATTATACTGGAACCGGAACGGCCATTAATCCGAGTGGGACGGCTTCCGGTGTGCTTACTTTTAATGTGCCTGCGGGCGTAGGTAACGACAGCAGTTACGAGCTTCAATTTGCCACTCCCTTGCATCTTTCGGCCTCCTATGTGCCTGCAGGGAATGTATTGTTGTCTCCTAATAGCAAACTGCAATTTGTGACCGATCCACAACATGTACTCACTGTTGTGAATCCGCAAAACAGTATTTTAATAGACACCAATTACGATGGCATTTATGAATCGGGTGTTACCCAGTTTTCGTCTTTTGATATCCGTTTTATTCCGAATAGTGCCCAGCCCTTAGCTGCGAATGAAGCTGCTTTTTTGGTTTCTGGTTATGATATTAAAAAATTGACGGTACATTTAATCAATCGATCCGATTTAGTGGATGTGGCAGGTTCCGTGAAAATATTTGCCAGTTGCATTACGATCGATACTGATGGCGATGGGTTCTCAGACCAAACGGATTGGGACAGTGACAATGACGGCATTCCCGATGTATTTGAAGCCTCAACAACCGCTTTAACATTGTCAACGACCGATGCCAACCATGACGGCATGTGGGATGTGTATGGAGCAGGGATTGTTCCCGTTGATACAGATGCCGATTCGATTCCCGATTATGTAGATTTGGACAGTGACAACGATGGTATTTATGATTTTGACGAATCTGGTGCAAGCGCAGCCGACATCAATCATGATGGCCAGGTAGATAGTGCTACTTATAACCCAAATGGATTGGCAGGAATCATAAACAATGGGAATGCCTTGAGTCCGATCACCTATGCTATTTGGGACACAGATGCCAATGGTATTCCCAATTACCGTTCGATAGATAGCGACGCAGATGGGTGCTTTGACGTAACGGAAGCTGGGTTTGTTGATGTAAATAACGATGGTATAGTCGGAAATACAATACCAACTGTTACCAATTTACAAGGTGTAGTGACAAGTAGTTCAGGTTATTTGACACCTGCTGCCAATGTAACCATTTCGGCTCCCATTTCCATCAGCCTCCAACCTACTGACCAGACCGTTTGTGAATTTCAAAACGCAGCTTTTACAATTGTCAACACGGCCGTTGACACCATTCAATGGGAAGTGTCAACCGATGCAGGCGTGAGTTGGAGTTCGGTCGTGGCCAATGCAGTGTGTTCTGGCGAATCGTCGGGAACCTTAACATTTACCCAGGTTCCAGCCTCGTATTCTGCTAATTTGTACCGTGCACATTTGACAAAAGCGGGAAATACATGTGGGTTGTATAGCCAACAAGTAAAGCTGATTTCATGGGAAATTCCCGTTTTACTGACGCCCTTGACCTTTAAGCAATGCGATGATGACACCGACGGCATCACTACCATTAATTTGCTCACCTATCAAAATCAAATTACGGCCCAGGCCAACATGACCTTTACTTATTTTAACAGCCAATTAGGTGCGCAAAATGCCGATGCTACTGATCAGATCACGAATCCAGCGGCATTGCAAACAGCCAGCCGGACCATTTGGGTGCGTGTCACCAATCCGTTTAATTGCTACACTGTGGGCAGCCTTCAGTTGCAGGTTTCTGCCACTCAATTGCCTTCCACTTCATTGTGGACTTTTACTGTTTGCGATGATAACTTGGATGCGGATGGTAATAATACGGCTCAAAACAGTGACATTGATGGCATTGCCAGCTTTGATTTTAGCTCAGTTACTACCGCCATTCAAAATTTGTTACCCCCTTCGGGTAATTTTACCATTTCTTTTTATAAAAATCAGGCCGATGCCTTGGCGTTAATTGATGCAACTGGACAGTCATTGGCTTTAACAAATATTACAACCTATCGAAACCGAGATTATCCAACATTACAAAATGTGTGGGTCCGCGTTTCGAGTACTTCTGATAATGCTTGTTTTGGATTGGGACCTTATGTAAAATTGGTGGTAGAACCCTTGCCAGTTG
The DNA here is from genome assembly GCA_002256385.1 of Flavobacterium sp. BFFFF2. Lineage (GTDB taxonomy): Bacteria > Bacteroidota > Bacteroidia > Flavobacteriales > Flavobacteriaceae > Flavobacterium. The sequence goes on from NKJD01000019.1 coordinate 18,949, forward strand.
TACATTTGTTAGGAACCACCAACATGATACGCCAGTGCGATGACAATGGCGATGGTTTTGAATATTTTAACACGACCACCATTGAAGCTGACTTGTTGCAAGGACAAACCAATATGGCGGTTACCTATTGGGATGCCCAAAACCGACTTTTAACTTCGCCATTGCCCAATCCATTTTACAGTGGATCACAAGTAATAAAAGTACGTTTTACCCCAACGAATTCAGCCGCTTCCAACGGGCCTTGTTGGCGCGAAGGCAGTTTTCAACTCCAAGTAGATTCTAAACCAAAAGCTACTCCGATACCAACTAATCAAACAACGTTTTGCGATGATGAACCCGATCCGGCGCTGCAAGATGGCAGTTATCCGTTTGTTACCACTTCTTTTGAATCGCAAATTGTAGGCAATCAGACGCAAGTACAGGTAACTTACCGCGATGGTTCAGGGCAATTGTTGTTGAGTCCGCTGCCAGATCCATTTCCGAGTTCGACCCAAAACGTAGAAGTAAGGGTTGAAAATCCGTTAAACACCAATTGTTATTCGGCGACCAGTTTGAATTTTGTGGTGCATGAAGTGCCTAATATTCCATTAACGGGCGATGGCAAGTTGTGTTTAAATATTCCGGGTCAAGTTTTACCAATGACTTCCGGTTTGCCCTCAAGTAGTAATTTGTCAAATTTCACTTTTGTTTGGACCAAATCGCCTTCCATTTTGCCATTAAGCGTACAGCCAAATTATTCGGCCACCACTGGTGGTGTATTTTCGGTCAAAGTAACCAATCAATTTGGGTGTTTCAGAACCAGATCTTATACCATTAGTGCCTCTGAAATTGCGCGCATTCAAAAAGTGTATGTAGAAGATTTGCAAGACGACAATACGGTTACGTTGGTTGTTACAGGCGTAGGCGATTATGTGTTTGCTATGGATAATACCGACCAATTTCAGACGTCACCCGTTTTTACTTCGGTTGCTATTGGGGTGCATACGGTGTATGTAAAAGATATGTTGGGCTGCGGCACTCAACCTGTGGTTGTTTATGTGTTGGGTATTCCTAAATTTTTTACGCCTAATGGTGATGGCTACAATGATGTGTGGAATTTGAAAGGTGCGGGCAATTCCTTTGAATCAAAATCAATGATTTCTGTTTTTGATCGTTTCGGCAAATTGATTACCCAATTTAAAGCTTCCAACGATGGTTGGAATGGCACCTACAATGGCAATATGATGCCAGCAGACGATTATTGGTATGTCATTGAACTTGCCGATGGCCGAGAAGTGAAAGGTCATTTTGCCTTAAAGCGTTAAATTCGGGTTATTAAATAATGACTTTCTGTTTATCATTTTGGTGATGAGTTATCAACAAAAAACGTTTTCGTGCCAACAAAAACGTGTGATACTCAATGATGTCAAAAAATAAACTAATTTTACCGAGGGAAAACGATTTCGGTAAAGTTAAAATTGTGTATTTGTTAAAAGTAAGAATTTATTTTCTTTTGTTTGATGATTATGCTTTTTGGTAATTCTATTTCGTCCTTCCTCTATTTTTAAGTGTTGATTGAATGAAGCTACTGTGTGTAAATACATCACTGCTAGGTTCATATTTTTGCGCTTAGAAGCTATTTAATTGAACTTTTTATAACTAAATGATATGAAAAACGATTCCTTTAACAGAACATCTAAGGCTTTATTTGAAGTTTTAAATAGATTTAAGTCTATTTTATTTCTTGTTGCTTTATTAGGCAGTGCAACTGGGCTCGCTCAGAATGCCATTGTCGGAACTGGATTTTCGTCTGGTTGGGGTGGGTCTTGTCCTTCACCTACAAATGCCAATTTTACTTTTTTTTCCAACAGCGGTTTTGGAAACACCTTCACTTCTGGTACATTGACGCCCAATGGTAGTGGTAACCAATTTTGGCGTTTGGGTATTGATTTCGGTGGAACTGTAAAACAAGTCAACAATGGAAGTGGCAGTGATGCAACGGTTACTCCTGGTACTAAATACACCATCAATCAAACGTGTACCACCACGGGTGCTTTTGTCAGGAATGTATCTTCAACCAGTAACCGATATGTGTTTAAAACACGTCAGGCGGCAGCTACACCACAAGGAGATTGGGTTTTCTTTGAAATGTCAGCTGCACCAATTACAGTTTCTAGCGTTACACAAAGCCCAGTGGCTGCCAGTGTGGTAGCTGGAGAAGATGTGGTGGTTACTGCCGCAGCTAGTGCGGCATTGCCGACGGGTCAGGGAATTTACATCCGTTACACTAAAGACGCTTATGCCACTTCAACTGTGGTAGCCATGTCCAATACAACAGGTAATAATTATGCAGCGACCATTCCAGGTAGTTTTAATACTTCTGCTGCGGGCGTCAGTTATTATGTGTTCACTTCAGGAAGTGGCTTGACTATTGCAAGTACAGATGCAGATTTGTACACGATAAATTTAAACAATAATACAGGAAGTAATTATGCTTATACGGCTAGTACAGCCGCTGTGATCTACCAACATGCGTTTGAAGCAACAGCAAGTGGAACCACTTACACAGGAACACCAACAACGCTTAATAGCAATATTACTAGCCAACAGTGGTCAATAGGAAATACAAGTAATAGTTTTGGAAATGCTGGTGGAGCAACAGGAAACGCTTTACTTGTCGCCAGTGCTTCTGGTGCCCAAAGTTATAATTTAGCACTGGCCGTTGCAGCGGGTTACAGAATGTCCTTGACCAATTTTAGTTTTTGGCGGCAAACGAGTAATACAGTTACTTGGACTATGACTGTCAATGGCACAACCGTTGGAACAGGCACCACGCCAACAACGGGGGCTACAACAGGTACCTTAAATGTGTCAAACACGGTTCAGAATTTAACAGGAACCGTTAATGTTGTGTTGACATTTACATCTGCCTCGGGTAGTTTCAGGTTAGATGATTTCATTTTACGCGGAACGCTCACAGTAAATCCAACTGCTCCCACGGTAACTACCCCAACAGCCGCCACTATTACTAGTACATCAGCATTGTTGGGTGCCAATGTCACTTCAAATGGCGGTGTCACTCTAACGGCTCGTGGAACAGCCTATAAAACATCGGCAACGGTTGCTGCTACTGATAACCAATCGGCGGAAGGTGCAACCACCACAGGTGTTTACACACACACCAGATCGGGATTAACTCCGCAAACGCAATATTTTTATGTAGGGTATGCAACTAATGCCCAAGGAACAAGTATAAGCTCTGAGGCTTCGTTCCGTACTTTGTCATCGCCTCCAACAGCGCCCATTTCAACATTTACAGCAACCCCAACCGCTTCGGGTACTTTAACAGTAAGCTGGACGGCGGCTACCTTTCCCGTAAGTGGCGCTACTCAGGCAGGTTATGCCCTTGTTTATTCGACAAGCACACCAACTATGACGGCTGCCAATGGGGCTGCCCCAGCTGCGGGAGTGGGTACTTTGGTCAATGTGACCACCGCGAGTTCTTTAACGCCTGCCACATCAACGGTGATATCAGGCCTAACAAACGGTACTACCTATAATTTCATATTAGTTCCGTACACCTTTGATGGAACGAATGCTTCCACTTACAGCTACTTAACAGGCGGACCAACCACGTCAGGTGCACCTTTGGTGTTGCCCACGGTAGCGACCACCAATGCTGCCAGCAGCATCACAACTAGTAGCGCTGTTTCGGGTGGTGCCACACTAACTGGAACCAGCATCACTGCTAAAGGGGTGGTTTGGGATACTTCAACCACACCTACGGTCGCTTTAACGACCAAAACCAATGATGGAACAGGTACAACTGACTTTAGTACCAGTTCAATTACTTCTTTGTCGGCGCAAACCCAATACTTTGTAAGAGCCTATGCCACCAATGTTACCGGCACGGGCTACGGGCCTCAGGTTACATTTAGAACTTTGTCTAATGAACCTACAGCTGCTGCTGGTTCTTTTGCTGCGTCGTCCATTTCTTCATCTCAAATTGATTTAAGCTGGACAACCGCTACTTTTCCTGGTTCGGGAGCCACCAACAACGGATATATCATTTTACGACGCATCGATGGCAGCAACCCAGCCACCACTGGCGTCGTAGATGGCACCGCACCCGGTAGTTTAAGTTTGGCGTCGGGAACCACTTTGGTTACGACCATTGCTTCTGGTGCTACCTTATCTTTTAGCCATACGAGTCTTATTTCAAATGAACAATACAACTACTTAATTGTTCCATTTACTTGGGACGGAACCAATGCAGGAACCTATAATTATTTCTTGACTTCAGCTCCAACGGCCAATGCAACTACAGCGGCTGGTTTGCCATCAGTGGCTACTACGGTTGCGGCTACGTCAATTACAACAAGCGGGGCTTCAACAGGTGGTCAAACGTTAACCGATGGTGGAAATGCGATTACTGAAAAAGGAGTGGTTTGGAATACCGCAACAGGGCCAACCATCGCATTAACTTCTCAAAAAACAAGCGATGGCACGGGTACTGGTAACTTTTCAAGTACCATTAGCGGTCAATCGGCTCAAACTTTATATTATGTTCGGGCTTATGTAACCAATTCAGGCGGAACGGCTTATGGTAATGAAATTACTTATCGTACCTTGTCAAACCCTCCAACTTCGACCGTAACAAGTTTTGCGGCGGCGCCAACTGCATCGGGTAGTATTACTGTCAGTTTTTCGGCAGGAGCTAGTTTTCCAGGAAGTGGTGCTACACAAGCAGGCTATGCAGTGGTTTATTCAACAGGGACACCTACTTTTACTTCAGCTAACGGAACTGCGCCAGCAGCTGGAACAGGTACTTTGGTGACCATTACACCAACAAACTTACCTACCACACCTTCATTATCAACTGTTATTAATAGTTTGGCAATTGGAACTACGTATAATTTTATCATAGTTCCGTTTACATGGGATGGTACCAATGCAGCAACCTATAATTATTTTACCTCAACCATACCAACAGCTTCTGCGACCGCAGTTGGAGCTGCCTCCGTCACCACGACAGTAGCTAGCAGCATTACAAATAGCAGTGCCAGTAGCGGTGGAAGTGCCGTAAATGCAAACAATGGCACCATTTCTGCCAAAGGGGTGGTTTGGGATACTTCGGCTAATCCGACTGTCGCATTGAGTACCAAGACCAATGATGGTTCTGGAACTTCTACGTTTGTAAGCAGTATAACTACTCTTAACCCGCAAACACAATACAACTACCGCGCTTATGCCACCAACGAAATTGGGACGGCTTACGGAACTAATTTAACTTTTAGAACTTTATCGAATCCGGCTACCGCACAGGCTACTGGTTTTAGTGCAACGGCCAGTTCATCGACCAATGTGAATTTAACTTGGACTGGTTCTGCTACCTTCCCAGGAAGTGGGGCTACTACGATGGGGTATGTTTTATTGCGCGCTACCAGTCCAAATACGCCATCATTAGGAAGTGCCAATGGGGTTGCTCCAGCCGCTGGAACCAATACGACTATTATCAGTTCCACCATTTTAAGCTCGGCTCTTTCAGCTGCTGATGCAACGGTTTCGGTAAATACAACCTATAATTATTTATTGGTTCCGTTTACATGGAATGGCACCAATGCCGCCACTTATAATTATTTTACCACTTCAGCACCAACAGCTTCTGCTTTAACCCCTGATTCTTCATTGGCCAACGACTTTTTCCGTTCAGTTGCAACTGGCAACTGGTCATCAACCAGCACCTGGCAGAGTTCGCATGATGGTTCCACCAACTGGATTTCGGCAACTTTGACGCCAGGAGCCAGTTCAAATGTAACTATTCGCAATACGCATACGGTAACTTTTGATATGACCTCAAATATTACCGCTACATCAGTTACAGTTGACGCTGGTGGTATTTTGACATTTTCAAGCAACACCAACTATTTAGGATCCGCTTCAGCTGCTTTTACCGTCAATGGAACGGTTACGGTGCCAAGTACAATAACATCTGCTTCTGCGGGAATTTTTGCTTCTACGTTTACCATTAACAATGGTGGAATTTTTACAAATAGCGCTGGAATTGCCACTGCCATTTCCATTACAACATTTACAGTTAATAATGGTGGTACTTATAACCACGATGCAGTGGGTAGCACAAGTGCTGGAACTGCGACCGATTTCCCTGGAACATCTCGTACTTTTGGAGCGACCAGTAATGTTGTTGTTACCAAGTGGGCTATAAGTGCTTCACCTAGTGGTGCTTTGCCAAATAACATGGGTAACCTTACACTTAACTTGGCATCATTAGCAGGTTCTTGGCAGCAAGGAGGTGCTATTACTAATATTCAAGGAAATTTAACAGTGCTAGCGACAGGTGGTGGTGTCCGTGAGTTTCGTTTTTCCACTTCTACGTCATTTACGCTTACAATTGGTGGAAATATTGATGTTCAGGGCGGGTATTTAACTTTGTCCAGTGGCGCTGGTACAGTAACTACCAATTTATCTGGAGGATTAAGTGTTTCTGGCGGAACATTTAGCCAAGACGGTTCAACAGGTGCTGGTACCATTAATTTTGTTTCTGGTGGGTCTGGAAATATCAACCTAACAGGAGGTACAGTTACTTTTACAAATATTACTATCGCTTCTGGCCGTACTTGTAACATTCTGGGTACCTCAAATGTGGTGATACCAAGTTCGCGTACTTTCACCTTAGCAGGTACATGTAACATCGCTTCTGGTGCTACCATTTCGGGTGGAGGTACTTTTACCAGTTCAGGTAGCGCCACACTTGGAATTGCTTCAACTGCTGGTATTTCATCATCAGGCGCAACAGGTAACGTACAAACAACGGCACGTACTTTTGCAGCTACAGTTAATTATGTGTATAATGGCGCAGCCAACCAAGCAACGGGAAGCGGCTTGCCTGCAACCATTTCAACGGGTACCTTAATTATTAGTAATACCGGTTCTTCAGGCAGTAATGTGGTTTCTTTAACAAATAGTGGTACAACAACTACGCCTACTTTGTCATTGACCAGCGGCGTGTTTTCAATTGGTTCTTCAAACACAGTAAGTATTACTGCAGGAGGTAGCATCATTAGTTCAGGAGGTACATTGGCAACGGGTACCGCAGCAGGAACTGTGAATACTTTGGGTGCTGCTACCATTAGTGGAAGCACAGCTTTAACTTTCAATAATTTAATAATAAATACAGGAGTGGTTACCTTAACCACTGTACCTTCAATTGGAGGTAATTTCCAAATAAACGGTGGAAATGTTTCTGCCGCACCTATTTATAACTCGGGTTCTACCCTTACTTATAATGTAACTTATGGACGTTTTAACGAGTGGACTGCCACCGGGGTTGGAACATTGGGTACCACAGCAGGTTATCCAAACAACGTAACCATTGCAGCAGGGACCTTTAATGTGTACAACAATGCTACTGGTGTGGCTCGTGCCTTGGCAGGAACTTTAACAGTAAATGCAAGTGCTACCTTTGATTGTAACACCATGAATGCCAATTTAACTATTGGAAATGGTATTACTATTGCAAGCACAGGAACCTTGAACATGAACAACATGACTTCTGCCATTTTGGTAACAGGCGATGTGACTAATAATGGGACCATTAGCTTATCAAATGCATCTGGAGGAGACATTAAATTAACAGGCAACTGGACGCGAAATTCTGGAGCTACCCTTAACAACAATAACAGAGCAGTATTCTTTAATGGATCGGGTACACAGACCATTAATGGAAATGGGGGAGAAACGTTTCATTATTTGGTGTCTGAAAAATCGGCTGGTTCTATCCAATTGTTGTCAAACTTAACGGTGACGGCACCTAATGGTGGAAATACCCTTTCTTTAAAATCGACAGCGCCACTTGACTTGAATGGATTTACTTTGAATTTGACAGGTTCAACGGCATCAAATATTCAAGCTGATGGAGCGGTGACCATTTCTGGATCAGCTGGTAGTACCATTAACTTTACTAGCAGTACCAAAACCTTTACTCAAATAAATACAGGGTCATTTGCTTTAGGTAGTAATTTGGCATTAACGACTTCAACAGGCGTTAACTTTGGAAGCAGCTTAACCACACTAAATGGTAGTTTCCAGATTAATGCTGGAGGTTTTGTATCCACCAATGCGCCTATTTATAGTTCTTCTTCTACCTTGATTTACAATTCAGGGACTACTTATGGCCGAAGCAACGAATGGACAGCCACTTCCGGTGCGGGTTATCCGAACCATGTGACCATTCAAAACAATACAACCCTTGACATCGTAAACGCTGTGAACACCTATAAAAAAATGGGTGGTAACTTGTCTATTGTAAGTGGCAGCACCTTGTCGATTCCTGCACTTACTGCTGGATCAAGTGGCGTCGGAGTTGAAGTTGTAGGTAACATTGTCAACAATGGAACCATCACTTTGAGTGGTGGTACAAACCAACGTTTAAAAACGACTACTATTACTAACGGCAGCACCAATACATCTGCAGTTATTAATTTGTCAGCAACCAGTGGTGGAGATTTAGAACTAACAGGGAATTATGTAGATAATGCGGTGTTTAACGCCAATGCACGTGCTGTATTCTTTTCGGGTTCTGCGACCCAAACCATTAGTGGAACAGCATCTGCTCCTTTTAATATAGATTATGTTGTACTTGCTAAATCGGGCGGTTCAGTTCAATTGCAAACCAACATGCTTACTGCTGCGCCTAATACAGGTAACGCAATTACGTTGAGTACTTCAAGTGATATTTTAGACTTAAATGGATATACACTTACTTTAGGTCAGGCATCAACCGCTTCAACCATTGCTGGTTCTGGTGTGTTTAAAGGTGGTAGTACCTCTGGTCTTGTGATTAATGGAACAGGTAGTTTTGGTTCCATTGCTTTTGATCAAACAACACCTGGATCAACCAATGGATTGACTACGCTTACTATTAACAGAACAGCTTCTGGTAACGTTAGTTTAGGAAGTCTGTTAACATTAAATGGCACCCTCACTTTAACCTCAGGTACGTTAACTTTAGGCTCCAACCATTTAACGATTGGTGCGTCTGGTACTATTTCAGGTTCTTTCAGTTCTTCGAATATGATTGTTGCCACAGGTAGTGGTGAGGTACGCAAAACGTTTACCGGAACTGGTTCATTTACCTACCCAGTTGGTGATGCTACGAGCACGGCTGAATACAGCCCGGTTACATTAAACTTTACTTCTGGTAGTTTTAGTTCAGCTTACGCTGGGGTAAAAGTGACCAATAGCAAACAAACTAATAATAGCAGTGCAACAGATTATATTAACCGTTACTGGACACTGACCTCTAATGGTATTACCAGTCCGGTATATACAGTTACCGCTACTTACACAGATGCTGACATTGCTGGCACGGAAGCCAATTTATATGGTGGATTGTATGATGGTACTGGTTGGAATTGTATGCAGGCTGTCAATGCGACCAATAATAATGTGACGGGTACTTTGTCGGTATTCGGCGATGTGACTGCTGGCGATCAAATTGCGGTTGCTTGTTGTATTAACCCATCTACTGCGGGAAGTATTTCTGGAGCCCAAACCATTTGTTATGGCACCACTCCTGATGCATTTAGTTCTTCGTCATTGCCATCGGGTAACACGGGTACTTTAGAGTACAAATGGCAGTCGTCTACCACAGATTCAACCACTGGATTCTCAGACGTGGTGAGTTCAGATACACCAGCCTTTAGCCCAACAGCAGGCCTTACCCAAACCACTTGGTACCGACGAGTGGCACGTGTTTCGTGCATTGGTACATGGACTGGGGCACAAACCAGCAACGTAATTCAAGTTACGGTAAACCCAACTTCTGTTTCAGGCAGCATTACAGGCGCTACTTCGGTTTGTACAGGCACCAACAGCACCACGCTTACATTGAACAGTTCAACTGGTTCCATCCAATGGCAGTCATCAAGCAACAATAGCACATTTACAGATATCAGCAGCGAAACAGGTACAACGTATACGGCTACGGATTTAACATCGACTACTTACTATCGTGCGGTGGTAACCAGCGGTGTTTGTAGTGCGGCGACGACTAGTTCGGTGACTATGACTGTAAATCCAGTTCCAACCACAGCTACCAACGGCTCGGCACAAACGATTTGTGCTACGGGTTCAGCTACATTGAGTGGCAATGCAGCTTCGGCAGGCACAGGCGCTTGGAGTGTGGTGAGTGGACCAAGCACGAGTTCGGCTCAGTTTACCGATACGTCTGTTTACAACACCAGCTTTACACCAGCCTCAGGGGCAGGAAGCTATGTGGTTCGTTGGACAATTGCCAGCGCACCATGTACGGCGAGTTATGCTGATGCCACGGTTTCAGTTGATGCAGCGCCAGTAGGCGGTAGCATTGCTGGGGGCAGCGAAACATGTTCTTCAACAGGTACATTAACTTTAAGTGGCCACAGCGGCAGCATTGTTCGTTGGGAAAAAGCAAACAGTCCTTACACGTCATGGACCACTATTAGCAATACCACAACCACACAAAGCGATGGCTTTTTAACAGAAAGTACCCGATACAGAGCTATTCTGTCAAATGGGGTTTGTACGACCAATGCCACATCAGCTAACTATACAGTGAGCATCAGCTCGACGACTTGGACAGGCAGTTCATGGAGCAATGGCACGCCAAGCAGCAGTTTGGTAGCTATTATTTCATCGGCCTATTCAGCAAGTGCCAACCTTTCGGCTTGTGCCTTGTGGGTGACCAATAATATAACAGCGACCATCCCTGCGGGTTATGTGTTAACCCTTGAGGGTAAATTAGTGGTTGACAGCGGAAGTACACTTACTTTGGAGAATTCAGCCAATTTAATGCAGAACAGCACCGTTGCCAATAGTGGCAATGTGAACATCAAACGCAACACAGCGCTATTATATCGCTTGGATTACACCTTGTGGGGTTCACCTGTTTCAGGTAGCCAAAAACTACTTGATTTTTCACCAGAAACCCTGACCAACCGTTTTTATACTTATAACCCAAGTACCAACTTGTACAACGCTGTTAGCAGTCCATCAACCACCGGTTTCGACCTAGGGAAAGGTTATTTAATTCGTATGCCAAATAACTGGACACCATACAGCTCAGGTACACCCGAAGCATGGACAGGAACCTTTACAGGTACACCGAACAACGGTTCGTACACAGTAAGCGGCTTGGCCACCGGAGGCACAATTTCAACAGGTTACAATGCCATCAGCAACCCTTATCCATCGCCAATCAACATTCCAGACTTCTTGACTGCCAACAGCAGCGCCATTGAGGGAACGTTATGGTTCTGGCGTAAAACCAACGATGCGGGCAATACGGTTTCGTATTCTACTTGTACCAGCGCTGGTTGTACATTGAACAACGGACACACCTACAACGATGACCAACTCATCTCAACAGGTCAGGGCTTCTTTGTACAAACCAAATCGGGTCAAAGCTCGGTAGGTTTCACCAACAGCATGCGAAGAAGCACCATCAGTACTGAGTTCTTCAAAAACGGCACACAACGCAACCGTTTTTGGTTAGACCTTGCCGATAGCAGCAACAAGAAATACAGCCAAAACATGATTGCTTATTTGCCCAATGCAACGGCAGGTTATGACGAAGGCATCGATGGTTTATATATCAACGAAAACCCAACGGCATTAAGCAGTATCATTGACAACCGCGAATTGGTGATCACCGCCAAGTCTGACTTCACTGAAACAGATGTGGTTCCTATGCAGTTTAGAACCAACACAGCAGGTAACTACACCATCAGCTTAAGCCGTACCGAAGGGGTGTTTGGTCAAACGCAAACACCGGGATCAATCCAGTTGATTTACCTACGAGACAACCAAACCGGAACTGTTACCGATTTAACTCAAGGCAGCTACACCTTTGCAAGTGCCACTGGCACGACGGCCAACCGTTTTGATGTGTTGTACCAAAACCCATTGAGCACCACGGCACCGAAATTTGACGAAAACAGCGTAGTGGCCTTTAGCCAAAACCAACTGTTACAGATTTACACCGGTTCAGCCAGCATGCAACAAGTAAAAGTATTTGACTTGCGCGGCCGACTGCTCGTGACTCAATCAGGGATCAACGCGAGCCAAACCAGCATTGATGCCAAAACAATGGCCAATCAGTTGTTGCTCATTCAAATTACCGATACCGAAGGACGGGTCATCACTAAGAAAGTGATGAACTAAGAAATACTTCAATACATATAAAAAGCCGCCTCAGGAAACTGTAGGCGGTTTTTTATTAGGTGAAATACCCAATCGTTTAGTTTCTACATTCGACCCAAAGAGGAAAAATTGGTTGATTCGCGCAAAATGAAATGAGACAATTTGGTACTGATTTGAAGTTGTATTATGCCCGGATCATTTTTGCTAATAGCCTCTAGTCAACATTACAAAGTATAAACTTTGTGACAGCCTAACCCTCGATCTTGTAAGTGAAGCGAACGTTCTAAATAAAAGTTGTCTTACCTGAAGCCAGTCGTACTTCCTTTCCTTAAAACCATAATCTCTGTTTTCTCCATTTGTTCCAATGCGTCTTGGGTCCAATTTTTTACTTCCGTTATTTCAACTCCGTTTAATAACAACAGGAATCACACCTTATATAAGAGAAAAATACCTTTGCTTTAGGGGAGGTTACGGAACGCCTTGCGGGAATCGATTGTCTGGTATTAGTTGGTGGTGTTCGGGAGAAAACTTTGAACCTTGAACTTTAAACTTTAAACGAAAAATACAAAATCACAACTTTCAATCACTTTACACCAAGTAGCCAATAATCCGATTACCTTTGTGCCGCAGACCGTCTTATCGCTTGATTCGTCAAGAGGAAAGTCCGGACACCATAGAGTAGCGTAGCGGGTAACGCCCGTCACCAGCCTCCGGGTTGGGAGGACCAGTGCAACAGAAAGGATGTACAGTTCGGCTGTAGTGAAATCAGGTAAACTCTACGTGGTGCAATGTCAAGTATATCAACAGCCAGTTTACTGGACAGAGCGACTCGCTCTGGTTGAAGGGTAGGCAGCTTGATCACAAGAGTAATTTTGTGGCTAGATAAATGATAAGAACTTCTTCGGGGGTACAGAATCCGGCTTACAGGTCTGCTTTTTTTTATAAAGTGATTCTTTTTTGATTCATTGAATTACTATTTATTACCTACAAATTACGATTCAGTTACTTGATTTATTTGACCATTAAAAGGAAGTATCTAAAATGAAAATTGCAATTGTTTGTTACCCCACTTTTGGGGGCAGTGGCGTGGTCGCTACCGAGCTCGGCATCGAATTGTCGCACCGAGGGCACGAAATTCATTTTATTACTTACCGACAACCCGTTCGCTTGTCAACCTTAAATCCGTTGGTGCATTACCATGAAGTAGTGGTGCCCGAATATCCACTTTTCCATTATCAACCTTATGAATTGGCATTGTCCAGTAAAATGGTTGATACCGTAAAACAATACGGCATTGAATTGGTGCATGTTCATTATGCTATTCCACATGCCTATGCAGGATATATGGCCCAGCAAATGCTCAAGGCAGAAGGAATTTTTGTGCCCATGGTGACCACCCTGCACGGCACAGATATTACTTTGGTGGGTAACCACCCGCATTACAAAACGGCGGTAAGTTTTAGCATCAATCATTCTGATGTGGTGACTTCGGTTTCACAAAGTTTAAAAGAGGACACTTACAAGTTGTTTCCTGTCGAAAAAGAAATCCATGTGATACCCAATTTCATTGAACTGAAAGAAGTGCCACAAACCGGTGCCTTTGCTTGTGCCCGCAGTAATTTAGCCCCATCAGGCACTTTCATCGTTACCCACATCAGCAATTTTAGACAAGTAAAACGAATCCCAGATGTAGTTGATGTTTTTTATGATATACAAAAACAGGTTCCGGCTCGCTTACTGATGGTGGGTGATGGTCCTGAAAGAGTAAAGGCAGAAGAACGCTGCCACGAGCTGGGAATTGCCAATAAAGTGTTGTTCTTGGGGAATAGTTCAGAAATCGACACCATTTTACGCTTTTCCGATTTGTTTCTACTTCCTTCAGAAACAGAAAGTTTTGGACTAGCCGCGCTTGAAGCGATGGCTTGGAGTGTGCCTGTGATTTCAAGTAATACGGGCGGTTTACCCGAAGTGAATGAACATGGCGTTTCTGGTTTTTTGAGTTCGGTGGGCGATGTGCACCAGATGGCGGAATATGCCATTTCATTGTTAAAAAACCCCGAGATGCTTCAGCGATTCAGAAAAGGAGCACGCGAAGTAGCTGCTCGCTATGAAATCCAACGTATTTTACCCCAATACGAAGCTGTTTATCAATTGGCTTTGAATCAGCAAAAGTCCTTGCAGGCTATTGATTCTTAAGTCTGTATAATTGGACGCATTGCGCTTGTGGCAATGCCTTTTATGTACTACTTTTGTACCCTCAAATTTTAGTTATGTTAGAACGTCTCGAATACGTCAAACAACGTTTTGATGAAGTATCGGATTTGATCATTCAGCCCGATGTGATTTCAGATCAAAAACGATATGTCCTTCTGAATCAAGAATATAAAACCTTGAAAGGGATCATGGACAAACGTGCCGAATATGTTCGTCTTCACGACAATTTGGTTGAAGCGCAAGAAATTATCAATGACGGGAGCGATGCCGAAATGGTTGAAATGGCCCGTATGCAATTGGACGAGGCCAAAGAATTCTTGCCTCAACTAGAAGAAGATATTAAATTTTTGTTGATCCCTAAAGATCCGGAAGATGCCAAAAATGTCATGGTGGAAGTGCGTGCAGGCACCGGTGGCGATGAAGCAAGTATTTTTGCAGGCGATTTATATCGCATGTACACCAAATATTGCGAAAACCGCGGCTGGCGTACCTCGGTGGTTGATTTCAACGATGGCACTTCAGGCGGATACAAAGAGATTATTTTTGAAGTAACCGGCGAAGATGTCTATGGTACGTTAAAGTTTGAAGCGGGCGTGCACCGGGTGCAGCGGGTGCCAAAAACGGAAACCCAAGGCAGGGTTCACACTTCTGCTGCAACGGTGATGGTTTTGCCAGAAGCCGAAGAGTTTGATGTGCAAATTGACATGAACGATGTTCGTATTGACTTCTTTTGCTCGTCAGGTCCTGGCGGTCAGTCGGTGAATACAACCAAATCAGCCGTTCGGATGACGCACATTCCAACTGGTTTGGTGGCGCAATGTCAGGACGAAAAATCGCAACACAAAAACAAAGACAAAGCATTGACCGTTTTGCGTTCGCGTTTGTATGAAATGGAATTGGCTAAGAAGCAAGACGAGGATGCCAAAAAACGAAACTCACAAGTGAGTAGTGGCGACCGTTCGGCTAAAATCCGCACCTATAATTACCCACAAGGTCGGGTCACTGACCACCGCATCGGTATGGATGTGTTTGATATGGATGGCGTAATGAATGGCAATATTCAGAAATTCATTGAAGAATTGCAATTGGTAGCCAATACCGAAAAGCTCAAAGAAAGTGAAGTGTATTAAAAATATATAGGTGTTGTAATTTGGTTGTATTTTTAAAAACAACATTTGCTGACCTCACCCCAAACCCCCTCTCCTAAGGCGAGGGGGCTTTTTTTCATATTTTTTGTGACTGTTAAATGACCTACCGCGAACTCAAACAACATACCATCCATCACCTTTCGCCTGAAATGGATAAGGATGAGGCGCAAGCCATTTTTTTTATTTTGCTAGAACATCAGTTAAATTGGAAAAAAAGGGACTACCTCATGCAATCGGAATTGGAGGTTGATGAATCCATTTGGAATTGGTTCGTTATACAATTGAAAGCGCTTAAGCAACAGCAACCCATTCAATATGTGCTGGGGGAAACCACTTTTTTTGGGCATCGTTTTGAGGTAAATCCTTCGGTGTTAATTCCCCGACCCGAAACCGAAGAATTGGTCGATTGGGTTTTACAAAATACTGCAAATACCAATTCATTACGGATCGCCGACTTGGGCTGCGGCAGTGGCTGCATTGGTTTGTCCTTGGCTAAAGCGTTGCCGCTTTCACAAGTGGAATTGTGGGATGTGTCAACAGCTGCGCTAGCCACTGCCCAGAAAAATGCCGATCTATTGCAAGTTAAAGTTCAATGTAAACACGTTGATTTGTTATTGGAACAAAAAGCGGACATAAAGTTTGATGTCATTGTGTCCAATCCACCTTATGTGCGAATGACTGAAAAAGCTTCGATGCAGGCTAACGTGCTTGATTTTGAACCCCACCTCGCCTTGTTTGTTACTAATGAAGACCCGTTGATTTTTTACCGAAAAATTGCCATTTTAGCCATGGAATCTTTGGTGCATCAAGGGCAGCTTTTTTTTGAAATAAACCAATATTTAGGTCCTGAAACCAGTCAATTAATGGCAGAAATTGGTTTTGAAATGGTGGAACTAAGAAAAGATATTTTTGGCAACAACCGCATGATTCGCGCGGTGAAGCCCTAATTGATTTTAGCGTCTTGAATTAATTGCTGAATTTCTTCGCGGATATTCGCTTTTGACAACCGGTTTGGTTGGGTAGAATCAGGATAGGTCCTGTTTGATAAAAACACATAGATAATCTCTGAGTCTGGATCGGCCCAAGCAATGGTACCCGTAAATCCAGTATGGCCAAAACTGTTCCGAGATACACAGCCACAAGTAGGTCCTTCTTTGGTTAATTGTGGTTTGTCAAAACCAAGGCCACGGCGGTTCCCTTCTGGGCAAAAATAACATTGATTGAAGGCAGCGAAAGTTTCTGGTGAAAAATAGGTTTCATCGCCATAGGTGCCTTTTTGTAAAAACAATTGCAGCATTTTAGCTACATCCATCGCATTCGAGAACACACCAGCATGTCCAGCTACACCGCCTAGCATTGCCGCCCCCATATCATGTACATATCCACGAATGGTGTCATGTCTAAAATAGGTGTCAATCTCGGTTGGCACAATTTCATCTGCTTTAAATCGGTGCAATGGGTTGTATCCGCTGTGTTGCATGCCCATGCTTTGATAAAAATGCGATTGAACCAATGAGTCGAGTGGTGCTTTGTATTCTTTTTCAATCCAATCTTTTAATAAATAAAACGTCAGGTCGCTGTATTTGTATTCTTTTTTGGGCAACAAAGCCACATCGCGAATGCGTTTTTGAATGGTATCATGATAGGAATCCGCTATAAAAAGTTTGGCACTCACTTGCTTTGAAAAGCCAGGTTCGGAGGTGGTCCGGTAAAAAAGCGGATTTGGAAACTGCAAGCTGTCGAGGGTTGCTTTGTAAAATGGTATCCATGCTGGTAACTGGGCTTGGTGTGTAAGCAAATCTTTAAAATTAATGTGCTCCTTGTTTGATCCTTTATAATACGATAGCATCTGATCTAATTTAGTGTCAAGGTGCACCTTGTGGTGGTCATACAACTGCATCACGAGGGGTAAAGTGCCCATCATTTTTGTGAGGGAAGCCACATCGTATAGGTCGGTCACTGTTACTTTTTGGTTGCTCTCGTAACTTTGGGTTCCAAATGCTTTGTTGTAAATTACTTTCCCTTTTCGGGCCACCAAAATCTGCATGCCAGGCGCCATTTTTTCACTGATGGCTTTTTGAGCTACTGCTTCAATTTTTTTCAATACAGCTGAATTCATGCCTACATTTTCGGGCGAGGTATAACCCAAGCGTGCCAATGAATCGGTTAAAAGACCGTCTCCAGCATGAAACGTATCGCCGATTGAAACTGGCAATTGCCCTTTAGAACCCAGCGCACCAAAAATGATTTCCGCAGAAACCGTTTGCGCAATTTCATGGTTTTGGTATGAAAGCACTAATCCTTTCAAATCATCAAAATGTGGTAGTTGGAGTAGGGTGTAAGGCTTGGCAAACACATCAAGAATGACATGGTTTTTATGAGACAAACTTTGAATGATGGCTATTTCATTGTCGGTAAAATCGTGTTTTTTCCAAGCTTTATCCGATTTGTGGTAGCCAATAATCACTTGGTCATAACCAGCCAATTTGGCTTGTAAACTGTCTAAGTTGGCATGATACACTTCGTCGATTTGGGCATAATTGCGCAAAGTATTTAAAAAATGCAGGTGGTTGTCATCGCCCAACTTGACGTAGGCAAACTTCTTCTTGAGGGAACGAATGGGCAAACAGTGCTTATCTCTTTTTAACACAGTAACCGACTGTTCAAACAAGGAATATAAAAGCGCTTCTTTAGTCGGGTTATTTAAATCTTCAACCAGGTTTTTAGTTTCAATGGGTTGTCTGTGGTGAAGTCCTGCTTTGTATTTATATCGTAAAATTTTACGCACTGATTCTTCAAGCCGGCTTTTTGAAATGACACTGTCTTGTAATGCCATGCAAATTTTTTCCATGGCCACAGGCACATTTTCGGCGAAAAGCAAAATGTCATTTCCAGCTTTAAAAGCATCCAAATCAAGCTCGCCCGGTTTCTTAAAATTGGCGGCGCCCTTCATGTTGAGCGCATCGGTAAAAATGAGGCCGTCAAAGCCCAAGTCGCGTTGCAGCAAATCGGTCACGACAGCGGGTGAAACAGAGGTCGGCATCTGATCGCGGGGTTCCAATTCGGGCACATTTAAGTGCGCCACCATAATGGAAACCAAGCCTTCGTCAATAAGTCTTTTGTATGGATACAGCTCAATTAAATCGAGGTGCGAACGGGATGCCGTTACCAAAGGCAAAGTATGGTGCGAGTCTGACGAGGTGTCGCCGTGGCCAGGGAAATGTTTCCCCGTACTAAAAACACCCTGGCTTTGCACGCCTCTCATTAAAGCCAATGCGTGTTCGGTTACTTGTATTTTTGATTCACCAAATGACCGATTCCCAATAATCGGGTTTTTCGGATTGGTATTGATGTCTACAACGGGTGCAAAATTAAAGTGAATGCCCAATCGTTTGCTTTCGGCCCCCATTTGGACGCCCACTTTTTCGATCCATTTTACGTCCCGAATGGCACCAAGTGTCATATTCCAGGGGTATTTGTAAGTAGAATCTAAGCGCATGCTCAAACCCCATTCTGCATCGATGCCCACAAATAGAGGCACTTTAGACAGCGCTTGGTAGCGGTTGGTAAGCCGCGCTTGACGAACAGGGCCACCCTGAAAAAAGATGAGGCCACCAATGTGGTTTTGGGTAATGAGTTTTTCAACGGCCTTTATGTGCGTCGTATCTTTGTTTGAATAGGCAGCCACCATAAAAAGTTGGCCAATTTTTTCATCCTGACTGAGCTGGTTATACACGCTGTCAACCCAATGTTTTTCTGCTTCTGTGTCTGGAAAGAAGATTTTCCGTTGCGATTTAAGTTGCGGTACATAATCATCTTCACGGCTTAAATCGGGTTGTGGAATGGTGATTTTGGTTTGAAGTGCTCTTTTCGGCATGTCAACAGTAGATGAGATGCTCTTTTTGCTGGCACAGTTATAAAAAACAACCCCAACAACAAGTACGATGAACCACTTCCAAATCCACTTCATATTTTTATTTTCAGTTAAAAGAAACGACCATGCCAGCTGTCTGAAGCGGGCACTTCCCAGTCGGCTTCTAATTCACCCACTGTATTAATTAAATTATTAAACACAATGGTGTCTTCATTGACCGCCTTGTCTTTGGCCATTTTTTTAAACTCTGTCAACGTTTTATGGGCCAAGAAATCACCCGTTTTAAACGTGACATTCATTTTGTCTAGCAAATCGATGCCCAATTGCTGTTCCAAATCTTGGATTACTTTGACGGAAGCATCAATGGAACAACCACTCGCTGGCTGCACTTCGCCGTTGACCGCCAAAATGATAAATCGGTCATATCTGATGTCAAAGGAGGCTTCTAGCGGCGTGCCATGTGCCGCCCAATCGGCGACAAAAGACTGCAGCACTTCAGTGACTGAGGTCACTTCTTCGGGACTTAATTTTCGGTTTGATGGATAAATCCACACACGGGCCTCTTCGGGCATTTCATTAAATGGAATCCACATCGTATTTTTATAAATCGGCCGCTTGGGCAATTAATTCAGCTATGTCAAGCACCTGAATGCTTCCTTCTTTTTCTTTGGCTTTGATGCCGTCCGTGAGCATGGTGTTGCAAAATGGACAACCAGCCGCAATAATTTCTGGTTGCACTTCCAATGCATCTTCGGTGCGCGCCACATTGATATCCTGATTGCCTGCTTCGGGTTCTTTGAACATTTGCGCGCCACCAGCCCCACAGCATAAGCCATTGGCCCGTGAGCGTTTCATTTCGACCAATTCGGCATCCAATTTTTCAATTAATGCACGCGGTGCCTCATACGAATTATTGGCGCGTCCTAAATAGCAAGGATCATGAAAAGTAATGCGTTTCCCTTTAAAACTGCCACCCTGAATGGTTAATCGCCCATCGTCTAATAGGTTTTTTAGAAACTCAGTATGATGAATTACTTCATAATTGCCACCCAATTCGGGATACTCATTTTTGAGTGTGTTAAAACAGTGTGGACAGGCTGTGACAATTTTCTTGACGTCATAAGCATCCAGCACCTGTATGTTCATCATGGCCTGCATTTGAAACAAAAATTCGTTCCCCGCGCGTTTGGCCGGATCGCCCGTACAGCTTTCTTCTGATCCTAAAACGGCAAAATTAATATTGGCCTGATTTAAAATGCGGACAAAGGCTTTGGTAATGCGCTTGGCTCGGTCGTCAAAACTGCCGGCACAACCCACCCAAAAAACCACTTCGGGTTGTTTGCCTTGGGCCAATAGATCGGCCATCGTAGGAACTTGTAATGCTGTCATATAATAATAATTAATCGTGGTGTCCGTCGTCGAACACCTGAACGGTGACTTCTTTTTCTATGAGTTCGGTAAATTTTCCACGGTAGCGGGTCGCTTGCACCAAGTGGTTGTCAATCCAATGGTAATTACCACCACGTGGTTTGCCGAATATAATGCCATGGTATTTGAAACCATGTATTTTCAACCAAGCTTCCGTTACTTCTCGGTGTGCTTCGGTGCGCGAAGTAAAAAAATAAATGACATGACCTTCGTCAAACCATTTGTTAAGTGTTACCAATGCATCTGGATACAATTCGGCTGTAAGCATGCGCTCGGGTTCTTCATTCGGAATGTCGTCACAGATGGTGCCATCAATGTCGATCAAATAATTTTTAATGTCTTCTGGCAAAATAGGACTTACGTGCTTGCCGTTTTCAGAATGCGCTAAGAGGCTTTTTTCAATGTCATTTGGATTCATCTTTTTTTGGTTTTAAAAACCCTTTTTTCCAAGCCTCACAATATGGAAAAAAGAGCCGGATTATAAAATTATAAATTTAGTCGTTGGCCCAGTTTAGTCGGTCCATTTGGTTGTAGGGCCATGGGGCCCCATTATTTTCAATATTGCTCATCATGACATTCACCGACTGCGGTGCGGCACTTTGTTCCATGACCAAGTAGCGGCGCATGTCCATAATAATCGAAAGCGGACTAATGCTTACGGGACATTCTTCGACACAGGCGTTACAAGAGGTGCAAGCCCACAATTCTTCGGCTGTAATGTAATCGTTTAGTAGTGTTTTATTATCTGGTACAAAAATACCCTTATTGGCATCCATGTTTCGCCCCACTTCTTCAAGACGGTCTCTCGTATCCATCATGATTTTGCGTGGCGATAATTTTTTACCGGTCAAATTGGCTGGACAACTTGAGGTACATCGGCCACATTCGGTGCAAGTATACGCATTCATCAATTGGACCCAATTTAAGTCCATTACATCGCTGGCTCCGAATTTAGCAGGTGCAGCTGCCTCAGGTGCCGCCGCATAAGGATCCGCGTTGGGATCCAACATGAGTTTCACTTCATTGGTTACACTTTCCAAATTGTCAAATTGTCCTTTCGGATTCAAATTGCCATAAAAAGTGTTTGGAAATGCCAATAAAATGTGCAAATGTTTGGAGTAGTATAAGTAATTTAAAAAAGCCAAAATCCCGATGATGTGCAACCACCAGCAACTGCGTTCAAACAATTGTACGACGAATTCGGTGTGGCCGTTAAATAATGGCCGTAAAAAATGACTAATCGGATAGCTGCCCGCGTGTGTATAATGCGAAACTTGCATTTGCTGCAACCAACCATCGGCTGCATTCATCAACAAAAACAAACTCATTAATACCACTTCGATGTACAAAATGGTGTTGGCGTCGCGGCGTGGGCTTCCCTTTAATTCCACACTCTGAAAACGCGCTAATTTAATGACATTCCTGCGCAACCAAAAAGCAATCACAGCCACCAAAACCAAGGCGGCTAGTATTTCAAAACTACCGATTAGGAAATCGTAAACAGGCCCCATAAACGCCAATACGCGGTGGGTGCCAAATAGGCCATCAATGCAAATTTCAACCACTTCAATATTGATAATGATGAAACCTACATACACAATAATGTGTAAAATGCCCGATAGGGGGCGGGTTACCATTTTATATTGTCCCAATGCCAAACGAATCATCTGATTCCAACGTTCGGCGCTGCGATCCGTCCGGTTAATAGATTGACCTAGTTTGATGTTACGGCTTAGTTTTTTTATGTTTTTGACAAAAAAACCAATTCCTAAGGCCAATAAAAGGGCAAAAAATACATTGTCAAGATATGCCATAACGAACGCTATTGTGCAGCAGGTGCTGCATAAGGTTTATTTTTTTTGCCAAACAATGAAACGTTGATGTACCGAGTTGGGTTTAACCGCAGGTCTTGCAACAACAATTCCAGTTCTTTGGTGGTTTTTGTGAAATTAGTATATAAGGCTTCGTCTTTGGCTAATTTGCCCAAAGAGCCTTTGCCCGCTTGAATGTCCGCCAACAACAAATCTGCTTTTTGTAAGGTGGCGTCAAGCGTTCTGATGGTTTTGCCGATAGGCGCCTGCGCCAAAGAATCTGAGATTTTAGAAAAGTTCGCTGTGGTTTTGTCCAAGTTGGCTAACGAATGATTCAAATGAGTTTTATTGTCGTTTAAAATCACTTTGAGTTCAATCGATAATTCTTTGAAATGGGTTAAGGTTTGCTCCACTTCTATGATGCTGTTTTTAAGGCTTTTTTTGGTTGATTCATCTAAAATAGAATTTACATTTTTCAACAATAGGCCTGCATCGACCATCATTAATTCAACCTTTTCCTGAAGGGGCTCCAGTTTTTTCATCACATTTTCGGTCATGCCACCGCGGATGTAACCCGAAAGCGTATCTCCACTAACTGCCTTTGTTTGGTCGGTAATATCCGGAACAATCATGATTTGTTTTCCGCCAATAAAACCTGGCTCATAAATGACGGCTTGGCTTTTCTTTGAAAATTCAAAATCGGTATCTAACCGAATTTCAACCAAAATTTTGCCTTGTAAATTGGCAAATGAAATCTTGTTTACTTTTCCAATCATTAGTCCATTTAAAGTAATGGGTGCTGATTTGCTGAGTCCATCCACATTGTCATACTCCACAAAAAACGTTTTATGGGTTTCAAATAGGTCATTTCCTTTAAGGAAACTATATCCATAAATAAATAGTAAGATGGATGTAATTGCCAAAATGGCAGTTTTGATTTCTCTGGTCAGTTTCAAAATAAAAAATTTGGTGCAAAAATAGTATAAATCTCCCAAATAGGGTTAGGGTTGCATGGCTTCTTGAATAGTTACACGTTGTCCATTTTTATATGCAATGACAAATGCAGAGCCATACCCTTTTGACTTCGCTTCTTTTAAAAGTCTTTTGGCTTCATCATAAGTGGCGCATTGTCCGTAATAATAGCGGTTAAATCCGTTGTCAGTTGTCATGCTGATGGGACTCAATCCTTTGAAGTTTTCGGCTTTCAGCTCCATTTTTTTAGGACTGGCCGACAATTGTATTTTAAACCAAGTGCCTGAAATTGGCAAACTAGAATCGGTGGTTTTGGGCGTTTCTTTTGGCTCGCTTACACGGGCAATGGGCGCGGCAACACTGTCATTTTTCTTAACTTCTTCCATTTTTTGCGATGGACGAACAGTAGGCAAATTGGCCTCGCCCGATCCGAAATACTCTTTTTTGTAACTCAAAATAGCTTCTGCAATGGCTTGGGCCATTTTTTCTTGACCTTCTTCAGAATCTAAAAAGTTGCCTTCCACGATGTTTGAAATAAACCCCATTTCAATAAGCACCCTTGGCATGTATGCTTTGTGCAATACCATGTAAGGGGCTTGTTTTACGCCCCGGCTTTTACGTCCCAAATTATCAATAAATTTATTTTGGATTTTGCTTGCCATGGAAATGCTGTTGTCCAAAAACTCTTCTTGCATCAATGTCATGCCAATCATGGTTTCGGGTGACCGTGGATCAAAGCCTTCGTATTTCTGCTTATAATCTTTCTCCATGGTAATTACCTGATTCTCTTTTTTGGCCGCTTCTAAATTTGATTTAATTTTGGTCATACCCATTACATAGGTTTCTGATCCGTCGGCCGAACTGTTTTTGTTTGCATTGCAATGTATGGAAACAAACAACTGCGAATCGGCTCGGTTGGCAATGTTGGCGCGCTCAATTAAATCAACAAAAACATCTGTTTTTCGGGTGTAAATGACTGATATGTCATTGTTTTGTTCCAATTGTTTACCTACTTTGAGCACCACCGCCAAGGCAATATTTTTTTCAATATGACCGTTATAGACAGCGCCGTAATCATGGTCACCATGCCCCGCATCGAGTGTCACTTTGAATTTTTGTGATCTTGCGCTGCTTGGTGCCAGACAACAAACAAGTAGCATAGCTGTCCAAAGGGTAATCTGTGTAAAAAATTTAGTTGGTAGGTGCATCTGTAAAGTATTCATGCTTTTTAAATAATAAGGATCGAGGACCTAATCATCGCATTTATGGTAAAATGGCTCAAAAAATATGATTAAGTTTGCCCCCGATTTAGAGGTTTTCCTCCTGTCGACAAAAATAGCATTAATACCATTGCGCACAAACTTATTTTACTTCGTTTTATCTGTTGTGTTATTCACCATAACGCTTCCGAAGGGTTATGGCCAAGCGGCACAGAAACCAGCGGTGGGCAAACCCGATTCAGACAAGCTCGAACGGGTGCAACTGCCCAAAAAAGACAGCATCAAACCCAAAAAAGTCGCACTCGAAAGCAAAATTAAGCGCAAGGCCAAAGATTACGAAGAAATTGACCAACAAAACAAGCGCATCACCTTATATAATGAAGCGGAGGTTTATTATGAAGATGTCGAATTAAAATCGGGCATCATCGTCATTGATTACCAAAAAAAGGAAGTGTATGCGGGCCGCATCAAAGATTCGACAGGAAAATACATTCAAAGGCCGACCTTCAAACAAGGCGGCAATGTGGTAGAGCCCGACTCAATTCGTTTCAACTATGAAACCAAAAAGGCAAAAGTATGGAATAGCCGCACCGAACAAGGCGAGATGCACATCAAAGCAGCCCTTTCAAAGCGCGAAAATGATTCTACTTATTTCATGAAAAATACCCGATTTACAACAGCAGAAGATGTAGACAATCCGGAGTATTATTTTCAGACCAATAGAGTAAAATTGGTGCCCAAGAAAAAAATAATCACTGGCTTCACCTATATGGTTATTGCCGATGTGCCCACGCCGTTGTCTCTGCCATTTGCTTTTTTCCCGATAACAACCACCAACCGATCGGGCATAATTGCACCCACTTACAATGACTCCAGACAGCGCGGTTTTGCGCTGCAAAATGGCGGTTATTATTTTGCCTTGAGCGATCATTACGACTTGGCGGTTTTGGGCGATTATTACACCAATGGGAGTTATGCCTTGCGGTTTGATACGCATTATGCCAATCGGTATAAGTTTTCGGGAAATTTTAATTTTCGTTACGAAAACCTGATTAACAGCGAACGTGGGTATCCCGATTATTCAAAATCAACCATTTATAACATTCAATGGTCGCATGCCCGTGATTCAAAAGCCAATCCGAGTGCCCGGTTTTCGGCATCCGTCAATTTGGGAAGCAGCACCTATTACCAGCAATCATTAAACCAAATTAACACAGGAGCCCGACTTAATAATACGTTGAACTCGTCGGTGTCATTTTCCAAAACATTTGCCACCGTTCCGCAAATAAATTTGTCCTTGTCGGCCACGCATTCGCAAAACACCCAAACCAAAGAAATCAATATGACTTTGCCCACGCTGCAAGCCAGTGTCGATAGGATCTATCTGTTTGGTAACTCAGGGTCGCGCAGAGGAGCCATTAATAACCTGAATTTACAATATAATTTGCGAGGTGAAAACAGAATCAACACCGTTGATTCCTTGTTTTTTAAACCCAAGATGTTCCAAGATGCCAACATCGGTTTTCAGCACAGCATACCTTTAAGCACCAATTTTAAATTGTTAAAATATTTTAGCGTCAGTCCATCGTTAACGTATCAAGAAGTGTGGTATTTTAAAACCTTGCACCGCGGATTTGATGAAATACAAAACAAAGTAGTTGATAGTCAAGTACGTGGCGTAGATGCTTTTAGAACGTATTCGTTTAGCTCAAGTGTAGGAACTACGATTTATGGTACTTTTAGTTTTGGGAATGATAAAAAAATTCAGGCTATTCGGCACGTGATGCGTCCCAGTGCCAGTTGGTCGTACACCCCAAGTTTTGATCAATATTACGATACTTATGCAACCGATGCATCAGGTAAAATGCGCAAAGATTACACCCGCTTTGAAGGGGGTATGTTTGGCGCCCCAGGTAATAGTTATTCCAATAGCTTGGGATTCAGTATGAGCAACACGTTTGAAGCCAAAGTGCGCGACGAAGACCCAAAAAAAACGGAACCCAAAAAAGTGATGCTGCTCAACAACTTGAACTTGTCAACCAGTTATAATTTGGCAGCAGACAGCTTGCGTTGGTCTCCCATGCGGGTGAGTACAGGAACTTTGTTATTCAAACAAAAAATGAACATCAATGTGGCCGCAACCCTCGATCCGTATGCGATTAACCGAAATGGTACCCGTTTGGACAAATTCAACATTGACAATGGAGGCAGTTTATTCCGCATGACGAGTGCCAATTTAACCATGAATTACACCGTTACCCCAGGCAGCGATTCCGACAAAAAGAAGGATACGCAAACGGGACAAAATGGGGGTCGCCCCGATGATTTGTTTGGTCGGGCCACTGATTTAGGGGACAACCAAAAAAGTTTATTTGACGACAAAGCCAAAACCGACAGCAAAGACGTCCCTGCCTTTTACAGCCACCATTTCCCGGTTTCGCTCACATTGGCCTATTCCGTAACTTATAGCAACAACAACCGTGAAAACAAAGTGACTTCCAATTCAATCATGGCCACCACCAACATTGATCTTTCTTCAAAATGGAAGGTGGGCATTTCGTCTGGATATGATTTTGCCAACAAAGGAGTCACTTACACCCAATTGCGGTTTGAACGTGATTTGCTCAGTTGGCGCATGAGCCTCAATTGGGTGCCCATTGGCGATTATGCCAACTGGGGCTTTTTTATCGGTATTAAATCAGGGGTGCTCAGCGACATCAAGTGGGATAAACGTAGTTTGCCTGATAAAGTAATCCGATAATTGCATTTTTAGGGCTAAAGTTCAAAATTTTTCTAGTCATTTTGAGATAATCATTTGATTGGTTTCATCTCAATTTCTGTGCATTGTCGCCATCACTTCCGCAAAAGAATCTTATCTTGCCGTCGTAAAAAAACCGCCTTTTTATGGCCCATTCTTTATTGCAATTTCAAAAAAATGTTTCTTTAAAGCCTTATAATACATTTGGTATTGAGGCAGTTGCCGCAGAATTTGTCCGTGTGACTAACGCCGATGAACTAAAAATGGCTTTCGAACAATTACATGGTGATCCCCTTTTTTTATTGGGTGGAGGGAGCAATCTTTTGCTTACGCAAGACCTTGCCGAAACAGTAATTCATTTGGATTTAAAAGGCAAAAAAATAGTTTCAGAAACCGACCATGAAGTGATAGTGGAAGCAATGGCTGGCGAAAACTGGCACGAATTTGTGTGCTGGACGTTGGAACAAGGTTGGGGCGGTCTCGAAAATTTGTCTTTAATTCCTGGAAATGTGGGCACGACGCCCGTCCAAAATATTGGGGCTTATGGCGTTGAAATCAAAGATGTCATGGTGCAATGTACGGCACTTGAAATAGCATCAGCCAACGAACGTATTTTTACCTGTGACGATTGCGCATTTGGCTACAGAGACAGCTATTTTAAACAAGCAGGCAAAGGCCGTTATGCTATTGTTTCGGTGCAATTCCGATTGACTAAAAACCAGCACGTGCTGAAAACGGCCTATGGCGATATTCAGAAGGAACTGGGAGCAATGGGGGTTGAATCGGTTACGCCACAAGCTGTTAGTGCGGCGGTAATAGCCATTCGACAAAGTAAATTGCCCGATCCGAAAGTGCTTGGCAACAGCGGGAGTTTCTTTAAAAATCCGATTATTCCAGCCAGTCAGTACCAAGATTTATCCCTGAAATTTCCAGAAATGCCACATTATCCGGCCCAAGAAGGCATGGTGAAAGTACCGGCAGGCTGGCTCATTGAGCAAGCAGGTTTTAAAGGCAAAAGGGTAGGGGACGCCGGGATTCATGAGCGGCAAGCTCTGGTATTGGTGAATTATGGCGGTGCCACAGGAGCCGAATTGTTGGCCTTGTCTCAACAAGTACAAAATGAAGTTTTTAGCCGCTACGGCATACAAATAGAAGCAGAAGTCAACGTGATTTAAACATATAGTAAAATGAACCATTCCTTATATCCATTCGTATTTGACCCCATTTTTAAAGACCGCATTTGGGGAGGTCAAAAATTGAAAACCGTTTTTCAAAAAAACATCCCCAATGACTTGACTGGCGAAAGCTGGGAATTATCGGCTGTTCCGGGCGATATTAGTGTGGTGAGTAATGGGGCAATGATAGGTGTTTCCTTACAACAACTCATTGAGGAACAACCCGAAAATCTGCTTGGAACCAAAGTGCACCAACATTTCGGATTGCAATTTCCCTTATTATTTAAATTAATTGACGCCCGCGAAGATTTGTCCATTCAGGTGCATCCGAACGACGAATTGGCCCAAAAACACCACCAATCATTTGGAAAAACCGAAATGTGGTATGTCATGCAAGCAGATCCAGGGTCTCGTTTAATTGTGGGGTTCAAGAATCCTTCATCGGCTCAAGAATATAAAGACCATTTGGCCCAACAGACACTCCTTTCCATCCTTGATGAAAAACAAGTAACAGAAGGCGACGTGTTTTTCCTAGACACAGGCACCATCCACGCCATTGGTGCGGGCATTATGATTGCCGAAATACAACAAACTTCTGATATTACGTACCGCATCTACGATTGGGATAGGGTTGATGCGCAAGGCAATTCAAGAGAACTACACATCGATTTGGCATTGGAAGCCATGAATTATGAAGTGGTCGATGCCAAAAGACCGTACTCTAAAACCAAAGATACGGCCAATAAAGTGGCGCATTGCCCTTATTTTGCCACCAATTATTTATCCCTTGAGCAAGGATGTACGCGTACCCATGATGGCCAATCATTTCGGGTATACATGGGCGTTGAAGGCACCTTCAGCATTCGGTATGAAGGCCAAGAATTTGCATTCTCAGCCGGCCAAACCGTATTGGTTCCCGCATGCATCACTCATTTTGAATTGCTAGGGAATGGGGCGGTTTTAGAGGTTTTTGTACCTTAAAAATTTTGTTTAAAGTTCAAAGTTCAAGGTTTCAGGTTTAAAGTTTCATCTTTGTTCTTTCTTCTTTCCTCTAAACTTGGGCCAGCAAAGAAAATGAACAATGTTGTATCAACAGTAACACGTCTGGCATGAACCAAAAGGCCTTATGAACAAGTTTCTAAAATATTCAATCAATGTTTACTGGCGTGCGAAGCTTAACTGTTGCGGCCCGCATATGTAGTCATAGGTTTTTCAAGCCGGCAAAATTTTTGAAGCCTTGGAGAAAATTTCGGCTTGAAAAACTGGTTTTGCCGAAGGCAAAAATGACCTTTTATGCGGGCCAAAAAGGCCCTTTCTTTTGGTTCGTTTTCTTTGGGCCGGCAAAGAAAATGAACAAAATCGTCAATCAGTAGGAGATAGTCAGGCAGAAGATAGAAAGTCTTTTGAAAAGGAATTTTAATTCCCAATCAATGTTAATTGGTGTTCGAAGCTGCGCAAAGCAGGATTTACATCATTCAAAATTTAAAATTCAGAATTTAAAATTATTCTTTTTTCAAAATAGGAAGCATTAGCTTCTTGTTTTGAAAAAAGAATACCTACTTTTGCCTGCGAAAAAAATTGCACCATTATGGCGAATATCAGAAATTTAAAGAAAGACATTAATTATGTTTTGGGTGACCTCATTGAAGCGGTTTACCTAGTAGAACTAACAAAACAAGGACGTCCAACCGACGAAACGGCTACATTGATTGAAGAAGCCTTGGCTTCTTTTGACCAATTGATGGCACGTGTGAACGAAAAAGGCGTTGAAGACAAAAAAGCACACTTCAAGCAAATTAATGCTGATTTGGAAAACACTGCCAAACAAATGATTACGCGCATCAACGCGATGTAATTGAAAAAACAGAAAAAAACAATCCTTTTTTGTTTGGTATTTTCGTTTAAGCACATATATTTGCAACCGAAAATAAGACGCCGATGTAGCTCAGCTGGCTAGAGCAGCTGATTTGTAATCAGCAGGTCGTGGGTTCGAGTCCCTCTATCGGCTCCAAAAGCTCCGCAATTGCGGGGCTTTTTTTTTAGGTCAAATTGATTGAATTTTACAGCTTTTCTTTAGCAAAAAAAATGGACACTGAAAAATGTCCATTCGTAGCTATGATCATCGCTACTTGAAAAGAAAATCAATCTTGCAACTTTTTAAAACCATCAGCGATTTTCTAACTTAAGTTTTCAAGCAAAAATTCAGGTGAAAAATCGGCCCCATTTTCCCATTCGACAGTCCATGAATTGAGTTTAAATTTTTTAAACATCTCCAGGTCTTTGAGGGGTAAGAAAATGTTTTGATTCAGGTGATTTTCAAAATCAAACACCCCTTTTGTGTTGTTGTTAAATGCCAATTCTATTTTATAATCTTCCAAATAGATTGCGTTAGTGATCCAAATCAATCCCATGGTTTGTTATTTTAAAGGTTCAATTTTTTTGGGAAGTTCTCCTTTTTGAGTAAGTTCCCAGTTTTCAACTAACTCATTTTTATGTAATTCCATCCATTCAAAAACTAATTTTAAAGCTCTTTTAGGCATGAAGCCTTCCACAATTTCATCATCAATATTAATAACAGATTTAAAGTCACCATAAACTACATGAAAATGTGGAGGATTATGATCGTTATAAAACATCTGAATGATGATTCCATAAAAGCGACATATTTCAGGCATATAAATGAAATTTGAATTACAAATATACGAAATGGTGTTAATAGCCATATCGTTTACAAATGTAACTTTTAGTGCATTAACTTCTCTTATTGGGTACTAATTCTCATTGTTAAAGTCATTTAGGTCAAACTATTAAGCCTATATCTTTTAATTCAACCCCAATAGCAATCAATGTAAAATTCAAAATTTAAATTAATATTTGCGCTGCGTGTGCTTTGGTCTTCACCTCTGAAATCACCTCTTCAATAATCCCTTGTTCGTCTATGATAAAAGTGGTTCTGTGGATGCCATCAAATTCGCGGCCCATGAATTTTTTGGGTCCCCACACGCCAAAGGCCTCGATCACCGCTTTGTCTTCGTCGGCGAGGAGTGGAAAGGGAAAGCTGTATTTGTCCCTGAATTTCCCTTGTGCCTTGGCACTGTCGGCACTTACACCCAACAAGGCATAGTTTTGTGCGGTGAATTCGGCATAATGATCTCTTAGGTCACAAGCCTCAGCGGTACAACCCGGTGTGTTTGCTTTTGGATAAAAAAACACCACCAATTTCTTCCCTGCATAATCGACCAAAGTATGTTTGTTTCCATCCTGATCTAGCGCACTAAATGCTGGTGCGGCGTCTCCTTTTTTTAATGTATTCATTGTTTTTTGTTTTATTAAGTTATTTATAAAATAGGTAATGAGTTTAGTTAAGAACTAAGCAAGCCAATAGCCATTAGTCAATAGTTTTTTGGCTCGCGTAAATGGCTATTTTACCTCTTTCAAATGAAAGAAACAAGAAGAAATAGACAAGACAGTATTTCTCTAAATCTTGACCTAAAATTTAGTCCTTCCAATCGACAACTTTCAACTTTTTCCTGAAACCTGACCCGTCCCGGTAGCTATTTGGATGAAGGGGTGAACGGTCCGAAGGAAAACTTGAAACTTGAAACTTGAAACCTTTTACTAATTCCTTTTCGTAATTTTACGCTTGGTAAAAGTACACAACATGACCAAAAAAGAACGGGCAACATTTGTTATAGATACGTTAAAGCAACTGTATCCCACCATTCCCATACCACTCGACCATAAGGATCCTTACACCTTGTTAATTGCGGTGTTGCTGTCGGCCCAATGCACCGATGTCCGTGTAAATCAAATTACACCTTTGTTGTTTGCCAAGGCCGACAACCCCTATGATATGCTGCTGTTGAGTGTGGAAGAAATCAGAGATATCATTAAACCTTGCGGGTTGTCACCGATGAAGTCGAAAGGCATTTTTGGCTTGTCAAAAATATTGGTCGAACAATATGGCGGCCAAGTGCCAGCCAACATGGAAGCTTTAGAGGCCATGCCAAGCGTGGGACACAAAACAGCGAGTGTGGTCATGTCGCAGGCCTTCGGCATTCCCGCCTTTCCGGTTGATACACACATTCATCGGCTGATGTATCGGTGGAATTTGTCGAACGGTAAAAATGTGCAGCAAACCGAAAAAGATGCCAAAGCGTTGTTTCCTATGGCATTGTGGAACGAATTGCATCTACAAATTATTTGGTATGGCCGCGAATACAGTCCGGCCCGTGGCTGGGATTTGCAAAAAGATGTGATTACAAATACCATTGGCCGAAAAGCCGTTTTGCAAGACTATGCCAAAGCCCAAGAATCCCGACTTTCTTCAAAAAAAACAAAAACGGTTTCCAAATAATTGGTATATTGCCCTATGCAAAAAAAGTTAATATTAATCCGTCATGCCAAATCGGAACATGTATTGGGCGTCTCTGATTTTCAGCGCTCCATTACCCACAACGGCGTGCTCAAAACAAAAGAACTGGATCAAGTGAAAGATTGGTTTCCAACTTCGGCAACTTGGTGGTGCAGCACAGCGAACCGCACCCGCCAAACCGCTGCTTTGGTCGCTGAGTTGGTAGGAAAAGTGGATCAAGACATTACTTATTTAGATGATTTATATACCTTTTCGGCTTCCGAATTGCAAGCTTGCATCCGTCAGGCACCCGATGAGGTTGATCATTTGGTGGTTTTTGGACACAACGAGGCCATTACCGAAACAGCCAATGAATGGGGAAGTGTTTTTGTCAATCACGTACCCACTTCAGGCATGGTTGCTCTCATTTTTGAAGCCAGTTCATGGAAGAAAATCATACACGGAACCACCGCAACAACTTGTTTTCCGCATTTGGTATAATTGTCCTTTTTAATGAAAAACAGCATTTTTAAACCCCGATATATAGACCGCGAAAAAAGCTGGTTGGCTTTTAATGCCAGGGTGCTCCAAGAGGCAGCCGATGACACCGTTCCGTTGTTGGAAAGGCTTCGTTTTTTAGGCATTTTCTCCAACAACATGGATGAGTTTTTCAGGGTTCGGTTTGCCGCTGTCCGCCGATTGAGTTTAACCAAAGAATCGGGTGAACAATTGTTGGGGGGAACCACTGCTCAAAAACTGATTAAAGAAATTACCGCCATTGCCATCAACCAGCAAACGGAGAGTTTGCGGATTTTGGAAATTATTGAAGAAAATCTTGAAAAACAACGGATTTTCATGCGGCATGAAGACCAATTGAACCCCTCGCAACAAGATTTTGTCAAGCATTTCTTTATTGAAAAAGTGAGTCCCGAACTGGTGACCATTATTTTAAATGACTTGGCTGAATTTCCGGTACTCAGAGACACAGCGGGGTATTTGGCGGTGAAATTGGTGTTGAATGCGCCTGCTCAAAATCGTTTTTCGTTGGGCAAGCCCAAAAAAGAAGTGCGGTATGCACTCATAGAAATGCCCAAAAACCTGAACCGCTTTGTGGTGTTGCCGCCGCAAGATGGCAATCAGTATATTATTATGCTCGATGATGTGATTCGGTTTAACTTGCAAAGCATTTTCAGCTTGTTTGACTACGAACGCATTTCGGCCCACATGATTAAAATTACGCGCGATGCCGAACTCGACATCGACAGTGATTTGAGTAAAAGCATGATGGAGAAAATTGCGACCTCGGTGCGGGAACGCCGCATGGGTGAGCCTGTTCGTTTTATTTATGATCAAAAAATGGAAAAAGACACCTTACGTTTTTTTCTGACCAAAATGCATATTGAAGCTACGGACGGCATTATTCCGGGTGGGCGTTACCACAACCGCCGCGACTTTATGGATTTCCCCAATTTGGGCCGATTTGATTTGTTGTACAAACCCAAAATTCCCGTTCCCGTTGAAGGCCTGTCGTTAGAAGGCAGCATTTTACAGGGCATTGCCGAGCGCGATCACTTGGTGTATGCGCCCTATCAGTCGTTTGCTTATCTTATTAAATTTTTGCGCGAAGCGGCACTTGACCCGGCAGTAACCGTCATAAGAATTACTTTATATCGATTGGCTAAAAACTCTCAAATTGTGAGTTCATTAATCAATGCGGCCAAGAATGGTAAAAAAGTAATTGTGCAAATCGAATTACAAGCCCGATTTGACGAGGCGTCGAACATCTTTTATGCCGAGCAAATGCAAATGGAGGGCATCCAACTCATTTTTGGCATAAAAGGCTTAAAAGTACACAGTAAAATTTGCGTGATTGACCGCGTCGAAGACCGAAAAATGAAACGCTATGGGTTTATTTCAACGGGCAACTTCAACGAATCGACTGCCAGGGTTTATACCGATTTTACGTTGTTTACCAGCCACTCACAGATTTTGAAAGATGTGGTTAAAATTTTTGAATTTTTCGACATCAATTATCGGGTGCACCGCTACAAGCATTTGATAGTATCACCGCATTACACGCGCAGCAAAATCTATAAACTCATTGACCGCGAAATCGCCAATGCGCACTTAGATAAAAAAGCATACATTCATTTGAAAATGAATAGTTTATCTGATTTTGCCATGATTGACAAATTGTACGAAGCCAGCCAAGCCGGTGTTCACATCCGATTGCAAATTAGAGGGATTTGTTCGCTCATCCCAGGGGTGGCAGGCTTAAGCGAAAACATAGAAGCCATTAGCATCGTTGATAATTTCTTGGAACATTCACGGGTATTTATTTTCGGAAATGGGGGCGATCCGGACGTGTTTATTTCGTCTGCTGATTTCATGACCCGCAACCTCGATGACCGGGTCGAGGTGACTTGTCCTATTTATGATGATGAAGTAAAACGCACCCTGATTGAAACCTTTGAAGTGGGGTGGAAGGGCAATGTAAAAGCCCGATTTCATTCTGAAAACTTAGATAACAAATACCGACAACGCAAGCCCAACGAACCTGTTTTCAGGGCGCAACTTGAAACCTATTTGTACTATAAATACCAATATGATGCGTTGCATCCTCAAACCCCATTAGACCACTAACTTGACCATGAATTCAACCTTAACTATTCGGAAATTTGCAGCCATCGATATTGGTTCTAATGCCATGCGGTTGTTGATTGCCAATGTGTTGGAACAAGAGGGCAAAGAGGTCCAAATAAACAAAAACGAACTCATTCGCGTTCCCATTCGGTTGGGGCAAGATGCCTTTACGAATGGCGAAATTAGCCAAGAGAGTATCAGCCGCATGACCGATGCTTTTCAGGCCTTTCAGTTGCTCATGAACGTGTACGGGGTAGAACGCTACAAAGCGTGTGCCACTTCGGCTATGCGCGAAGCCTATAATGGTCAAGAAATAGCCCAGTTAATTGAGAAAAAGACAGGCATCGAAATTGAAATCATTGACGGGAAAACAGAAGCGGCCATCATTGCCAACTCAGGACTTACCCGGTTTATGGAACGCGATGAGCCTTGTTTGTTTGTAGATGTCGGCGGGGGAAGCACCGAATTTTCGCTTTTTGACGGCGGGGTTTTAAAGGTGTCGCGCTCTTTTAAAAACGGAACGGTCCGACTGCTAAACGGCATGGTGCCCGAATTGGTATGGGACGAGATGCACCAATGGATCCATGCCCACACCCATCAGTTGGATAATTTGGTCATGATTGGTTCAGGCGGGAACATCAATCGGTTGTTTAAAATGTCGGGTAAACTCCAAGACAAGTCCTTAAGCTACATGTACCTGCATGCGCAATTTGACCACCTGAGTAAATTGAGTTACGAACAGCGAATTGCTGAATTGGGCCTGAATCCTGACCGAGCCGATGTGATTATTCCAGCAACTAGTATTTATCTGAAAGCCATGAAATGGAGTGGGGCGCAGCAATTGTATGTGCCTAAAATTGGGTTGTCCGATGGCATGATTAAAGCCATGTACAACCAGCAAATTACCTCTATTTCCAGAGACGTTTCAATCCGCGCTTCAGAGACCGATACAGAAAAATAAGGTTGTATACCCGAAACAGTTTTTCGCGGGTAATGCTCGAATCCAAGCGATACGAGTACATTAAAAGTTGGACAACTTTAAAAACATTTCCTCTTTTGAGTTGGAAATAAGCCGACCAAAAGCAATAGGAGGCCTGCGTATGAATAATTTGTGTTTTTTCGGCTTCAGTGTATTTGTCTTGGTGCAATGACAAAATCAAATTCAAATCACGTATCATCACGATATCCACCATTTGCGAATAATCGAGGCTTTCAAATACATTGTCACCTACCGTGTTTTTGGTCCATTTGATGTCCTTGTTAAATGCCACCTTGAGTGGCT
Source organism: Flavobacterium sp. BFFFF2 (assembly GCA_002256385.1). Lineage (GTDB taxonomy): Bacteria > Bacteroidota > Bacteroidia > Flavobacteriales > Flavobacteriaceae > Flavobacterium. The sequence goes on from NKJD01000019.1 coordinate 56,008, forward strand.
TCGACACAATGAGTCCAATTTGAAATTCCCAATCATCGGCCACTCGAATGCTTTCATTCCAGGGGGCGACTAATGACGATTTTCTAAAAACCAACGCAGATGACGGGGCCAAGCACCCATTTAAAAATAATCTGCGCAAGTCGCTGTAAGGTAAAGTGACCCAATTGTTTTCGGTATGTGGCGCTTCGTGAAAATAGGAATACAAGCTTTTTTTGTTGGCCATTTCACTGTAGCGTTCCCCTTTTGCATTGGTGCTTTCCCAATTTGAAAACACAAAGTCAAGCTGGTCAGCCTCCATTTTGTTGATTGATTCTTCTAAAAAATCAGGCTGCCAAACGTCGTCTGAATCTAAAGTGGTAATGTATTTCCCCCGAGAAACGACCAAACCTGTATTGCGTGCACTGGCTTGTCGGCCATTTTTTTTCCAGATATAAGTGACTTCCTGAAAAGCAGCAATTACTTCGCGGGTTCCGTCGGTGGAACCATCGTCAACCACTACAATTTCTTTGTTCGGATAAGTTTGATTCAAGGCACTTTCCACTGCATGCACCACCAATTCGGCCCGGTTATAGGTAGGTATAATAATGGTAACAAGTGGAAATGGATTTGTCATCGTTTTTTTAATCGAGCAGCATTTGCACTAGAAGCAAATTAGCAAAAGTTTGTTCAGGTTTTGCAGGCACTTCTCTGAGTACCGTTTCACGGGCTTTTTCAGCTATTGCTGGCCAATTCGCCCGTTGCTCCCAAGCGCGTTCCATGGCTGCTTCAAACGATTGTTCGCCGCATTCACCAATAAATCCATTGACGCCATCGGTTACTATTTCGGCATTTCCACCGGCCGTTGACACAATCACGGTGCGTGACATGGCCATGGCTTCTAACATCGCCAACGGCATGCCCTCGGCTCGGGACGGGAGAATGAGTCCATGATGTTGCGCCCAAACCTGATCCATATTTCCTTGAAAGCCACTAAATTCGACATTAGTAACTCCTAAATAACGGGCCATTTCTTGCAACGATTCATCGTCAACACCGTGTCCAATGAAATTCACTAAAATAGGTCTGTTTTTCCAGGTATCTTTTGACAAGATGCGGATTAAAATATCTTGTCCTTTATCTAATAAAAATAGCCGCCCAACACAGGCCAACCGAAAATGTGGCTCAGTGGGTGGCATTGGCTGCAATCGATCGCCTAATTTGATGGGGTTAAAAACCACCGTTGCATTCGGAATGACACAGCCAAATTGATCTTGCGTCAAAGTCAAATTGTGTTTTGATACAAAATAACTTTGTTTCGCCGCCAATAAGGCTTGACGCATGGCTGCACGGTAAATTTTATGCGGCCAAAAAAACTCCACGGCTTTTTGGGCAATCACAAAATAGGGGATCCCTTTTTGGCGAATTTCATCCGCCATCAGCAGTCCGTCAAAATTAACCCCTTGGCCCACAATCACGTAGTCGGGTTGTAAAGAAGCAATTTTATCGGCATATTGTTCGTTTAAAGTACGAACCGGTAATTTGATTTTATTTTCAAAAGGCTTCGACGTAATGTATAGCAGTTTTTTGATGCGATCGGCTCGGCTGCTTAAATCAACCAATTGCACGCCCACATTTGCTAATTTCACAAAACTTGGATGCGTTCGTTTAATTTTGTCTTTTACGACACTTACTCGGTGCCCCGCTTCAATTAAATACGGAATGGCCAGTGCCCAAAGTTCTTCACTTCCGCCCCAATCATCAAAAATGCTTGAAAAAACAACAATGTGTTTACTAGATTGATTGTTCATGAGTTACACTTTTATACGGGTTCCAAGTCGTTTTTAAATTGATTGTAGTAAGGCCCTTTTTCGCGAACAAGGTCATGGTGTGTCCCTTCTTGAACCATTTTGCCGTCCGATAACACATAGATATAATCGGCATGTTTAATAACCGACAGGCGGTGACTAATTAAAATAATCCCTTTATCGCCCATTTGTTTTTGAAGCAAGCTAATCAATTCATTTTCGGCCAACGAATCAATGGCCGAAGTGGCCTCGTCTAATATAATAAAATGGGCATCGCGGTATAAAGCACGAGCCAACGCCAATTTTTGCCATTGTCCGATACTAATTTCTTGGCCATCTTCAAACAATTTGCCCATTTGGGTTTCATAGCCCAATGCAAACTGGTCAATATACAAATTGGCGCCCGATCGAACGGCAGCTTGTTCCACTTCGGCCATTATGTACTCGCGGCTCGCATCGCCAATATGGATGTTTTCGCCTGCGGTAAAATGGTATTTTCCGAAATCTTGAAACACCACACTCATTAAATTTCTAAACGCTTCCGGTTCCAAATCTTGGATCGGCGTGTCACCATATAAAATTTGCCCTTCCGTTGCAGGATATAAACCGGTAATCAATTTGATTAAAGTAGATTTTCCAGAACCATTTAAACCGACCAAAGCGGTTACCTTTCCGGGTTGGAAAGCGACATTGATGTTTGAAAGCACCTCTTTGGTTGTATTCGGATAGGTAAAATGAACATTATTCATCACCAGTGCTTTTTCGGGGGTAAAAGCCACTTTTTCTGTTCCTTTTTTGTTTTCAGAAGGCGTCAGGTCAAGTAATTCGAAAATGCTTCCGATGTATAAATTGTTCTGCAATAACTGCGAAATATTGGTGGTCAGTTGTTGCATGACATTGAACGTCTGCAAAAATGACAACAGCAACAAGGCAATGTCGCCCATCGAGTTGACCCCTTTGGTGATGTTAATGGCAATCAGGCCAATGCACAATACAAAGCCCGACGTTGAAATCACATTGGCAATAAAATCGAGCCAAGTGGCCGTTCGTTTTACCTGCAATTGCTCGTCGGTGATGGTCAACCGAAGGGCGTCGTACATGTTTTTGATTTTGCTGCCAAATCCAAAAACACGGATTTCTTTGGCAAATAAATCGCCGGTAATCACCGATCGCAAATAACCTGCCTTCCGATCAAGTTCGGTTCTGCGGCGGTACCATTTAAAATACTTGCGGCTGGTGTAGGCTTTTACCAAGAATCCTGGAGCCACCATGACCAATATACACGGCAACAACACCCAGTTGATAGTGACAATAATATATAAAAACCCGAAGGCAATCACACTGTTTTTGATGATTTCATTCAGGTTATTTAAAATGGCGACCGGTCTGGAATGGGCTTCTTCGAGGGCGCGTTTTAGAATGTCGAAATACTGCGGACTTTCAAAAAAAGCGTATTCTAACGATAGCGATTTTTCATGAATTCGGTCGTCCATCCGGCGGGTTAAATGCACGCTGTTTAAGTCGGTAACATAAGCCGAAATGGAACGAATAGTAATAAACAATACCGACACCAGCCCAATGAGAATCAGTTGTTCGTATACGCCTGACTCAGCTAGCTGGCTTTGTTGGGTGAGCATATTCACCAACTGTTTGAAACTGCGTAAAGCAAAGAAAAAACTGGCTGTTTCCGCACACATTAAAACCACTGAAGTGATGGTCCAAAGAGGGGAAAGGGATAAAATTAGTTGAACCGTACGGAGGATATTTCCGTACAAAGACACCTCTTTAAATTGTTCAGGAAGAAAGTTTTTTAACATGCTTAACTCATGCGGAAATTTGCCGCCGCAATGTAGTAAAAAGTTTAAATTTTAACAATTATTTAATGTTGCAAAATCAGGCGCATTAAACCATTTTATTTTAATCTAAAGCTTGTAAAAATTGGAATCCAATAACAAGTCCATTTTTGGTGGTATTCCCTTGAAAACTATATACATAATCAAAACGGAATACTTTAAATTTTCCAAACCCTAAGTGATCCAAACCCAGACTGACTTCCTGATAAGGCAAACGGTCAGAAACCGACAAACCATGGTACCCAAAAACAAATTCGCTTTGCAACCATTTTAAGACAGGCAATTTATTCAAAAAATACCCACTGTCATGATGCTCCCAATGTCCTTGTACGTAGCCCGCATCGGTGCTCATGGCATAATAGGGCAATAATAAATAAGTGCCTACATAATTTGATTGGGTGCCTATGTGGGTTTCATTGCCCATAAAATGTTTAAAATCGGTAAAACTCAAGCTGTTTTTTTGGATGAATCGGCCTGCCTCAAACGAAAAAGTAGATTCTCCCATTTGACCCAGTCGTTTGTCATATTGGCTGTTGAGCTGTATTTGATCAAAATGATAAACTGCTGAACTGCCACCCCAGCCTTTGCGGTATTTAACGGATAGAAAAGGGTATTTGTCATTTGGAATCCTGATTTTTCCATCGGGACGGCTCATGTATTGTTGGCCAAAATGAATGTTAAAATGTACCTGACTGATCAGCAATTGATGTGAATCAAAAGGTGCACTGACCTCATTATTTGGTTGCGTCGGGTCGTTGGACAGGTAATTTTTATCGGCTTTAGTCCAACTCAACGACGTGCTGTTGTATAATGGCACTCTTTGGGCATATTCTGTGCTTATTTCGGTATCGAGCCCATTAAGCAATTCGCGGTAAAAGCTGGCTCGCACGTAGCGCTTTTCGTACAACTTTAAGTAATTGTCTTTGAATAAAAGGCTGCTCACACTGTTTACGATATTTGAAATGGGGCTGTTTTCATGAAACGAAGTGGCTTTAATTCCGCCACTTAATACATAAGAAGCTGCGTGCATTCGATCAAATCGGTGAATCCAATAGAAAACGGGCCGCACTTTGTTGTCTGAAAACCCATAGTTTACATCGGCACCTACCCTGAGTTTGGTTCGTTTGTTTTCATCCCGAAGCGTATATTCCAATTTGCCACTAGTAGTAAAACCTTGTACGGTATTGAACCGCACGTTGGTTAACACCCCACTATAGTCAAAATCCCAATGTTTAAAAGAGTTTCTGTAGTTGTAACCCATCAAAATGTCGGAAACCGAGAAGGCATTGTTTTTGCGGTCGATCGAATCTAAGTACTGAGCCGATTGGTGTTTTTGTTGAATTTTATCCTTTTTAACATAATCCTTTTTTTCGTCAACGGTTAAGGGAATGGGACGCATTTTTTGCCAATAGGTGCTGTCTTTTTTGTTGGACTCGGCCTCAAAGCGCACAATTTCTTTGGTAAATGACGCTTTGGTCAGCACCGATTCAAAATCGTAATTAGAGTACACATACGTAAATCGGCCAGCAAATTTGATTCCAAAAATACCTGCCTTAAAGTCAATAAACTGGGAGGTCCTGACCCATTTACGGGTTTTGTTGTCATAAGAGTAGGCTTGGTTAAGCGTAAGTTGGTCAAGGGCTGGCATCAATAATTTTTTTCCATCAATGTGCAGTTCTAGCCCATAAATGGAAAAGAAATCATCGCAAATGTACAGGGTACCCTCAAACAATACATCCGTTTTGCGCTTGGGCATCACCTGAATTTTATAAATCAATTGGCCTGATTCATTCATAAAGCTGCCATCCAATTTATACTTGTAATTTGACAAAGCCTGATCAGCTATAGGCGACATGACGTTGGTATTCAATGAAATGTAGTTGTCATAAAAGTCAAATTCGGACGATCGTGCAGTATTGAAACTAAACCCGTTGTCATTGCCACTTACTTTTGATGCAATAATGGTTTCATTCAGCAAATCGGGTTTGTGGAATTTGATTTTCGAAACAGTTTCTGATAAGTAAATAATACCGCTGCGGGTTGAATCAAGTATTTCATCAAACTGATCGAGTTTTTGACCTAAGATTTTTTTGGGTACTTCTTTCAGCTTAAACAAGCCTTTGGAGTAAAAATCAGCGGTATAGTAATTCAAATCGAGGCTGTTTTCTTTTCGGCGGGCAATGGCCTTTTTAATAATCGGAATGGCAGGGTTTTCCCCTTTGGCAATCACCACTTCGCGCAAGGTGATTTCTTCTTCAGACAAATTTACTTTCACAGGCTCGCTTTGTGGCAAAGCCACCGTAATCTGCTGGAACTGATAACCCACCCGACGCAGCGTTAACACGGCTGAGTTTCCGTTTGGTGCGGGCAATGTAAACAAACCCGCCTCATTGGTTTGGGTAATGGAATAAGTACCCACTTGTTGCACCGTCACATGCGCCAAGGGCTTCCCTTGCTCACCCGTAACCACCCCCCGAATTGATTGGGCAGTGAGCTGTTGACCGATACACAATAAAAAAAGAACAATCAGGCGTTGAGGTGTCTTCATGGGTTGTATTTTATAGTTGATATATGTTTTATTAAATGTATTTGTTGTTTGTCGTACTGCGTGAAACCTTAAACCTTAAACTTTAAACCTGAAACTTTAAACAAAAATAAAGCAATGCTAACCGATATGATTCCATCCCAAACCCCATAATCAGCCCTTTACAAACGGGCGTTAAATACGATTCATGCCGGAATGTTTCCCTGCTGGCCACATTGCTCAAATGCACTTCAATGACAGGTGCTTTAATGGCCCTAATGGCATCTGCAATGCCAATGGAGGTATGTGTGTAAGCCCCTGCATTTAAAATGATGCCGTCATGGTCTGCACCCGCTACTTGGATGGCCGTAATCAATTCCCCCTCAATATTCGACTGAAAATAGCTGATTTCAATGGATGGGAAATCAGCTTTTAATTGAGGAATAAACTCATCAAATGACTGGTCGCCATATTGGTCGGGCTCTCGCTGACCGACTAAATTCAAATTTGGACCATTAATCAAACATAACTTCATTGTAATAAAAGATGTAAATAGGAAAAACAAAAGTAAGCTTGATTTACATTTGAAATTGTAATTTCATCATTATTGTGCAAAATTATTAGTCAAACAATTTCAGAGGTAAGGTACTTAGGCGTTTTCTTCTCGTTCGTGTATTTCAAGTCTATTAGTACACATCCCAACCAGACAGATTCAATTCAAAAACAAATCCCATTGGTTTTGGTGTATTTGGATTAGGTATTTGCCATCCGCCGCAAAGTTGAATTCTCTTTGATAAATTATACATACCCCCAAGAACACTAACAGCTGCATCATTGTTTCCACTTACCCAATCACCCATTAGATACCATCTTTTTGATATTTTCATTTCATATCCAAACATTATGCCAATCGTATCACCTTCACCTACATACATTTGGTTTGTTTGATAAAACCCTCCCACAAAACGTGCTTTGCCCTCCATAAAATGATACACACCAATGCAGTAATTATAAAAGTTAATCTCTTTGTTTGAAATTTGGCTGCTCAAATTATATCCAAATTGAGAACCAAAATTAACATCAAATTGTTCTGTTACTTTTATTTGTTTTTGGATCGTTGCCATAAGTATTGGATACAATGCCCCTTTGTTTGGATCGTCATTGTGTAACATTCTCCAATTGGGGGAAAAGTAAAGGCCTTTTCCAACCAGATTTATTCCCCCATCCCACCCTTTACCGAGGCCGTAAACAAAATGAGCCTTTGATTCTAATTTGTCGGAATATAGATTTAATTGATGTTGGTAAAATATTTTTTTTGGGTTTGTAATATCGCCCGAGGGTATGTTAAATAAATTTTGTTGACTAAACAAATTGGTGCATTCCAACAAAAAACAGACACACAGAACAATTGAATATTTCATAATTTAAATTACTATTCAGTGAAAAAATAAACAAAAAATCATTTAACCTATTAAATACAAGTTTTGTACAACCAATTCAACGCTTCATTGGCCGCCCGCATGATTACTTTTTCGCGCGGCTGACCCAAGGACAAAGTTTGCGTAAAAGTCCCGTTGGGCGTTGCCAAGGCAATGCAAACGGTGCCTAATGCTTGCTTCGGATCGCCTGCCGATGGGCCCGCATTACCAGTAGTAGCAAGGGCAAAATCAGCTTGAAACTTTTGTTGCGCGCCTATGGCCATAGCCAAGGCAGTGGCTTCACTCACCACGCCTTCACGCGCAATGAGTTCAGGTGAAACGTCCAGTAAATCAGTTTTTGCGGTTTCCGTGTACGCCACGATGCCGCCTCTAAAATACCGAGAGGAACCAGCAATAGCAGTGATCATTTCGGCTATTTTCCCGCCTGTGCAACTTTCTGCTACCGCCAAAGTGAGGCCTTTTTCGGCCAAAAACTGCCCAACTTGTACTTCAATGGTTTGGTCTTCTTCCATGCCCACGATGATATCTCCGATGAGGGCATGCAATTGGGTTATCTGGGCCTTTAATTCGGTTTGTAAACTTTGTTCATCGGTGCCGCGAGCTGTTAAACGCAGGCGCACCCGGCCTGGACTCGGTAAATAAGCCAATTTAATAAATGGAGGTAAAGCGTCTTCCCATGCTTCGATGCGTTCGGCCACCAAGCTTTCTCCTTGGCCGTAAGTGAGCACCGTTTGGTGTATAATAAATGGTCTTTTAAACGTTTGCATCAATTTGGGCTGCAAGGCATGTTCCCAAATGTGTTTCATTTCGTAAGGCACACCAGGCATCGACACAAAAACCGTTTGCTCATGCTGAATCCACATGCCAGGTGCCGTGCCAACCCCATTAAACAGCACTTCACAGCGCGAGGGCACCAAAGCCTGATCCTTGTTAATTTGCGAGGCGGGCCGCTTCATGACGCGCTCGATGAGTGCCACCACATGGGTTTCCACTTCTTGGTTTCGCACCAAGTGGTCATTAAAATAATCGCAAAAGGTTTTTTTGGTAATGTCGTCTTTGGTCGGACCTAAACCGCCCGTTAACAACACCAAATCCACTTGGTTTTGCAGTTCTTTTAATGTGCTTAAAATATGGGCTCTATCATCAGAAATAGAACGCATTTCAAGAGTGGCAATGCCAATTTTATCGAGCGATTTGGCCAAATAGCCCGAATTGGTATCGGTAATCTGTCCAATTAATATTTCGTCGCCTATGGTTACTATAACTGCTTTCATTTTACGATTGATGCATGTAGGTTTTTAGTTAATTAAAGGGCTTGTTTTTGAGCAAAGAAATCATTTTAAAAATCGAAAAAAACAAGGCAAGGTATGGTTGGATTTAATGAAGTGATTTAAACTTTTTTGATTGCAGCGAAAAATAAGGATTTTTGTTCCAGATTTTAGCTTTTTTGCACTGCATAGCAGCGCTACGGAGTAATAAAAAGCTGAAATATGGGGCGAAAAGACCATTTTGCAGCCAATTGAAAAAAGTTTAAATCACTTCAATAATACAATTTATTTATTCAAGGTTAAAATTTCAAAACAACCAAACGCAGGATTGCACTCGAATTGTAAAATTTCATCAAAATTTGTTTTCAACAAACCAGCCATTTCCTCCGTTTTAATATTTCCCGTTCTAATCCAAATGATCTTAGGTGGAAATCCGTATAACACATTTAAATCATTAAAATCTGAATCTTGGGTTACAATGCTAAAATCATTCTTTTTGGCGAATTCCCAAATTTCTTTATCAGAACAGTCCATTAAATGTTCATTCTTTACAGAAGTTGACCCTTTGAATTCTTCAGAAATTATTTTTAGAATTCGGTGAGAAATGTTTTGGTCAAACAACAGTTTCATACCGCAATTTGATATATTTTGTTTTCTCTGTCAGCGGCATAACTAAGGGCAGCATATATATCTTTTTGTGTCAATTCGTCATAATCTAAGAGTATTTCAGGGATTGTCATGCCAGAAGCAAGCCAGTTTAAAATGTCACTTACACTGATTCTCATGCCCCTAATGGTAGGTTTTCCACCACGTTTTCCAGCCTCAATGGTGATAATCGCTTTGTAATCTTGCATGACGTTTTTGATTTAAGATGCTAATTTACTCATTAATTGGTTTAACCCAAATTACGCACTAGAAATTTATTACAAGTAAAAATGACTGCAAATCTGGAAATGTACTGATGAAGCAATTTAAACTTTTTTCAATTGGCTGCAAAATGGTCTTTTCGCCCCATATTTCAGCTTTTTATTACTCCGTAGCGCTGCTATGCAGTGCAAAAAAGCTAAAATCTGGAATAAAAATCCTCATTTTTCGCTTCAATCAAAAAAGTCTAAATCACTTCAGTTTTTTGTCCTCAATGTAGCTCTGCTACACCTGCGGTAAAAAAAGTCCGTGCACTCCCAGCTTTTTTGCCCTTTTCACTTTTTAATGACGTTAATATTTGTTTTTAAATGGTCATTAAGAACCAACTTTTTTATTGGAGTTTGCAAATGCAAACTTTTTGTAAGTGTTGGTTTCATTACAAAGTCTAATGCATAATTTGGGTTTAAACTTTTTTGATTGAAGCGAAAAAGTTTAAACCACATTACATTTGACTCTGCAACTGTCTTTCTATTTGATCAACCGTGATTTGTCCAATTAATATTTCGTCGCCGATGGTTACTATAACTGCCTTCATATTATGCTTCTTCTTGTTGCCCCATCATCATCAGATAGGCTTTTAAAAACGGGTCAATCTCGCCATCCATGACGCCATCGACGTCACTGGTTTCGTGGCCCGAACGCACATCTTTCACCAATTTATACGGATGCATCACATAATTGCGGATTTGCGATCCCCATTCAATTTTCATTTTCTTGGCTTCGATTTCGTCGCGCAACGCCTGCTTTTTCTTCAATTCAATTTCGTACAACTGCGATTTAAGCAATTGCATGGCTTTGATTTTGTTGTCGAGCTGCGAGCGGGTTTCTGAATTTTCAATGATGATGCCCGTCGGGTGGTGGCGCAAACGCACCGCCGTTTCCACTTTGTTTACATTTTGGCCACCCGCACCGCTTGATCGCATGGTTTCCCATGAAATATCCGACGGATTGATGTCAATTTCTATGGTGTCATCGGCCAATGGATATACATATACAGAGGCAAAGGAAGTATGTCGTTTGGCATTGCTGTCAAAGGGGGAAATGCGCACCAAACGGTGTACGCCATTTTCACCTTTTAAATAGCCAAAAGCAAAATCGCCATCCAATTCAATGGTGACTGTTTTCACGCCAGCGACCTCGCCGCCCTGAAAGTTCAATTCTCTGATGGTGTACCCTTGTTTTTCGCCCCACATCAAATACATGCGCATCAGCATGGCCGCCCAGTCGCAACTTTCGGTGCCCCCTGCGCCGGCTGTAATTTGCAACACCGCACTCATGCTATCGCCTTCGTCCGAAAGCATATTGCGGAATTCCAGATCTTCAATGTGTTGAATGGTTTTAAAATAATGATCGTCGAGTTCTTCGGCGGTCATGTCACCTTCTTTAAAAAAATCAAAAACCACTTGCAATTCCTCGGCCAACTCTTCACATTGCGCGTAATCGTTGACCCATTTCTTTTTAGAACGCAGGTTTTTCATAAACACTTCGGCCTCTTTGGCGTGGTTCCAAAAGTCGGGTGCAAACGTTTTTTCTTCTTCGTTGGTGATTTCTATGAGCTTGCTATCGACGTCAAAGATACCTCCTTAACGCTCCCAGGCGCTCGATGATTCCCTTAATGTGTTCGGTATTCACCATAATTCATGTAGTTTTGCTGCAAAAGTAATGGTTCTGTCTTAGAGTATGGAAATTAATTTAGTAAGTGATACAGTTACGCGCCCAACGCCCGACATGTTGCGGGCCATGTTTCAAGCCAAAGTGGGCGACGATGTGTACAAACAAGACCCCACGGTCAATGAGTTAGAGGCCTTGGTGGCCGATTTATTTGGCCGAGAAGCCGCTTTGTTTTTTCCTTCGGGAACCATGGCCAATCAGACGGCCATTAAGTTGCTTACCCGACCAGGCGATGAATTGATTGCTGATCATTATGCCCATGTATATAATTACGAAGCAGGTGGTGTCGCCTTTAACAGCGGCGTATCATGCCGATTAATTCACGGTGATCGGGGACGAATCAACGCCCAACAAGTGGAAGCGCACATTCATGACCCCGAATTTTACCACAGTCCACGTACTTCTTTGGTCTGCATTGAAAACACGACCAACAAAGGCGGTGGCGCTTGTTATGATCTCACCGAATTGCAACGCATTAAAGAAGTCTGCAAAAAACACGGTTTGCACTATCATTTAGATGGGGCACGCTTGTGGAATGCTTTGATTGCCAAAGGTGAACATCCGAAGCAATACGGGGCTTTGTTTGATACTATTTCGGTTTGTTTGTCCAAAGGATTGGGAGCGCCTGTAGGGTCCTTGTTAGTAGGTAATGCTTCGCTGATCAAAGAAGCGATGCGCATTCGGAAAGTGCTTGGCGGCGGCATGCGGCAGGCAGGCTATTTGGCCGCAGCAGGCATTTATGCGCTCGAAAACCACATGGAGCGCCTGTCACAAGACCACAAACGCGCCGCCGAATTGGGCGCTTTGTTGCAACAAATGCCGTGGGTGCAACAAGTGGAGCCTGTGGAAACCAACATCGTCATATTTTCGGTAAAACCCACTTTGAACGAATCGGTTGTCATTCAAAAACTAAAACAAAAAGGCATCGCCATCAGCTCGTTAGGGGCAGGCAAATTGCGCCTCGTGACGCATTTGGATTACCGCGAAGTGATGCATACCTACGTAATGGATGCCTTAAAACAACTTGTTTTTTAATGTAATAAGCCAATGAAAAGCTTGTCACCAAACGCCACCTACCAAGAAGTGCTTGATTGGATGTTTAGCCGCTTGCCCATGTTTCAACGGATTGGGGCAGCCGCCTACCGACCCGATTTGCACAACATCCAATCATTGTGCGAGCAATTAGGGCATCCTGAAAAGAACTTAAAAGTCATTCACGTGGGCGGCACCAATGGCAAAGGCTCGACCTCCCATTTGTTGGCTTCTATTTTGCAAGAAGCAGGTTATAAAACAGGTTTGTATACTTCGCCCCATTTAAAAGATTACCGTGAAAGAATAAGGGTGCAAGGGATCTGCATCCCAGAAAACGAGGTCATTACCTTTATTCAAACGCAGGCCGATTTTTTGGCACAACATTCTTTGAGTTTCTTTGAAATGACCGTGGGCTTGGCTTTCTGGTATTTGTCAAGTCAAGAAGTGGACGTGGCTGTTATAGAAGTTGGTTTGGGCGGCCGGCTCGATGCCACCAATGTAGTTGATCCCATTTTAAGTATCATCACCAATATCAGCTATGACCACACCGATTTGTTGGGTGAGACCTTGGCCGAGATTGCCACCGAAAAGGCGGGCATCATCAAACAAGGCGTGCCTGTGGTTATTGGAACGTGGACCCCAGAAACCAAAGCCGTTTTTGAAAAGGTTGCGCTACGCCACCAAAGTCCACTGTTTGTGGCTGCCGATCCCGATTGGCCCCTCTATGACTGTCCATTAGGCGGCTGGTACCAACAACAAAACATGAAAACTGTGTGCCAATCGGTAGCATTGCTCCGCCAGCAAGGATGGGATATTCCAGAAGAAGCGGTAGTGAGTGGCATGCAACACGTCATCAGCAATACCCAATTGCGTGGTCGTTGGGAAATCTTAAATCAACAACCACTCACCATAGCTGACACAGGGCATAACGAAGCAGGCATTCAGCAAATTGTTGCCCAATTGGCCAACCTCTCTTATCGACATTTGCATTGGGTTTTAGGCAAAGTCGCCGACAAATCGAGCGCCAAGGTGTTGCCTTTGTTGCCGAAAGATGCGATCTATTATTTTTGCAAACCGAACATTCCCCGCGGACAAGACGCCGAAAGTTTACAGCAAGAAGCCGCTGCCTATGACTTGCACGGCCAAGTGTACCCATCAGTAGCCGCTGCCTACCAAGCAGCCCAACAGGCTGCAAACCCCACCGACTGCATTATGATTGCGGGAAGTAACTTTGTGGTGGCTGAGGTTTTGTGAGGGGAAGACGGTCGAATTCTGCAATTTTAAAAATGTTTAATTTTTTCCTTGCTCAATTAAAAAAAGGGTTTATATTTGCAGCCGCTTAGGGCGATTAGCTCAGCTGGTTCAGAGCACCTCGTTTACACCGAGGGGGTCGGGGGTTCGAACCCCTCATCGCCCACTTAAGTTAAAAAAACCGATCAGGGATGATCGGTTTTTTTTTGTTTTAGAGGAAAGAAGCAAAAGCAAAGAATTTTGTGGTTATTGGTGTACTAATTAGGGTCTGCTGAAAAACTTTAATCTCTTTGTCACAAAGGATTTTGGGCTATATTTGTGATATTAAGTGCAAGGAAATATGAGTAAACGTTTAAAAAATCGTGCACCTGCTCCAAAATATTGCAGCG
>NKJD01000082.1 GCA_002256385.1 Flavobacterium sp. BFFFF2
GGGATAAAGGTTATCTGTCTTCCACTCAACAAATAGATTTATTTCAATCGGCAAATATCATTTTGGAGACACCAATGAGAATGAATCAAAAAGGGTATGTAAAACAGCCATATATCTTTAGAAAGGCAAGAAAAAGAATTGAAACATTGTTCTCACAATTATGTGATCAATTCAAAATAAGAAACAATTATGCAAAATCTTTCGAGGGCTTTAAAACCAGAATATTGGCAAAAATTACAGCATTAACATTGGTTCAATATATCAACAAATTCATATTTGACAGACCAATTAATAATATCAAAATTCAAATCAATTAATTTCACCCAACGGGTTTATCTGGATTATTTAAATCAGTAAATATTTCATTTTCTACATTCTGATTACATGAAAAAAAAAAAAAAGACAGCAAAAAACACAAACCAATATTTCATTTTATAAGACATTTTACTCCAATTAAAATCAATTTCTAAAGTAAACTTCTGAAGCAATTTAACAAACTTGATTTGCTATTATTTATTATTTTTGTTGGGGTTATTCATTTTTTGAAAGCCAAAAAAAAATTATTTAAGTTCAACTTGTAAACGAATGAAACCGACTGGTGATTCATTAAAATGCGAGGACTCCATGAAAAATTCCTTTGTCAACATGTTGACAAATCAAAAATATCGAAAATTCTTTAATCAAATTATTTTAATGGTTAAACATAAATAAAGATGAGTTTACAAATAATAAAGGGGGAAAACGGAAAACCTACAGGGGTATTTATTCCAATGAACGATTGGGAAATCATGAAAGAAGAATACCAAAATCTGCAAGCATGGGAAGAACCAGAGCCTACAAAAGCTGAAATTTTGGCTGGAATTAAGGAAGCGGTAGAAGAAGTGAAATTGATAAAAGCTGGAAAAATTAAGGGGAAATCATTAAAAGAATTATTGGATGAGTTATAAAATTGTTTCTACTCATACCTTTGATCGAGAGCTAAAACGATTGGCAAAAAAACACCGTTCAATTAAAGCAGACCTTTATGAACTTGGTGAACAACTAGAAGAAAACCCAACAATGGGCGACGAAGTAATTGACCATTGTTATAAAATTCGAATGGCCATTTCTAGCAAAAACAAAGGCAAAAGTGGCGGGGCTAGAATTATCACCTACGTTTATGTTGCCCAAGAAACGGTTTTTTTACTATCCATTTACGATAAAGGCGAACAAGAAGATATTAGCAACCACGAGCTAAAAAAATTAATTGAATCGTTGGATTTGGATCAATAGAACAGGAGCCCTTTGCTTTTGAAAGTTATTAGTTTGTAACTCTACACACTAATATTATTTACTTCTTGTTTTAAAAAAATACTTTACAGGAGGGTTTTGATATATGCAAAAACCTGAAATCCATTTCACCCCTTAACCCCACTGTGCAAATACCGCTCAATGAGTGCATGACCCACGTAAATGAGGGGTGTCAATAAAATGGCAATGCCTAGTTTCACCACATAGCCCGTTAGTGCGGAGGTGATGTAGGTTTCGGTGTTCATTTTGCCCGTGGCCCAAAACGCAATGCCCAACACGATGAAACTGTCAAACAACTGCGAAATAACCGTAGAACCCGTGCTGCGCAACCAAATCATTTTGTTGCCGGTGCGGTTTTTTACAAAGTGAAATATAGTGACGTCAATAAGTTGCGACACCAAAAAGGCGGTGATGCTGCCCACAATGATCCACATGCTTTGTCCAAAAACGCCATGAAATTGGTCGTCAGTGACCAAGCCGGGGCCTTTTACCGCGGGGATTGGCATGGCAATGAGCAACAACACAAAGCAATAGGCAATGAGCCCCGCTGTTAACAACGACAATTTGCGGACGCCGCGTTGCCCAAAATATTCATTGATTAAATCGGTGCTGACAAATACAATGGGCCAAGGTAAAATGCCGACACTCATCACCGCGTCGCCCACATAAATCAGCTTGCCACCGATGAGCTCGGCCACCAAGGCATTGGTGATAAAAATGCCTGCCAATACTAAATAAACCGTATCTTTTTTTGATTGAAACATAAAGTGCACCAATTGAAGTAAAGAAATGTATTTTGAAAAAAACAAAAAGTTGTTTTGTTAGAACAAGCCTCGTGTTATTCACAAACAACCAAGTTTAATTGCATTTAGGTCAAATTGCGCAGTTTCTTTTCCCAGCGCCATGAATCGGCCAATGAGTCTTGCAAATTAAATTGCGCCGTCCAGCCCAATACCCTATTCGCTTTTTGCGTATCGGCATAGGCACTTATTACGTCGCCAGGGCGTCGGGGCGCTAACTTGTAAGGTACTTTTAAGCCTGTTGCCGCCTCAAAAGCTTGAATCACTTCAAGTACCGAACTGCCGGTACCCGTTCCAATATTAAACACCTCTACTTTTTCGGCGTTTTGGCTGTTCAATAATCGTTTCATGGCGCACACGTGTGCCAGCGCCAAATCGACCACATGGATGTAATCGCGAATGGCTGTGCCATCGGGGGTGGGGTAATCGGAACCAAAAACCGATAATTCTTGGCGAATGCCTGCCACCGTTTGGGTAATAAATGGCACCAAATTCTGAGGTACACCAATCGGCAACTCCCCTATTTCAGCTGTTTCATGTGCCCCAATGGGGTTAAAATAACGCAATAAAATGGCATTCAGATCAGTTACATTCGCGGTTTCATGAATGATTTCTTCACCAATTTGTTTGGTGTTTCCATAAGGAGAAATGGCCGGTTGAATGGCCGCTGTTTCCATAATGGGCATGGTCTCGCTTTGTCCGTAAACGGTACAGGAGGAGCTGAAAATGAACTTAACACCTGGTTTTTTAGTTAATTCTTGGAGCAAATAAACCAACGAATTAATGTTGTTTTCGTAATAATAAAGTGGATTTTCGACGCTTTCGCCCACTGCCTTGGAAGCAGCAAAATGAATGACCGCGTCAATGTTATCTTGCGTGGCAAAAAAGGCAGCAACCGCTTGTTTGTCTTTTAAATCTAACTGAATAAACGGGGGCCGTTTACCACTTATTTTTTCAATGCCGTCTAAGACCTCAATACGTGTATTGCTCAAGTTGTCAACGATGATGACGTCAAATCCTTCGCGGAGCAATTCAACGGTGGTATGCGAACCGATATAACCCAGTCCTCCTGTTACAAGTATGGCCATATTAGGAGTTAAAAAAGTGGAGAATGGTTTGTGTAATAAAATCGATTTGTTCGGGATCTAATTCCGTATGCATCGGCAACGAAAGCACTTGTTCTGACAACAAATTAGTTACAGGAAAATCAGATTCTAAGTACCGCGCATCCAAGTAGGCTTTTTGGCGGTGCAATGGAATCGGGTAATAAATGGCACATGGGATGCCTTTGGACTGTAAATGCGCCATCAGGGCATCGCGTTGGCCATTGGTAATGCGCAAAGTATATTGGTGAAACACGTGACAATCGCACACCGAACAAATGGTCGGTGCCACGACATGCGGGTGGTTATCGAATGCCACCGAATAAGCACGGGCCGCGTTTTGACGGGCTGCATTGTATTCATTTAAATGAGGCAACTTGGCCGATAAAACGGCTGCCTGCACAGAATCAAGGCGCGAGTTAACACCCACCACATCGTGGTGATAGCGCTCATACATGCCGTGATTCACGATGCCTCGTAAGGTGTGTGCAAGGGCATCATCGTTGGTAAAAATGGCACCGCCATCGCCGTAGCAACCTAAATTTTTACTCGGAAAAAAGGAGGTCGCTCCCACATGCCCAATCGTACCTGCTTGGCGTTTGCTGCCATCCGAAAAACGGCAATAAGCGCCAATAGCCTGTGCATTGTCTTCAATGACAAATAATTGATGTTCGTTGGCAATGGCCATAATGGCTTCCATATTCGCGGCACGGCCAAATAAATGAACAGGAACAATGGCTTTGGTTTTGGGTGTAATGGCTTTTTTAATGGCTTCAATGGAAATGTTCATAGAAACCAAATCCACATCGACCAACACAGGCGTTAATTGCAGCAAGGCAATGACTTCAACGGTAGCTGCAAAGGTGAAATCGGCCGTAATGACCTCATCGCCAGGTTGCAAACCCAAACCCATCATGGCAATCTGCAACGCATCGGTGCCATTGGCACACGGAATGACGTGTTTAACCCCCATATAGGCTTCTAATTCGCGCTGAAATTGGTGCACCTTAGGCCCATTGATATAGGTGTTTGTCTCCAGCACTTCATGAATTGCTGGTAAAACGATATCTTTTATTTTTTCATATTGGCTTTTTAAATCAACCATGTGAAGTGGACGCATA
This sequence comes from Flavobacterium sp. BFFFF2, assembly GCA_002256385.1. Lineage (GTDB taxonomy): Bacteria > Bacteroidota > Bacteroidia > Flavobacteriales > Flavobacteriaceae > Flavobacterium. The sequence continues at coordinate 4,315 of NKJD01000082.1, forward strand.
CGCTCAATTTTTTGGAAAGCCAAAAATACGATATTTAACCTAATAACACTTTTTTTGGAAAAGAAACGTACCTTCGTTCCTTGTTTCAATATGATGTGGTTGTATACTTTTTTGGTGCTGATTGCCCAAGTCGTAGTTCGTGTTTTGGGGTTGTTTAACCCCAAATTAAAAGCATTTATACAAGGGCGCGATCAATTAAAAAACGAACTGAAATCGGTGTCAAAAAATGAACGCTGGATCTGGTTCCATGCCGCTTCATTGGGCGAATTTGAACAAGGTTTGCCCATTATGCAAGCCATCAAAAATAAGTATCCCGATTACCGATTGGTGGTAACTTTCTTTTCCCCATCGGGCTACCAAATCCGCAAAAACCACCCATTACCCGATGCGGTGCATTATTTGCCTTGGGACACCCCTTGGGATGTACGGCGTTTTTTGAACACCTACCAACCCGAAATGGCTTTTTTGGTGAAATACGAATTTTGGCCCAACCTATTAGACAGCTTATATGCCCGTCAGATTCCTACTTTTTTGGTATCGGGCTTGTTTCGACCTTCGCAGGCATTTTTTAAGTGGTACGGCGGCTTTTTCCGCAAACGCTTGCGGACGTTTACGCAGTTTTTTGTACAAACACCGGCCTCTGAACAACTGTTACGCAACATTGGCATTCAAAACGTGCGTTGTTCTGGCGACACCCGTTACGACCGTGTGCAAGCCACCGTGGACCGCTTTGAACCTTTTGAAGGCTTCGAGGCATTTACCCAGGGAAACCGGGTGTTGGTGGCGGGCAGTTGTTGGCCACCTGAAGAAGCATTGATGTTTCGATTTATTGAGGAACATAAGCCAAACTTAAAATGGATTATAGCGCCTCACCGCCTTGATGCCGCCTCATTGAACACTTTAGAAGCAGCCATGCCCAAACCGTGTGTGCGGTTTTCAAAAAGGGGGCAAGCCAATTTACACGAAGCAAAAAGCATTTTGGTTGATACGATGGGGTATTTGTCGCGTTTGTATGCCTATGGCAATATGGCCATTGTGGGTGGTGGTTATGGTACGGCTGGTTTACATAACATATTGGAACCCGCCGCCTTTGGATTGCCTGTTATTATTGGCCCCAATCACCAGAAATTTCCAGAAGCAGCAGCGCTCATAGAGGCGGGCGGTTGTTTTGAAGCACCCGATTATGAAGCATTTGCAGCTAGCCTGAACCGATGGGTTTCAAACGAAGCACTTTGCCAACAAGATGGCATGAATAGCCGAAATTTCATTATCAATCACCAAGGCGCCACAGCCAAGGTGATGACTTATTTAGAATTCTTTTTAACCCAGATAACTCATTAGAAATTTATTGCAAGAAAAAATGACTGCAAATCTGGGTTTAAGCAAAAAGAACAGACAATAGTATTGCTTTATGAATTTTTTAAAACACCTTTTAATCCCTTTCCGGCTGGGTTTTAACTTTTAACCCAGGTTACGCATTAGAAATTTATTACATGGAAAAATGACTGTAAATCTGGTAATGTACTGAGAATTGATCTAAACTTTTTTCAATTGGCTGCAAAATGGTCTTTTCGCCCCATATTGCCCCTTTTTATTACTCCGTAGCGCTGCTATGCAGTGCAAAAAAGTGACAATCTGGAACCAAAATCCTCATTTTTCGCTTCAATCAAAAAAGT
>NKJD01000083.1 GCA_002256385.1 Flavobacterium sp. BFFFF2
CAAACTGTAATACCAACGAAACGGCTACTTTGGCAGTGGGTTGTACCTTGTCATCAAAATTAGTTTCAGGTTTCTGCGGCAGTGCTGTTTCTTCTGAGTTTACCCAGGTTTATGCCAATACCGTATCGGGCGCTTCTTCTTATACTTTCCGAGTAATCAAAGGAGCAAGCACACAATACATCACCAATGCAACGCCTTATTTTACCATTAACCAAGTTACAGGTTGGGCTTATGGCGATGCATATACAGTTGATGTAGCACCTGTTATTGGTGGGGTCACTTACAACTATGGTTGCTCATGTAGCTTAACATTGAACACCCCTGCACCGAGTATTCAATCAACGCAGTGTGGTACTACCCTTGCAAGTATCGATACCCGCATTTACTGTTCAAACATTACCACTGCTTCGGCTTACCGTTTCAAAGTAATTAATGGAGGAACCACACGAACCATTGATACAAGTACCAACAACTTCCAGTTGTCACAATTGGCTGGCGGGGTAACGTATTCAACGGCTTATTCAGTGAGTGTTTCTGCATTCTACAATGGCGCATGGTCGGCTTACGGATCGGCTTGTACGATTACCACACCAAACGTACCTACCACTAAAATCAATGCGAGTGTATGTGGTACTACCTTAACTTCGGTTTGGACTACCTTATATGCAGGTCAATTGCCAGGGGTAACCATTGCAGGTTACCGCTATGAGGTAACAGATACCAACACCAGCACCATTTACACAGTTGATTCATCGACAAGTAATTTCAACTTGATGCAGATTTCTGGTGGGGCGCGTTATGCCACTACCTATAGCATCCGAGTGGCTGTAAGCATCAGTGGTACTTGGCAAGTGTATGGTACTTCATGTAATGTAACCACGCCTGATCCTGTAACCAAAGTGGTTCCTTCACAATGTGGCACTACATTGGGTAGCATCTGGACACCTGTTTTTGCCAATAGCATCAGCGGAGCAACAGGTTATAGCTTTGAGGTAACTAACGGCGGATCAATTCGTACCATCGTTCGCAACACCAACAGCTTCCAATTGCCATTGTTGTCTGGCGGTGCAGCATTGAACACCACTTACAGCATCCGCGTAGCAGCCATTTACAATGGTACTTTACAACCTTATGGTGCTGCTTGTACTGTGTCAACAGGTTCGGCTCGTTTAAGCGAATCAGTATCGACAATAGTAGCTTTCAACGCACAGGTATTCCCCAACCCATTTGAAAGCAACTTCGGATTATCCATAGATACCCAAAGCCCAGAAACCATCTCGGTTCAAGTGTTTGATATGCTTGGCAAACAAGTAGATGCCCGTTCCGTTTCTGCACAAGAAATCGGCAGCGTGTCACTGGGTGAAAACTACCCATCTGGCGTATACCAAATCATCGTAACGCAAGGTGACAACACCAAAGTGCTCCGAGCCATTAAACGATAAAAACTTAAAATCATATTCCAAAAAGGGCCATCTGTATTGATGGCCCTTTTTATTGTGTGCCGTGCATGGTAACCAGCTAGGTGGTGTAAGTCCACTGTGGGGGTTTGTAATCGCCAACCACTAGCCAATAGCAATGGTGTCCATTGTGAGGTGGAATCTGAAGGAAGATGGCGGCAAAACTCTGCCCCGAGGAACACGAATCTCATCAGGCATAGCCAATAGGATAAGACTGCCAAACAAGTCAAAGTCCAAAGATTATACGGAAATTGGCTATGTAAATGAGGCGCGGACATGGAGTGAAAGTGGGTTAAATAATCCCTATCTTCCTACTCGATTTGGAATTGTTAAAATGATGATAACGGAACTTGAAGCATTGTTTATGCTTTTTGTTATACACTTTTTCAAGTTTTTAAAATACTTTTGTCGGCTATGAAAAGGAAATTTTTAAAATACAGCCTATTTTTATTAATTATAAGTTTCAGCCTATTTTCGTGGGCACAAAATGAACCCAACGACTGTGTAAATGCCATCACTGTTTGTAGTAGTGATGTGTTTTCATCAAATGCTTCCGGCATTGGCAATGCACAAGAAATCAATTTTTGCGGTGGAGGGGAAAGCAATTCAATTTGGATTAAATTTACAGCAATACAAAGTGGAAATTTAGGATTTGATTTAATTCCAACGAATCCAGATATTCAAATTGATTATGACTTTTGGGTTTTTGGACCAAATAAAACGTGTGGTAATTTAGGAAATCCCATTCGTTGCTCTACGACGAATCCAGAAGCAGCCGGAGCTACCACGAACTATACTGGAATGAATAGCAGCAGTTCTGCAACACAACAAGGGCCTGGCGCTCAAGGAACAGGCTATGTAAAATGGCTAACAGTTACTGCTGGGCAAACATATTATTTAGCCATTGATCGTCCAGTAGGAGACAGTGATTTTAATATAAATTGGATCGGTACTCCAAATCTTTTTTCACCACCACCTGCCATCTCATCTGTTCCTGATCAACATGCATGCGAAACATTGGGAGCCGACCAATCATCATTTGACTTAAGCCTGATTAATTCCATAGTGTCGAGCACGCCTAGTCAGGTAAATATTACGTACCATGAATCAGCTTCAGATGCATTAACGGCAGCGAATCCAATTTCAATTACTGCACCGTATTTAAATACCTCAAATCCACAGACTTTATATATTCGAGTAACAGATCCGGCAACCAGTTGTTTTTCAATGACCAATTTCCAGCTCGTTGTTGATGCTTCAACAACTGCGCAAGCTCAATTGACAACCGCGCCAATATGTTCTGGTGAAAACTATGTGATTACGCTACAAGGGACACCTGGCGCAACAGTAAGTTATATTGTTGACACAGGCAATACACAAACAATTGTACTTTCATCTAGTGGTTCAGCTATTGTGCAAGGGGTTGCAAATCAGTCTTTTGTGTTTCATTTGGTGTCGTCCTATATTGTAGGTGCTGGTGGGGTTCCTTTGTGTCAAAGAAATATTAATCAAGATGTTCAAGTCACAATTCAGTTAATACCTTTTGTGAATATATCGGGAACCACCCAGCTATGTTTAAATAATCAGGCACCGGTAACTTTTACAGGAACACCAGATGCTACGGTGATTTACAATATTAATGGCGGCGCAAATCAGCAAATACAATTAGATGCGAATGGGCTGGCTAGTTTAATATCTCCCGCACTTACAAGTGATCAGATTTATTCATTAGTATCAATTCAAACGAATGGGATACCAAGTTGTAATGTTCCTGCAATAGGAACAGCTACTTTAGCTGTAATTCAGAACCCAACAGCTTCCATCAGTTCATTAGGTCCAATTTGTGCTGGATCGTCATCAACTCTTAATTTTACAGGGACGCCTAATGGTTTAGTCACTTATTTAGATGCGACTTCAACAGCTCAAAATATTCAATTAGACAATGCTGGTGTTGCTAGTGTTTCAACTGGTGTTTTATTGCAGGCATCGAGTTTTACATTATCAAATATTACCGTTTCAGGTACGCCCTCTTGCTCGCAATCACTTAGTGGATTTACGACCGTAATTGTGTTAACAAAGCCAGATGGTTCAATTGGTATTACAACGCCAACGGTGTGCCAAAATGATCCGTCGGCCGAAATCACTTTTTCAGGTGTGGCTGGAATTTCACCTTTTACATTTATTTACACCTTAGACGGAGGTGCTCCGCAAACATTAGTTAGTTTAAGTACTACTGCTCAATTGTCAGTTCCTACGCAGCAAGTTGGAGCACATGTTTATCAATTGCTCCATATTCAAAGTTCTGGTCCAGTTCAATGTGAAACAGATTTGTCACAGTCGGTTACTTTGACAGTTTTGCCATCGCCAACTGCAAACATTTCCGCCAGTAGTTTAACTGTATGTGAACAAGGACCAAGTCCATTAATAACATTTACAGGATTAACAGGGCAATCTCCCTTTACTTTTTTGTACGAATTAAATGGGCAACCACAAAGTATTCAAACGCAAGCAGGATTAGCTTCAATTGATTTACCTGTTTCGACGCTAAATCCGGGCTTGTATAATTTTAATTTAATTCGAGTTACAGATGGAGGCGTTGTTGGCTGTTCACAAAATCAGTCTTCTATTGTGGCTATTTCAGTTGAATCATTACCATCAGCTCATTTAACATTAAGTACACCAAATGTATGTGCTAACAGTACATTAGCAAAGGTTAAAGTAGTGGTTGATAGTGGAACAGCTCCCTATACTATAGTTTACACCGATCCGCAAAATATGGTACAAACTTTAGTAACAAGCACAATTTCAACTGAATTACCTGTAAACACATCGATTGTAGGCCCACAAGTTTTTACGCTACAATCAATTACTTCAGGAAATAATTTACTGTGCAGTAGTATACTTTCAAACGCTGTGACCTTAAACGTAACGAATGGTTTGCAGATTACAGTTCCACCATCATTAGAAATTTGTGACGATAACAACGATGGTTTTTCTTGTGATTTTCAATTGTCGAATTTAATATCCTCCATTATAGGGACGAATTCTAATTGGCTTGTGTCATTTCATGAAACCATGACAGATGCAGAAAATGGGGTAAATCCGATTCCTTTAAATGGGTATTGTTCCATCAATCCATGGGTACAGACCATTTATATTCTAGTCAAAGACCCATCACTTGACTGTCCTGCACTAAGTAGTTACCAAATTATAGTTCACCCCCAACCAATCGTTGCCATCCCGAGTGTGCCTTATGCTTTGTGCGATGACAACACGGACGGCGCTGTTGCGTTTGATTTGACGGGTTATGGTCCAACGATTTTAGATACTTTACTCCCCGCAGATTACACGGTGAGTTACTACCTTACTGAGGCCGAGGCCTTGGCAGGCACGGGCGCATTAACAGGCACTAATGCTTATGTCTCGATCAGTAAAACGATTTATGTTCGGGTTCAGAACAACCTAACGGGCTGCTTTAAAGTGGTTCCATTGGCCTTGCAGGTGAACCCACTTCCGATTCTTCCTTTTCCACTGGCTTCGTATAACCTATGTGACTATGTGACACTAGGGGACAACCAAGAGCCTTTTGATTTAGATGGCCAATCGCCTTTGATTTTAAATGGCCAAACAGGCATTGCGGTGAGTTTCTACCAAACGGCCTTTGATGCCCAAGGCGGCGATTTAAGCACTTCGATTCCCTCGCCATACACGGCAGGTCCGGTGCAAACGATCCATGTACGTGCACAGAACACCACCACAGGCTGCTTTAGAACCAGCACCATGGACATTCGGGTGAACCCATTGCCACAGTTGGTTCCGATGACCTTGCCTTTAACCGTATGCGACAGCGACCAAGATGGGGTGT
>NKJD01000096.1:0-2500 GCA_002256385.1 Flavobacterium sp. BFFFF2
GGGCATAAAAAAACCTCGATCTTTTCAGATCGAGGTTCAATAAATATGGCAGCTACCTACTCTCCCGGCTTAACGCGAGTACCATCGGCCATGAGGGACTTAACTTCTCTGTTCGGAATGGGAAGAGGTGAACACCCTCGGCAAAACCACCATAAGACTGTAATCTGATTCTTGTTACAGAACCAGCAATAAGTTACATATTGGGACAAAATCAAGAAAAATAGAATAAAAAAATAAAGCTTACGGGCAATTAGTACTACTTGGCTTTAATGTTACCATTTTTACACCTATAGCCTATCAACGTCATAGTCTTTGACGACCCTTAAAAGTAAACTCATCTTGTGGAAGGTTTCACGCTTAGATGCTTTCAGCGTTTATCCTTGCCGTACATAGCTACTCTGCACTGCACCTGGCGGCACAACAGATACACCAGCGGTACGTACAACCCGGTCCTCTCGTACTAAGGTCATGTCCACTCAATTTACTAGCGCCCACCACAGATAGGGACCGAACTGTCTTGCGACGTTCTGAACCCAGTTCACGTGCCACTTTAATCGGCGAACAGCCGAACCCTTGGGACCTTCTCCAGCCCCAGGATGTGACGAACCGACATCGAGGTGCCAAACCTTACCGTCGATATGAGCTCTTGGGTAAGATCAGCCTGTTATCCCCGGAGTACCTTTTATCCTTTGAGCGATGTCCCTTCCATACAGAAACACCGGATCACTTTAGCCAGCTTTCGCTCCTGCTCGACGTGTTTGTCTCACAGTCAAGCACCCTTTTACTAATGCGCTCTGCGTACGATTACCAACCGTACTGAGGGTACCTTTGCAAGCCTCCGTTACTTTTTAGGAGGCGACCACCCCAGTCAAACTACCCACCATGCACTGTCCCCCGCAGGGGGTTAGGTTCTAAGCAACAAAAGGTTGGTATTTCAACGTTGACTCCACAACACCTGGCGATGCTGCTTCATAGTCTCCCAACTATCCTACACATTTGTGGCTCAAAATCAATGCAAAGTTGTAGTGAAGGTTCACGGGGTCTTTCCGTCCCGTGGCGGGTAACCGGCATCTTCACCGATACTACAATTTCACCGGGCTCGTGGAGGAGACAGTGTACAACTCATTAGACCATTCGTGCAGGTCGGAACTTACCCGACAAGGAATTTCGCTACCTTAGGACCGTTATAGTTACGGCCGCCGTTTACTGGGGCTTCAGTCAGGAGCTTTGGCTTGCGCCGAACACCCTTCCTTAACCTTCCAGCACCGGGCAGGTTTCAGGCTCTATACGTCAACTTTCGTTTTTGCAGGGCCCTGTGTTTTTGTTAAACAGTTGGTTGTACCATTTTACTGTGACCGCATCGCTGCGGTACGCTTTATCCCGAAGTTACAGCGTTAATTTGCCTAGTTCCTTCTCCACGGCTCACCCGAGCGCGTTAGAATACTCATCCCGTCTACCTGTGTCGGATTCCGGTACTGGCTGCTATGCTCGCTTTTCTTGGCAGGGATTTTATGGTTTCGATTCATCCGAAGACTCCTCTCAGGCGTACACTTCCGTCCGTACGCAACCACCACGTCCCTGCGTCACTTTTAATGCATAGCAGGTGAAGGAATATTAACCTTCTTTCCATCAGATGCCCCTTTCGGGTTTTCCTAAGGACCAGACTAACCCTGATCCGATTAACGTTGATCAGGAAACCTTAGACTTTTCGCGTTAAAGTTTTTCACTTTAATTATCGTTACTTATGCCTACATTTTCTTTTCAAATCGCTCCAGCATGGCTCGCGCCACACCTTCTGTGCAGATTTGAATGCTCCCCTACCAATTGTACAAGTACAATTTTAGAACTTCGGTTCGTAGTTTGATGCCCGATCATTTTCCGTGCAGGATCTCTCGACCAGTGAGCTGTTACGCACTCTTTAAATGAATGGCTGCTTCCAAGCCAACATCCTGGCTGTTATAGAAATCCCACCTCGTTTGCTCAACTTAACTACGTATTAGGGACCTTAGTTGCTAATCTGGGTTATTTCCCTCTCGGCCACGGATCTTAGCACCCGCAGCCTCACTCCCGGAGATATATGATAGCATTCGGAGTTTGTCAGGGTTTGGTAGGCGATGAAGCCCCCTAGCCCAATCAGTAGCTCTACCTCTATCATACTTCTAAATCCGAGGCTGTTCCTAAAAACATTTCGGGGAGAACGAGCTATCTCTCAGTTTGATTGGCCTTTCACCCCTATCCACAGGTCATCTCAAGACTTTTCAACGTCAACGAGTTCGGTCCTCCAGTGTGTGTTACCACACCTTCAACCTGCCCATGGATAGATCACAAAGTTTCGCGTCTACCCCAACTGACTAATCGCCCTATTTGGACTCGCTTTCGCTTCGGCTCCGTTAAATATGAACTTAACCTCGCCAGTTAGGAGTAACTCGTAGGCTCATTATGCAAAAGGCACGCCGTCATCCCGATAAATCGGGACTCCGACCGCTTGTAGGCGCACGGT
>NKJD01000084.1 GCA_002256385.1 Flavobacterium sp. BFFFF2
GTTCAATTAAATTTGGAATCGATGTATTAGCCAGCTGTTTGAATAAATTATTTTCACTGTCAATAGACATGTATTCAGCTGTTAAACTCAAAGCAACTACTTCAATATCAGTCATTTTTGCTTTTCTACCGACTCTAAATGTATCATTAAAATCAAGATCTAAAGAACGTATAACATCTAAAACTCTAAAATAATTTTTCACTATATTTGACATGGATATTGGTTTGTTTTTAGACTTCAAGATACTGAATTTCAGTATCTTGACCAATATCTGACCGTTATTTTTTACTTAAAAACAATTTCACCCAACGGGTATTATTAGTAATTCCATATTGTTTAATCCAGTCTTAAATTTGTTAAGTAATGGCACTTCTGATCGCAGCGTTTTATTTGAACCATATTCTTCATTGGAAAGAGCAGGCGGTGTTATTTCAAAAAAAGATAACTTTGACGGTACATTAACAATTTGTCGGGCGCGACTAAGAGAACATAAATTCCAACCTGGGTTTGATTATTTCTTTGCTGAAAATCAAGGGTCAGACCCCGTCAATGTAAGTAAATATGATTTTCCCGTTCCCCCAGTTTGTTTGCATACCTTTGATTATCCAATCACCATTGCACAACTAGGTGATGCACCAACAAACACGGGTATCGTGCCAGTTGTATGTACCAAAGGCTTGTATTGTGCCACAGAATCATTTGTAAGCGGAAAAATCTATTCAACCCAAATTTTAGGTTCCATGAATATTAAGGAAGAAGAATTGGACGCAATTCAGGTAAAAGACCCCGAATTATATAGCAAATTAATGAGTCAATATTATTACATCCTCAATAAAGAATCTGAAAGTGGTATCAAACTAGAAGAAAAATTTTATAAACCATAATAAACCAAAACTTGTATTCCTGACAAAGGGATATTTTACTTTAAATTTGAAATTTTCCTTTGTCAGAACAGGTTTAGATCCCATAATCAAAACATGAAAATCTTTTATATTTTTATCGTTAGTGTATTGACTTCATGCTGTTTGCAAGCGCAATACACGGCCATTTCAGATCCAAATTTTGAACAAGAATTGATTAATCAAGGGATAGATGTAAATCAAGTGGCCGATGGGCAAGTATTAACCTCCGCTATTTCAAACATCACCACATTAACCCTGAATAGTGAAACAGCAGCAAATATCGTCAATCTAGAAGGTATACAAGCGTTCACAGCTTTACAAGAATTAATGATAAGTGCACATTCACTTCAAACAATCAATCTTCTTCAAAATCAATTTTTAAAGAAATTATTTATATATAATCCATTGTTTTCATATCTTAATATTTCTAATAATTTGAATCTGGAGACATTTTATCTATTTTTTGCAAATCAGATGACCAATATTGATATCTCGAGCAATATAAATTTAAAAGATGTAGAAATTGGCTATTTTAATTTAACACAATTAAATGTGTCAAATAATATTAAATTAGAAAAACTACTGATTAGAAGCACACAGGTTAGTATGCTTGATATTACACATAATACCGCTTTAAAAAATTTATATTGTAATAATAATCCAATTAACTTAATTGAGGTAAGTCAAAATGTAATGCTAGAGAAGTTACTCATATGGAATACGCCAATTTCATCAATTGATGTATCTAATAATGAATTTTTAAGAACATTAGATATAAATAACACAGCCGTTCAAAATATTGATATAAGTCAAAACGCATTATTAGAAGAGTTATTTTGTTGTAATAATCAATTATCCACCTTAAACGCTAGTAACAACCATTTATTAAATAAAGTTAATTGCAATAATTTAAACATATCAGGAAACAACAATAACATCACATTATTAATACTTCAAAACTCAGCGAATACTCTATTAAATGGTGTTTATGAAATTGGTGCTAATCCTCCTGTGTATCTAAACCGCTTCGACTGCACGGGCAACCCCAACTTGCAATGTATTTTTGTAGATGATGTGGCCAATTGCACGGCCAATTGGCTGGGTAAAGATGCCACAAGCCAATATGTCGCTACCCAACAAGAATGTGAATCGTTAAACAATGAGGCATTTTCAACCAACCCCTTTGTGCTGTACCCAAACCCTGTTAAAGAAGTTTTATATCTGGAAAACAAAAATAATGACCCTATTCAAAAAATAGAGGTGTTTGATCTGACAGGTAAAAAAGTAATGGAATTGACCAACGCGCAAAACCAAATTAACTTCACCGCGATTTCAGCAGGTTTGTATTTGGTTAAAATTTCAACCAGTAAAGAAACCATTACCCATAAAATCATAAAAATAGAATGAGATATACAGGGACAAACAAATCCTTCAATCTTTCAAGTCCAAAGTCGAAAGTCGAAAGTCGAAAGTCAAAAGTCAAAAGTCAAAAGTCGAAAGTCGAAAGTCGAAAGTTGTTTTCTAATCTTTCAATAGCAAATCTCAAATTTCAAATCTTTCAATCTTTCAATCTTTCAATCTTTCAATCTTTCAACTTTACAAACTCAATCCTTCAATCTTTCAATCTTTTAATAAACTTAACTCCTTCAAACCAAATAACTGCCCCAAACCCAATCAAAATACACAACAATAATTGCTTCTGATTCAGGATTTCAAAGTCAAAAAAGCGGTTCACTGGTTTTACAAAAAGGATGATTCCTACCAAGGCGATCGTCGTAAAAACGAGGGTTAGCACCATGTTGTTTTTATACTTCAGGGTGGTGAAAATGGAGTAATAAAAGGACCGATTAATTAAGGTCAGAAAAATGTTGGCGGTGATTAATACCGTAAACGTCATGGTTCGGGTGAGGTCTTCGTTGTACCCATTGTACACGGCAAATTGGTACACAGATAAGGTTCCTGCCGTAATGAACAGTCCTTGAACGAGGCTGATGGACAGTTCTTTCCAATTAAAAAATGTGTCGGTTAAAGGCTTAGGTTTTTGCACCATGGTGTTGGGTTCCATGGGTTCGTTTTCGTAAATTATGGAACAAGTGGGCCCCATAATGATTTCCAAAAATATGATGTGGATGGGGGCAAAAATATTCGGGTAGATCCATCCCAAAGCCAACGGAATAAACACGGTGAGTATAATGGGAATGTGAATGGAAATGATGTATTGAATGGCTTTTTTTAAATTGGTATATATTTTTCGGCCCATGGCAATGGCATCCACCATTTTTGACAAATCGTCTTCTAAAATAATCAAAGACGCGGCTTGCTTGGCAATTTCGGTTCCTTTTTTGCCCATGGCAATGCCAATATGGGCTGCTTTCAGCGCTGGGCCGTCATTGACGCCATCGCCGGTCATGGCCACAATTTGGTTGTTTGCCTTTAAAGCATTGATGATTTTCAGCTTGGCTTCGGGGAACATCCTTGTAAATAGCGATGTATTCATCACGCAGGTTTGCAACGCTTCGTCGGATAATTTCATCAGTTCTTCGCCCGAAATGGTTTGGTCGCAGCCCTTAAACCCAATTTGTTTGGCAATAGATAGGGTAGTGGCTGCATGGTCGCCGGTAATTATTTTCACGGCTATGCCTGCTTGGTAAAATTGTTCCAATACGCTTTGGATGTTCTTTTTGGGTGGGTCGTAAAAAGCAAGCAAGCCCTTAAAAGCAAAAGGCAACTCTTGTTGTTTTGCTGGATAGGAATCTCCTTTAAAATCAGAAACACCCACGCCCAACACCCGGTAGCCCTCATCTGTTAGCTGTTGAATGGCCGTGTGCACGTTTTTCTGTTCTTCTTCGGTCAGTTTTGCCACTTGCATGATCGCTTCTGGGGCGCCTTTGGCAGCAATAATGCGGGTATTGTTGCTGTCTGAAAAAACATGGGTCATCATGGGCGGTTGGCCGCCTAGTGGATATTCGTGTACCAATTTGTAATTGGGCCTTTCATCGGTTGAAATTTTCTCTTGATAGGCTTGGTGCAAGGCCACCTCCATGGGGTCAAAAGGAGTGGGCTCGCTGGCCCACATGGCGGCAGCTATTACTGCTTTTTCTTCCTCGTTACAAGGGTCTTCCATGTTCAAAATGCCGTTGTTTTTTAACACAAACAGTTTGGCCAAGCTCATCTTGTTTTCGGTAATGGTGCCGGTTTTATCGGTGCAAATGACGGTGGCGCTGCCCAGTGTTTCCACCGTTTTCATTTGTTTCACCACGATACCCATGTTTATTAAGCGGTACGCACCCAGCGCCATAAAAGTGGTGAATGCCACGGGGATTTCTTCGGGTAAAATGCTCATAGCCAGCGTAAGTGATTGCAATAAGCTATTTAAAAGTAGTCGAGAATGCCAATAATTAATGGCCCAAACAACCACAAAAACAAGGGCACCCGCAATGGCCATCCATTTGATAAAATGAGTAATTTGTATTTCTAAGGGTGTCTTTTCTTCCTTGATTTCTGCTAAACTGCTGCCAATTTTACCCAATTTGGTTGCGTTGCCAATGGCCACAATTTCTGCAACGGCCAATCCACTAGCCACGGTGGTTCCGCTAAAAATCAAGTTGTCTTTTTGGTCTTTGTCCTTTAAAACAGCCATTGATTCGCCCGTTAAAATAGATTCATTTACCGAAAAATCACTGGAATGAACAATCAGGCCGTCCGCTGAAATGGCCGTGCCTTCTTCTACCAATAAAGAATCGCCCACCACGACTGCTTCGCTCGGGATTTCAACCACTTTGCCTTCGCGAATCACTTTGGAATTGGGCTGCGATAAGTCATTTAGTTTTTCGAGCGCATTTTTGCTGCGTGCACTTTGATACAGCGAAATGGACGTTTGAAACACGATCGCCACCACCAAAAAAATGCCGTCGGCTGTTTTGCCACTGATAAAATAAATGGAGGCGGCCACCAATAGCAAAATCATCATCGGGTCTTTGACCAACTGCAACAACAGATCAAGAAAAGCGTTTTCTTTTTTGTAAGTCAGTTTGTTCTTGCCATTTTTTGCTCTAGAAGCGTCGACCTCATTGGCGGTTAATCCTTGTATGTTTTCGTAATTCATAGGTTGAAGGATTATTTTTTTAAACCCAAAAGTTGCATGATATATGGTTATACATTTCTACTGCTACGTTTTCGTGATGATCGTTTTGGTATTGAAGTGATTTAAACTTTTTTCAATTGGCTGCAAAATGGTCTTTTCGCCCCAAATTGCCCCTTTTTATTACTCCGTAGCGCTGCTATGCAGTGCAAAAAAGTTTAAACCCAAATAATGTATTAGAATTTTATTACAAGTAAAAATGACTGCAAATCTGGAAATGTACTCCTTTTTTTGTC
>NKJD01000020.1 GCA_002256385.1 Flavobacterium sp. BFFFF2
CGCTTCAATCAAAAAAGTCTAAATCAATTCAGTTTTTTATCCTCAATGTAGCGCTGCTACATCTGCGGTAAAAAAAGTCCGTGCACTCCCAGCTTTTTTGTCCTTTTCCCATTTTAATGGCGTTAATTTTTGTTTTTTAAAGGTCATTAAGAACCAACTTTTTTTAATTGGAGTTTGCAAATGCAAACTTTTTGTAAGTGTTGGTTTCATTACAAAGTCTATTGCATAATCTGGGTTAAGGGAATTGATCAATTGGAAAGTGTCCATTTTCTAAGAAAAGTATGTATTGGGGAATGTGGAGAAATATACTGGAAAGACGCCATCACAACATCGAATAATCAAAAGTGTAATTATGACATTTCACCTGAGTTTATAGATTTTTATGGAGAAACAATTTGATTTTCATCTGAAAACTCAATTTCTGCCAACCCAAAAATGCCAGCAAAAAACGACATGCTTCTCTGCGCTTTCTACTTCCCTACAAAATTAGCTTACTAACGTATTTGCGTTTTTTGTAGCTTTGGATTTTAAATACTTCTGCTTTGGAAACCATACGACTTCCATTTGAACCCAGCATCAAAGCCAAAAGAGTGGGTTTTTAATTCCCTTTAAATAGTTAGAAACACCAAAATGTCAAATGGGCTCCTGCAGCAACAGCCGTACAAATTCGCCATATTCATTTAGGCCTTTTTCTTGTTGATTCCATTTTAAAAAGGTATCGTAAAAAGCCAGAAAGCCCTCTTGCAACCAGCTTTCATGTGATTTCCAATACTGGGTAATGGCCTTCATTTCTATTTGTAAGCCCTTGCAAAATGCCGCTTTGTAAACCTTGGCTTGTTTGGGATGTGTTTTGTTGATCGCCGACAAACAATAGCGCAAGGCCACCACATTTCCCGAATATTTTACAAACAAATCAGTGCTTTTTTGTGTGGCCCAATAGCCCAAATAATTGCACATGCCTTCGGCGGCCACGCCTTGCTGGTGCGCCAATTCGTGGCAACCCACAAAGGGCTGTAACACTTTTGGTTGGGCTTCATTGACCTGCGATTCTAACGTAAACGGATTCAGGTAGCCGCTAAAGCCCATATAACTTAAGCCCGATCTAAACAAACTCGGTTTCAGCATCAGTTGTTGTGAATCAGCTAAAGTGGTCCATTTTTTCGGCCATAAAGAAGCCGCTAACACAGCCTGCTGCCGCATCGCTGTAGAAGTTAACAAGCACGGAACCCTTTTTGTAGAATCGGCCTGTAACTGAACATGCAGCGCATTTGTTTGACGAACTAACTTTTGGGTCAACTGACACAAAGCTTGGTATGAATCTTTCTTGTCTTTTTCGGGCAAATCCAACAAAGGCAAGCGGTTGTATTGCAGACCCCACGACCCCAAGAAAACCAAGTAAACAAACAAACTTTTTTTCACCAAACCAGCCAACGTAATCGGATCGGTGCGGTGGCGCAGCATGACGCGAATGATCCAAAAAATGACCATCACATACAGCACATCACCCATTGAAAAAGGAATCCAACCCACAATGGTACGCAAGAAAGCATGCCAATACGGATAAAGTCCATGCGTATAAAAGCGTTCGATTCCTTGCGGCCAAACAATAGCCAATGACTTAACCAGCAGCAGCAAAAGTGCCCAACGAGCCACACTTTTCCAAGTGGTTTTCTTTGGGTGATCGGCGCGTTTGGTTTTCAAAATGCGGAAAGAAAAATGCGGTATTAAATCCAACTAGACCAACCCATGAGCCACCAAATATTCGGCAATCTGCACCGCGTTAGTGGCGGCTCCTTTGCGCAAATTATCGGCCACTATCCACAAATTTAATGAATTGGGCAGGGTGTCGTCACGGCGAATGCGCCCCACGAAAACCTCGTCTTTGTGTTGCGAACTAAGCGGCATTGGGTACTCGTAGGTTTCATTGTTGTCTTGCACAATCACACCGGGCGTTTCCGCTAATAGGGCTCGCAATTCAGCCAAGTCAAAATCGTTGTTAAAAGTAATATTTACCGATTCGCTGTGTCCGCCCACCACCGGAATGCGCACAGCAGTTGCGGTCACCAAAATGCTTTGGTCGCCAATGATTTTTTTGGTTTCATTGGTCAATTTCATCTCTTCTTTGGTGTAGCCATTGGCTTCAAACACATCGCATTGTGGAATGGCGTTGCGGTGAATCGGATGCTTATAAGCCATTTCGCCCACAACCCCTGCATATTCGTTTTCGAGTTGTTGAACGGCTTTCACGCCCGTTCCCGTCACCGATTGGTAAGTAGAAACCACGGCTCTTTTAATGCCGTATTTGCGGTGCAAAGGCGCCAACACCATCACCAACTGAATGGTCGAGCAATTCGGGTTGGCAATAATTTTGTCGGCAGCCGTTAACGTATCGGCGTTGATTTCGGGAACCACCAATTTTTTGGTTGGATCCATGCGCCAAGCCGACGAATTATCAATGACTGTAGTTCCTGCTGCGGCAAATTTGGGTGCCCAATCTAAGGAAGTTTGGCCACCTGCCGAAAACAAAGCAATATCGGGCTTCATGCCCACAGCCGTTTCCAAACCCACCACCGTATAATCTTTGCCCTGAAAAGACAGCATTTTACCCACTGACTTTTCCGAAGCCACCAAAATTAATTCAGTAATGGGTAATTGGCGCTCGGCCAACACTTTCAACATCACTTCGCCTACCATGCCGGTAGCACCTACTACAGCTACTTTCATTTTTATTGTTTAAATCGTTTTGCTTAAAATTATTTAAAAAAGACCCATTCAAAATTAGGCAATTAAACCCATAGTGACAGTCATTTTTTTATGTCATACATTTCTAATTCGTCATCTGAGTTAAGCCCAAATTAGCGGTAAAAAACATTCTGATCAATATACTTCCAAACCGCTTCGGGCAACATCGGCGCCACATTTTTGCCGTTTTTAATCCCATCACGGATCATGGTCGCCGACAATTCAATAATGGGCGCTTCCACCCGATGAATGGTTCCTTGGTCAAAAGTGGGCCACGGTTCCAAAGCCTCTATCATGCGCGGATACACATAAATCGGATACTCTTGCAACAGAAACTCATAGTTTTTCCACTTGTGCAACGACCGCAAATTGTCTTCGCCCATAATCAACGAAAACTGGTGCGCTGGATACTTTTCACGAATATGAGCCAAGGTATGCACCGTATAATTGGGTTGCGGCAACTTAAATTCGAGGTCCGAAGCCTTGAGCTTTGGGTAATGTTCCAAAGCCAAATGCACCATGTGCAAGCGCTGGTAATCGTCGAGCAAGGTGTTTTTGCTTTTGTGCGGATTGTGCGGCGTCACCACCAACCAAACCTGATCTAAATCGGTGTACTCCACCAAATGATTGGCAATAATGACATGCCCAATATGAATCGGATTAAAAGTCCCAAAATACAGACCAATGTTCATGGTTTACAAAGCAAGAGGCAAAAGTATTGAATTTTCAAACACCGCATTCGATCCCGCTCCATAAACACACTGCGCTTTTTTTGGGCGTGTCCCGTCCGCCTAGGGCGGAACGGGCCGGCCTCCGTCTCCCGCTTTGCGCTGCCCTGCGGGAGCGCAAGAGCTCCGCCTAAAGTCCTCACGCAACATTTTGTTTAGCTTCGCTCAGTTCGAACCATTCGTTCCGATGGTTCTCGGGTCAAATTTCAGGTTTCAGGTTTCAGGTTTCAGGTTTCAGGTTTCAGGTTTCAGGTTTCAGGTTTCAGGTTTAATTTTGCAAGCTGAAGCTTGATCGGAATAAATGTTTTTTGATTTGCGAACTAAAGTTCGCTTTCCGGAAGTCCACTGGACTTCCTCCTCTTAATCTCAAATTCTTAATATCAAATCTGAAGCCCACTGGGCTTAATCAGAAAGTCTTATCTGTTTGTTTGCACAAGCTAAAGCTTGTGTACCTGACTGCCACTGGCAGTCCTCCTCTTAATATCAAATGTTCGGCCTTTGGCCTTGTGTCAGGTTTTTCCCGAACCTAAATTTCTTAAAACAGATAATTTGTTCCCCCACGGGTCAAATTGCCGTGCTTCAAGAATGGCACTGCCGTCTGTTACAGCTAAAATGCTGCCTTGTACGTCGCGGTATAAGGCAAAGTAGCCTTCGCCTATATAGTTTCTGTTTTTACTGTAAACAAGGGGTGCTGAATAGGAAATTTACCCAAGTTATTTTAAATTTGTTTCAATTTACCAGACTATTAGCCAATAGGTAATTCTCCTTGAATTATAGTCAACAAATGCACCTTTAGAATAGCCATTTCCAATAAATTTCCAATCTTCCTTTTTCGCGAATTCTTTAATTTCAGTTATCCCTTTTGAATTAAAGTAATTTCCTTTCTTATTTCTTAAAACAAAAAAGCATGTTTTATTGTCATTGTTCAGGACGTAATTTAAATGTAACTTTTCATCTAACAAATTTGGCGTTGCAAATTTTCTTTTTATTTCGGTAAATTTAAAATTTGGCACATAAAATGAAATTGTATCATAACTTTTGCTTTTATAAACATTCCCATTTTCCAACTTTTCAACTTGTAAATCGAATTCCTGTTTCGAATAAATTGAATTCGAAATCACACCGCAATAACCATCCGCATAAAGCGCGTACGGAAAAAGTGTTTACAAATTTTCACTTTTTTCAAATTCCTGTAGATTATTATTAATTTCAGGCAAAAAGTTATTGCTAAACTCTTTTAATGACGAGTCAGTTTTATTAGTTTTATTTTGACAACAAAACAAGAGAACGATTAAAGCAAGGGGAATTACTTTTTTCATTTTTATCAATATTTAAAACATGGTACTGCTTTCCATTAACTAAAATATCTGAATAAAGCTTAGCCTCGAAAAAAAACCTAAGTAGACCTCATCCCCCTCATTTCGCGCTCTTCGGCACGTACTTGGGCAGACGTTTTGCCATGGCCGCTGTGGTGCCATCCTGGGGGGTAAAAAAGGTATTTCAAGCGGTCGGTAAAGCCAATGCTTGGTTGGGTGATGTCTTTGTAAATTTGTTTCCATTCATGGAATATCACTTCAACGGGTCCGCGGTTGGCCAATGGCGTAGTAATACCATATTTAATAGGTTCGTAGTTGGGGTCTTCCTTTTCAAAGGTGCCAAAGAGGCGGTCCCAAATAATGAGTCCCATGCCCATGTTGCGGTCCAAATAGCGGGCATTGCACGCATGATGTACCCGGTGGTGCGACGGGGTTACTAATATCCATTCCAACACCCCCATCGACTTAACAGATTTGGTGTGCAACCAAGTGCCATAAATTTGCAGAAGCGCATAAGCCGCCATTATGTGCCACGGGTTGAAGCCCAAAAAAGCAATGGGCGAAAAAAACAAGTAGCGGTACAATGGCTGAAACACAGGCGAGCGAAAGCCTGTGGTAATGTTGAATTCTTCGGAGTTGTGGTGGGTTACATGAACCGCCCAAAATACGCGCGAAAAGTGATCGACACAGTGGTGTACATAATAGGCAAAATCTTGCATCAAAAACACGGCCACCCAGTACCAGCCAACAAAAGCCAAGTCAAAAATGCGGTGCGAATAAAAGTAAAACATCACGCCCATGGCCACCGCTTTCATAACGAGGTCGAGGCCATAATTGAGCATGGCAAAATACACATTGGTGAGGGTGTCTGAGGTAGAATACCAGCGCTTGCGGTGGCGTGCACTGTAAATCATTTCAAATAAAATAATGGCCAAATGCAATGGGGCCGAATACAAATAAATGTAGCCTTGTGCGTTTTCAGAAAAAAAGAGGTCCATCATAGGTGTCAAAAATGATATAGAGATAAGCCCTTGGTTTTTATCTGGGCAAATGGATGGGCAAAATTAGTTTTTTTGGCATTTTTTTTCAACCTGTTAAAATGTATGGCTGTCAGGCCCTACTTTACAGTGAAAGTATGCGGCTGAACACTTCTTTTTAATTAAAAACGCGCTTGTTAAAAACCAACAAAATGCCTACTCCCGTTGAAATAGAAAAGTCGGCTACATTAAAAATGGCATTAAAAAAGGTAAATGGTTTACCGCCCCAGATTGGAATCCATGTTGGTAAAATGCCTTCCCAAATCGGGAAATAAAACATGTCAACCACCCGCCCATGAAACCAAGTACCATAGGGATTTTCAGAAAAAAGCGTGGCCGTTTCAAAGGGGTTGTTGTCAAAAATAACACCATAAAAAACGGAGTCCAAAATGTTGCCCAAAGCGCCTGCAAAGATCAGCGAAATGGCCACCAACAACAAAGCTGGCTTGTGTAATTTGGCACTTTGATTGAGCCAATAGCCAATGCCAATGACGGCTGCAATTCTAAAAAGGGTTAAAATCAATTTGCCGTATTCGCCTGGGATGACGGTGCCCCAAGCCATACCGTCGTTTTCGACAAAATGAATGCGAAACCAACTGGCTATTTCCCATTCGCCCATGCTGCCGGGTAAAAAATGGGTTTTAACATACATTTTAGTCCACTGGTCAATGGCTAAAATTCCTATAATGATTGCGATTGCCTTTTTAATGGTCATGTCATTGATTTGATGGGCACAAAAGTAGGCTTTTGTAACAGAAGTCATTTGAACTTTTTTGCAAGCATTTAAAAAAATTTCTTTCTTTGAAATAAAAAAACCACTCAAATGCTAGACTTGAGTGGTTTCTTAAAATGTGGCCCTCCCTTTTTTTTGAATTTATCAAAAAAAGTGAGTGCTAATGTTTAAATGCTGTTTTAGTTCTTTACAATTTTACGGGTCATTTTTTTAGATCCGTTTTCAATGCTCACTAAATAAATACCCGATTCTACAGTTGCATTCAATGCAATTTCTTCATTGAAGAAACCTGTATGATCGTATGATTTTTGATAGAGCGTTCTTCCGCGCAAATCCTGAATCGTAATGGCTACATTATCCGATGAATCGGGCGTAAAACGCAAGTTGAATGCGCCGTTGTTTGGGTTGGGAAACAAACTGAAATCGGCAAAATTAAAATCGATGGTACCCAATGAAGGCGTGATTTTAAAGTTATTTGGATTTACGTGAAAGAAAATATTGGTAGAGGCTTTCACCATGATGCGGCAGGTATTAGCTGTAATGTTTGGCATCACTACTTGAGCCGAGCCATTATTTGGCACACCCGTTGCTAGGACATAAGAAAAAGTGGTAGTGCTGCCAATTGGCGTCCCTAACAAAATATCAACATTGGCTGACAAAGCATCGGTGCTGTTTACGAGCCAAGTTACAGTTTGTGTGGTTCCACCAGTATATATGATTCCTGCTGTGTTCTGAGAGTTCACCGTTAATGGCCCTTTAGTGGCATCAACCGTTACTTTCATGAAATCTTGTTTGGTTTGGCCACCACCTGCCACATTGTCTCTAACAGTAAATGAAAAGTTTAATGCTCTTCCAACACTTGACAATGATTCGTAATTGCTTGTGTTGTTGGTGGTCGTTAGTAAAAGTATATTTGAAAACACTTTTGTCAAATCAGGAAAATAACGAACTGGGGTTGATTTTACAGGGAAAGTTCTAAAGTTAGGCCCCGTTGCTTTTGTCCCTAAACAGCGGCTGCTATTGCCCGTTGTTGAGCTGGAACCTTGATCTATTTGTTCCCAAACATAAGTAAGTACGTCATTTGCATCGGCATCGGCACCAGTTCCTGTAAGCATAAATGGTGTACTTTTTGGAATGGTATAATCGGCACCTGCATTGGCTGTTGGTGTAACATTTGTCATTGTAACAGAAACAGGGCAAATTTTTGTATTTAAATTTTGCTGAATTTGAGCAATTGATTTTGAAGAATACAACACGTCTGAATGTAGTTGAATGTCATAATTGCCGGTTACGCCCGCATACGCCATAATGGTGGTGCCACTTGCAGGTTCTGTTTGAACGCCGCTGCCTTCATTGGCGTAAGTGAACGTGTGATTACCGCCTAATTGATGCCCCATTTCGTGGGCCACAAAGTCAATATCGTAACTATCTCCTTGTGGACCTCCCTGTCCAGGCGCGGTTATTCCGCTTCCTTTTCCTAATGGAGTATTTGTGGTTGGAGCAACACACACACATCCGATACATCCAGCATTTCCACCGCCACCAGTAGCGCCAAATAAATGCCCAATATCGTATACATTGGTTGCAATATTGCTCGAGATGGTCGATTGTAACTCTTGGTTCCAATTATTCATATTGGCAGCATCTGAATAGGGATCAGTATTTGGATCAAAGAAGATAAGACTGGTATTGTCAATCATGTTTAAATGTACCGCAAGGTCTCTTTCCATAACGCCGTTTACTCGGGTCATGGTGGCATTCATTCCGGTTAAAACAAGAGAAGCATCTGGAGTAACGGCATCAGCACCAAAAAAATTGGCATATTCGCCCGTACAAGACAAGGCCAATTTAAGCGTTTTGTATTTTTTATTATCCGCTTTGTTACTTGCCCCTCCGGTTGTAGAACTAAAATTTGGATCAAAAACGCTTTCGGGAGTAGCGCATTTAAAAGGCTCACGTCCGAACACTTTATTGTCATAGCCGAAAACGGCATAGCCCGTAGCGGTAATGTTTACTGGCTCAATAAAAGTAGGTAATTGGTCAGGGTAAAAAGTCACCGTTTGAACCCCATGCGGCGAAACGCTAAAATTAATCACGGAACCGCGAACCGTGATTCCTTTTCCAACGTAAGCACGAATTTGAGGAAATTTAGCTTGTAAATCTGGTGTGAAATTTGAGTTTTCAAACACTTCAAATTGTTCGACTTCACCTTGAACATTTGGAAATTCAATTATGACCCCTGGTTGATTAGAAAATTTTTGGGGCGCATTGCTCAACAATTGCTGCATGTACGGAATGTTGAAGCTAATGTAAAGCGCGTCATTTAATTCAAAATGCTTCCGCAAATCTTTAGCGGAAAGCGCTTTTCCTTGTGAAATGGTCTGCCATACGGCCCCATTCTGTGCATTTCCTGCGGTAATTAGGAAAATAGCGATGAGAGAAAATATCCTATTCATTATTTACTTGTTTTTAATGGTTAGTTTTAGCGACGGCAAATCTATTTAATATTTAAAATTAAAAAAGTGAATGCGAATAAATCTAAATGAATCTTAAGCAACTCGCACAAAAAAGGACTGATTTTTACAGTATCTGCAATAATTCACTTAAGTGACCAAGCGTTTTGAAATTTTCATGCTTTAATTCAAAATCAATTTTTTCATATTCCCAAGTGGTGTGATAAGCGATGTGAAATGCATGCCCGCCCAATTGAAGCACTGGCAATACATCGGACCGCAACGAATTACCAATCATGACAAACCGTTCTGGCTTACAAGCCAATCGATCTAACATCTTTTGATAATCGAGCGTTGTTTTGTCACTCAACACTTCAATGCGGTGAAAAAAAGCTCCCAAACCAGAATCATGTAGTTTTCGGTGTTGGTCTTTTAAGTCGCCTTTGGTCGCTACAATGAGCGCGTGTTTTTTTTGAAGCGCGGTTAAAACCTCAATAACCTCTGGCAGCAATTCAACGGGCTTTTGCAGTAAATCGCGGCCAATTTGTAAAATCATTTCAACTGCTTTACCTGTTAATTTACCTTGTGTTATTTCCAAAGCACTGTCCATCATTGATAAGGTAAAAGCTTTGATTCCAAACCCATAAAGCGGCAAATTGTCAACTTGATGCTGGAATATAACTTGCAAAGCTTCTTGGTGCGACACATAGTTTTGAAATAATTCCGCAAAGCGCTGTTGAGCCTCATCAAAATAAGGTTCGTTATGCCATAAGGTATCATCCGCATCAAATGCAATCCAATCAATATTTTCAGGTTGAAGCATGTAAAATTTGTTAAATCAATAGTAGCATAGCCCTCTAAAAAGTGACCTAACACAAATATAACAATTTCAACGCTTTTTTCCCCCTTCATATAAGCGAAAAATTTTACCTTTATAAAATGATTCACCGACAGCCACTTTATTTGTTCGTCTTTTTGAGTTGCATCGCTTTTCAATTAACCGGTTGCAAGTCTGGAAAATCATCGGAAGAGGCAAAGCCAATATACGAGTTGTTGCTGTGTGAACCTGATGGCGGTGGCAACATTCATTTTTATGAAATACTGACCCAAGAGCGTGAAATACACATGTTGCTGAACGATTCTAAATTAAAAAAGAAAGTAGTTCCCACTGACATTCTGACTTGTAATTTTGTGGTGTTTAACTTAGGTGAACACAATGCCGCTGGTGCTTATCTCAAAATACTTAAAGCAGCCGAAACCCCCACTGATGTTATTTTAACCGTTGAAGAGGTAGAGCCCAAAAACCCGCAATACGACTACCTTCCAGACCATGAAGTGTATCCCTATTGTGTGGTTCGCATACATTCAAAAAAGAATATTGTCATTGAGTAACAACCAATGAATGGATGAAGGAAAAAAGCGGAAGTCTTCAATGGAGAACCCTTTACCTAGTCGGCATTTCTTCCCTTTTATTTAGAACAAAAAATACTATCTTTACCCCCTAGAACTAGGAGCAAAAAGGACAAATTTTTTTGCAGAGAGCTTGATATTATGGCATGTAATTCGTGTTCAACGGGTGCAACAGGCGCCCCAAAAGGATGTGGTAATTCTGGAAGCTGTGGCACAGACAGCTGCAATAAATTAACGGTTTTTGATTGGTTATCAAATATGACTTTCCCATCTGGGACTGTTGCTTTCAATGCGGTAGAAATTCGTTTCAAAAACGGACGTAAAGAATTTTTTAGAAATTCGGAATCTCTTCCGTTGAGCATTGGAGACGTTGTTGCCACTGAGGCCTCACCAGGCCACGACGTTGGAATCATCACCTTAACGGGTGAATTGGTTCGGGTTCAAATGAAAAAAAAGGCGGTTGATCCACTAGGTGTTTTGCCAAAAGTGTACCGAAAAGCAACCCAAAAAGACATAGATGTTTGGAGTGAAGCCCGCAACCGGGAAGAGTCCATGAAAGTGCGCGCGCGCGAATTGGCGATT
The DNA here is from genome assembly GCA_002256385.1 of Flavobacterium sp. BFFFF2. Lineage (GTDB taxonomy): Bacteria > Bacteroidota > Bacteroidia > Flavobacteriales > Flavobacteriaceae > Flavobacterium. Next base: position 11,002 of record NKJD01000020.1, read on the forward strand.
GGTCAAAACCTTGAAATGAAAATTTCTGATATTGAATTTCAAGGCGATATGTCAAAAGCCACTTTTTATTATACCGCCAATGACCGCGTAGATTTTCGGCAATTAATCAAAGATTTTGCCCGCGAATTTAACGTCCGTGTCGAAATGAAACAAGTTGGTTTTCGGCAAGAGGCTGCACGTTTGGGCGGCATCGGCTCTTGCGGGCGCGAGTTGTGTTGTTCTACATGGCTTACCGATTTCAGAAGTGTGAACACCTCAGCGGCACGTTACCAACAATTGTCGTTAAATCCGCAGAAATTAGCGGGTCAATGTGGCAAACTAAAATGTTGCCTGAATTATGAATTGGACACATATATGGATGCCCTGAAAGGTTTTCCAGATTTTGAAACCAAATTAAAAACCGAAAAAGGGGACGCCGTTTGTCAAAAACAAGACATTTTTAAAGGATTAATGTGGTTTGCTTACACCGATAATTCATCCAATTGGTTGATGCTTCATGTAGAAGATGTGCAAGAAATTATTGCAGAAAACAAAGAAGGCCGTAAAGTAGCTGGTTTGGAAGAGTATGTTGAAATACCTGAAGCAACAGAGGTAAAACAAGTGTTTACCAATGCCATGGGACAAGAAAGCCTCACCCGCTTTGACCAACCAAAACAGCGCAAAAATAAAAACAGGAAAAAACCGACTAGGCCCGATCAAGCGCCAAGAACGCCCAATCAGGCTTCGGCTCCAGCTGTAAATAAACCTGAAGCACCAGTAACTGCAACAGTAACTTCGCCTGAAACAGCAAATAAAACGGATCGACCAGATCGCCGTCCGAATAATGGAAAATGGAAAAATGGCCCTAAAAACAGGCGTAATGACAAAAAGGATTAAGCCATTTTTATGTTTATTAATGCTGGTTTTCAGCATAGTATCTTGCGATAAAAAGCAGGTTTTTGATGCCTATCACGATTTTGATGCGGGGTGGCACAAAGACAGCGTGGTTCAGTTTGAGTTGCCAAAAATGTCTCCAACCACCAAACACGATTTGTTTGTAAACATCCGAGACAACAATGACTATCCGTTCCAAAATTTATTTTTAATTGTTTCATTGGAACGCCCAAATAGGGAAGTTACCGTTGATACTTTAGAATATGAAATGGCCTTTCCGGACGGAAAATTAATGGGCGAAGGCTTTACCGACACCAAAGACAACAAATTACTTTACAAAAGAGACATGTCGTTTCCTTTGAAGGGCACTTATAAAATTCGCATTCAGCAAGCCATTAGGCAAAATGGAAATGTGGCTGGTATGACTCATTTACCGGGTATTACTTCGGTCGGTTTCCGCATCGAAAATCAAGATTAACAAGTATGGCAATCAATCAAGCGTCGTCGGGTAAAGACATTCGGTACTATCAGAAAAAATTCTGGAAACTGTTTTTATTTGCAATGATCAGTGTGTTCTTTTTCTTTTTGGGTACCACATTTGGCTATTTTGGCCACATGCCTTCCTTTGAAGATTTGGAAAATCCTGAATCCAATTTAGCCACAGAAATCATCTCCACCGATGGGGTTACTATTGGTAAATTTTACAATGAAAACCGCACCCCCATTCGCTACGAAGATTTGCCGAAGCATCTGGTAAACGCCTTGGTTTCAACCGAAGACGAACGTTTCTATGAGCATTCAGGCATTGATGCCCGCCGAACATTTGGCGCAGCACTCAAATTAGGATCCAATGGCGGGGCCAGTACATTGACCCAACAATTGGCCAAATTGCTGTTTCATGGTGAAGGATCTAAGTTTAAGCCATTCCGCGTCATTCAAAAAGTAAAAGAATGGATTATTGCCATTAAACTCGAAAGGTATTATACCAAAGACGAAATCATTGCCATGTATTTGAATAAAGCCGATTTTGTCAATACAGCGGTGGGTATTCGTTCGGCTTCTAAAGTGTATTTTGGCAAAGAACCCAAGCAATTGGGCGTTGAAGAAGGCGCCATGCTTGTTGGCATGCTGACCAATCCGTCGTTATTCAATCCCGTTCGTCGGCCCGAAAAGGTGCGCAAACGCCGCAATGTGGTGTTGGGTCAAATGGTTCGAAACAATACATTAAGTGTACAAGCAAAGGACACTTTGGTAGTAAAACCCATCGTGTTGCATTTTCAGCCTGAAAGCCACAAAGATGGTATGGCTACTTATTTTAGAGAGTTTCTTCGAGAATACATGAAAAATTGGGTCAAGGAATACAAAAAACCCGACGGCTCAGAATATGACATTTACAGCGATGGCTTAAAAATCCATACTACCATTGATTCCAAAATTCAACAATATGCCGAAGAGGCCATGCAGGCCCACTTGAAAAACCTGCAAATCGAATTTTTTGACCAACAGAAAGACAATAAAAATGCGCCTTTTGTTAATATAACCGAAGATGAAACGCAGAAATTACTTGCAACCGCCATGCACAATTCAGAACGCTGGCGCGTGATGAAAGACCTTGAAAAAACAGACGCAGAAATTACCGCGTCGTTTAAGGTGAAAACCAAAATGAAAGTGTTTTCGTGGCGGGGTGAAATTGACACCACTATGACGCCGATGGATTCCATCAGGTATTACAAACATTTTTTGCAAGCTGGCATCATGTCGATGGAACCCCAAACAGGCCACGTGAAAGCTTGGGTAGGCGGAATCAATTATAAGTATTTTCAATATGACCACGTGGGTCAAGGTGCGCGTCAAGTGGGTTCTACATTTAAACCATTTGTATACGCAACAGCCATTGAACAACAAAACATGTCACCGTGCGACACCATCTTAGATGGCCCGTTTATGATTCGCAAGGGGCGTCACAACGTGACCGAAGATTGGGAACCCCGCAATTCAGATCATGAATACCGCGGCATGGTTACCCTAAAAAAGGCATTGGCATTATCGATCAATACGGTTTCAGCAAAACTTATTGACAAAGTAGGTCCTGAACCCGTTGTGGAATTAACCAAAAAATTGGGTGTATTGGCCGATATTCCTGCACAGCCTTCAATTGCCTTAGGCGCTGTGGACATTACGGTGCACGATATGGTAGCGGCTTACAGTACGTTTGCCAACCAAGGCGTGTACATTAAACCGCAATTTATTGACCGCATTGAAGATAAAAATGGCGTGGTGTTATTTGAACCCACCCCCGAGTCGCACGATGTGTTAAATAAAGACATTGCCTTTGCCGTGATCAAACTGCTTGAGGGCGTAACGGAGATAGGCTCTGGCGTTCGTTTAAGAACCCAAAGCGGCGGTAATGGCGACCGCCGTTGGACAGGCTATCCGTATATGTTTACCAACCCGATTGCTGGTAAAACAGGAACCTCTCAAAACCAATCTGATGGTTGGTTTATTGGTATGGTGCCCAATTTGGTCACAGGCGTGTGGGTAGGTTGTGAAGACCGTTCATCGCGTTTTAAAGGCATCACTTATGGCCAAGGTGCCACGGCGGCCTTGCCAATTTGGGGTTATATGATGAAAAAATGCTACGAAGACCCCGACCTGCATTTGTCTAAAGAAGATTTTGAACGACCCGATAACCTCGCCATCAAAGTGGATTGTTGGTCGCCACCTACTGTTGAGCAAGACACCACCGCAGTGCCCATTGAGGAGGAACCTACTACCGACGAATTTGGGATGTAGCGATAATAAAGGTGCCGAATATTACAATATTTTAAAGCCTTTACTTGAAATTGATAGCTAAGCTTCTTTTCTAAGTAAAGGCTTTTTCTATTCTTCACGTTTGATGATGAAACTGCTTTCTTGTTTGGTGAAACCCACCTTCGGATAATAATCAAGCGCCGATTCAACTGACAACAACAAAACCATCGATTGCTTGCCTACCTTGTCTTTCGTGAGCTCAATTAACTTTTTCCCAATGCCCTTTTTCTTGTATTCGTGCCGAACGGCCAAATCAGACAAATAACAGGCAAATGCCCAATCCGTGATGGAACGGGCTGCTCCAACAAGGATATCGCCATCCCAGGCGGTTACAAATAGGTTTGCATGGTCAATCATTTGTTGCATGCGTGCCTGGTCTGTTGTTGGGCGTTGCAAACCCGCATTTTCATACAGTTCAATCAGTTGAACGGCGGTTGGTTTTTTGGTGAAATGGTAATCTATATGCATATGGAAACCTTTAAAAGTTCAAATAAATATTTTAAAAGTGGTCATCGTTGTGGCCCTTTAGAATCTTGTTTGTTTTACTCATTCGCAAAAAAAATACCACGCCGAAACGTGGTATTTAATAATATGTTTGAATAGATTACAACTCATTTAAAAGCTTATCTACTTCATCTAATTTTGGGGTAATGATAATTTCGATGCGGCGGTTTTTGGCCTTCCCTTCTGGCGTGTCGTTGCTCATGATCGGAGCAAATTCGCCACGGCCTGCAGCGGTTAAATTCAACGGCACAATTCCTTTGCTTTCGATCAAAATGTTCACGATTGATGTAGCTCGTTTGGTCGATAAATCCCAGTTGCTTTCAATGCCACCGACAGCACCTAAATATTTGTCGTTGTCGGTATGTCCTTCAATAAGCACACTCAAATCGGGGTTTTGTGCCAACACTTTGCCCAATTCCACCACTGCTTTGCGTCCTTCGACACCCACAGCCCAACTACCAGTCTGAAACAACAACTTGTTTTCCATGGACACGTATACTTTGCCGTTTTTGTGTTCAATGGTCAAACCTTTGCCTTCAAAAGCGCGCAAGGCTTTTGATAAAGTTTCTTTCAGCTTTTTCATAGCTGTTTCTTTTGAGGCAATCAAGTTTTCAAGCTCGGTAAGGCGTTTGTTGTTGGCTTCTAATTCCGACTTAATTTTGTTTAATCGGTCTTGTTCAGCGGCCAATGCTTTTTCTTTGGCTTCAAGTTTGGCCAACAATTCACGGTTTTTACTCATGTTTGCCTCCAACGATTCATTGCTGTTTTTTTCCAACGCCACATACGAGGCCTGCAATGTTTTGAGGCTATTGGTAGCCGCATTGAATTCTGTTTTAAGCTTGTCGTGCTCGCCACTTAGCTTTTCATGCGCCTCTTGTAGTTTTTTTAATTTGTCTTCGCAATCATTTTTAGAAGCGGTAAGTGCCTCAATATCATCGCTTAATTTGCGGTTTTCTTTTTTAAGATCGGCGAATTTGGTTTCGAGTTCGGTGTATAATTTCTTAGAAACACAACTGTTCAAACTGGCCAAAATCAATAAACTTATTCCAATTTTTCGAATCATAATAAATGGTATATATAAAAAGTGATTAATCGTTTAATTCAACCCCCACAGGGCAATGGTCCGAATGGCGGGCGTCGGGCAATATAAAAGCGCGTTGCAAACGGTTGCGCAATGGCTCACTGGCCAAGCAATAATCGATGCGCCAGCCTTTGTTGTTGTTGCGCGCGTTGGCACGGTAACTCCACCAGCTATAACTGTGCGGTGCGGAATTGAACAACCGAAAAGTATCTATAAATCCGTGTTCCATAAATTGGTCAATCCACGCGCGTTCCACAGGCAAAAATCCGGAAACATTGGCGTTTCTGATTGGATCATGAATGTCAATGGCTTGGTGACAAATGTTATAATCTCCACAAATCACCAAATTCGGAATCTGGGATTTCAGTTGATTAACATACGATTGAAACAAGTCCATGTAGTCAAACTTATGGCCTAAGCGTTCAATGTTCGTGCCTGACGGCAAATACAAACTCATGACAGAAACCGTGTCAAAATCCACACGGATGTTGCGCCCTTCGGCGTCCATCATTGGAATGCCCGTCCCTTTTTCGACATGATTGGGCTTGATTTTACTCAAAATTGCTACGCCGCTGTACCCCTTTTTTTCGGCCGGAAACCAATACTGGTAGTGATAGCCCAAGGCGGTGAATCCTTCAGCAGGAATTTGGTCTTCGGTGGCTTTAATTTCTTGCAAACACAACACATCCGGATTGGTTGATTCCAGCCACGACAACAAGTCTTTGGTTAAGGCAGCACGAATGCCGTTTACATTATAAGATACAATTTTCATACGCAATTTAATCTCCGTAGTAAGGACTTCAAAAGTAGCCAATTTGGTTTCAACGCGAACCACTGTAATTTTTAATTTTCTATGAAAAAATCAAAACATGAAGTTGGCAGTTTTTAATGTGCCTTTTATTTTACATGCCAATCGGCTGCTTTATTTGTAGCAAATAAAGATCAAATGTAACGATTTGGATTGGCTATTGTCATTTTAACCCAAATTATGCATTAGAAATTTACTACATGGAAAAATGACTGCAAATCTGGAAATGTACTCCTTTTTTTATCCTCAACGTAGCGCTGCTACACCTGCGGTAAAAAAAGTCCGTGCACTCCCAGCTTTTTTGTCCTTTTCCCCTTCATTACAAAGTCTAATGCATAATTTGGGTTTAAAACCCTAGAGAAACGTTAAACTTATTAAACTATTGCGTAAGCTGGGATAAAAATCAAAAGGTTGATGGCTGAAAAAAAACCAACATTTTATAACTTTTGTTTGTTAGGTGTTATACCTATGTACCTTATTTTTGCCTGCAAATTCAGTCATTTATGAAACGCGCCACAGACCTTTCTCTTTTTACTCTTGATTCATATTGGGACGACTTTGTTAAGCTTTTACTCAGCTATTCTCCCAAGGTCGTTTCTGCTTTAATCATTTTGATCATTGGTATTTATGCCATCCGATTTACCAACCGCATGGTCAAAAAAATCATGCTTAGACGCGATTTTGACCCGACCTTGTCGAAATTTTTGGCTGACAGCCTCATTTGGTCATTGCGCGTATTGTTGTTTATTACTTTTATTTCAAAATTAGGCATTGAAACCTCCTCCTTTGTAGCCATTTTGGGAGCGGCAGGTTTGGCAGTAGGCCTTTCATTGCAAGGCTCATTGGCCAACTTGGCGGGCGGTGTCTTGATTATTTTGTTTAAACCTTTTCGGGTCAATGACACCATTGAAGCACAAGGTGTGGTTGGGCAAGTAATTGAAATCCAAATTTTTGTAACCAAATTGCTCACCGCTTCCAATCAGACGGTGTTTATTCCAAATGGCGGATTGTCAAACGGTACCATTATCAACTATTCACTCGAAGGCAAACGCCGCGCCGATTTAAACATCGTGCTTGCGTATTCAGCAGATTTGCATCTGGCCAAGCAACGTTTAATGGCGGTGATGAACGAGCATCCAGCGGTTTTACAAGACCCCGCACCGAGCCTAGTTGTTCAAGACTTGTCCGAAACAGGGATTCATGTGGTTTTGCGTCCTTGGGCACTGAACGCCGACTTTGGAAAAGTGAGTTCTGAAGTATTGGAACAAAGCAAAACGGCACTCGATTTGGCCGAAATCCTATTGCAATCGGGTAAAAAATAATTGGGAGCACGGCAATCCGTTTCAAAACGCGTGCGACGCCTGCTGTCCACTGTATCTTTTGCCAAGGCAAAAGGATGCCGTTCCCATCAGGGCTAGGAAGGCGGTTTGGGTTTTTAAAGAAGTTCGCATAAATTTTCCAAAATGAAGAAACTATTGATCATATTTATATCGACAATCTGTTTTGCATTTACTTGCAAAAAAGCGATAGTGGACAGTTATATTCAAAAAGGAATAAAAATAGATAGCATAAAAATAGCTGACAAAAAAAGGCGATTTGAAATATTTTTGACAATTCCTGTTTCGAAAATCAAAAAGCTTGATTTACTAATTAAAAAAGAAATTCTAGAGGATAAAGCAGCATTTATAAATATGGTCAACGAAAATATAAAAGAAAACAATGGTAAAATATCTTTTATCGGAAGTGATTATTCTTGTGTGTTGAATCATATTTTTGATAACAAATTTATTATAAGCTACAATTTCATAAACTCACAATATATAGGAGGAACAGCCCACGGGATTTCTAGATTTAAGAGTTATAATTATGATTTAAAAAAAGGTAAATTTATTAATTTCAATGATTATTTTCATCTAAAGTCTGATGCAGATTCTACTTATTTACTGAGTGCAATAACAAAGAGAATTAACCGAAAAGGTGTAGAAGTAAACACACTTGAAAGAATCAAATTCAATATTTTGAAGGATAGTATTTCTTTTAATTTTGACAACTATGAAATTGCAAGTTATTCAGAAGGTTTAATTCAAGCAAAAATTTCAAAAAATGAGATCGGGCGCTTAATCAACAGCAACTATCGGTAAGCGCGATTTATTACAATAGCTCAATTTTTTCATTGGAATAAACAATCTAGAGCAAAATATTCCCGCAGCGGGTCTGTCACTGAGCCGCAAAACGAAATTCAGAGCCATGGCATTTTTGAAAAATAGATATAATAAATATACTGTTGAAAATAGTTGTCTAATTAGTTAACTTTGTGGTTTGAATTACACGAGACAAATAATAGCATATAAAAATTATTTTCTTGACTTTTACGAGCATTTACCAGACAAGACCCAATCAAAGATTGAATGGACATTGAACCTAATTCGGGTCACTCCACAAGTTCCTGAAAAATATTTTAAACATTTGGAAGGTACAAAGGGTCTTTATGAAATTCGCGTAGAGGTGGGCAATCAAATTTATCGAATTTTTTCATTTTTCGACAAAGGAAACTTAGTGGTGCTCGGGAATGCTTTTCAAAAGAAATCGCAAAAGACACCAAAAAATGAATTAGAAAAAGCAATCAAAATAATGGCAGAATATCAAAATGAAAACAAAAAATAACATCACAACATTAGACCAAATACTTGATAAAAAATATGGTAAAAAAGGTCAGCCCAAACGGGAACAATGGGAACAAGAATTTGAGGCATTCAGACTTGGTGTTTTACTTGAAGAAGCAAGAACAAAGCTGGGAATGACTCAAGAAGAACTTGCCGAAAAATGTGGGACAAACAAATCATATATTTCACGCATTGAAAATAATTCGTCTGACATACGCCTTTCTACTTTGATGAAAATTATTCAACAAGGACTTGGCGGACACTTAAAATTGACACTTCATTTGTAATGGCTGCGATAAGGTATTGACCATAACACCTCATACTAAAACAGGGATTCTGCTCTATTTACTCGATTTCAGCAAATGGACGTACAATTTTCCCTTGCTGAATATCTACTAAGTTTGCGCCGAATGGGTCAAAATCTGTTTTCTTCCAACTTTTTTTCTTAAAGAAGTGGTTTAAACTATTTTGATTGAAGCGAAAAATGAGGATTTTTTGTTCCAGATTGTCACTTTTTTGCACTGCATAGCAGCGCTACGGAGTAATAAAAAGGGGCAATATGGGGCGAAAAGACCATTTTGCAGCCAATTGAAAATAGTTTAAATCACTTCAAAGTAAAAGCGTATGCCAAATAATCGCCGTGTAAAGGAAAATGAGAAGATTTTTCAGGATCGGGAGTAAAGGTAAAATGCAACGCTAAAATATCGTTTTCCTGATGCTTTAATTCAACATCAAAACAATTCCCATCATTGAGCATTTGGCTAATAATATCTTCGTTCAATTTGTCGGCTTGCTTGCCAATATGTGCGGGTAAAATGGCTAAGCCTAGCATGTCATTGTTTTCACCATTAGGCCTTTTTAAAACCCAATAATGCTTTAACCGCGTTGCATCTTTTGTTTCGCAGCTACATAGTTGTAGTTTGTCTGATACTTGGCACATGGGTTGTTTGATTACTTATGTTTCGACAATTAATCTTCTTTTTTCCGATTGAAGCGGCGGTATAACAAAAAAGCGATGCCAATTAAAAAAACGACAGGCAAAAAACTCCCCAATAATACCCCAGTTGCATAGCCCGCATTGGGTGCGTCTTTTAGTTTTTGCGCAATGGGGGCCTGCGCCAATAGAATCCATCCGATCATGCTTACTTCTTTTTAAATTGATTCAATGCGTTTTTGGTAAAATCAGACAATACCAATTGCCCAGAAATAGCAGCCCGCTCTAACAATAATTGGTCCCAGTGTTCGGTTCCTTGCCAAGTAATTTCTTTTAACGATTTCATGGCATCGCGGTGGTAGTTACGCAACTGCTCCAAATACAATTGAAGTGCTTCATCCATAAGTTGTTCGGTTTCAAACACCTCATTATATAGTCCTTTTTCAAGCGCCCAAGCGGCAGATTTCCACTGATCGGGGACAAAGGCCAAAGCCGACATGGCCGTGGATCCAATTTTACGCGAAACAGCGGGTTCAATTACAAATGGGCCAATGCCGATGGCAATTTCAGATAATTTAACAGCCGCTTTTTCGGTAGCAAAAACGACATCGCAAGCCGCAGCCAAGCCAACACCGCCGCCTACCGTTTTACCTTGTACACGGCCAATAATCCATTGTGGACATCGCCGCATGGCATTGATTACCCGCGCAAATCCAGAGAAAAAGGCCAAGCCTTCGGCTTCATTGGTCACTGCCAACAATTCATCAAACGAAGCGCCTGCACAAAACGGCCCCGATCCGTTGCTTTGCAATACAATGGCTTTGACAGACTGGTCTGTTGCCAACTGCCGAAATGCGTACTCGGTAGCTTGCAATTGAGCCGACGGAAAGGAATTGCCTGCCGGATGGGCAAAAGTGACAAAAGCGATACCCCGATCGGTTTGAATATCTAAAAAAGAGCCTGTATGGTCAGTTGACATATCACATGTATTAGACAGCTAAAGTAGCATAATTGCGCAAAAAAATGAATAGCTGTGCGCTTACATTAAAGAAAAACGTATATTTGCCGCGTCAAACGGGGATGTAGCTCAGCTGGCTAGAGCGCTTGCATGGCATGCAAGAGGTCGTGGGTTCGACTCCCATCTTCTCCACCAGAAGTCCCTTCGGGGACTTTTTTTATTTAATCACATTTCCTGCGAAACCTATTTAACATGATGGAACGCTTGATTTCATATCCAATTTCTGTGGTGTACTACCTTTCTTTTGGGTTGGTACTTGTGATTTTTCATCCTATACAATGGCTTTGTTTGCATCTGAGCGGCTATGAAGCCCATAAAAGAAGTGTTGATTACATGAATTTCTTGCTCATTGGGTGTTCCAGAATGTTGTTTACCCGCTACACCATTACTGGCAAAGAAAAAATTCCGTTCAACGTACCATTGATTATCGTTTCAAATCACCAGAGTCTGTATGACATCATTGGGTTTATTTGGTTTTTCAGGGCTTATCATATCAAATATGTGAGTAAAAAAGAATTGGGAAAAGGCATACCAAGCGTGTCGTTTAACCTCCGTCATGGCGGTTCGGCGCTGATTGACCGCAAAGATCCTAAACAAGCTTTGCCAGCCATTAAAGCGTTGGGTGAATATATTGAAAAAAATGTGCGCAGCGCCTCGATTTTCCCAGAAGGAACCCGCAGTAAAAATGGAAAAACCAGAGCCTTTGCACCCAATGGCCTCAAAATTTTATGTAAAAACGCCCCTTCTGCATATGTGGTTCCAATTACCATTAATGACTCATGGAAAATGACTAAATTTGGCGTTTTCCCGATGGGACTCGGAAGTGCATTGCAATTCATTGTTCATGACCCCATAAAAGTGGGCTCATGTTCATTTGAAGAGCTTCTCGAAAAAACAGAAAGCGCAGTAAATAGCGCCATTAAATCTTAAACCAACCAACATGTCAATACAAAATGTGCGGCTCGAAGTCATGCAATTCTTAGAGAAAAATGTAGAGCAATATATCCAAGAATATTTAATCCCTGTTGAATCGATTTGGCAGCCTTCTGATTTTTTACCCAATTCAGAGTCAGATACTTTCTTTGAAGAAGTATTGCAATTGCGCGAAATTGCCAAGGACCTGCCTTATGACTTTTGGGTGGTTATGGTGGGCGATACCATTACCGAAGAAGCTTTACCCACCTACGAATCGTGGTTGATGCAAGTGGAAGGTATTGACAATGTGGAACGCAATGGTTGGGCGCAATGGATTAGACAATGGACCGGCGAAGAAAACCGCCACGGCGACTTGCTTAATAAATATTTGTATTTGTCGGGCAGAGTTAATATGCGCGAAGTGGAAATGACTACACAGCACCTCATCAATGATGGTTTTGATATTGGCACAGGCAGAGATCCTTATAAAAATTTTGTGTATACCAGTTTTCAAGAACTTGCCACTTATATTTCGCACAACCGCGTGTCGCAATTGGCCAAAAAATACAGCGACCACAAATTGTCTAAAATGTGCAAAATGATTGCTGGCGACGAAATGCGTCACCACATGGCCTATTCTGAATTTGTACGCCAGATTTTTGCAGTGGATCCAAGCAATATGATGTTGGCTTTTCAGCACATGATGAAATTAAAAATCACGATGCCCGCGCATTATTTGCGTGAATCGGGCCAAAAAATAAGCACCGCTTTTGAATCATTCTCTGATTCGGCTCAAAAGCTCGGCGTTTATACCGCCGACGATTACGTTGATATTTTACGCAAGTTGAACACTATGTGGGAAATCGACAAAATTGGTTCATTAACCAGCGAAGCCGAAAAAGCACGCGACTATTTAATGAAACTACCCGATCGGATGGCGCGTATTTCAGAACGATTGGTGTTGCCTGAATTTACCCAAACCTTCAAATGGGTGGAACCAGCTAGGCTGTAAGGTGCAGGATTCCATTGTTTCAAAAACCATTCAGTTTGTTCGTGACACTTTGGCCGAGGCCGAAGGCGGTCACGATTGGTTTCACATTGAAAGAGTCTATAAATCGGCCATCAATATTGCCAACCATGAAGCAGGCGCCAACTTGTTAATTGTTCAATTGGCTTCGCTATTACATGACATTGCCGATTCTAAATTTCATGGAGGCGATGAAAAAATTGGTCCTGAAAAGGCCAGACAGTTTTTAGAAAGTCAAGCGGTTGAAGCACCAATAGTTGAAGCCGTTATTGCCATTATTGAAAACATGTCGTTTCACAAATCAATTGAAGGCACCACTTACCAATCATTGGAATTGGACATCGTTCAAGATGCCGACCGTTTAGACGCCATCGGTGCCATCGGTATTGCGCGCACCTTTAATTATGGCGGATTTAAAAACCGCAAGATATACGACCCAGCTATTTCACCCCAATTTTTCACCTCAAAAGAATCTTATAAAAAAAGTGATTCCCCTACTTTGAATCATTTTTACGAAAAATTATTATTGCTCAAAGACCTCATGACTACGCCTACCGCACAAGCCATGGCAGAGCAACGACACGCTTTCATGGAAGCCTTTTTATCGCAGTTCTACGCCGAGTGGGAAGGGGAGTTTTAGTTTTGGCTTAAAATATTTATTAAATCTTTTCTAAGGAATTGAACAGTAAAACAATTAGTTTTGACTTGTAATATTTGTTTTATGTATAAGTCCCTCTTTTTTGCTTTTTTATTCGCTGTGTTTTGTTCTCCCTTACAAGCGCAACTACCCGCCTCCTTTCCTACTGCTGGTTTGCACGGCTTTTATGAATTCAACCAGTCGATGTCAGATTGCGGACCATTGCAAAACAATGGGAACAACACGAATGTATCTTACACTACCGATCGTTTTGACACAGCCAATAATGCACTAAATTTGGATGGAATATCTGGACATTTTGCCACCATTCCATCACCTACAACCGTTGACTTTTCATGTAGCTTTTGGATCAATGCCGCTGTTTTTTCTCAATCAAACAACATCAATCAGGTATTATTTGATAGTCCATTGTTGGGTTTAAAAGTGTACTATTCGCATGTTTCAGAAAGTACAACCTATAGCAACAAACTTACCGTAGCTAAATTGTTTAATACGCCAACAGGCACACAAACACTGGAGTGGTTGCTGCCTTCAAACCAAAATAATGCAGCCTGGTTGCACCTTGCTTTTACTTTTGATGGCTTGCAATTCAAAACATTTTCAAATGGTGTTTTAGCGACTTCAAATTCAATTACTACTGGTTTTACTACTGCCTCTTTAACTGCCGATCCATTGTTTTATATTGGTAAAAATGAGCAGCAAATGCAAGGAGTTGCCTTTAAATTAGACGCCTTAGGGTTGTGGAATAGCGCTTTAGATGCAGCAGAGGTATATCGTGTTTATCGTTTTTGTAGCGTACCCGCGCCATCGGGTCAGGGTGTGCAGCCACTGTGTGTTGGCGCAACTTTGCAAGACGTAACCACAACTGCGACGGCTGTAAAATGGTATGCATCACCTCTATCAAATACCCCCTTACTTATAAATTCCTTTTTGACAAATAATACCACCTACTATGCCTCTCAAACCATAAACCAATGTGAAAGCCCCGAAAGACTGGCTGTTTTGACCCAATTAGCACAGTCGCCTGGCGGGACAATAACAACTAATCAATCGGCTGTTTGCGTTGGAGATGTACCTCCCAATATTTTAATGTCCGGTTTTTATGGCACAGTCCCTTATACCTTTTACTATTCGATCAATGATGGTCCAGTACAAACAGCCATTTCAGATATCATTACAGGTCAGGTAGTTTTGCAGCCTTCCGTTGCTACATCAGGTACATTTCAGTACAAATTGCTTCAGGTTTTAGATGCAAATGGGTTTTCCTGTTCGGGGTTTATTCCCAGTCAAGTTGCTATTCAGGTAACACAGTTATTTATTACTTCACTGCCCGCCGATCAAACGATTTGCCCTGGCAATCAGGTAAGTTTGAGCTTTTCTGGTACGCCAAACAGTTTCGTCCGCTTGATTTCAAGCACAAATAATACTTATATCGTTCCGTTAAATAGTTCTGGACAAGGTGTACTTTCAATTACTTTAAATGAAACAACTCAGTTTAATTTGGTGAATATGGCCGTGTCGGCAAATTGTCTCCTGCCATTTAACAATCAATTGGTTTGCACCATCAATGTGGTGCCAAATGGTTGTGCAACGGTAAAGATAAATGACACAAATGGACAAGTTTTTGAGAGTTGTCAACCTGGTGCTTGTCAGACTTTAAGTTTGGAATATTCACCCATTCCAAGTACTACTTCGTATGCAATAAGTTCAATTCCTTATTGCCCACAAGCCTCGTACAATGATCCATCTTACACTGTAGTTCATAACTCCAGTGATGATGCATGGTCTAGCATTGTCGATTTACCATTCAGTTTTTGCTTTTACAATTCCAATTATAATAAAGTTCAAATTGGATCCAATGGCGCTATAATGTTTAATAGTAGCAATGTGCCTCTCACTTTTTGTCCCTATTCCCTAGAAACCCAATCAAATATACCAAACACGAATTTCCCAATAAGAAATGCCATTTTCGGGGTTTTTCAAGACTCTGAAACCCGCACGTCTGGCGGTCAAGCACCCGCTGACGTGTCTATTAATTGGAAACTGGTGGGCACCTACCCATGCCGAAAATTAATTGTTAATTTTTATAATTTTGGTCTATTTCAATGCAACCAGAGTGTGGGTGCGCAAACTTCACAAGTAGTTTTTTATGAAGTATCAAACATCATTGAGGTATTTGTAAAAAGAAGAACGCGTTGTATAAATTGGAATGGAGGTAGAGGTGTTATAGGAATTATTAATTCTACCGGTACCGATGGCTTGGCTGCACCTGGCAGAAATGTAACGGATGCTTGGACCGCCACCAACGAAGCCTGGCGGTTTACACCCAATGGCCCTTCCATACCAGCAACCGTCAGTTGGACGAACACGTTAACCAACGAAGTCGTTTCAACTGAAAACACAGCTACCATTTGCCCTACACAAACTACAACGTACAAAGCAAAAGTGGTGTATGATGTGTGTGGTGTTTTGCAATCGGCCGAAAGAACTTTTGAATTTAAAGTCAATGAACAAGTAATAACGGTACACAACCTAAGTCAGTGTGGGGCAGCGTTTAACTTATTTGACGGCTTAGATATGTCGCAAAGCCAAGGAAACGAGGATACCATTGATTTTTATACCACCTTTGATGGAGCCAATCAAGCAACTTATAATCAGCTGATTGCTGATCCACTTCATTTCTTTGCAAACAGCACTCGAACCATTTATGTCCGCATTGAAATTTCAAACTGCTTCTATGTTTTACATTTTGAAGTGCAACCTACAGGCGTGAGTTGCGCTCCGGTTTCTCAATCAAATGCAACCTTTCAGTCGGTTAGCTTTCAATGGAATGCGGTGCCTAATGCCCAATCATATCAAATATATTATAAATTAGGTAATAGCACCACAACCACACCAATTGATATTGGTACTCAATTGACTTACACGATTTCATGTAGCCCAGGAACTTCCATCGTTTTTTATGTAACACCAATTGGACCATCGTGCACGGCTACCACATCAACGACAGGACTTTCTCTTTCGTGTCCGACGCCCCAGTTCGCAGCGCAATACACAGGGACCGTTTGCACAGGCAGTAGCGCAACCATCCAAATTGCATCTTTTCCAAACGCAAGTTTTTTCTATACCATTGGGACGCAAAATGCCAGTGCCACCGTTGATGCCAGCGGGTTGTTGCAAATCCAAACACCAACCATTACACAAGACACAATGGTGCAAATTACGGGCGTTAATTTTACTAATGTTCCTGCATGTTTTGTGCCTTTACAATGGCAAAACACCATCCATGTAGTAACGCAACCTCAACTAACGGTGGTTTCTGAGGTAAATATCTGCGCTGGTAATGCGGCGCATTTGCAATGGATCGGATCGCCCAATACGATCATTCAATATGCCGATAACTTTGGAACCAGTTATACTGCTACAACCGATGGGCAAGGCAATGTAAGTTTGGCGACACCGGCATTGTATCAAGACACTGTTTTTACCATCAATCAATTGGCATATGCAGGCACCGATTGTGCCATTCCATACAACAATTCGGTTCATGTCCATGTCCTTAACAATATCATTCCAACACTTCAGGTTACCTCATCAACTGTGTGCGTTGGAGATCCAAATCCAGTAATTACCTTGCAATCTGGCAACAACCAGCCAGCAACTTTTACCTATCAGCTTGACAATCAATCACCACAAACGGCTACTGCGACCAACTTACAAATTCCTATTTCAACCAGTTTGGCAGGGATTCATCATTTTAGCATGCTTAGTTATTCAATGGCCACTGGAGCGTGTATTGATCCGACACTGACGCTCGCGCAAAATGTCGAGGTCATTGAAACTGCTGCGCCTGTTGCAGTTACGCCACAAAACTTTGTAAATCAAGGAGCTTTAACCGACTTGCAAGTTACGGGCAGCAACATTGTTTGGTATGCCGATTTAAATGGTGGTTCCCCACTGAATAACAATACCCCTCTGATTGACGGAACAACCTATTACGCCTCGCAGACATTGCAACAATGTGAGAGCCATTTGAGAACGCCTGTACTGGTACAGATTGATCTTGGGGTTGATATTTTTGAAAAATATGGCATCAAAGTATATCCCAACCCCACTTCTGGTCTACTACAAATTCGCAGTCCAAAAGCAGTTGATCAACTTGCTTTATATTCAATGACCGGTCAATTAATCATGAGCCAAAAAGGGGCTGTTGATACTTCTACGCTTGATTTGTCATCGCTGCCTGCGGCAAGTTATATGCTCATGATTATTACAGCTTCTGATCGTGTTCCGTTTGTTATTCTAAAAAAATAAAACAATTAAAATGTCTGGATTTGAAGGAGATGTAATTAATCTAGTACTTCCAAATTGAATAACATCGATCCAATAATCCATAAACATGTAACTTTGAATCTTTTATAATACGTTTTACATTTACATTACAATATGAAAATCAAATATACCCTCCTCTTGATATTTGTTGGTTTTGCCTTGTTTGCTCAAAATAGTAGCTTATGTTCCAAAATTGCCATTGACAAAGATTTTGCAGCTTTGCCCATAACCTCTTTTAATGACCCAAAATCTGCCAGCATCTATTTTAAAGACAAGGATAAAGAAAATGATTTGTTCATTTTGTTTAATCAAGAATTACAAATCAAAGATTCCATCGTAGTTCATCCTAACAAAAATGCACGTGACTTGTTGGGCTATTCCAATTTGAATGGCAAAACCTACCTATATTTTGAAAGCAAAGAAGACAACCAGCTGGTTTTAGAAGTCATTGACAAAGTAAATAAAAGCAGCCATTCTCAGGTCATGCCATTTGAGTGGGTCAAGGAGAAAATCATTAAACGGTATTCATACCGTGATTGTTTATACATTTTTACTTTGTCAAAAAAGCAAAACGATTTAAACATGTATTGTTTTAAAGGCGATGCTGTTACAGCTACAAAAATGCCATTAAAAGGGGTGCGGTTTTTTAATGACTCAAAGCAACCAACCACTATGTATGAGCTATTTCAAAGCGCTACTAGGTATGACTTAGGCTTTACTTGTAAAACAATTACCACAGAATCTTTACCGCCACTTACTGCAACCGTATGCAAAAGAAAATTTTATGCCTTTGACACCACTTTTTGTTTCACGTTTGACAACATTCCAAATTTTACACAAGCTTTATTTGTCAATTCGGAAGAGGGAACTTTAAATCAAACAACTTATATGTTTCCAATGATGGAAAATGAAGAGGGCGGAGCCACTAATATTGAAACCAATTCGCTCATCACAAAAAATTATATTTTACAAGTAAAATTGGCCAATCACCAGCTACTTTTCGTGGTAAAAAATTGGCAAAATGTAGAGGTTAATTCTTATGAAATAAACGACAATTCGGAAATCACTTTTAAAAATTCAGACATCATCATTGAAAAAGAAGGTACTAAAAACCGTAAAATTTCCACAGAGACCAAGAAGCTTTTGCAAAAAATGAACCAGTATTTACCCGCAATTTCCTGTTTTGAACAAAATGGTAAAATGTATGTGAGTTTAGGTGGGGCTCACAAATTACAACAAAATTCAGGCATGGCGACAGGTGCTTACTTTGGCCTGGTTGGTGTGTTAGTTGGCGCCTTATTAGATGGAATGAGTAGTTCCAATTCTATTCAATCGTACAATGAATATCATGTGGTGTACATTAATTGTTTGTTCGACACCCAATTTAAACACATAGAAGGCCAGGCCAAAACATTTGCTTTTGATGCCATGCGGGAGTTTGTCGATCAAAACAATTCAAAAATGAAGGTGCCAGTTGTTTTTCCTTTTAATGACAACTTGGTTTTGGGTGCATTATCACCAAAAACAGGCAATTTCTGCTTTCAGAATTTTGTGAATCCATAAAAAAAGAAATACACAGCCGATATTAGATTGAATCTTTGTGTTTTAATCTGCAACGACACGCTTTTATGGAAGCATACTTGGCGCAGTTTTACGCTGAGGGGGAGTTATAAAACAAGTTGCATTTCATTTATTTGAAACGCCTAAGCAACTATTGGTTTGTGGAAAAAGCTTGGTGAAATGACATGTAAAATAGTGGCCAAAGACCCATTTTAGTTGCATTTTAACCTCATTTACAACCTACTGCTTTTTCAATAAATCGCGTATTTCAGTCAATAAATCTTCGGCCGTAGGTGTGTTTGGCACTATGACTTCTGCTGCTGGTTTTTTACTTTTATTAATCACTTTCACCAACCAAAACAGCATCCAAGCAACCAATACAAAATTAATTACTGCCGATAAAAATGAGCCGTATTTAACGGTTCCAAATAATGTAAGTTGGTTGATGCTTGACAGATGCGCTGCTTCTAAAACCGGGCTCAAAAGCAATGGTGTAAGGATATCATCAACACACGATGAAATAATTTTACTGAATGCAGCGCCAATAATAACCCCAATGGCCAAATCGACCACATTTCCTTTTAAAGCAAATGATTTAAATTCTGAAATAATCTTCATACCAGATGGTTTTTAATGTTTTAATAAACTTATAACAGTGTGAACGAGATGATTAAAAAAATCAGATCTGAAACAAATCTTTAATTATTTCACAAATCAAGGTTCCATACTACGTTTGATTTTTTTCCTTTTTTAATCGGTCAAAAATTGCCTTTTAATCCAATTGATCGGTCAGCTTGGCAAATACCTTTTGGGCGTTTTTTTTGCCATACACCACATCGTAAACGGCATCAATAATCGGCGTACTGGCCTTGTATTGCTGGTTTAATTTATAGGCACTTTTCACGGCATAATAGCCTTCGGCCACCATGTTCATTTCCATCATAGCGGCTTGCACGGTGTAGCCTTTTCCGATCATGGTGCCGAACATCCGATTGCGCGAAAACACAGAATAGCCCGTCACCAGCAAGTCGCCTAAATAAGCAGAATTATTAATGTTTCGTTTCATTTTATGCACCTTCCGAATGAATTTTTTCATTTCTCTGATGGCATTGCTCATCAGTACCGACTGAAAATTATCGCCATAGCCCAAGCCATGCGCAATGCCTGCGGCAATGGCATAAATGTTTTTGAGCATGGCCGCATATTCGGTGCCAATGATGTCGTCAGTAATTTTGGTTTTAATAAAATTGCCCGATAAATATTTGGCCATTGTTTTGGCGTGGTTGCGGTCGCCGCAGGCAATGGTCAGGTAGGAAAGTCTTTCTAAGGCAACTTCTTCGGCGTGGCAAGGCCCAGTAATGACGCCAATTTGCTCGTACGGAATATCATAGTTTTGGTGAAAATGCGCCCCGACAATTAGAAAAGTTTCTGGTACAATTCCTTTGATGGCCGAAAAAATCACTTTGTCTTTTAGTGAAACATGTAATTTTTGCAATTCCCCATTCAAAAAAGCAGAAGGAATGGCAAAAATGAGGTAATCGGCTTCGGCAACAGCTACGTTGATGTCTGAAGTTAAATGGAGTTTGTCGGTGTCAAATTCAACCGAACTCAAGTAATTCGGATTGTGTTTTAACAATTGAATGTGCGAAATAGCTTCTTCGTTTCGCATATACCATACTACTGTATCCAAATTGACACAAAGCATCTTGGTGAGGGCTGTGGCCCAACTTCCTCCGCCTATTACGGCAAATTTTGGCTGTTTATTCATGTAAAACTAAAGAAAGCAAAAGTACACAAACGACTGTGAACTTTAACCCAGATTACGTATTAGAAATTTATTACTTGGAAAAATGACTGCAAATCTGGGTTTAACAACAATCAAAATGGCCCTTTTATTTTAGGCATTGATAGGCCACAAAGGCCACCAAAGTTGCCAGTCCACTCATAAAAAACAACTGTGCAATGGGCCACATCCACGAATTGGTTTCGCGTTTTACAATGGCCAACGTGCTTACACATTGCATAGCCAAAGCATAAAACAACAAGAGTGAAACCCCGGTTGCCACATTGAATACTTTGTCATTGGTGCCCCGATAGGTTTCGTGGCTCATGCGTTGCTTAATGGTGCCTTCGTCATCGCCGTGGCTGCCCACACTATAAAGCGTGGCTAAAGTGCCCACAAAAACTTCCCGAGCCGCAAATGAGCTAATAAGTGCGACGCCAATTTTCCAATCATACCCCATGGGCCGAATGACTGGTTCAATGGCTTTGCCCAAAGTGCCAATATAAGAATGCTCTAGCTTGAATGCATTGATGTAGTCTTCGCGTTGTTGCAAAGTTAGTTCGGCATATTTGGGACCGTATTCTTTGGAGACCTCGGTTTCGGCATTTTCAAATGATTGTGATGATCCGTGCGAACCCAAAAACCAAAGAATGATGGATAATGCCAATATAATTTTACCCGCTCCCAATACAAAAGCCTTTGTTTTCTCCACCACATTAATGGCCACATTTTTAAATAACGGCAATTTATAGGCTGGCATTTCAACCACAAAATAAGACTTGCTTTGTATTTTTAAAAACCGATTCAGCAAAAAAGCGGCCAACAAGGCCATGCCAAATCCAAGCAAATAAAGCGCCATGAGTGTAATGCCCTGCAAGCTGATAAAACCCAAAACGTGCACGTCTGGAATAATCAATGCAATTAAAATGGCATACACGGGCAAGCGGGCCGAACACGTAATAAATGGCGTAACCAAAATGGTGAGCAGTCGTTCTTTCCAACTTTCAATGTTGCGGGCACTCATAATGGCTGGAATGGCACAAGCAGCACCCGAAATGAGTGGCACGATGCTTTTGCCCGACAAGCCAAAAGGCCGCATTAATTTGTCCATCAAAAAAACAACCCGGCTCATGTAACCGCTTTCTTCGAGCACTGAAATAAATAAAAACAGAAAGGCAATTTGTGGAATAAAAATGGCTATACCACCAATGCCCGGTATGATGCCGTCACACAATAAATTAGTGAATTCACCGGGGCTCAGTTGCTTGCGTGACCAACTGGCCAAATCGGCAAATGAGGTGTCAATAAAATCCATTGGGATGCTTGACCAATCAAAAATGGATTGAAAAATCAGAAATAAAACCCCAAAGAAAATCAAGTAACCATACACTTTGTGTACAATTAAACGGTCTAATAAAGCTTGCCAACCCGTTGCTTTATTGGAGTCAATGACACAGCCTTTTTTGAGCACTTCATTGATAAATTGATACCGTTTAATGGTTTCCTTTTGCTGCAAACGCTTGAGGTCGCTGTGTGATTTTCTGAACGAGCCTTCAATTTCATTGCGTTCCAATTGCAAAAAATTGACATCTTGCGTAATCACCAACCACAATTTGTATAATAATTGGTTGGGAAAAGTTTTTCGAAGCGCATCAAAATAATCTGGGTCAATGCTAGATGCGTTTAAACATGGCGCCGTTGATAAAGCGGCATAATTCAAAATGCCCTCTTTCAATTCGTGAATGCCCACATTTTGACGGGTGCTCACCAAAATAATTTTGGTATTAAATTGTGCCTCCAAATAAGGAATGTCTAAGGTAATGCCCTTGCGTTTCATCCGATCGACCATGTTGATAACCAACAAAGTCGGAATTTCAAGGTCTTTTATTTGGGTAAAAAGCAACAAATTCCGTTTGAGGTTTTCAATGTCGGTCACTACGACCGCCACATCCGGAAAAAGAGGGTCATTGCGGTTCAACAGCAATTCAATGACCACATTTTCGTCCATCGAACTGGCGTTTAGGCTGTATGTGCCTGGCAAATCTAAAATATTGGCTTTTACCTTTTCGGTCAGTTTACAAAAACCCAGTTTTTTGTCGACGGTAATTCCCGGGTAATTCCCCACCTGCTGATTGAGGCCTGTTAACGCATTAAAAACAGAGGTTTTACCCGTATTTGGATTCCCGATAAGGGCTACATTGATTGTTTTTTTTCCCATGTTTATACCAATTGAACCGCTATCATTTGGGCTGTTTCAATCCGAATGGCCAAATGGCTTCCTTCGTTTACATCAAAAAAAAGTGGGTCACCCAAAGGGGCACGATAAAGCAGTTCAATCTGATTGCCTGGTAAACAACCCATTTCCAGTAATTTCAAGGGAATTTTATCAGGGTCAACCTGTGTAATCAGGGCTTTTTGACCGGGTTCTAAAGTATCTGCTGTGCGTGCCAAAGCTTATTTAGATTGATTTAAAACACAAAGGTAAGCGATTGATTGGATGATTGTAGATTTCTAGCTATAAAACCAATGTCAAAGTGAACACATCGTAGGTATAAATTCCATACATGCTATTTCAACTGATTTGTTTTTGATGTGACAAACAATAAAAGCTGGCAAGCCAAAGCAAACACATTTACTATTTTTCTTCAATTAAACCATACAAAACAGGACGACTTGGTGCCGCGTCATTCACAAAGGCGGCTACCTGCAAATTCAGTAAGTACCGACCGTCTTTCACCTCATCGGGCACGTAAATCAATTCGGTAATGGTGGCCTGATGTCGGGCATCGGCATTCAATTGATGGATGTCTTGAACATTCCAAAAAGCTTTGTGAGCTGCTAATGCGCCTCCATCTTCTTCGCGGTCCACGCTGGGCAGGTCAATGAGCAAATGTTGCACGCCCAAACGCGCCATTTCGCCAGCGGCTTTGGCTTCCAAATAGGGCGGATTGGTATGTGAGTACTGTTGGCTTTTTTTACTTATTACATTCGGTAAAGTACGAATGACAACCGCCTCGCTGGGGTTTGACTCCAATTGTTCGGCCAATTGTTCCCACAAAATAATGGCATCGTCCCCTACCCTTGTTGGTGTAACACTGATTAAATAAGCCGAAAAGAAAAACCGATTGAGGGCTTTATGGACGCTGTAAAAGTCGCGGGTTATGTGGCCCAAACATTCGGTGTGGGTGCCATGTCCGTGCGGGTTAAATTGAATGTTGTTAAAATTGGTCGAGCTGCCCTCGGACACCTTCCCTACCCAGTCGCCAAAACGAACCGGTTCAATGACCGGCGCTTCCAAATACCAAGCCACCGGATTATTGCCCGAGGCTTCTAAAGGAATGGCCAAATCAATGGGTTGGCTTAGGTTATAGGTGTGTTGGTCGTAGGTAAGCTGCATAATTGGTAAATGTAAAGGGTAAAATTACAAGAATAAATGCAAATGAGGCACACCGATTTAGTCGTTCACTTGAAACAAATCGGCGGCTATGCCATCGCTCAAAAAACGGGCTTGGTGCGGAATCCGCCATTGGTCGCCGTGATGTTCTAAGTGACCTAAAGCCTGTTTTTTATAGGCTGCTTTTTCAAAATAAGTTGCCAATTCATTGCCAAACTGCTGTTGAATGTGATGGAATTGAACCCCCCATTGGGTGCGCAAACCCGTCATGATGTATTCATTGTAGCGGTCGTTTAGGCTTAAGGTTTCCCGTTCAATGGGCAATTGCTTTTGCTGAATGGCATTCATGTATTTGGCATTGTTTGACACGTTCCAACTGCGGATTTGCCCGTCAAAACTATGCGCCGAGGGGCCAATTCCCAAATAGGGTTTGCTTTGCCAATAAGCCGTGTTGTGCTTGGAAAACTTACCTGGCAAGGCAAAATTAGATACTTCGTAATGTTCATAACCCGCGTTGCGCAGCGTGTCCGATAAATATAAAAATTGTTGTTGGGTCACCTCATCGCTCGGCAACAGCACTTGCTCCTGCACCACTTGGTGGTGCAAAACTGTTTTCGATTCAACAGTTAAGGCATAACATGAAATGTGCGGCGTTTTGGCGTCAATGAGCTGTTGAATGTGCTTTGCCCAATCGGCCATGCTTAAGTGGGGCAAACCGTACATTAAATCGATGCTGTAATTGTTGAAATATTGTCCAATGGTATGCAAACAGTGGTGGGCTTGGGTGGCCGAATGCGCGCGGTTCAACAAGCGCAAAGTGGCTTCGTCAAAGGTTTGAATGCCCACCGACAATCGGTTGATTCCTGCCGCTTTCAGCGTTTTAAACCGGGCTTCGCTTAAGTCGTCCGGATTGGCTTCAAGGGTGATTTCGGCGTCTGATTCTAGCCCAAAAACGGCCCGTGCGTGTTCCATAATTTGAATCAATTGGGCATCGGAAAACACCGAAGGGGTTCCCCCGCCAAAATAAAGGGTTTGCAAGGGCGCTGGCGGCAATTCTTGTTGGCGCAAATCCATTTCGGCAAAGAGTGCAGCTACCATGTCATCGCGGTATTTATCAGATGTTGAAAAATGAAAATCGCAATAGGTACAAGCTTGTTTGCAAAAGGGAATATGAAGGTAGAGGCCGGGCATGTATTTTTGCTGAAAAATTGATTGTAAAGATAGAATATAGAGCGTTTAAATAGTATAAACAGTATTTCATTGGAGTTAGGTGTTAGCTTTATTAAGCATAAAAAAAACGTAGATAAGAATTTAATTCAACTATTGTTTAATTCATTTTAAATTGTAAATTTGTAACCAATGTATAAGGTTAAACAATATGGTTATTAATGAATATTTAACGCTTTCAGAAGCCTCTGAACTTATAGGCAAAAGTAAAGAAACGCTCAGACGTTGGGATCGCGAAGGTAAATTAACTGCTGTACGTGAACCAATGAGTAATTATCGAGTATATCGACGAGAACAAGTTGAAACCTTGTTTGCTGACTTTATAAATTATAATGAAGTTGATAACGTTACTAACTACGTTGAGTCCCACAATGAATATTCAGTTTTAGAATTATTTGCAGGTGCTGGCGGCCTAGCTGTTGGAATGGAAAAGGCAGGATTAAAATGTGTTGCTTTAAATGAAATTGATAAATGGGCTTGTCAAACTTTACGAAAAAATCGACCACATTGGAAAGTCTACGAAGGTGATATCAAGTCTTTCGATTTTTCCCAATATCATAACAAAGTTGATGTTGTTACTGGCGGATTTCCTTGCCAAGCATTTAGTTACGCTGGAAAAAAATTAGGTCTCTCTGATGCAAGAGGAACTCTATTTTATGAATTTGCCAGAGTTGTTAATGAAGTAAATCCTCCTATTTGTATTGGCGAAAATGTCCGAGGATTATTAAGTCATGACAATGGAAAAACACTTCAAGGAATGATTTCGATTTTGGATGAAATTGGATATAATGTGGTTCCTGTTCAAGTTTTAAAAGCAATAAACTACAGAGTTCCTCAAAAAAGAGAACGTTTAATTCTAGTGGGAATTAGAAAGGATATTGAAGTTAAATACGAATATCCAAAACCACATAAAAAAATCTATAATCTAAAAGATGCTTTAAAAAAAGGAGAACTTTTCGATACAAATGTTCCTGTATCTAATGGTGCCAAATATCCAATGAGTAAAAAAATTGTTCTAGATTTAGTTCCCCAAAAAGGATATTGGAGAGATTTACCAATTGAAATTCAAAAGGAATTTATGGGTGGTAGTTTTCATTTAGGAGGGGGAAAAACTGGGATTGCAAGGCGTATTGGTTGGGATGAACCTTGTTTAACTTTAACCTGCAGTCCTGCACAAAAACAAACAGAAAGATGTCATCCAGAAGAAACAAGACCATTTACAGTCCGTGAATATGCTCGCATTCAAACATTTCCTGATGATTGGATGTTTGAAGGTTCATTGGCTCAACAATACAAACAAATTGGAAATGCTGTACCCGTAAATTTGGGTACAGAAGTTGGGTATTCGATAATTAAATTTTTGAACCAATATTACAATTTATCAAAGCCAAGATAATAACTATAATTTTCAAATGTAATTTGATCAGTAATGCTTCGCTTATTTTTTTTATTTAATAATTGTATTTCAACTAACGCTGAGTTTTCATTATTCTCGTCGTTTTGATCTAGTGTTTTTAAATAATCTTTTATAGCGTAAGGCAATGCTTTATAAAGTTGGTAGAGCGCATTCTCTTGTCCTGAAAGCAGAGCGTAGAATTGATCTCCAGATATTTTGTAAACTCTACTATGGCTGTATTCTTTTCCATTGATATTGCCACTCCATAATTCACAAAAACTACCTTTTGCTAAAATCTGAACCCAATAACATTTTGATTTTTTAAAGTCATCAGCATAACGAGCAAGTTTTTGAAACAGTGCTTCTGCAGAACTACTATTCATAGTATTGTGTTTGTTTTTGATATCCGCAAACAAAGTATCATCTTTGGCTTTAATGTCATAACCACTTAAATTACCTGATTGAAAACCTTTTATACCACCTAAAATCTGTTCATGAAAAGTTCCAATAGAATTATTTATTGACTTGTCAATTTGCCTCAAAATCTCTGATTGAATTAAACTCTCTTCGTCTATGCTATTAAAGTTAGCATCAAACGTAAGTTTTATTGTGTCAACTTTATTTTTATAAAAGTCTTCCTTTGTGATGTTATTCTTTGCTTTTAAATAGGCATTGTGAAGATTACGAATACAATCTATTAAATGGTCATCGGGTATAAAATTTACATATTTGTTTTTCATATGTATGTAATTATTGTTTGTATTAATCAAATGAAATTATCAAATCTAAAAAGATATTTGTTTAAACAAACTTACTATTAATGATTTTATCATTTGATACTTATTAAAATAAGACTGTAAATATATTGTTAATAATGCTTATTTATTGCTGAGTTTAGTATTACTAAGATTTTTATGATAGCTTATCTACTCATTAAAAATAGGATGTTAAATTAAAACATCAACTCGTTACAAAACCATGGTTAACTGAATCCGTTTGCGCGCCTCGTCCACTTCGAGCACTTTTACCTGCACGGGTTGGTGCAATTTGACCACTTCATTTACATCAGACACAAAGCCGCTTTTGAGTTGTGAAATATGCACCAAACCACTTTCTTTGATGCCTATATCGACAAAGCAACCAAAGGCAGTAATGTTGTTGACCAAGCCAGGAATCACCATACCGGTTCTGATGTCATCGATGGTTTTTATGCTTGGGTCAAACTCAAAAACGGTGGCCGCTTTTCGCGGATCGAGCCCTGGTTTTTCCAATTCTTTCAAAATATCTTGCAAGGCCAATAAGCCCACCGTGGGTGTTTGAAAAACAGTTGGGTCAATTTGGCGGATTTTTGCCTTGTTTCCTATGATTGATTGCACTGGAACGCCTTGCGACTGCGCCATTTTTTCAACGATTGGGTAGGCCTCTGGGTGCACCGCCGAATTGTCGAGCGGATTGTTGCTTTGCGGCACGCGCACAAAAGCGGCGGCTTGTTGAAAGGCTTTGTCGCCCAAGCGCGGTACTTTTTTTAAGGCCGATCGGGAGGTAAAAGCCCCGTTTTCTGCCCGATAAGCGACCAAATTTTCGGCAAGTTTTTCGCCAATGCCGCTCACCTGACTCAGTAAATGTTTACTAGCGGTGTTCACGTTGACCCCCACCGTATTTACACAGCGTTTTACCACCGTGTCCAACTCCTCTTTCAACATGCTTTGGTCCACATCGTGTTGGTACTGCCCTACCCCGATGGCTTTCGGGTCAATTTTGACCAATTCGGCCAGTGGATCGCTCAATCGGCGGCCAATGGAAATGGCACCGCGCACGGTAACATCAAAGGTTGGAAATTCTTCGCGGGCTACTTTGGAGGCCGAATACACGGAAGCGCCTGCTTCTGAAACCACAAATACCTGCAAATCGCGGTCAAACCCCGTGTTTTTTACCAAAGCCTCCGTCTCGCGTGAGGCCGTTCCGTTGCCAATGGCGATGGCTTCAATCTGATAGGCATTCACCAGCGAACGCAATTTCTTTTGCGCTAGGGCTTTCTCGTTTTGAGGTGCATGCGGATAAATGTTTTCATTGTGCAATAAATTGCCCTGCGCATCCAAACAAACCAATTTACAGCCCGATCTAAAACCTGGGTCGAGTGCCAAAATGCGTTTTTCGCCCAAAGGCGGCGCCAACAACAATTGCACGGCATTATCGGCAAAAACCTGAATGGCTTTGCGGTCGGCCCTGGCTTTGGCTTCTTGCAACACTTCGTTTGAAATGGAGGGTTCCAACAAGCGTTTGTAGCTGTCTTTCACCGCTTTTTCCAATTGGTGAACTACCGCTTCGTGCCGACTTTTTATGACTGATTCCCCTAAAAATTGCAGTGCTTCCTCCGTGTCAATGGCCACTTGCAATCGGATAAAACCCAAGTTTTCTGCCCGCAACATGGCCAATAAACGGTGCGATGGGGCTTTATGCAACGGTTCGGTAAAGTCAAAATACGGTTTAAAATTTTGCGCCTCCTCGTCGTTTTCCTTGCCTTTTACTACTTGAGTCGTGGCC
Source organism: Flavobacterium sp. BFFFF2 (assembly GCA_002256385.1). Taxonomy (GTDB): domain Bacteria; phylum Bacteroidota; class Bacteroidia; order Flavobacteriales; family Flavobacteriaceae; genus Flavobacterium. The sequence goes on from NKJD01000020.1 coordinate 40,530, forward strand.
ACCGCTTGGCGTTGAAACATACGCCGTAAGCTTTTGCGGTAATATACATTCTCATTAATCCATTCTGCAATAATATCGCGTGCACCTTGCAGCGCCTCGGCTACTGTAGGCACTTCATCGGTTAAGTATTTTTCGGATGCCCATTCAGGGTCGTCCAATTGTTGCGCCATCAACATTTTAGCCAAAGGCTCCAAACCTTTTTCACGGGCTTTGTCGGCGCGGGTTTTTTGGCGTTTTTTATAAGGCAAATACAAGTCTTCCAGCTCCTGTGGCTGAAAGCATTGTTCAATTTTTTGACGCAATTCAGTGGTTAATTTGCCTTGCTCTTCAATCGATTCTAAAATGGATAATTTGCGTTTAGCCAATTCATCAAACGTTTTTTTATACTTGGCAATATGTTCGATGCTGACTTCGTCCAAATTACCTGTTTGGTCTTTTCGGTAACGGGCAATAAATGGAATGGTACACGCTTCTTCTAATAATTGAAGGGTCGCTTGAATCGATTTTTCGGGCGCTGTAACGTGCTGTCTTATAAATTGTAAATCAGTCATGAATTGAAATAAATTTTTAAAAATATATAACCCAATTTAAGTGGCAAAGCTGCAAAGTCAAATAAAAAAAGGAGTTTTTTTCCTAGCACAACAAGGTCAGCTACGCATTTTGGGGTTCCTCTTAATCTTGCACGATAAAATCTTTGGGGTCTTCTTTTTTAAATTCGGGTTGAATGGTGATGTGGTTAATGTGAAATTTGTTAAATAGCAATTGCTCAATTTGGTGTAGCAATTCGTTAAATTCATTAAGGGTAATGTTTTCAGAACAATCCAAATGTGCCTCTAAGTGCAACTCCGATTCATTGAGGTGCCACACATGAATGTGGTGCAGTAAACCCACTCCATAAATTTGGTGCACTTCTTCAATAATGGCTTTAATGTCAATGTGATCGGGGGTAAATAACATGAGCATTTTGGTGGCTTTCCACCACAAATCAAACCCAACCACCAACAAATAAATGGCAATGCATATCGTTAATACACTATCGACCCAATACCATTGAAAATATTTCATAATGATGCCACCAACCAGCACCGCCACCGACGCCATCATATCGGTAAGCAAGTGTAAATAAGCCGATTTCATGTTTAAGTTGTGCTCGGCATCGCGTTTTAATAAAACAACCGATCCGCCATTGACCAACACCCCTAAAAGCGACAACCAAATAACGATGTCACTTGAAATCGGATGCGGATTGGCCAAGCGGTCGATGGCGCCGTAAATTAAAAACAAGGCCACGATAAGCAAGGTCATGGCGTTGATAAAAGCAGCAATTAACTCGGCCCTTTTTAACCCAAAAGTCTGATCGAGCGAGGCTTCTCGGTGCGACAAACGGTGGGCAAACAAACTGAAGCCCAACGAAAGCACGTCCGAAAAATTATGCAAGGCGTCGGACATCAAAGCCAAGCTGCCCGATAAAATACCACCTATAAATTGGGCCAATGTAATGACCCCATTAAGCAACATGGACCAAATGAGGTTGCTGCTTTTTACTTGGTGTTTGTGAATGTGAACACCCGACATTACGAACAGCTTATTTTATCGACCCGGTTCTGGTGACGTCCGCCTTCAAAGGGCGTATTTAAAAACGCATCCACCATTTCCAAAACTTGTGGCAAAGCGGTAAAACGTGCAGGAATGCTTAAAATATTGGCATCGTTGTGCTGCCGCGACAGTACCACAATTTCACGGGTCCAACACAAAGCCGCACGAATGCCCGCGTGCTTATTCACGGTCATATTAATACCATTGCCCGAACCACACAATACAATACCCCTAAAGGCTTTACCTGATTCCACATCGGTGGCCACTGGGTGTCCAAAATCAGGATAATCCACACTTTGATCGTGATCGGTTCCATGATTGAACACGGTGTAACCCATAGCTTCTAAGTGATTTTTTATGGCTAATTTATAATCAGTCCCAGCGTGGTCGTTTCCGATTGAAATGGTTTTTAAAGGCATTTTCTGAAGGTTTTAATGTCATTTTTTACAACGACAAAAATACGTATTCGTGTTGGTACATTGGGTAACTTTGTCAAAATTCAATGACTTGAAAAAAGCGTCCTGTTTTTTATTTGAAGTCCCGTTGCAAACCTTTGGTGCCAATGCCTTGTTTTGGGAACATTACCTGCGCATTCCCGATGATTTGTTGGGTGAAATTATGGAAGCATGTTCGAATAAAAGGGTCGTTTGTACCTTGAATAAAGACGTGGTTTTTCCGTGTGCGGTGATGTCAAAAGGAGGTTTTTATTATGTGCTCTTAAATAAAACAATCATCAAACAAACAAAAGCAAGTTTAGGTGATATTTTACAGGTTGAATTAGCGCCAGACACCTCCATTTATGGGATGCCGATCTGCGAAGAATTTGAAGCTGTATTATTCGATGATCCGGATGGCGCGCATTGGTTTGAAAAATTAACGCCTGGCAAAAAACGCAGTTTGATACATATTATAAATAAGATCAAAAATAGTAACCTTCGAATTCAAAAAACCTTTGTGATTTTGTCACATCTTAAAAAGCAAAATGGGGTGTTGGATTATAAAATATTACAAGAAGATTTCAAATCATTTAGTGCCTCTCAGAAGCCATAAAGATCAATTTTTCGGTAGGTCTTTTAAATGCTTGATTGTCAACTGTGTTAATAACTAATTTATTATAATTAACTGATTTTTAATGTGTTAAAAATAATATTTTTACCATTGTTAATAACAATTTACATCTCCTTGATTTTCAGTTAACTTTAAAATAACATATCTTGTTAACAACTTCGAATCAAAAAAGACAAATTTTTTTCTGTAGAAACATTTTTTTTATAAACCAAAATTGGAATGAATTTGTAGCGTTTTTTTAGCTTTATTTTTATAAAAGTTATCCATCATAATTTCGGGTTTATTAACCAAATTTTACGGTGCTTGTTTTTGACAAATAAGTTGTTTTTATGTTGTTAACAACCGTGAATAATTATATTCTAATCGTTGAATTTTAATATTTTAATCAACGAAAAGCTTGTTCATAATTCGTGATAATTCAAAGTAAATGACTTTCCAAACAAATCCCAAAAAAGTTATATCAACTATTAACAAGCTATCATAACCATCATAAATTTTAAATTAATTTCAATTTTTTAATGTTGTTTTTAATGATTGTTGACAACTCTTAAAATTTTAAAAAACGAAACCTTAGTAAAAGAGTTTCGTTTGTGAACGGTCAAATTATTTTTAAGAATGAATCTGTTGGAAATAGGTCGTCTAAAAGTGTTTTTACTTGTTCGGTATCATTCGGATGGATTTTTAACCGAATGCCTCCATAGGCCAATGAAGCAAACGGATCTGAAGCAATGAGGTGCTCATTTTCAAATAAAAAAGGAATGCCAATGCGTTCCAATTGGTGTTTAAGTATGGCAATTTCAGCGTGATATTGAAAAGTGGCAATGGTAATCCAAGGTTCCATTCTGGTTGTTTTAGAAGGCAAATTTAGGCCCTAACTATTTTATACCGCCAAATATTGATACAATGTATACTTAATTTGTAATTTTAGAAAAAAATAAAGTAAGCCAACAGTTGGTTTCCTTTTAATAATAATTATGCATAAAAAACGAAAAAAAACAGGTAAAAAGCAGCTTGATTTTAGCGATGCTATTTTAAACATTTTGGCAAAAGAACCAAATAAATCATTCAATTACAAACAATTAGCTTCTAAATTAGAACTGACCGATACGCAAAGTCGCAATGAATTAATTCGCGATTTAAAATTGCTTGCCTCTCAAAAAAAATTGGTTGAATCGGAAGTCGGAAGCTATCAATTAGCCAACAAAACGAGCGAATATTACGAGGGTAAAATTGACATGACGACCCGTAAAACCGCTTATTTTATTTGTGAGCAGCTCGAAAATGACGTTTTTATTCCCGCGCACAATTTAAATCATGCTTTGCACGGAGATTGGGTCAAAGTATATGTGTACCACCGCAAAACCACCCGCAAACCAGAAGCAGAGGTGTTGGAAGTGATTACACGTGCCAAAAGTGAATTTGTGGGTGTTATTGACATTCAAAAGAATTTTGCCTTTGTAAGCACGGCCAATCCTAAAATGTACACAGATATCTTTATTCCAAAGTCTAAATGGAATGGGGCTGAACAAGGCAATGTCGTACTCGTTTCATTAGATGATTGGCCCGAGAAAGCCGACAGTCCTTTTGGGTCGGTGCTTAAAATTTTAGGTAAACCAGGCGAACACCAAACTGAAATGCACGCTATTTTGGCGGAATATGGTTTGCCGTACGATTTTGCGCCCGAAGTAGAATTAGAAGCTGAGCAGTTAGATACCCGCATTTTACCAGAAGAGATAGCCAAACGACGCGACATGCGCAACGTATTAACCTTTACCATTGACCCGCGCGATGCCAAAGATTTTGACGATGCGTTGTCATTTGAAGTGCTTGATAATGGTTTATATGAAATTGGCATTCACATTGCCGATGTGTCTCATTATTTACAAGAAGGCACTGTATTGGATGACGAAGCTTATAACCGCGCTACCTCGGTTTATTTGGTGGATCGTGTAGTTCCTATGTTACCTGAAGTGTTGAGTAATTTTGCTTGTTCACTGCGGCCTCACGAAGAAAAATATACTTTTTCGGCTATTTTTCAATTAAATGACAAAGTCGAAATTATGAACCAATGGTTTGGCCGAACAGTTATTTATTCTGACCAGCGGTTTTCATACGAAGAAGCGCAGCAGCTCATTGAAACCAGTAAACCTGATATTCCTGAACACTTATCTTTGTCGGGTGAGGCCTACAGCGTGTCAGAACCTGTGTTATCGGCTGTTTTAAAGTTAAATGAATTGGCAGTAAAACTTCGAAGCAAACGCATGGCAAATGGCGCCATTTCATTTGATAAAGTCGAAGTAAAATTTCATTTAGATGAGCAGGCCACTCCTATTGGCGTTTATTTTAAAGTATCAAAAGATGCCAATCATTTGATTGAAGAGTTTATGTTGTTGGCCAACCGAAAAGTGGCCGAATTTATTGGAAAGCAAAAGAAAACCTTTATTTACCGCATTCACGACGAACCGAATCAGGACAAATTAATCAATTTGCAAACGGTGATTGCTAAGTTTGGGTATTCGTTAAATTTTAAAACAAAACAAACCATTTCTCAATCGCTCAATGCACTATTAACCTCGGTTGATGGCAAAAAAGAGCAAAATATGATTGATACATTGGCCATCAGAAGCATGAGTAAAGCCATTTATTCAACCGATAACATTGGTCATTATGGCTTGGCTTTCGATTATTATTCGCATTTTACATCGCCCATCCGCCGGTATCCAGATGTCATGGTACATCGGTTGTTGCAGCAGTATTTAGATGGCGCTGAATCGGCCAATGCCGATGTATTTGAACAAAAATGCCAGCACAGTTCAGACCGTGAAAGTTTGGCAACTCATGCAGAACGTGACAGCATCAAATACATGCAAGTCAAATACATGCAAGATCACCAAGATCAATCTTTTTTGGGTGTGATTTCTGGGGTTACTGACTGGGGTATTTTTGTTGAAATTATTGAAAACAAATGCGAAGGTTTGGTCCGCATCCGCGAAATAAAAGAAGATTATTACACTTTTGACGAAAAACAATTTGCTTTGGTTGGTGCGGTCACCAAAAATTTATTGCAATTGGGTGATGAAGTGTATGTTAAGGTTAAAAATGCCGATTTGGTCAAAAAGCAATTGGATTTCACCTTTTTAAAACGGGGCGAGTCAAGCGAAGTTTAGTAATATTTGCGGTAAATGATGGAATAAAACGCTACAATATCAACGATCTTATTTTTAAGTACATTTGTAACTATTAAATTTTAACACATGCTCGAAGACATACTTTCTGCGATTCCTTTAGGGTTTTTATTGAGTTTCATGATTGGACCTGTTTTTTTTGTCCTTCTTGAAACCAGTGTCGTTAAAGGTTTTCGGGCTGCATTGGTTTTTGATTTAGGTGTAATATTAGGTGACGTTGTTTTTATTTTGGTTGCCTATTTTAGTAGTGTGCGCCTCATTCAAAGTATTAAAGATGATCCGGCATTGTTTATTTTTGGCGGTTTGATTATGGTAACTTATGGCATTATTTCGTTCATTAAAAATAAAAAAGCTTCCAAAAATTTTGATGATGAAGACGCCGCAGAACTGGCCAAAAACAATTATTTTTCTATTTTTATTAAAGGTTTTTTTCTGAACTTTATCAATATTGGGGTTTTGGGATTTTGGTTGGCCATCATTTTAACCATTGGTCCGCAGTTGCAATTAAACCCAAGCCGAATGATTACTTTTTTTGCAACAGTGCTGTTAACTTATTTAGTGACAGATATTTTTAAAATATTAGCTGCCAAAAAGTTACGCTCAAAATTAAATCCAAAAAACATCCAATATGTTAAGAAGTTCATCAGTATAGTTTTGATTATTTCTGGTGTTTTCCTGCTTACACAAGGTTGGTTTCCAAAGGAGCAAAAGTTTGTTGGAAAGGCACTGGAATCTTTGGAAAAGAAACAATAAAATGATGCAAACTTCTTATGGAATAAAACAAAAAAAGCACCGTAATGGTGCTTTTTTTTGGAGGCATCGAGCGGATTCGAACCGCTGTAGCAGCTTTTGCAGAGCTGAGCCTAGCCACTCGGCCACGATGCCTTATTCCTTTTCAGGAGGGCAAATATAGTAATAAAATTGAATCGAAAAAGGGTTGGTCGCTACTTTCTTTAATTTCTGAATTCCTCTAATTCTACTGTGACTGCTTCCACATCGCCACCAATTGGTGGATTGAGTTTAGAAACAGCTAATTTTATCCGTGATACGGCCGCTAGTTCATGAAAAATCCGCGTGATGATTCGATGTCCAACCTGTTCTAAAAGCTTCGAACGGATGTTCATTTCTTCTACTACAATGTGGTTTAAATGCACATAATCAACAGTGTCGGCTAAGTCATCGGTTATTGATGATTTTCGCAAATCAGTTTTAATTTCCAAATCGACGCGGTAATCCGATCCAATGCGGGCTTCCTCCTCTAGGCAGCCATGAAATGAATAGCAACGGATGTTTTGTAGTTTAATGATTCCCATGGGGGATGTTTTTTTGTTGTTATAATCAAAGGTAGTAACATTTTTAGAAATTTTATATAATCAGTTCTTTATTTACAAACGACATTTTTACTACACACAGAATAAATAAATATCTTTGCCACTCAACAAAATATGCCATGACCACAGACGAACGTTCCTTGAATTTTTTGGAACAAATCATTGAAGACGACCTTAAAAATGGCCTTTCGAATTCAGAATTACGTTTTCGCTTTCCGCCAGAACCTAACGGGTATTTACATATTGGTCACGCCAGTGCCATCTGTTTAAATTTTGGTTTAGGTATTGATTATCAAGCTCCTGTAAATTTACGTTTTGACGATACCAATCCGGCCAAAGAAGAACAAGAATTTGTCGATGCCATTAAAAAAGACATTGAATGGTTGGGTTTTAAATGGGACCGTGAATGTTACGCCTCCGATTATTTTCAACAATTATATGATTGGGCGGTTCAATTTATTGAACAAGGAAAAGCTTATGTAGATAGCCAAACTTCCGAGGCCATGGCGCAACAGAAGGGAACGCCTACACAGGCTGGAGTTGCTAGTCCATTTCGCGATCGGTCGGTTGCAGAAAACCTCGACTTATTTACCCGTATGAAAAACGGAGAATTTGCCGAAGGGACTCATGTGTTGCGTGCCAAAATTGATATGGCCTCATCCAATATGCTGATGCGCGATCCTATTTTGTATCGCATTTTACACAAACACCACCACCGCACAGGTTCCGATTGGTGCATTTACCCTATGTACGACTGGGCTCATGGTGAAAGTGATTATTTAGAACACATTTCACATTCGTTATGTACGCTGGAATTTTTACCGCACCGCGAATTGTACGACTGGTTTTTAGACCAAATTATTGACCCAGCCAATATCCGTCCTAAGCAACGTGAGTTTGCGCGTAGAAACCTGTCTCACACCGTAGTAAGTAAACGAAAATTACTTCAATTGGTCAATGAAGGGCATGTTACAGCCTGGGATGATCCGCGGATGAGTACCCTTTCGGGCATGCGACGACGTGGCTATACCCCTACTGCCATTCGGAATTTTGCCAAAACCATAGGTATTGCCAAACGCACCAATTTAATCGATGTTTCGCTGCTTGAGTTTTGTGTACGTGAAGATTTGAATAAGATTGCACCGCGCATAATGGCGGTGGTGAATCCCGTTAAATTAATCATTACCAATTATCCAGCCGATTCAACGGAATGGCTCGAAGCCGAAAACAACCCGGAGGAGGAAGTGCTTACATTTAGAAAAGTGCCTTTTACCAAAGAATTATACATCGAAAGAGACGATTTTAAAGAAGAGGCCGATAAACGTTTTTTCCGCCTACAGCCTGGTGGTGAAGTGCGTTTAAAGAATGCGTATATTATTAAATGTGAAGGATTTGTAAAAGATTCAGCTGGTAATATAACAGAAATACACGCTTCTTACGACACTGATTCCCGATCAGGAAGTGGCACCGAAGCCAGCAGCCGAAAAGTAAAAGGAACCATTCATTGGGTTTCAGTTGCGCATGCGGTGGAAGCTGAGATTCGGAATTATGACCGGTTATTTACAAACGACAGTCCTGATGCCGACAAAGAGGTTGATTTTAAAACATACATCAATCCACATTCTTTAGAAGTGAAAACTGGTTTTATTGAACCAAGTGTTCGTGAAGCAAAACCTGCAGACCATTTCCAATTTCAGCGTTTGGGTTATTATTGTGTCGATAAAGATTCAACAGCTGAAAAATTGGTTTTTAATAAAACAGTTGGCCTCAAAGACACTTGGGCAAAATTGGAATCTAAGGAATAGTAATATATTATCGTATATTATAAATTTATAGATTTTTTAAATTATAAATTTTATCTATTACTTATTAAATTATTATAATTAAAAACATAAAAAAGAGGCTTTCATATCTACTATGTAAGCCTCTTTTTTTATTTTTACTACTTCTTATACCAATTAGGTTATGTTCTTTTAATAGAAAGCAGCTAATTGATTTTTGTTATTTTTTTTGGTGAAAAAGTAAAGTTTTCATCCGATTGATGGTTTCGTCTTTACCCAAGCATGCCATAATAGCAAAAAGGTTGGGTCCTTGTAATGATCCGACCAAAGCAACGCGCAAAAGTGGCATCATTTTTCCTAAAGCAATTTCGTGCGTTGTTAAAACCGATTTGATTTCCTTTTCTATAGAGTCCGCATCAAAAATGGCTATTTCTTGAATCGCATTGATTACAGTTTCAAAATGTGCAGCTGATTCCTCTTGCCAATTTTTCAACCCTTTTTCGTCATAAGTTTTTGGTGCTATAAAAAAGTAATCTGCAAGTTGCCAAAACTCAGAAACAAAATGTGCCCGTTCTTTGATAAGCGAAACAATGGTTGAAAGTGGTTTTCCTTCAGCAGGTATTCCTTTTTGATCTAGTTCTTTTTTAAATGAATCTACTAAATCATTGAGTGACCGATTTTGCAAATAAATATGATTGAACCATTTATTTTTTTCAGGGTCAAATTTGGCACCCGCTTTATGAATTCTACTCAAGTCAAATTTGTCAACCAATTCTTCTAATGTAAAAATCTCTTGTTCGGTGCCGTCGTTCCAACCAAGCAAAGCCAAGAAATTACAAACTGCCTCTGGAAAAAAGCCTTTTTCTCGGTAGCCAGATGATGTTTCATTTGTAAACGGATCGTTCCATTCGAGTGGAAACACGGGAAACCCCATTTTATCTCCGTCTCTTTTTGATAATTTACCGTTCCCGATGGGTTTTAATAGCAAGGGCAAATGCGCAAATTCTGGCTGTTCCCAACCAAATGCTTTGTACAATTGAACGTGCAATGGTAAAGAAGGAAGCCATTCTTCGCCCCGAATTACATGACTGGTTTCCATTAAATGATCGTCTACCACATTGGCTAAATGGTAAGTAGGCATGCCATCACTTTTAAATAAAACTTTGTCATCAAGCACTTTACTATCAACGTGAAGGTCACCGCGAATTAAGTCAGTAAAAGATATAACTGTATTTTCAAGATTTTTGAATCTGATTACATAGGGTTCACCCGAATCAATTCTTTTTTTCGTTTCTTCTTTTGATAAAGGTAATGAGGTATCTAAGGAAGAGCGGTTGTGCCAATTGTAAATAAAGGTTTTTCCTTGTTCTTCTTCTGTTTTTCGGAGTGTTTCCAGGCTTTCATTGCTGTCAAATGCGTAATAGGCATGGCCTGTTTCAATCAATTTTAACGCATATTGTGCATACATTTCTTTGCGTTCGCTTTGTCTGTAAGGGCCAAATTTTTCATTTTTTCCCACAGTTTCATCTGGTGCAATGCCCAACCATTCTAATGCTTCCAAAATGTAGGTTTCTGCACCAGGGACGAACCGATTTTGATCAGTATCTTCGACACGCAAATAAAATGTTCCCTTGTTTTTCTTGGCAAATAAATAATTGAACAGCGCTGTTCGAACGCCTCCAATGTGTAAAGGTCCCGTAGGACTAGGTGCAAAACGTACACGTACCGGTTTCATCTTTTTTTTGCAAATATACTTGAAGCATTCTGAATTGTGCGGTTTTTAAAATACATCCTCATTCAACCGCTTTTCTGTTTTTTTTAACAATTGATGCCATTCAAATTTAATTACTTTTACAAGTTATTAACAGCTGATTTATTCATGGTCAATACCAAGTCAATATTGCATTTAAAATTAGAATCTTTTATTCGAAAGTACTATCAAAATGAGTTACTTAAAGGCACTTTATTTTTTGTAGGCTTGGGGTTACTTTATTTGATTCTTACTGTTTTTGTTGAGTATTTTTTATGGTTGCATGCTGCTGGCCGTACCATTTTATTTTGGATTTTCATTGTTTTTGAGTTGCTGCTTTTGGTTCGGTTTGTGTTATTTCCGATTTTCAAATTGTTTAAATTGCAAAATGGAATTTCATTAGAAACTGCTTCAGAAATTATTGGCGCTCATTTTTCGGAAGTCGGCGATAAGCTCACCAATTACTTGCAGCTTAGTCAGCAAAGCAATCAAAGCGACTTATTAATGGCATCGATCGTTCAAAAGGAACAACTGCTGAACCCCATTCCTTTTGTTAATGCGGTTGATTTTAAAGCTAATAGAAGGTATATTCCTTTGGCATTAATTCCGATTTTGCTGTTTCTGTTTTTTTATACTTCAGGTAACAATTCACTTTTTTATCAGCCATTACAACGCTTAGTGCAACATCAAAAGGAGTTTAAGAAGCCAGCCGATTTTCAGTTTGTCATTGACTCTAATCCATTGCAAACAAGGGCAGGTGCCGACTTTCAATTATCGATTCACACCGAAGGGAAAGTACTGCCTGAAAAAGTATCACTGGTTGTGGGCGACCAAACCTTTTTTATGGAAAGTGATGAAAATGGTCATTTTAACCATACCTTTTTAAACCCAGATCAAAATATTTCTTTTTATTTAGAGTCAAATAACATTAAATCTGCTACCTATTCGCTTAATATTCAACCAGTTCCTACTATTGAGTCTTTTCAGTTACAAGTAGTTTATCCTTCCTATACACATCAGAAACCAAAGGTATTTTCTGGTACTGGAAATGCTTTAGTTCCAGAAGGTTCTAAGTTATTGTGGACATTGGACACCCAGTCGACCCAAGAGGTGTTATTCACGGATGCCATGAAAAAATGGCCGTTTATTAAGTCGGCTGATCATTTTAGTTTTAGCAGGCAAGTGTTTGATTCGTTTCAATATTCTTTGGTTACTTCGAATGCTTCTTTGAAAAATTATGAACGTTTAAATTATCATATTTCTGTTTTAAAGGATCAATATCCGGTTATATCTGTTCAGAAAGCCCCCGATAGTTTGCGATTAAACAAGCAATACATTATTGGTAAATTGTCTGATGATTATGGTTTACATCATTTAAAGGTATGTTATTACCCAAATGATGATACTGGGAAGTTGAAAACGTATTTGTTACCCGTTAAATCTGATGTAGTGGATCAGTTCGTTTTTTCATTTCCAGGTAGTTTGCCAGTCGAGCAAGGTGTTACGTATTCTTTTTATTTTGAAGTGTTTGATAATGATGCGATACATCATTATAAATCAACTCGTTCTGAGGTTTTCTCTAATAGAATCTCTACTGAGTCAGAAATTCAACAACAAATGTTGCAGGAACAAAATAGTTCGATGCAACAATTATCAAAAACATTGCAGACCCAGCAAAAGGAATTAAAGGAACTAGATAAGTTACAACAAATTAATAAAGAAAAAGAAACGCTTGGTTACAAGGACAAGCAACGTATTTCTGAGTTTGTGAAGAAGCAAGAGCAGCAGCAAGATTTGATGAAAAATTTTGCTGATAAAATGAAGGAAAATTTAGAAAAGTTCCAGCCAAACAGCGCAGATCCTGAAAAGAAATCTTTGGAGAATCGTTTGGAACAGACCAAAAAAGACTTGGATAAGAACCAGCGTCTATTAGATGAAATTAATAAATTGAATGAACAGATTTCAAAGGAGGAATTGCTAGAGAAGATGGATCAATTTAAACAATCAACCACCAATCAATCTAAATCATTAGAGCAATTGTTGGAATTGACGAAAAAGTACTACGTTGAAAAAAAGATGGAGAAGATTGCAACTGATTTGGATAAGTTAGCAAAGAAACAAGATGAATTACCTGATAATCAAGAAGATAACAAAAAGGAGAACCAAGAAGAGCTTAATAAAGAATTTAGTGATATAGAAAAACAATTAGAAGATCTACAAAAGCAGAATGAGTCTTTAAAAACCCCTTTAGATTTGCCAAAAACCGAGTCTGAACAGAAAAGTATAGAGAAGGAACAAGAGCAGGCAAAGGAGAATTTAGCCAAAGAAAACAAGGCGCAAGCTAAGAAGAACCAGAAAAATGCTGCAAAGAAAATTAAGGAAATGAGTAAGGGAATGCAGCAGCAAATGGAGGCAAATGAGAAGGAGCAACTGGATGAAGACACCAAAGCGATGCGTCAAATTTTGGATAATCTGTTGGCATTTTCTTTCTCGCAGGAAGATTTACTAAAGCAATTTAAATCAAGCCGTCGCATTACTCCTGGTTTTAATAAGATGCTTAAAACGCAACAAGATTTGCGCATTCAATTTAAGCATATTGATGATAGTATTTTTGCCATGTCATTGCGTAACCCTTTTATAGCGGAAACAATTACTAAGGAAATAGGAGATGTTCATTATAATTTGGATAAATCGATAGAAACTTTAACCGAGGCTAATATTCCGAAGGGTTCCTCACACCAACAATTTACTATTACTTCGTCTAATAAATTAGCAGATTTTTTGGCAGATGCCCTTAATTCTATGCAGAATCAAATGAAAATGTCGGGCCAAGGAAAAGGAAGTCCCAAGAAGGGCAAAGGCCAGTCTGGTGAAATGCAACTTCCTGACATAATAAAGAAGCAAGGCCAGTTGGCTGATAAAATGAAGAAAGGCTCTAAACCTGGTGATAAACCTGGTGAACAGAACCCTGGGCAACAGCCGGGTCAGAGTAGTAAGCCAGGACAAAAGGGTAGCCAAGGCAAACCTTCTTCGACAGGCGAAGGATCAGATGGTGAAGGGCAAGCCCAGCAAATTATGCAAATTTATCAAGAGCAGCAACAACTGCGGGAATCTTTGCAAAATGAATTGAATAAAAAAGGTCTTTCTGGCGCAGGTCAACTGGCGTTGGATGAAATGAAGCAGTTAGAAAAGCAGCTGCTTAATAAGGGTTTTTCTAACGAGATTCTGCAGAAGACACTTAAGATTAATTATGAATTATTAAAGCTTGAAAAGGCTGTTCAAGAGCAAGGCCAGGATACCAAGCGGAAGTCAGAAACAAGCACAAACCAATTTTCACCGAATTCAACTGTTCTGCCAGCGTCTATAAAAGATTATATGCAGTCTACGGAGATTTTAAACCGCCAAAGTTTACCTTTGCGCCCTGATTTAAACCAACGAGTTAAAGTATATTTTAAATAGATATGATTATTTATAACTACGAAACAGATTTCAAATTACCGTTTGAGGAAGCATTGTATTCAACATGGATTGGCGAGGTGGTTTGTTCAGAAGGTAAAACGGAAGGTGAAATTAGTTATGTGTTTTGTGACGATGAATTTTTACTTAACATCAACCAAACCTATTTAGATCATGATACGTTTACTGATATTATTACGTTTGATTACTGTGTAGGTGATGAACTGAATAGCGATATTTTCATATCAATACCAAGAGTTGAGGAAAACGCAACGCTTTTCAATACTGATTTTCATAATGAATTATTACGTGTGATGGTTCATGGTGTCTTACACCTTTGTGGTTACAAAGATAAAAGTGAACAAGAGGAGGTTAGAATGCGGCAATTAGAAAATGATAAAATACAATTGTTCCACGTGAAACAATCTTAAAAACGCTTATCGTTCCACGTGGAACAAATTTTAAATTTATGTTTCAAAATAAATATGATGTCATTGTAGTTGGGGCGGGTCACGCTGGTTGTGAGGCCGCCGCCGCCGCTGCTAACATGGGTTGTAAAACATTGTTGGTTACGATGAATTTACAGACGATCGCTCAGATGTCTTGTAATCCTGCTGTTGGTGGGATCGCAAAAGGTCAGATTGTGCGTGAAATTGATGCTTTAGGTGGTTTTACTGGGATTGTTTCGGATCGAACCGCTATACAGTTTAAAATGCTTAACAAATCAAAGGGCCCAGCGATGTGGTCGCCGCGGGTGCAAAGTGACCGGATGCGCTTTTCGGAAGAATGGCGTTTAATACTTGAACAAATACCCAATGTCGATTTTTATCAGGACATGATTCGTGATTTAATTGTTGAAGGAGAGCATGTATCGGGTGTGGTTACGTCGTTAGGTTTAAATATTTATGGATCAACAGTAGTGCTAACTAATGGCACTTTTTTAAATGGTTTGATTCATATTGGTGAAAAACAATTTGGTGGCGGACGAGCTGGTGAAAGTGCTTCTTTTGGTATTACCGAAACATTGGTTCGTTTGGGTTTTCAATCGGGTCGTATGAAAACGGGCACTCCTCCTCGTGTTGATGGTCGTTCCTTAGATTATTCCAAAATGAAAGTGGAGGCTGGTGATGCCAATCCTTCAAAATTCTCCTATTCTAATATTACTTCTCCCCTCACCCATCAACGTGATTGTCACATGACCTACACGTCTAATGAAGTTCATAATTTATTACGTGAGGGCTTTGATCGTTCACCCATGTTTAATGGACGGATTCAGAGTTTGGGTCCAAGATATTGTCCTTCAATTGAGGATAAAATTAATCGTTTTGCTGATAAAGATAGACATCAACTTTTTGTAGAGCCCGAAGGTTGGAATACCGTTGAAGTGTATGTAAATGGGTTTTCTACCTCATTACCTGAGGACGTTCAATTCAAAGCGTTATCTGCTGTTGCTGGTTTCGAAAAAGTTAAGTTTTTCAGGCCTGGTTATGCTATTGAATATGATTACTTCCCTCCTACTCAATTAAAGCACACGCTTGAAACCAAGATTTTAAAAGGCTTGTTTTTTGCAGGTCAAATTAATGGAACAACTGGTTATGAAGAAGCAGCTTCGCAGGGATTAATGGCAGGAATAAACGCTGCTTTAAAAGTACTTGAAAAAGATCCGTTAATTTTAAAAAGGGACGAAGCTTATATTGGTGTCCTTATAGATGATTTAATTACGAAGGGAACAGAAGAGCCTTATCGAATGTTTACTTCGCGAGCCGAATTTAGGACCTTACTTCGACAAGATAATGCCGATTTTAGATTAACTCCGAAAGGATATGAAATTGGTTTAGCTTCAGAAGCTCGTTTGAGAAGAATGGAGGAAAAACTCGAGAAAAGTGAACAGATGGTGCAATTTTTTAAAAACACCAGTTTATCGCCAGAAGAAGCAAACCCAGTTTTGGAGCAGAAGGAAAGTTCTTTAATGACACAATCCGATAAGATGTTTAAAGTATTCTCTAGGCCTCAAATTGATTTGTCTGATATTCGTGGATTTTTAAAAGTTCAGGAATATATTAACGAGAAGCATTTAGATGAAGAAATAATTGAACAAGCTGAAATCCAAGTAAAGTATGCTGGTTATATTGAAAAGGAAAGGCTTAATGCGGAAAAGTTAACTCGTTTAGAAGACGTTCGTATTCCTGAGAATTTTGATTACAGTAAAATTAAGTCGATGTCAATTGAAGCCAAACAAAAATTGAATGCTTTGAAACCGGTTTCAATTTCTCAAGCATCGAGAATCAGCGGTGTTTCGCCAAGTGATATTTCTGTATTGCTAATATATATGGGACGTTAATGTTTCACGTGAAACAAGCTACGTGATCCCCAGTAAAGTCTGGTTTTTTTAAAATTAGTTACAACGAGTTGAGCAACTCATAATTCGTTTTGTTTATATAAAAATCAGTGAATTCCATTTTTAACGATGATATAATTAGAATGAAAACACCTTTTCTTGAATCGGTAAATGACTTTTCGGTAAGTCATGAAAAGTTTAGTTTAGAGTGGAATCAACAACAAGATATGTTGATTACAGTTCCTCAGCCTTCTTCAGACACCCTCTCTTCTTATTATCAATCAGAAGATTATATTTCGCATACAGATCACGCCAGAACACTTATTGAAAAGCTGTATCAATTTGTGAAGCGTTATACACTAAAACAAAAGGCTAAATTATTAGTAAACAATAATATTAGGGGAACTGTTTTGGATGTTGGCGCAGGAACAGGAGATTTTTTGAATGTGATAAATCAATTTGGTTTTCAAGGAATTGGATTTGAGCCAGGTGAAAAACCTAGAAATAAAGCCATTGAAAAAGGAATTCATTTAATTGATGATTTACAAGTTATCGAAAAAGATTCGGTAGATGCCATTACACTTTGGCATGTACTGGAGCACATTCCAGATTATGAAGATCAGCTAAAGGTTTTTCAAGCTATTCTTAAGCCTGGCGGTTTTTTAATCATTGCAGTGCCAAATTTTAAATCATTTGATGCACAACATTATAAGCAATATTGGGCAGCGTACGATGTGCCAAGACATTTGTGGCATTTTTCGGAACCATCCATAAAACGATTGGCTAGAGAAAATGGACTGATGTGGGAATCAACAAAACCTATGTGGTTTGATAGTTTTTACGTTTCCATGTTGTCTGAAAAGTATCAATCAGGAAGTGGCAATGTTATTAAAGCCTTTTTTGTAGGTTTATTCTCTAATATTAAAGCTTTGTTTAGTTCTGAGTATTCTTCTAAAATATACTTATTAAAGAAACCAGAACTTCAATAGGGTACGTTTTAAAAGATTTTATACTCTAACAGGATCATTTCTTTTAGAATAGTTTTAGTCTCTTAAAACAATGTCTATGTAGGGTCTGCTGAAAAACTCAAGCAACATTTAATTGATTGATGAATGCTTCTTTGCTGAGATATTTTCCGCTGTTTAGTTCTAGGTTAGCTTTTATAAAAACTGATTTTAGTTGTTTGATCATAAAT
>NKJD01000021.1 GCA_002256385.1 Flavobacterium sp. BFFFF2
GGGATAAAGGTTATCTGTCTTCCACTCAACAAATAGATTTATTTCAATCGGCAAATATCATTTTGGAGACACCAATGAGAATGAATCAAAAAGGGTATGTAAAACAGCCATATATCTTTAGAAAGGCAAGAAAAAGAATTGAAACATTGTTCTCACAATTATGTGATCAATTCAAAATAAGAAACAATTATGCAAAATCTTTCGAGGGCTTTAAAACCAGAATATTGGCAAAAATTACAGCATTAACATTGGTTCAATATATCAACAAATTCATATTTGACAGACCAATTAATAATATCAAAATTCAAATCAATTAATTTCACCCAACGGGTTAATATACTCAATAATGTCTGTCATCATTTTTGACGTTACCAAATTACCTCATTTCCAAATTATCTCATTTCCAAATTATCTCATTTCCAAATTATCTCATTTCCAAATTGCTCATTATTTCCCCGTTCCTTGTATTTTTGTGGTCGGAATTGCAATTCCTCCATGTATGACAGCCACCTCTTTTTGCCGCAGTAATTTATTTGTAAAAGTCCTTTTTGTAAGCATGCTGATTAGTAGTTGCCGCGAAAAAGAAGGGCCAGATCGATTAGTCGTGCAGCAGCAGGCCGATGCCAAAATGGATGAATTATTGCGTGAATTGACCAAGAATTGGCAATTTCCGAACATTCAAGAAGCGCGCAGTTCCGGATCAACCCAACAACCTTGGCCCGCATGGCAAAATTTCTTGCGCGAATTGTCGCAAGCACCTGCTTTGCGCATCGATAATTTTCGTGAAAAAGCCATTTTGCTCACTCGATTGAGCTACGAGGCGGAATTTCAACTTCCTTATTCGTACCAAAAACCAGCGATGAAAGCCCGCATGAGTGCGCTGAGAACACGCGTTACGATGCTCAATCAATATTTGCGGTTGAACCCATTGCCCATCAAAGAAATCAAGGAAACCATTCAAGAGATTAATGCAGAAATTGGTTCCATCGTGTCTGAAGCCAATGAATGGGAAGTAAAACAACGCATTCCAGTGGAAGAAGGCGAATCAGATATGAGGCAAATGAAAGACACCACCCGCGCCATTCCTTCCATTTCAAAGCCTTTACGATAAATGCAAACGGTTGAACTTTTACGACTTTTTCAAGAATCATCATTATTGCGAAAGTCACAATCGGTGGTTGAAGCCCCATTTTCCACCCTGCATTGGAAAGGGCTGGCGGGTTCCTCGCTGCTTTTTTACTTGCAAGGATTTTTTAAAAACACCAACAAACCCATGGTATTGTTGGCCGAAAACAAGGAACAAGCCGCCTATTACAGCAACGATTTGGAGCAGATGCTCGGCATGGAATCTGTATTATTTTATCCTTCCTCGTACCGCCGGCCTTATCAATTTGAAGATACCGACAATGCCAATATCTTGTTGCGGGCCGAAGTGTTGAACCGCATCAATCAGACCAAGAAACCTTGGATCATAGTTAGTTATGCCGAGGCTTTGTTTGAAAAAGTAGTGACCCAACGCGAGCTCAAGCAACACACCCAAAGCATTCAGGTGGGCGACCAGTTGTCGCTCGATTTTTTGAATGAAGTGTTGTTTGAATACGATTTTAAAAGGGTCGATTTTGTGAGCGAACCCGGCGAGTTTTCGGTACGTGGCGGTATCGTCGATGTGTTTTCATTCTCCAATGACTATCCGTATCGGTTGGAGTTTTTTGGCAATGAAATTGACAGCATTCGCACCTTTGATTTAAGCACGCAGCTGTCCGTTGCTAGCCAGAAAAAAATTACCATTGTACCCAATATTGCCCAAAAAGAGTGGCTGCAAAACCGCATTTCGGTACTCGATTATTTGCCCGAAAACACCCTGTTGGTTTTGGCCAACACCGCTGCCAGTAAAGACCAATTAGACCAATTTTACCAAAAAGCACAAGAGGCTTTTGCCAAATTAGACACCGAATTAAAACGACCCGAACCCGAGGCCTTATTTGTCAATGGCACGCAATGGCTGCGCGACTGCGAGCGATTCAGGCGCATTGAACTGGGCTCGAATCCGGTTTTTGAAGCCGATTTGACGCAAGAGTTTCACTGCAAACCACAGCCCTCGTTCAACAAACAATTTGAGTGGTTATTAAACAATTTACAAGAAAACCACGCCGATGGGTTGCGCAATGTATTGTGCTGCACCAACGAAAGCCAAGCCGCCCGATTTCACGATATTTTTGAAAGCATCGATGAAGCCCAGCACGACAGTTTGGGAAAGCAATACACGACCTTGGTGTTTCCGTTGTTTGAAGGTTTTATAGATGAAGCTTTGCAAATTGCCTGTTACACCGACCACCAAATATTTGAACGCTACCACAAATTTCAATTAAGAGGCGCCAACACCAAAAAGAGCCAATTTACACTCAACGAGTTGAATGCCATGACAGTGGGCGATTATGTTACCCATATCGACCACGGCATTGGCCGCTTTGGCGGTTTGCAAAAAATCCAAGTGGATGGCAAAACCCAAGAGGCCATTAAATTGGTATATGCCGACAACGACATCGTCTATGTGAGTATTCACGCTTTGCATAAAATTGCCAAGTTCAATGGCAAAGATGGTGTGACACCCAAAATTTACAAGTTAGGATCATCGGCTTGGAAAGCTTTAAAACAGAAAACCAAAGCCCGTGTCAAACACATTGCTTTTAACCTGATTCAATTGTACGCCAAACGGCGCCTCGAACGGGGATTTGCCTGTGCGCCCGATAGTTATTTGCAAAAAGAACTCGAAAGTTCCTTTATATACGAAGATACCCCCGACCAGTTAAAAGCCACCCAAGATGTAAAAGCAGACATGGAACGCGACCGCCCCATGGACCGTTTGGTCTGTGGCGACGTGGGGTTTGGCAAAACGGAAGTGGCCATTCGCGCTGCTTTTAAAGCGGTGGACAATGGCAAGCAAGTGGCCATATTGGTGCCGACCACCATTTTGGCCTACCAGCATTACCGCACTTTTACCGAACGACTCAAAGACATGCCGGTAACCGTGGGCTATTTGAACCGTTTTAGAACCGCCAAACAAAAGCAAGAAACCCTCAAAGACTTGGCCGAAGGCAAGGTCGACATCCTAATTGGCACCCACCAATTGGTGAATAAAAACGTGCAATACAAAGAGTTGGGCCTTTTGATTATTGACGAAGAACAAAAATTTGGGGTCAATGTCAAAGACAAACTCAAAATCATAGCGCACAACGTAGATACGTTGACTTTGACCGCCACCCCCATTCCAAGAACCTTGCAGTTTTCGCTAATGGCCGCACGCGATTTATCGGTGATTACAACACCGCCACCCAATCGGTATCCGATTGAATCGCAGGTAATTGGATTTAACGAAGAAGTGATACGCGATGCCATTGTATATGAATTGCAGCGCAATGGGCAAGTGTTTTTCATCAATAACCGCATTGAAAACATCCGCGAAGTGGCGGGCATGATCCAGCGGTTGGTGCCCGATGCGCGCGTCGGTATTGGACATGGCCAAATGGAAGGGGCCAAACTCGAAGAACTCATGTTGGGCTTTATGAATGGCGATTTTGATGTGCTGGTAGCCACCACCATTATTGAAAGTGGCTTGGATGTGCCCAACGCAAATACCATTTTTATTAACCAAGCCCACCAATTTGGTTTGTCCGATTTGCACCAAATGCGGGGTCGCGTGGGGCGCAGCAACAAAAAAGCTTTCTGTTATTTTATTTGTCCACCGTACTCGTCCATGACCGAAGAGGCGCGCAAACGCATCCAAGCTTTGGAACAATACAACGAATTGGGCAGTGGGTTTAACATTGCCATGAAAGACCTCGAAATTCGAGGGGCTGGCGATTTGTTGGGAGCTGAACAAAGTGGGTTCATGAATGATATTGGCTTTGAAACCTATCAAAAAATCATGAACGAAGCCATTGAAGAACTCAAAGACAATGAGTTTAAGGAGTTGTTCACCGATGAAAATGAAGGGCCCAAAGAGTTTGTGCGCGAAGTGCAAATTGACACCGATTTAGAATGGTTGTTCCCTGATAGTTACATTAATACGGTGTCAGAACGCCTGATTTTGTACAATGAATTGAATGCGCTCACCTCCGATGAAGCACGGGCGGCCTACCGCCAACGATTGATTGATCGGTTTGGCCCCTTGCCCAAAGAGGCCGAAGAATTGGTGTGCAGCATGGCATTGAAGCAAAAAGCGATGGCCATGGGCATAGAGAAAATTATTTTAAAACAAGGACAATTCATTGGCTATTTTATTGCCGATCAACAATCTGAATACTATCAATCAAATGCTTTTCAGCTGCTTTTACAGGCAGTATTAAAAGTGCCTCATCAGATGAAGCTCAAAGAAAAAATGACCAAAAATGGCTTGCGTTTGCTGCTCACCATTGACCGCATCAAATCGGTTCAGGCCGCGTTGGCCGCTTTGGATAGTTTGGGGGCGTAAAACGAGTTGATCATTCAATAGGAAAAGTCAGTCTCATACTTTTTTTTCCAAAATGACTTGTCAAAGCGGCTCAGGTGCTTATATTTGGAGTTCATAATTAGCACGCAACCCTTATGAATCCCGTACAGCATCATTCCCTCTTTACAGATTTTGACATCGAATTGTTCAAAGCTGG
This sequence comes from Flavobacterium sp. BFFFF2, assembly GCA_002256385.1. Taxonomy (GTDB): domain Bacteria; phylum Bacteroidota; class Bacteroidia; order Flavobacteriales; family Flavobacteriaceae; genus Flavobacterium. The sequence continues at coordinate 4,647 of NKJD01000021.1, forward strand.
CAAACATTTTAAACTTTACGAAAAACTGGGTGCCCACCTCATTGAAGTCGATGGCGTCAAAGGCGTTTATTTTGCCGTTTGGGCCCCCTCGGCTCGGTCCGTTTCAGTGATTGGCAATTTTAACTATTGGATTCAGGGCGAACATGCTTTGCATGTCCGTTGGGATAGTTCGGGCATTTGGGAAGGTTTTATTCCCGGCGTGGAACAAGGCGAAACCTATAAATTTAAAATTCAATCCAATAATGGCGGCATCGTCACCGAAAAGGCCGATCCGTTTGCCCTATATTGCGAAACCCCGCCACATACAGCTTCTGTTGTTTGGAACATCGATTATTCGTGGAAAGATGCCGATTGGATGGCCAAAAGAGCGGAAATCAACCGCCTTGACAAACCCTATTCGGTGTACGAAGTGCATTTGGGTTCTTGGAAGCGCAACACCGAGCAAAACCGCTCGTTAAGTTATTTGGAGTTGGCCGACGATTTGGTGGCTTATTTGCAAAAAATGAACTTTACGCATGTCGAATTCATGCCCATTATGGAATACCCCTACGATCCGTCGTGGGGCTATCAGTTGGTCGGATACTTTGCCCCGACTTCGCGTTTTGGCAAACCGCAAGACTTCATGGTGTTGGTGGACAAACTGCACCAAGCAGGCATCGGTGTTATCTTGGATTGGGTGCCGTCACATTTCCCTGAAGATGCACACGGTTTGGGCTTTTTTGATGGGTCCAATTTATATGAACACCCCGATCGCCGCCGAGGCTATCACCCTGATTGGAAAAGCTTGATTTTCAACTATGGGCGCAATGAAGTACGTTCCTTTTTAATTAGTAATGCCATTTTTTGGTTGCAACAATACCATGCCGACGGCCTGCGGGTTGATGCGGTGGCCTCGATGCTTTATTTGGATTATTCTAGAAACGATGGCGAATGGGAACCCAACCAATTGGGTGGCCGCGAAAACTTAGAGGTCATCAGCTTTTTGAAAGACCTCAACGAAGCAGCTTATGGTATGAATGTAGGAATTCAGACCATAGCCGAAGAAAGCACCTCGTTCCCGATGGTTTCCAGACCTGCCTTTATGGGCGGCTTGGGATTTGGCATGAAATGGATGATGGGTTGGATGCACGACACCTTGGAATTCTTCAAAAAAGACCCTGTTTACAGACGTTACCACCACAACGACATCAGTTTTTCAATGACGTATGCCTTTACCGAAAATTTCATGCTGCCCTTGTCGCATGACGAAGTCGTGTATGGCAAAAAATCAATATTGGGCCGCATGCCCGGCGACGATTGGCAGCGATTTGCCAATTTAAGGCTGCTATATGGCTATATGTTTACTCACCCCGGAGCAAAATTGTTGTTTATGGGTGGCGAATTTGGCCAACAAGAAGAATGGAATTTTGAAACGAGTTTGGATTGGCATGTGCTCAACAACCCGATGCACACGGGGATCCAACAATGTGTGGCCGATTTGAATGCTTTATACCGCCAATATCCAGCCTTGTACGAAAAACAATTTAGCCAAGACGGATTTGAATGGATCAATTACGGCGACCAAGAAAACGTAGTATTGTCATATCTCCGCAAAGGAAATTCAGAAACAGAATATGTAATAGTGATTGCCAACTTTACCCCACTGGTAAGGGCTCAATACCGCATCGGACTTCCGTTTGAAGGCACTTTGACTGAAGTATTTAATTCGGATGCCCAAAAATATGGGGGCAGTGGTGTACACAATCCGAAAGCCATCTCAACCGATCAGGAACCATGGAATGGCAAAGCATTTTCGGCTTCGGTAGTGGTGCCGCCTTTGGCAGCGGTGGCTTTTACTTTTAAAGCAACGACCAAAAAAGCGAAGAAAACAAAGGCTTTATAGCCCTTTTGCTAAAAAGCTATCAACGGTGCCTCATAGGGAAATGCAAATGACGCTAGGGGCATTTCGTTTAAATAGGCGACCTCATCGGCTTGTTTCAACACCACGGGCATGCGCTGTTGGGTGTTGTGAATGTGCTGCATCATCGGGTTGGCCGAGGTAGTCAAAATGGTGAAAGTGCGCATTATATTTCCTTCAGTTGTAACCCAATCACTGTACAATCCAGCTAATGAAAAAATGGCTTGCTCACTACTTTGAATGATGTACGGCCGTTTCAATTTACCTTCGTGCCGCCATTCGTAAAAGCAAGTCACCGGAATCAGGCAGCGTTGCTGCACCGATTCTTTAAAACTGGGTTTTTGGTGAATGGTTTCTAGGCGGGCGTTTAACGTGAATTTGGCATTTTGTTGGTCATGTTGCCAAGTGGGCAGCAAGCCCCAATTTCCAAAAACAAGCTCTTCTTTATCATTACAAACCAACGGCATGGCCGGAAAAGCAAACCCATTGATTTGTGTTTGCGGTGTAAATGAGGCAATTGGATCCGCCTTTCGTTGGTACCTTTTGGCTATAAATTCAGGCTTCTCTTGAATTCCGATAAAAAAACACATAGCAGATTGGGTGTTGTTCAGGCACGAAAATACCATTTTTTTATTCACATAGCAGTCATATAAGAACAGAAAAAAGAAAGGTTTTACGGGGAAAAATGATTGGATGCTAAAAAGCAAGATTGTATCTTTGCGGGCTTAAATCAAATGATAACACACTCCCAATTTATTGGGAAAATCACCTAATAGTTCTGAATGAAAATATCCTATAATTGGCTGAAGCAATATTTAAAAATTGATTTGCCTTCAACAGAAATTGCCGACATCTTAACCGATTTGGGCCTCGAAGTGGAAGCCATTGAAACCTATCAATCTGTGAAAGGCGGCTTGCAAGGCGTTGTGGTGGGCGAAGTCGTTCACTGCGAAAAACACCCCGATGCCGACCGATTAAGCATCACCAAAGTGAATATCGGAGCAACGGAACTATTGCCGATTGTTTGTGGCGCCCCCAATGTGGCCGCTGGTCAAAAGGTGGCTGTGGCTACCATTGGCACCACCTTGTTTGATGGCGAAGGGAAACCATTTGAAATCAAAAAAGGAAAAATCCGTGGGCAAGAAAGCCATGGCATGATTTGCGCCGAAGACGAATTGGGATTGGGAGCGAGCCATGATGGTATTATGGTACTCGATGCGAAATGGGCCGTTGGCACCCCTTGCGCTGAAGTATTTCAAATTGAAAATGACGAAGTTTTTGAAATTGGACTCACGCCGAACCGCGCCGATGCCATGAGTCATTTGGGTGTTGCCCGCGATTTACGCGCGCGCTTATTACTCAAAAACAACAACTTAGAACTTATTAGCCCGTCGGCAAGTACTTTTAGGGTCGACAAACGAACCCTGAAAATTGACATAGCCGTACAAGACGACAAATTGGTTCCAAGATATTGCGGACTGACCATTTCTGGAATCACGGTAAAACCGTCGCCTGCTTGGTTGCAAAACCGCCTCAGCGCCATTGGCATTAGCCCGAAAAACAACATTGTCGATGTAACCAACTATATTTTACACGCCTTTGGCCAACCATTACACGCTTTTGATGCGTCCAAAATTCACGGTAAAATTGTCGTTCGCAAAGCAAAAGCAAAAGAAACCATCATAACGCTAGATGACCTGGAACGCAAATTGCATGAAGACGATTTGGTGATCGCCGATGACAAGAATGCGTTGTGCATTGCTGGTGTGTTAGGCGGAAAAGATTCGGGTGTAAATGCAGAAACTACGACTTTGTTTTTAGAAAGCGCCTATTTCAACCCCGTGTCTATTCGGAAAACAGCCAAAAGACAGGCTTTGAGCACCGATGCGTCGTTCCGATTTGAGCGCGGCATTGACCCAAACATCACTGAATACGCTTTAAAACGAGCGGCGCTCCTAATCAAAGAAGTAGCTGGTGGCGAAATCACTTCCGATTTGATTGATTTGTACCCCAAGAAAATCGAAGATTTCAGTGTGTTTTTAAATTTTGAAAAAACATTCCGACTCATTGGCCAAGAATTGCCCAAAGAGGCCATTAAAAATATTTTAGCATCGCTTGACATTAAAGTAAATAGCATGTCTGACGCGGGCTTGGGCTTAACCATTCCCTCGTATCGGGTCGATGTGCAACGAGAAGTGGATGTCATTGAAGAAATTCTGCGGGTGTATGGCTACAATGCCATTCAGTTTTCAAAGAAAGTGCATGCCACCATGTCACGAATTGGCCGTACCGACGAACACCACATTCAACAAATTACCGCCAACCAACTAACGGCTTTGGGTTTCAATGAAATGATGAACAATTCATTGACAAGCCCGCAATATGCGGCGTTGAGCTCGTTATTAAAACCAGAAAACCAAGTCACCATATTAAATCCGTTGAGCCAAGATTTGGCCGCGATGCGTCAATCGTTGTTGTTCTCAGGTTTGGAAGCAGTGGCCTTTAACTGCAACCGAAAAAACCAAGACCTCCAGCTGTTTGAATTTGGGAAAACCTACCACAAATTGCTTTCAGGCTACGAAGAAAACAAGCATTTGAGTTTGTTTTTAACTGGGCAACAAAGCGCAGAGCATTGGAACCGAACTTCAGAAGAAGTGACGTTTTTTCAGCTTAAAGGCATCGTAATGACTTTGTTTGAACGATTGGGCATCACCAAATTAGAAACCAAACCGCTTACCACCGATGTGTTTTCAGAAGGGATTGCGTTGGTCTACAACAATGATGTGATTGCCGAATTGGGCGTGGTGAAAAAGAAAATTGCCAAAGCCTTTGACATCAAACAAGAAGTGCTTTACGCCGACCTCAATTGGAGTGCCATGGCGAAGGCGGTGAGTCCTAAAATTCGCATTGTGGAACCATCAAAATTCCCAGAAGTACGCCGCGATTTGGCTTTGCTCATTCCTGCAAACATGACGTTTGAAACCTTATACCAAAATGCACGCATGGCCGAGAAATCGTTGCTGCAAGACATCACTTTGTTTGACGTATATGAAGGCGACAAATTGCCCGAAGGCAGCAAGTCGTATGCCCTGCGTTTTACGTTGCAAGATCCGCAAAAGACACTCACAGATGTGCAAATTGAAAAGATTATGGGTAAAATTCAAAAACAACTCGAAACGAATTGCGAAGCGCAATTAAGATCATAGAGTGGTTCAACCCAAAATACGAAACCGGCCATTGAGCCGGTTTTTTTTTGTGTACTATATTTATGTTGAAAAATGACAAATCAATTTTCAACGGAAAACTCAACCGAATATTCCAAGCACAATACAATTTCAAAATTCAAAACATCAGGATTAATCAAACTAGTTTAAAAAGTCAAACTTCCTATATTATTTAAGGTACCATATAAACTGCAAAAAATGAATGATTCACTTCACTCGATTCCCTCCAATTAATTTTACAGTTAAAATATCAAGCAATTGTTTGTTAATTGAAATAAGAAATGGCACTGAAATAAAAACCAACACATAATCTGACAAAACATCAGTTCTGTCCATATTCTGATAGATTATTAATGCACCATAAAATAGCAAAGCGGTGATTAAAGTGTTAAATATCAATTGTAAAATTGTCCACGCAAAACTAAACTGACCCCGAAGTAAATAAAACACAATAAGTCCTAATCCAAAACCAACTAAAACGCCATAAACCATGCCTACTTCTCTACTGCCTGTAACAATTATGGCGATGATAGTTGCCATAATTATAAATACTAAAAGTAAAAAAGAAGTAATGAAATATTCATAAATAAATGTGGAGAAGGATATATTTTTGCGATGAAATATCATACTTTTTTGGACTATAAAAGCTCTAGAATACAACTAAATAATATCCTTATCATTTAGTTGTCCGCGTCCAAATGGTGGTGCGCCCAAGCAATGAAATACCAATAAAACCGCGAATATGCAGCGCATCCCCTTCTAGTTTAATGGTGCAACTATACGTTTTGCCATTTTTGGGATCATAAATATGGCCGTCTTCCCAGTGCCCATCCTCAAAAACAAAATCAGTTAAAATGACCATGTTTTTAATGGGGCGGCTGCGTAAACTTTCGTCCTTGTTGTGTTGGTCTTTGCGTAAGGTTTTGCCATCGGCTTCATAGAAATTCTTGCTCCACACTATTTTACCGCAATAAGTATTGGAAGCCGTTTTGTAAATTTCAATTTTACCTTCTTTGTTTTCACTAAGCCAAACGCCCAAAATTTGATCGGCTTTGGCAGTTTGGGCTTGCAGCGTTGCGATGCATAAAATGGTGAAGAGGAGTGTTTTCATGACATATATTTTTTCAATGTTGTAAAAATACAAAATTGTTTTTTAAAGAAGAAAGTTAAAAAACAAACCAATCTTGCGGGGCTTCGCAGGCGACTTGACATTGATTGATAATAAAAGTGCTTTTCATTAGACGTTCTCTTTTATGCAAGACGTCTTTCTGCTGATTCACTTTTTTTGTTCATTTTCTTTGCTGGCCCAAAGAAAACGAACCAAAAGAAAGGGCCTTTTTGGCCCGCATAAATGTCATTTTTGCCTTTGGCAAAACCAGTTTAAGCTGCCTTTAATATTTTTTTTTAATGGTCAGCTTGAATCACCTTTTTTTATTTGTGTTTGCTTCGCAAACTGGTTTTTAGTGGTGATGTTACAAGCCGAAAAACCCTTTTCTAAAAACTACTTTCTAAAATTTCAACAATTAAATTTATAACAAGGGTAGTCCCGGACTTCCACTGGAAGTCCTCCTCTATATATCATAGGCTTCAGGATTTTTGCCGGCTTGAAAACCTATGCCAACGAAGTGGCCTATACTTTCCTGCACTTATCAGCATATTATAAATTGTGATTGGGCAATAGCCCTTTTTACAACTAATACCAGAAAGTATAGGGCACTTCGATAAATGCGGGCCGCAACAGTTAAGCTTCGCAGACCAGTAAACATTGATTGACCTTTGTTCATTTTCTTTGTTGGCCCAAAGAAAACGAACCAAAAGAAAGGGCCTTTTTTGGCCCGCATAAATGTCATTTTTGCCTTTGGCAAAACCTCATTTACAAGCCAAAATCCCTCCAAGGCTTCAGGATTTTTGCGGCTTGTAAAAGCTATGCCAACGAAGTGGCCTATACTTTCCTGCACCTATCAGAATATTATAAATTGTGATTGGTCAATAGCCCATTTTACAACTAGTACTAGAAAGTATAGGGCACTTCGATAAATGCGAGCCGGCTTTTGCAAAGCTTCGCACGCCAGTTAACATTGATTGAAAATCTGAAAGAAATTAGCACACCTATTCTAGTACCTTACCAGCAACATTCCTCATTCAAACTTTTGACTTTCGCCTTTCGCCTTTTGACTAAAAAAAACTGTCCTGAAACCCCAACAAATAAACCTTTTGCTGCGCCCTTGTCAGTGCGGTATATAGCCAACGGATAAAATCGGCATCGGGGCCATTGGGCAAATAGGGTTGTTCAATGAACACAATGGGCCATTGTCCGCCTTGCGCTTTGTGGCAAGTGACGGCGTACGAAAATTTGATTTGTAAGGCGTTGAAATACGGATTGCCTTTGATTTTTTGCAGGCGTTTATAACCCGATTTTTCATCGGCATAATCTTGCAGCACTTCTTGGTACAACCGATTCGATTCTGCGTAGGTTAACGAGGGCGATTCGCTGGTTAAGGTGTCCAGCAGCAGCACGGCTTCAAAAGGTTTTTGGGCGGGGTAATCAATCATTTGTACCTGTACATGTGCAAAATGAAAGCCGTACAATTCACTGTATTTTTCAATGCGCAGCACTTCCAGCACATCGCCATTGGCAATAAAACCCGCCTCTGAGGTGTCGTCGAGCCAGAAGTAATTATTTTTAACCACCATGACCAAATCGGCCACACTCAATTGGCTTTCGCGCGACAAAATGCGGGTTCGAATTTGTTGGTTGTACTGATTGGCTCTTTTGTTTGACCGCACTATAAAACACGTATCCGAAGGGCCATATTCTGAATAGGCTTGCTGTATGGCATCTTGAATGTCAAAGGCATCGGTCATGCGGTAAATGTCTGGAAAATGGTCGCACTGAAAGGTGAATGCATCCCAAAAATCATCCTGAAAGGCCTGCCGCAATTCGGTGGCATTGGCCAAAATACCCGAATCTTCGGCCTGCCGCATCACCTCATTGAGTTCCACCTCAACCACTTCCATGCTAAAGTTTTTGCGCAAATAATCGGCATGCAAGGCAGGACTAAAAGTGGCATGAACGGGCGGCAACTGGGCCGTATCGCCCAAAAACAATAGTTGGCAACCCGATCCGCTGTACACAAAAATAATGAGGTCGTCAAGCAAAGTGCTGCCTGAACCACTTTTGGCATCGGTGGGCTGATCGGCAATCATCGAGGCTTCATCAACGATGAACAAGGTGTTTTTGAATTTGTTGGGTTGCAAAGTAAAAGCCATGCCGCCTGCCTTGTCTTTGCGGGTAAAATAAATGCGGCGGTGAATGGTTTGCGCCTGCTTGCCCGTGTAGCCAGCCATTACTTTGGCGGCCCTGCCTGTGGGGGCCAATAACACAACGCCTCGCTTTTGCTTGGGCAATACTTCGGTCAGCGCCATCATCAAAGAGGTTTTACCCGTTCCTGCATACCCCCGCAACACAAACATGCCGTCTTGTGCCTCTCGTGCCATAAAGGCAGCAAAGCGCTGCATAAACAGCGTTTGACAATGCGTGGGGGTAAATGGAAAATGCTGCACCAATTGGCGGTACAATTCGGCTTCTTTGATGGGATTCATGTGCCAAAAGTAATCAATCAAAAATGGATTAACTACAAAAAATAGCTATCTGACGAAAGTAATAATTGCCCGTTTCAAAAGTGTTTTGCTGATAAATTAACTTAATTTTGCAACCCATTAAACACGTGTTAATGGAATTGATTGTTCCTGTATTTGGACCCTCTTCGATCATTTTAAAATGTAGCAATGCCTTTACCTAAAATAATTACCACCGCAGTAATAGCCGCTTGTAGCTTGACCTTGCAAGCGCAAACTACCATTACCAAAGATACCCTAGCCGATAAAATCCCTTTTGAAGGCCAAGACCAATCGTGGCAAAACGGCTCGGACCGCCGCACATCACCGCCGGTGTTAGCCACCAAATATTTTACGGGCAGCGTCATGCTCGATGCCAATTACACCCATTCCTTTAACAACCCAATTGACAACACCGTAGTGGGTTCCACGGCTTTGGCGCGCAACAATGAAATTCAGGTGTCGAGTGCCAATTTGGGCGGCGAATTTAATTATGAAGGCGCCCGGGCCAAAATCATGCTGCAATTTGGCACGCGTTCTACCGTGATTCCGCGCAACGATTACAGCGTGTATAAAGGCCAATACCAATTGGACAATGTATACCGCTATTTGTCTGAAGCATACGCGGGCTATCATTTTAACAAATGGTACGGCATTAATGTCGATGCGGGGATGTTTATGTCGTACATCGGTTTGAATTCGTATTACCAAGTAGAAAATTGGGCTTACCAAGCCTCGTTTACCTCCGACAATACCCCTTGGTTTTTTAATGGGGTGCGCGTGCAAATGTTCCCAACCAAACACCTCAAAGTAGAAGCTTGGCTCATTAATGGTTGGCAGAGTTACGGCAAGTTCAACAACATGCCGGGCTTTGGGGGCAATATAACGTGGTGCCCGACTGAAGCGGTCAAATTATTGTCCAATGATTATTACGGCACCGATGCGGCTGGTTTGCCCAATCGGATGCGGTTTCATTCCGACAACAGCTTGTTGGTGCGCTATTACAACCAACCCAAGGCAACGGGCATTAGTAAAATGGCCTTTTCTTCAACAGTCGATGTCGGTTTTGAACAAGGCGACGGCGTGGGCGGATTTAACGGCAACGATGCCAATCCGTCGCAGTATTTTATCAGTGGCATGGTGTATCACCGGGTGTGGTTTGCCAAAAATGTGTTCGCATGGACCATCGGCGGTGGCATGATGACCAATCCGGGGCGTTATTTGGTTTTGTACCCCACCGGCGATGCCAGCCCTTTGCCCAATCCGAACAACCCAACCCAAACGGCAGGCACCCATCCATTTAGTGCCAACCCAGGCGACGACTTCAAAGGCTGGGACTGCTCGACCAATTTTGATTGGATGCCCAACCAAAGCTTTACCTTCCGCGTGGAATTCATCCACCGCGAAGCCAACGTACCGTATTTTGCCGGCAGCGGCGGCGTCACCTCCCCAACGGGCTACACCACCACCCCCCTACCCGCCAATTGGCAACCCGATTTGGTCAAATTGGAAAACCGATTTTTGTTTGCGGTGTTGTTTAGGATTTGATCAAAGCCAGCTTGCTGGCTTTGATCAGTTGAAAGTTGTAATGTTTGTAATGTTGGAACGTTACATAGGTTTAATGTTGATATAAATTCAACATTTGTACATTGTTTTTATATTGCTTTTCATAAGACCTCTTGCGTTCTGTCTGACCTATTTCTGTTGAAACAACATTGTTCATTTTCTTTGCTGGCCCAAATAAGAAATTTTGAATATTGAATGATTTTAATCAAGTTCTGCTCGGCTTCGCAGACCAGTAAACATTGATTGAAAGTCTTATTTTGTCATTTCGACGAAGGAGAAACGTAAGTTCAGCGAAGCTAAATCTCATCATCATGGTGCTTAAATCACGCGATGCTTCCTTTGTCAGCATGACAAGTTTTTCATAAGATGTTTTGGTTTCTACATGACCTATTGCTGTTGATTCACGTTTTTGTTCATTTTCTTTGCGGGCCCAAAGAAAACGAACCAAAAGAAAGGGCCTTTTTGGCCCGCATAAAAGGTCATTTTTGCCTTCGGCAAAACCAGTTTCGCTTGGCCGAAAATCCTTCCAAGGCTTCAGGATTTTATGCGGCTAGCGAAACTTATGACTACATATGCGGGCCGGCACTTGCGTGGCTTCGCAGAACAGCAAGCATTGATTGAACATTTTAGAATTCTATTCATAAGACCTTTTGTTTTCTGCCAGACCTATTTCTGTTGCAAGACCTTTGTTCATTTTCTTTGCTGGCCCAAAGAAAATGAACCAAAAGAAAGGGCCTTTTTGGCCCGCATAAATGTCATTTTTGCCTTTGGCAAAACCAGTTTTCAAGCCGAAATTTTTTCCAAGGCTTCAAAAATTTTGCCGGCTTGAAAACTTATGCCAACGAAGTGGCCTATACTTTCCTGCACTTATCAGAATATTATAAATTGTGATTGGGCAATAGCCCATTGTACAACTAATACCAGAAAGTATAGGGCACTTCGATAAATGCGGGCCGGCACTTGCAAAGCTTCGCAGAAAAGTTAACATTGATTGAAAACCTTACTTTGTCATTTCGACGAAGGAGGGGTCTCAGCATGGTAGGGCGTTGTTGATGCAACACTAGTAGTGAAACTATAACGTTCATACCAACTTTTATTGCTTTTAGCCCACGATAATAGTACCGCATTTTTGACTTAAGTGCAATCGGTGCCGTTACGCATCGATTTCATGATTGGCTCTTTGCACCTAACGAAAGTTTTAGCTGTTACAGGAAGCCTTTGTTAATAAAATTCTTGCATAAAATCTCTCTTTTGTTCCCTAACAATGTCATTCTTTTTCCAAATAATTCTTTGCTCAAAATAATCTAAATGCTCCGAATAGTCTAGTATATTAGGTAATATACTTATCATTCTTAAGATATCTTGATAAAATTCTATTTCCTTTTGAAATACAGGAACCCAACTACCGATCGTACTTGAAGATTTACCAAAGCTAATTTGTTTTGTAATTTCAATGTCCTTAATCACCAAAAGGAATTCTTTAAAATATTCCAAAAACCAATCTCTAGAACTACTGTAGACAACTTCTATTAACAGCAAGAGCAATTTTCCATTATTAGAGTGTTTCTGAGTTAATTTAATTATCAACGCTTTTACTTTTTCAGCTCTCTTTTCATCAGTACTCTTAAATCGGAATAAGGAACTAATATCATCTTCAATAAATAATATATATTCATCTCTATCTAAAATTGTTAGCAATAAGTCTTCAATTAATTCATCATATTCAGGACAATCCCAGAGGCAATCAGTATTTACATTTTCTAATCTAATTTTAGAGGGATAATCTAGCCCAATCGCATCATTTTTTAAACTATCATTAATAAAATTTCTGTCGATATCCAGTATTGCCTTTAACTCTTTACCATCGTAATCAAAATGAGAATCAATCTCGTGCTGTACCCAGTAGGCATTTTTTAAAAGTTGGGGATGGTTATTAAAGAAAGAAGCGCACTCTGTACAAAAATGAAAACCAAAATTACGTCTTGTTTTTCGAGCTTTATTCAGAATAATGCTTGTTATGTAAGTGATAATGTTATGATCTTCTAATTTCGAATTTTTTTCTTTATAGCTATCAAATACAGCTTCATATTTAACATAGTCAAGCATCCTATGAATATAAATGTAGTCATCCGCACTTTTGAAAATATTTAGCAGTAATTCTAAGGAACTTTCATCAATCTGTTCCTTTGGTAACATAGTTAACGAGACAAATTCCCAATATGATCGTTCATTATGTTCATAATCACTTATTATGTTCAGGAGTTCATGTCCTGTCAAAATATTTTCTAACAATGCTACATTTATAACCGTTAATCGTAATGGGAAAAGCACTTTGCCACTGAAGAATAATCTTAATGCGTTTTCAAATTCAAATTTATTTTTTCTTGCTATGGAAATATAAATATCAGTAACGGCAGATCCTAAATCCCAGTCATTATTGTCTTTTCGCTGTTTGTATAAATCATCAATATTTAGAAGAAACTTTTCTAAACTCTCCCAATCATTTATCCTTACAAAATCATCAAACTCCTCTATCTTCTCCTTTTCAGATTCTTCAAAGGACTTCCCTTCATTATATTCCCAGCTTGGCTTTAAAAACTTAGACAATTTTCGGATATCCGATTCGATAAAGGTACTCCAGTATTCAGGGTATTCATATCCAGCTTCTACTAAATGTTCTGCAAGCACACTGACAAATTTGCAATGCGAATATTGTTGTCGATCCAGCTTTTCAGAAATGATTTTTTCATAAAGATGTAATTCATCTAGATAAATACTCTTATCAATATCCCCATCAGTATAAATAATTTGATTTAGTATTTTTTGGATTTGTTTGTTTTCCGGATCAAACAAATGGTATACTTGATTTAGATTTCGCTCTCTTAATTTTGTTAATTCAACTGATTTGTATAAGTCAAAGTTGTAAATTGTATATGCGTTTCCTTTAGCTGAAGTAACTTGTGAATAGTGCCATCCAAACATAGTTGCGGATAAGTTCAGGAAAATACCATTTGCAAATGATTTTTCATTATCACTTAAATTTTCACCTAACAAAATATCCAATAACATATTTTGTCTTATGTAACCGTGTTCGATGTCCTCTAATTTGTACTTAAAATCTTCGTGGAAAAACTTTAATATTTCGGGTAATCGACTCGGTTGTTTGTTTAATAACGTTAATGCAAGCTCAATTGATGGTTTAAGTAATTCATTTGGATGGTTCCAAAAACCTTCCAAAAGTTCAAAATATTTTGAGGCTCTGGTATGATTATTATGAACATAACTAAAAGTAAGTATCTCATTTTGTTCTTCCTGTGGAAGGCTTTCAATCCATTTTTTTAAATACAGTAAACAATCACGCCCTTTATAAAACCAAAACAGATTGTAAAAAGCATATAATTCATCATCTGAATTTATCTGTCTAGTCACTTCATTCAAATGAGGTAATACTAAGTCTTTCACATGATGATAAACAAATGTATTATTTACATCGACTAGTGTTATTCGAATTCTCTTTGAAAACTTCTCCATAAAAGAAGTAATCCATTCTGCATAATTAATAAGTGCAGACTGCTCATCAATAAAACACTTATAAAAAGCATATGTTGCCAAAACCTGATCTGATACCTTAACTATTTCATTTAAATAAACATCTAATATTTCACTATTGTGAAGTTCAATAATAGCACTCCATAACTCATTCCAATCAATACCAAATTTAATCGAAAGCGCATTTTGTAATTCTCCATTATTCCTGTCAACAACACCAAAAAATGAAACAATAGCGAGAGATTTGAGAATAATCGGATTATTGAAAACACCTATCTCTTCTGAAATCTTTTTAAAGTACTTTTCATAAAGTAATACAGGACTACTTAAATAATTTGTTTCTGAATCGGGAGTTACGGAATAAGTAGCCATTAGTGCAACCCTAGCGTTCCCTTTGGCTAACTCTACTATTTTTCGTTTTATTTCGCTATGATACTTTAGGTTTGGTAAAGCATTTACAATTATTATTCCTGTTTCCTCATCCTTAAATTCTGGTATATTAATTTCTTTATATAGATAATTGGAAAGGCACACAGAGACTTGTTTTTTTACATAGTCTCTTGATGTGATAATCAATCTTACAGAATATGATTTAGAATCTTCTAATTTGCTCAACAAATAATTTAGATTATTAATTGATTTATTGGCGTCGTCAAATAGTATAATATGTTGTTTTCCTGGAGTAAAGAGATGCTGATAATCATCCCATAGTGACACACCGGAACTTTGGATAACAATTGGAAAATAGTCATCTTTTGAGAATTCTTCTAAAATCTTTACAGCCAATTTAGATTTTCCAACACCTGCGCCACCTGACAACAACAAAATGTTGTGCGTCTTTAAAGTTGCAATACAATTTTTTATTTCATCCTCTCTACCAATAAATTTATTGGTGAGCGATGGCTGTAATCCATTTTCCGTTTTTAAAAGAAATTGATCAAGAGTGTATATATCCCCTTTTACCATTTGAATATTCAGATACTCATCAGCTAATTTAGGGAAATCAAATATCAACATTGACAAATTTTGGATATTGAAAATCTCAAACTTTGTGTCTGCATTAAAACATTTTACTTTGTCATTTAGCTGATTGAATTCTTCAATACTAATCTTTTCATTGCACGCTAATATGATTTTCTCTATTTTATTCCGCTCGATTGTTGTAACCTTTTCTTTAAAACAATGGTCAACATCTTTTGATAGTTTTTCAAAGAAAGTCTTTGATTTCCCTAATCTTTCCTGAGTTGTACACTCAACAAAAATGTATTTCTCATCAATAATAAAAAATGAATCTGGTGTTCCTTTACTGGTTTTTTCTTTTCCAACAACTGCTCCGGGAGCACTAATAAATTTGTTGCCTTGTAAGTGTAATAAATGGTTTATTAAAATCTGAAAGGTTGCTTGATTAATTGCTTTCAGAGCATTTTCTATTTGAGCTATTGTATTCATCAAGAATTATATGTTATTGTAAAATTGCACTTCAGAAGACTTCCACAAACGTTTTGCATTTAAAATAAGGTAGCAATTTTGGGGACAAAACTTTCAGCCAGCATTGAAAAAGATACGAAGCACATAGCTGCATTAATCCAATAAACCAAAACTTTTGTCAAACCTGTGTTAAATGCTGGCTGGTTATATCTTTGGATTAGTATCCTCATAAATTAGCATGTTTTTTTCTGTTACATGGTTCGCAAAGTAATTGAATGTTGCGGAAACTTGAAGAACCACCTTTAGAAAACGGAATGATATGATCAAACTCCAATTTCTCATTATTTCCGCATATTACACACATGCCATTATCTCGTTGCCAAACTTTTGTTTTAACGTCATTTGTTATTGTCTCTCGTCTTTGCTTTGACTTCTTTTCGTTTTGTTCAATTGCTTCAAAGTAAAAACTATAAACGAAATCTTTTCGTTGATCAAATGTGGTGTAGACATGTTTCCATTTTAACCATAAATCGTCCCGGCTTTCTACTCGGTGCATGTCGTCTTGGCTTGACCCTTTTAAAACTATTCTATTCCAGTCATTTTTATTTAAATAAGCCTGAACAAATTCAAAATTATAGCAGTCGTTAACACCCCATTCTTTAATATTGCGATAGGCAAATGGAGAATTTATAAATTCTGGTGGTTCTGACTTATAATAGTCCCTGCAAACCTGCGTATACTTTTCAATGCATTTGCTCTGCTTCTTAAAAAACGAACTATCACTGTCGTCCATCAGTGAATTAGACTGGACTATACAGTCAGGAATTTCAAAATCTTTATAATAAGTTTCTACTATTTTTAATATTTCTTCAAAGAGTGGTTTATAAACTTGCTCTTTTAGAATGTCTCTTTTTTCTGGAATAAAGTAGAACACACCTGCCATCCATGAAACAATTTGTTTTTGAATTGTTGTGATACTTGCTAATTTGAACCATTGATATAGTTTAGGTTGTATTGCAACAGCAAAAACTTCATAATAAGGGAAATCAAAAATACCTTTGTTTACCAGATCGTGAAATTTTATTATATTATTGTACTCGTCAACCGAAGTAATATAGAATGAAATGTATTTTGAATTGTAAGATGTCCGCAGGTGCTGTACATGCTTAACTCTTTCTAAAAAATCCTCTTTTACAAGTTTGGCTCTATTATGAATAAAAGGGTTAATGCAAACAATTTGTTCCTTTAATGTTTCTTTACGGTCTAGATTCATACTATCGCTTTTACTTGTTTGTCAATGTTTCCATCTTAAAATTTGGAGTGCTCAGGGGTTGTGGATAACAGTTCCATGCTACAGTTAATGGAAATCTTTTTTTATAACAGTCTGAGCGAAGTTAAGAAATAGGACCAATCAATTTGCCGAAAAACTAATGATGAGTTTTAGCAAGTGTTACGTTTGGCAATTTCGACAAGAAGCCTTTCTTATCTAGGTAAATTAGTTATTCCTTTAATTTATTCGAATAACCATCCTGCTTTTTTCTTCTATTGACCATTGAACTTGCCACACCCGTCCGTCAATTTGGTCAAGTAAGATGAAGTTATATATATTTTGAGTTGGGTAAAGAAAAAATCGGCCATTTTTTTCTTCTTCCTTTGAAACAAGTGCTATTAAGCACAAAGAATCTTCCCTATTATTTTCTTCCAAGCTGTATTGAACTTGCCACATTTGACCATTTCGTGTATTTAGCTTGATATATGTCCATTTATTTCTTGTAGAAAAGAGCCGATAAACCACTTCACTATCAGGTGACACTATCGACATTGGAGTAGTTTGATCCTGAGAATATGAAGCAGTAGCTGTCGTCAAAACAACAATAAGTGAGATAAATATCTTTCTCATAACCTAATCTTTTAATGCTTTTTTTAACAGTTAATATTCTTTCTTAATTCGTTATCAGTTTGCATTTTCCTTTCTGTGGGATAACAAATTTCTGATTTATTAAGTTGGCAATCGCAGCTACAGAAACTGTCTGCCGCCACTAAACTTGATACAAAGCACAAAGCTTCATTTAGCCAATGAACTGCCAATTTGATAATTGATGCTCTGATGCCCAGTTAATTATACTCCTCTTCAATTTTCTCCTTATTATTTGCACTATTTAAAACTTTTTTGATTTGTAATTCAATTGAATTTTTAAGTTTGGATGAAAAATTAATTTCTGATGAATCTAAACCTAAATCAAGGAACTCTTGTCCTTCAACCTTACATAAATAATCAATAAATTCACGTACTCTATCAATACGCAATTTTATTCGAGACATAAAATCTCTTTCGTAATAAAAATTCAGTTCTTTGCCTGCGGATTTCACAAATGAATTATTTAAACTTTCATCATACATGCCTGAATCTAGACTTATTAAGTCAATGTAAGCGAAGTTAAATACAAGATATTCGAATATATAATTCCCTAAAGCAGTTATTTTAATCTGATTCACCTCCTCTGAATATTTTTCTAGTCTATTATTTGCCTCTATCAAACCTTTTTCAAGATATAAATCAAGATGAGAAATACAATCTTCTTTAGAATCATATTTAACATCAAAATTATGAATAACAAACTTCACGTCAACAAACCCATTTGAACCTTTGTCACCAGCTTTATTATGAAGATAATTCAGTATTCGCAAACCTGTAAAGTGAGAGCTGTCGGTATCGTTTCTAAGTTGATATAGATTTGGTATTTTACTACTCCGTTCATCATAAAAAAACCTATTGGGAATCATCATAGGCTTAACCACCTGATGGACTTGAAATACCCAATTTGGATGCGGAGCCATTTCATTTATATTTGTATAACCCGATGTTAAAAACCCCTTAAAAAACTCAAGTGCTTGTCGAACGTCTCCATGAGTAGCATATCTTAGAAAGTAACTTAATGGGGAGGTTTTTTTAATAAGTTGGTTTTTACAAATGTTTAAAAAAGCAACTAATGTATTAAGTTCTCTTGTTTCTTTTATTCCAAATTCAGAATCAATATCAACGGTAAATGTTAATTTATCTAATATGTAGTCAATTCTTTTTATTATTACCTCAGTAATAACAGGAGAGGAAAGATGAAACCCAGGGCTTTGATAGGCATCTAATACGCCCCGTGAACTTGCTTCTGCGTATCGTTCTTCACGCATAGAAACTATTGCCAAGCAACTAAGCTTATCAGAAA
The DNA here is from genome assembly GCA_002256385.1 of Flavobacterium sp. BFFFF2. Classification (GTDB taxonomy): domain Bacteria; phylum Bacteroidota; class Bacteroidia; order Flavobacteriales; family Flavobacteriaceae; genus Flavobacterium. The sequence continues at coordinate 23,150 of NKJD01000021.1, forward strand.
TTTCACCCGCAGTTAAAAAGCAAACATCTTGCAATTCTGGAGGTAGTTGATCCATATTGTCTATAAAAATTACAAGTGCTTTATTTTTGTCCTTCCATTTTAAACTTATTTTTTCACAAACCAATTTTGTGTCTTTTAGGCTTGTTGAAATAAAATCTCTTACTAGCTTTTGATAGTCACTGTCGGTTTCTTGTAATTCAGCTAAAATTTGCCTTTTATAAATATCAAATTCATTTGCAAACAAATCTAATACTTGTCCTCTTGTTCCATTTCTAATATTTGTTGTATCAATACTTTCTAATAGTTTTTGCCATATTTCTTCACTTAACTGTTCCTTCGTTTGAGCTGAGTATAGCAGTGTAATTAATCCAACTTGAGAGTGCATTTTAATTTCAATTGGTTGCGTGTGATATAAAAACCTTTTTATAAAAGTAGATTTACCCGCGCCTCTTCCGCCAAAAAGTATCATTACATTATTTAGCTTTTCTTTTTTAATGATTTCAGCAATTCGAAATCCAAAAGCTCCACCTTGCTTGTCATCAGAAAAGTCCCTAAATCCCAAATTTCTAAAATATGGTGTTAACGAATCATGTAAAAAACCTTGCATATCTTTCTGCAGGGAATCATACAATCCCTTATTGGTAACATAACAAAAATCCATAAAATCTTTATCCGATTCTGGAATAGGCCCTAAATATTTTAAAGAAATTGTTTTTAAAGAACCTGCGTAATTGTTGCTATTAACAGGTGTATTGTATGCTGTTATATTATTCTTTGGATAGAATATTTCAGAATATGTCTTTTTTGTTACTCCTATATTTGTACCTAAAGAGTCCGACGTATTTACAGCATGATAACCTAATAAATTTGTTGCTGCTGTTAAATTCTTTTCAAAATAATCTATGTCCTTAATAACATACGCTGGTAATTTTTTCCAAGGTTTTTGATTCGAGTGTATTCGAAAAATAATCCAAACTTTCCCGTTACAAATAGCCGCATAATTGCATAATAAGTCCTCAGCATATTCTTTAACTTGCAATATAGCCTCTTTTATAGCGTCATCAGTTAATAGTTTTTCAATGCTAATTTTTTCAAATGGTTCTTTACTATTTACAGTCAGCGGCAATTCAAAATATACGCCATTCTTTTTGCTCTCAATAATAATTAATGGTCTATCATTTTTGTCTTTTAAAACATAATCGGCTCTGTTTCCTTCAATATACTTTTCATTCGTAATTGTATTTTTCGGCCATTTTAAAATTTCAACTAGGATTGTGTCAATAATTTGAAATCTTGTATCAGCTTCATTTAGGTTAGCTGTTCTATATTTTTGATTCAATTGGTTCAAAATTTCTAATTCTGTCATATTTATATTTTTGCATTTTATTTAATTAAGAACAACTACTGCCTACCCCCACTCCCGCAATATACTAATTCCCCCCAAAATGTAATCCAATACCTCTACGTTTTTATAAACAACCCTAACAGGGTTTAAAACCCTGTTAGGGTTAGGTTAGGTTAAATAATTAACTAGTAGCAGCAACCTCCCCCGCTTTCCCTCCTATTCAACCTACTGAATATGAATTCGGTATATTGAATAAAATCGGGGTAAATGTAAGTGATGAAATAATACGTGTCAATACGTATAAATACGTATTGGGGATGGTAAAATTTGTTCGTGCTTCCAACCTGTATTTTCCAATAAACCCCAATAAAACCGATGCCTCGCGTCTTCTTTGTATGATGTTTAGGTGTTTTGATGAAATTTTGAAAATCAAAATCGTTTGTATCATTAAAAGGCAATATGTTTTATAATTGCAATAGATTTTAAAAGCACAATTATCGCGGAGACGCGAGGCATCGCGTCTCTAAATGGTTACAAATCGTATTCATTTTGGTGTAGGAAATGCGTCGATGAATGCAATTAATTATTGAAACACAATTTTACGTAAACGTAAGGCATCGCATCTCCTAATTATAAGATTCACACGCCCTAATGTTTTTTCATAGAAACGTAGAGACGCGATGCCTCGCGTCTCCTTTGTAATGTTTAAATGGTTTGATGTTGAACTACATACACCATCATTGGTTCAATGTTTTTATCTTGCATTTCATAAGACCTTTTGGTTTCTGTCTGACGTTTTACTGTTGAAACACCATTGTTCATTTTCTTTGCTGGCCCAAATTCAGAAGAAAGAAAAAAGAAGAAAGAAAAAAGACTGGAATTTGGTCTCTTTCAGTTTCGAATTGAATAGCAGACTTTAGCTTGGCTTCGTTCGTCACATTTGTTCCAATGGGTCTCGGGTTCAAATTTTCAAATTTCCAAATTACCTCATTTTCAAATTACCTCATTTCCAAATTACCTCATTTCCAAATTTTGAAATAAAAAAAAACAGTATCTTGTCCCAAAAATCAAGAACCTTATTTAAAATAAATCTATTATATATTCTCACATGGATGACGCATTTTCTGATGATGTATATGGCCGTGCTCGGGTGCAAGACACCCCCGAATTAGCAGCTTATTACAACGAATTGGAAGCATTGGGCGCTGGTGCGCTTTGGACGGTGGCCAACGACATTGAACCTTGGGAACCTGTATCAAAATCGGTGCCCATACTTTGGAAATATGAGGCTTTGCGTGCATTGGTGCTGCGTTCGGCTGAATTGGTGACGCCCGAACAAGCGGGCCGCCGTGTGGTGTATTTGGTCAATGACAAACGGAAAGACGTCAGTGCAGCCGTAGGTTGGTTGTATACGGGCATTCAAGTGACCCGCCCGGGCGAGAGTACATCGGCGCACCGCCACAGAGCCTCGGCTTTGCGTTTTATTATGGAAGGCAAAAAGGGGTATACGGTGGTCGATGGGCACAAAATCACCTTTGAAGTCAATGATTTTGTCATTACCCCCAATTCCACATGGCACGAACATGGCGTGGAAGCCGATGGGGAAACCTGCATTTGGCAAGATGGCCTTGATATTCCGCTGGTAAATGCTTTGGAGGCCAATGATTATGCGGTGTTTGATGGCAAGCAGCCTTTGGCCCACCCTGTTAATTATTCACCCACCGTATTTGGAACCGCAGGTTTGCTGTGCGCCGATGCAGGTTGGGACAAGCCCTATTCTCCTTTGTTTAAATATTCGTGGAGCAAAGTATATCCAGCCTTGCTTGAAGCCCTTCAGGTGCAAGAAATGGACCCAATCGATGGCTTATTAATGAAATATACCAATCCGCTAACGGGTGGTCATGTCATGCAAACCATGGGTGCTGCTATGCAGTTGTTGCCCGCTGGTTTTCAAGGAAAGGCGCACCGACACACGGGTTCGTTTGTGTACCAATGTGCCAAAGGTGCTGGTTATTCCATTATCAATGGCCAACGATTTGACTGGAAAGAAAGAGATATTTTCTGTGTGCCGTCATGGGCTTGGCATGAGCATCACAATGGATCGGACACGGAGGATGCTTGTTTGTTTAGCTTCCATGATTTGCCTGTCATTGAAGGCTTGGGGCTTTATCAGGAAAGAGATTACGAAGAAAATGGCGGATGGCAAAAAACATCTTAACGCACTATCATTCACAATAAACAATTACTTTAAACAAGATTTTACATACCAATGAAACTACTCACTTATATATTTGAAGACAACGAAGCCCGCTTGGGTTTCTTACACAACAACTTGGTCATTGACATGGAAGATTTTGGCGAGGCTTCCAACTTTCCGCTGCCATCCAGCATGTTGGAGCTCATTGACATGGGCCGCGAACTCATTCCAGAATTGGCCGAAATGATTGCTGAAACCCCCACTGAATTTTGGAATGAATTGGGCATGAAATTACATGACGTCACTCTTTTGGCGCCTATTCCAACGCCCCGCAAAAACATCATTGGCATTGGGTTAAATTATACCGAACACGTGGCCGAAAGTGCCCGCACCTTGGACACTTCAAATGAATTGCCTCAAAAACCAATTATATTTTCAAAACCGCCCACAGCTGTTACTGGGCCAAACACGGCTATTATTCACAATGAACAACTCACCCAGCAATTGGATTGGGAGGTAGAATTGGCAGTCATTATTGGCAAAAAAGGAAAGTTTGTGTCAAAAGAGAAGGCCATGGACCACGTATTTGGCTACACCATCATCAACGATATTTCAGCCAGAGATTGCCGCCGTTCTGGACAATGGATTGTGTCAAAAGGACAAGATACCTTTGCCCCGATGGGCCCGTTTTTGGTGACTTATGATGAACTAACCAACCCGAATGATGTGAATTTGAAATTAACATTAAACGGCATTGAAAAACAAAACGGAAATACCCGTTTTATGTTGTTTGATATTCCCGCATTGATTGAAGATTTGAGCATTGTTTTCACCCTTGAACCCGGCGACATCATTGCCACTGGAACCCCCGCTGGCGTAGGCGCTGGCCGCACCCCACAAGAATGGATGCACGACGGCGACGAGGTGGTTTGCGAAGTGGAACAAATTGGAGTGCTTAAAAATACGGTGAAAAGGTTGGAACTATGATTTTTGTTTCAGGTTTCAGGTTTCAAGTTTAAGGTTTAAGGTTTGAGGTTTGAGGTTTGAGGTTTGAATCCACTTTGAAAATATTTTTAAACCAAAAAATGAATTTTAACTGATAGATAAGCTATTTTTTATTTTGAAACAATCTGCTTCTTTTATTCACTATAATGGATTGAAATTTAAATTAAATCACCGCAAAAGTCGAAAGTCGAAAGTTTAAGGTTTATCATCAAGTCTCAACTTTCACCGAAAAACTAGTGAAAAATTAGAGCTGTTATTTAAAAGATCTTCAAAAAACATATTAACGGTCAATTACCATAGCGGTCTAATTCAAATGGACCGCTATTTTTTTTGTGTTTAATTCGATAATTTAGCTGCAAACTACCTCAACATTTAAATTCGTTTTAAATACAGCTGTTGATCTGATGTACCCCATCCATTTCAAAAGTTAATCTTATTTTTGCGCCATGAATCCGATTGATCCAAATACATTGGTGGAAGGCATCGATTTTTATTATTCCCCCGAGGGATATAAGGTTTTTACCGAAAACTACCACCTCAAAAGAGGGTATTGTTGCAAAAGCGGTTGCCGCCATTGTCCCTATGGCTACAACAAAAACACCCATTTGGTTACAGGTTCAAAAAGTCCGAAGAGTTAACAACAAACAAACGCATACTATGACCCCTTTTCAAACTCAAATTTTAGAAGGAATACCCAATCAATTGCCCGATGCGCAACCTTTTGACCCCAGCATCAATCATGCCCCCAAACGCAAAGACATTTTAACCGACGACGAAAAGAAGTTGGCGTTGCGCAATGCGTTGCGTTATTTCCCCAAAGACAAACATGCCCAATTGGTGTCAGAATTTCGTGAAGAACTAGACACCTACGGCCGTATTTATATGTATCGTTTGCGCCCCTCTTACCGCATATATGCCCGTCCGATTGATGAATACCCAGGCCAATCGGAACAAGCCAAAGCCATTATGCTCATGATCCAAAATAACTTGGATTATGCGGTGGCGCAACACCCCCACGAATTGATTACGTATGGCGGAAATGGCGGCGTTTTTCAAAATTGGGCGCAATATTTGTTGACCATGAAATATTTGGCTCAGATGACTGACGAACAAACCTTGGTGATGTATTCGGGGCATCCGATGGGCTTGTTTCCTTCGCATGCCGAAGCACCACGGGTGGTGGTAACCAATGGGATGGTGATTCCGAATTACTCCAAACCCGACGACTGGGAGCGCATGAATGCGCTTGGCGTATCGCAATACGGCCAAATGACAGCTGGAAGTTATATGTATATTGGGCCGCAAGGTATTGTGCACGGCACCACGATTACAGTATTAAATGGTTTTAGAAAAATAAAAAAATCACCTGCGGGTGGGTTATTCGTGACCTCGGGCTTAGGTGGCATGAGTGGCGCACAGCCCAAAGCAGGGAATATTGCGGGTTGTGTAACGGTCTGCGCCGAAGTGAATCCGAAAATTACGCACATCAGACACGCGCAAGGCTGGATCAACGAGGTGTTAGACCACATCGATCAGTTGGTGCCTCGGGTGCAACAGGCATTGCAAAACAAAGAGGTGGTTTCCATTGCTTACTTGGGCAATGTGGTGGACATCTGGGAACGTTTTGACGCCGAAAATATCCATATTGATTTGGGATCAGATCAAACCTCCTTGCACAATCCGTGGGCGGGCGGATACTATCCAGCGGGTTATGGATTTGAAGAATCGAACCAAATGATGGCCGAGCAACCCGAATTGTTCCGCCAAAAGGTGCAAGAGTCATTGCGCCGACATGCGGCTGCCATCAACAAACACACGGCCAAAGGCACTTATTTCTTTGACTACGGAAATGCGTTTTTATTAGAAAGTTCACGCGCAGGTGCCGAAGTGATGGCGACCAACGGCATCGATTTTAAATACCCCAGCTATGTACAAGACATTATGGGACCTATGTGCTTTGACTACGGCTTTGGGCCTTTCCGTTGGGTATGCGCCTCGGGCAATCCGGCCGATTTGGCCAAAACCGATCAATTGGCTTGTGAAGTGTTGGAAAAATTGATGCTGGACGCTCCCGAAGAAATACAACAACAATTGGCCGATAACATCCAATGGATTAAAGGCGCCCAACAAAACCAATTGGTCGTTGGGTCGCAAGCCCGCATTTTGTATGCCGATGCCGACGGGCGGATGCAAATTGCCGAAGCATTTAACCAAGCCATCAAACAGGGCAATATTGGCCCTATTGTGCTTGGTCGGGACCACCACGACGTGTCGGGAACCGACTCGCCATACCGTGAAACCTCCAATATTTATGACGGGTCACGTTTTACGGCCGACATGGCCATTCAGAATGTGATTGGCGATAGTTTCAGAGGGGCCACTTGGGTGTCCATTCACAATGGCGGTGGCGTCGGTTGGGGCGAAGTCATCAACGGTGGCTTTGGCATGTTGCTCGATGGATCAGAAGCAGCGTCACGCAGATTGCACAACATGTTGTTCTGGGATGTCAATAATGGGATTGCTCGCAGAAGTTGGGCCCGCAATGAAGGAGCCGTTTTTGCCATAAAAAGAGCCATGGCCACGCAACCTTTATTGCAAGTTACCATCCCTGAATATGTAGACGATGCGTTATTAGAACGTTAAAAATCAAGTTCAAATAAAAAGGTTATGTACCTTTGATTGGCTTGTTTTTGCAGAAGCGAAGCCGAACGTGATAGGTACCTATTTTGTTTGAACACTCGTTTACTGAACTAATAAATTGATTTCATTATGAAAACCATTTTTCTAGGATTGCTATTTGCTGCTTTTGCACTCAGCTCATGTAATTCGGTGCGGGTGTATTCCGATTATGACAAAAAAGTTTCTTTTGCCCCTTACAAAACCTATGCTTTTTTTAAGAGTGGTATTGACAAGGCCGAGATTTCAGACCTAGACAAGCGCCGCATTTTACGAAGCATCGAACAACACATGACTACCAAGGGGTATACCCTGAGCGAAAAACCTGATTTCTTAATTAACTTTTTTACCAAAGAACGCCAACAAACCTCCGTATCACAATTCGGATATGGCTGGGGTTGGGGATGGAGCCCATGGATGTGGGGCGGAACTTCGGTAAATTCGTATCCGGAAGGCTCATTATATATTGACATCGTCGATGCCAAAAACAACGAACTGGTGTGGCAAGGCGAAGGCGTGGGTGCATTAACCCGAGATTCTGAACGTAAAGATGCCGTTTTTGATGAATTTGTTTCGCGGATTTTAAGTCAATTTCCGCCTGATGCTAAAAAAACGGAGAAGGCTGAAAGTAATTATCCGTAAGCTTGTTTAAAGTTCAATAATTAATTTCATCAGAAAACAACTCATTAAAAAATCAGCATAAAAATTCAATCTTAACCAAATGAAAACACCAAGATTATATTTTGACACTTCTGTTTTTGGTGGCATTTATGATATTGAATTTAAACAAGAAACCGAACAGCTATTTGAGATGGTTAAAAATGGAAAATTAATTTGTGTTTACTCTGATTTATGCGAATATGAACTCGAAAATGCACCTGAAAAAGTAAAAAATCATTTTTTAAGTCTTGAAAAAAGTCAAATTGAATTTGTAGAAATTACCGAAGAAATAAACCAACTTGCAGAAGAGTATATTAAAGAAAAAGTGGTTGGCGAAACAAGCATTGACGATTGTAGACATATAGCGTGTGCAACAATTAACAAAGTTGATTATTTAATTAGTTGGAATTTCAAACATATTGTAAACGTCTTTAGAATTAGAGGCTACAATGCAATTAATATTAAAAACGGACATATTCAACTAGACATTCGTTCACCCAAAGAAATAATATCAAATGAATAACAAGATAAACACAATAGAAAAGGAATTTGACACTGTTAAATTTTTTAGAGAAGTTAAAGAGAAAATTGCAAAAGAAACAAAAGGAATGACTTTTGCCGAATTAAAAGAATACCTAAACCAAAGAAAATTAAAATCAGTCAGATAATTTCGAGGTTCTCTTTGAAGGTCATTTTGAATAGTGCATTTTTATACCTTGCTACATTTTAAAAAATTTTTACTATAACCTGTTTTTTTCAAGTAAAGAGGAATCTAATGCGTTAGAACACCTCTTTTTTTTTTGCAAGGCATGTGCTTACACTTTCATCCAATTATTTACATAATATGAACCAAAAAAAAATAATGATTTGCGGCATTGGCACCGATGTGGGCAAAACGGTGGCTTCGGCCATTATTACCGAATCATTACAAGCCGATTACTGGAAACCCATTCAAGCGGGCGACTTACACTTTTCTGATTCTGATCGGGTGAAGGCTTTAATTAGCAACAGTAAAACGGTGATTCATCCGAATGCTTATGCCTTGCAAACACCAGCCAGTCCGCATTGGGCTGCCGAACTAGATCAAATTACCATTTGTATCGACGACATTGTGGAGCCCACAACCGCCAATCATTTGGTAATTGAAGGCGCTGGTGGCGTCTATGTTCCGTTAAATAACCAAGAAACCATCATGGATCTCATTAAGCCCGATTATACGGTGGTGCTGGTTTCGCGCCATTATTTGGGCAGCATCAACCACACATTGCTTACTATTGAGGCTTTATTGAATAAAGGGAAAAAAATAGGTGGTATTGTATTTTCAGGTGCTGAAAACAAAGCGACGGAATCCATCATTTTGCAAAAAACAAAAATTCAATTCCTAGGACGAATTGATGAAGAGCCGTACTTTGATGCGCGGGTTATTTCGCAATACGCCGAATTATTTAACGAAGCCTTACAAACCATTTAACATGTCATTATCAGCCATTGACCAGCAACACATTTGGCATCCTTACACCCAACACCAAACTTGCGGCCCCCTGCCCGTTTTGGTAAAAGGGAAAGGCATTTACCTTTGGGACGAAAACGAAAAAAAATACATCGATGGCATTTCATCATGGTGGTGCAATCCGTTTGGGCATGCGAATGAAGACTTGGCATCGGCTATGTTTCAACAGGCTTCAACCCTCGAACATGTACTTTTTGGCGGATTCACACACAAGCCTGCCATTGAATTGGTTGAAAAACTGCTGCCTCTTTTGCCCAGCAACCAAAAAAAAATATTCTTTTCAGACAACGGTTCAACCGCCGTTGAAGTGGCTTTGAAAGCTGCCTTGCAGTTTTTTCACAACCAAGGAATCAAAAAAAACAAAATCATTGCTTTTGAGGATGCCTTTCATGGCGACACCTTCGGGGCCATGGCTTCAAGCGGCATTGGACTTTTTACGGAAGCATTTAAGGAATCACTTCTACAAGTCATTAGAATTCCTGTTCCCGTTAAAGGGCAAGAAGATAAAGCGTTCAGTGCTTTAAAAGTAGCGCTCGAAGATGAAGGCGTCGCTGCCTTTATTTTTGAACCTTTATGCCAAGGCGCTGCAGGTATGATCATGTACGAAGCGCCTATCTTAGACCAATTTATTGATGTTTGCCAAAAAGCAGGTGTACTTACCATTGCCGACGAAGTAATGACTGGCTTTTGGAAAACGGGGCGCTGTTTTGCTTCTGACTATTTGACCCATAAACCTGATATTATTTGCCTGTCAAAGGCACTGACTGGTGGCACTTTACCCATGGCCATTACCACCTTTACCCAAGCCATTTTTGATGGTTTTTTAAGTTCCGATCCAGGAATTGCCTTGCTGCATGGGCATACTTTTACTGCCAATCCGACTGCGTGTGCAGTGGCAAAAAAAGCATTGGAATTATTGGAAAACCCTGAAATGCAACAGGGAATTGATTTTATACATCAAAAACACCTCGTGTTTAAAGAAAAATGGAAACACGATCTGCGCGTAGAGAACATCCGTGTGTTGGGGGTAATTCTTGCCTTTGATATGGTTCGCCCCGATAAGGAGGCCTATTATGGCAATTTCAGGAATCAATTATATGCCTTTTTTATTGAAAATGGACTGTTACTTAGACCGATTGGAAATACGATCTATATTTTACCGCCATTTATCATTAATGACGAGGAACTAAATAAGGTGTATTCTTTACTTGAAGAAGCTATTGATAAATTTAGTTAGGTATATTCTTACCAATATTGCAGGTGAAACAATATAAGCGATAAACTTTGTTAACTAAAATTGTTTCCTTCTGTTTTTTTTATACCTTTAGTCCGCTATTGTGAACCCCCGCCCTAGGGGTGCTGAAAACAATGTGAAATATGAAACTACGGCTCCTAATTTTTGTATTTGTGTGTATGTCGGCACTGCCGATTTATGCGCAAGGCATTGTCGTTGATACATTGACTTATTCCAATGAACAACTGGTTAAAAATGTATTATTGCCTAGTGGATGTATCAAAGTAAGCAACTTTTTGTGGTCTTCCCGGTCCAGTGTAGGTTATTTTAATAAAGCCAGTTCCAATTTTGCCATTGATGAAGGGGTGGTGATTCGCAGTGGCTTGGCTAAATACAGTGAAGGACAATATTCTGGCAACTTACTTAGCAGCCAAGTGAGTACTGGCGGCGATACGTTTTTGCAAAACTTAAGCAACCAAAGTGGACAAACAGATCAAATTACGGATGTGGCCTTTTTACAATTTGACTTTATTCCCATTTCAAATAAATTCAGCTTCGACTTTTTATTTGCTTCCAATGAATATGGCGAATATCAATGCGGTTATAGTGATGTGTTTGCCTTTATATTGACTGATTTATCCACTGGGGTTCAAACCAATTTGGCTGTTGTTCCCGGTACTACCAATCCGGTTTCAGTAAAAACAATCAGAAATAACACTTATAACGCTTCTTGTAGCAATTCGAATGCTTCCCTTTTTGGGGAATACAACGTGACTACCCCCGCTAATTCCGACACCAATATGCGGGGAGAAACAAGGGTTTTAAACGCTGCTTCGTCGGTAACGCCCTATCGAAATTACCGCATTCGGATGGTGATTGGCGATTATAAACTTTCAAATTTTGACTCCGCTGTTTTCATCAAAGGGGGTAGTTTCCAAACCATTTTAGATCTGGGCTCCGATCAGGCCATTTGCGATGGGGAAACCATTACACTCGACAGCACACTTGATAATACTTTTACTTTTGAATGGCAAGCCGACACAGTGATTCAACCAAGTACACTTAACAACTATGTTGTTTCTTTACCTGGCACTTACCAAATGACAGCTACTTCAACGAATAGTACTTGTGTGATTCAAGACCAAGTAGTCATTATCCCTATGGTTACTAACAGCCCACAAAACTTATACGCTTGTTATACCACCAATACCACTTCGACCTATAATTTAACATTGGTCAACCCAACGGCTTTAGGACTCGACGATGCCATTTATGATATCATTTATTATTTAGACATGAATGATGCGGTGTCCAACTCCAATGCACTTACTTACACACAAGCTTATAGTTATGTGGGCACCCATGGCCAGACGGTTTATATTAGGGTGAAGAAAAGTGGATCGGGTTCCATCTGCACCAACGTGATGTCATTTGATTTATTGATGAATGCCGATTTTACCATTGCCACTCCCTATAATTTGGATATTTGTGAATCGCAAACCAGTATTGATTTGTCTTTACAATTGCCCACTTTGGCTAATGGAGTCCCTGTCGCTACCTATTACTATATTTTCTACAAGAACCAAGCCGATGCGACAGCCAATCAGAACCCCATAGATATTAGCCAAAACTTTACCTTTCCCGTTGGCAGCAGCAGTTTGGACTTTTTTGTTCGAGTCGGACTTCGGAATGCTTACAACTGCTATAAATTCACACAAATACACCTCATCATACATCCGTTACCTCCGGTTGACAGCTTATCTGATCAGATCGTGTGCAGTGCATTTACACTTCCGCCAATAACCAACGGAAGTTATTTTTCTGCACCACTTGGCATTGGCCCCATTACCTTACCTTTTACCGTAACGGATACGTCGACCATTCATATTTACAATGGCCCAGATCAGTATGGCTGTGCCAATGAAAGTGAATTTCAAGTAACGGTCATTGAAAAATACATCCCACCTTCCAGAGCTTGTGGTGTATATAAAGTACCTTCACCACCAAAAGGCGATTTTTTTACTGCGCCCGGCGGCGGCGGCCAATTGATCCCTCCAGGAACCCAATTCACAGCCGACACCACTATTTATTATTATGCTGTCATTGACGGTGTGGTCTGCAAGGATATCCCGGTTTCGATTACTATTGCAGCTGTACCGACATTAAATCCAGTTTCAGATGTAGTTCGGTGCAATAGTTATACGTTACCTCCCTTAGCCAGAGGAAGTTATTTTACACTACCGGACGCTGCAGGTACAATTTTGGGAGCAGGAACCGTGATCACCTATAACAGAGCTACTTTACCAGGTGGTGCCACGGTAGTGATTACCATGCCATTAACATTGTATGTCAATTATTACAACGGAACTTGTTCTGCTGAAGTGAATTTTAAAGTGAATATTATTGAACCCACGCAATTTCAGGCAGTAACACAATGTGGACCGTATACTTTACCAGCCATTGCGGTGGGTGGATATTACACACAACCCAATGGTGGCGGGCTTTCTGTTGATCCAGCCGTCCCCATTGCACAATCAACCACAGTGTACTATTTTGTTACCACCACTTCAGGTATAAACTGCACAGCCCCCTTGAACTATTCGATTACCATCAACCCAATTCCGGCTTTGGACACATTTGCTAGTTACACTTCGTGTGGACCAGCGGTATTGCCAAATATTACGAATGGGCATTTTTACAGCGAAGCAAACGGACTGGGCACCCAGTTTCAGAATGGCAAAGTAATACTCACCACAACTACCATTTACACTTATGTTTCAAATGGCATTTGCACGCAAGCAGGTTCATTTAAAATTACCGTTTTAAAACCAGCAGAAGTAGACACTATTAATGATGAATACCCCTGTACCGCCAATACATATACATTAGGACCCTTAGCACATGGCTCGTACTTTACGGCCTCAAACGGAGGTGGACAACCCATTCCGGTCAACACTTTACTTTCTGTTTCTCAAACTATTTATATTTTTAGCCAACCTGCCAATGCAACTGAATGTGCCAATGAATCATTTTTTACAGTACATTTAGAAGACATCAATGTAGGTGCTTTTACCGATGTGCAAGCTTGTGATTCTTATACTTTGCCTCCCCTCACTATTGGGAATTATTTTTACAATACAGGTGGGGTCAATCCAATTCCGACGGCTGGTTTAACGTTAAATCAAACGACGACAGTATATGTTTATGCAGAAAAAGGCGTTCGCGAAATATGCAAATCCGAAGCGCATTTTACGGTAAACATTTCAGCCACCCCACAAGCACCTAGTAGCGCCGACATTGAATTATGCGGTTCCTATACCTTACCAACCCTCACCGTTGGCTTCTATAATACAGGAACATTAAATGCTGGAACGGCTTATGCACAAGGCGCATTGGTAACCCAAACGACGCCCATGTACATTTATGCCGTGAGTCCGACCAATGCCCAATGCCATACCGAAACCCGTTTTGACATTGTGATTCATCCGCGGCCGATTATTAATGTGGCCGATGGATCTATTTGTTATAATCCGCGTAGTGGCGTAATCACCAGCCCATTTACGACCGTTACAGGCATTGATCCACAGCGGTTTACAGTTCAATGGGTTTTAGGAGGAAACATGGTGGGCACAGGACCTTCTTATCAAGCACTGCAGGCGGGCGATTATACTGTTAACACCATTAAATTGCAACCAGAAGTGGGTGCCGATTGCAATTATGCTTCTGCCACTTTTCATGTTGATCAATCAAGTCCCGGATTTGGTGAAGTGGTTTACAGTGAATATTTTTCAGAAACAGCCAATGTCAATGTAGTGAATGTAAGTGGTTTTGGAATCTATGAATTTCAATTGGACAATGGCAGTTTTCAGAGTTCCGCAGCTTTCAATGATTTACCTACGGGCTACCACGAAATATCCATAAAGGATGTAAAATTCAACTGTGGCATTACCAAAATTCCATTTCATGTGATTTATTACCCACACTATTTTACACCAAATGGCGATGGCCTCCACGACACTTGGAACTTATTTGACTTAGCATTTCAGCCTAATGCCATTATTTCCATTTTTGACCGATATGGCAAATTAATGACCCAACTAAAACCAAATTCAGTTGGTTGGGATGGCAACTACGACGGCCAACCCATGCCCGCAACTGATTATTGGTTCACGGTCGATTATACATTCGAAAAAGAAAAACGTGTATTCAAATCGCATTTTTCACTGAAAAGATAAAAACCTTTTCCTTTCATCTTATAGCAGTTTAATCTTTTTTGGCTGAAGCGAAAAAGTTTAGGCCAAATCTTTAAAAAGGACGTATTTTTGCTTCATGTTTGAAGATAAAAATACCCAAAAAACGGAGCTCGAAAAATTGGGAGAATTCGGTTTAATCCGACATTTGACCCAACACCTTACCACGGAGCAACCATCAACCCTGCTAGGCATTGGAGATGATGCTGCTGTGCTTGATTTTAAAAGTAACAAAACCGTCATTTCAACTGACTTACTCATTGAAGGCGTGCATTTTGACTTGGCATTTATGCCGTTGAAGCATCTAGGGTACAAAGCCATCGTCGTCAACTTATCTGATATTTATGCCATGAATGCGGTAGCCACGCAGGTGACCGTGTCATTGGCCGTTTCCAATCGGTTCCCACTTGAAGCCTTAGAAGAATTGTATGCTGGTATTCAACTGGCTGCGCAAAATTACCAAGTGGATGTAGTGGGTGGCGACACCACTTCATCTCAAAAAGGTTTGGTGATTTCAGTAACGGCTCTAGGCCAAATTACAGAAGGAGAAGCCATTTTGCGAAGTGGTGCAAAACCGACCGATTTAATTGTGGTAAGTGGCGATTTGGGCGCAGCTTACATGGGCTTGCAAGTGCTGGAACGCGAAAAGCAGGTTTTTTTGGTCAATCCAAACAACCAACCCGACTTGGAACCTTACACGTACCTCATTGAACGCCAACTAAAACCAGAGGCTCGCAACGACATTCGGGCACTTTTGCAACAGCTTGAAGTGCAACCAACCGCCATGATTGACATTTCGGACGGGTTGTCATCAGAATTGCTGCATTTATGCACCCAATCGGAGGTTGGCTGCCAAGTATATGAAGAAAAACTTCCAATGGATCCGCAGCTGATCGACGCTTGCGAAGAATTTAACATTGACAGCACCACCATTGTTTTGAACGGTGGAGAAGATTATGAATTGTTATTTACCATTCCAATAGATGATTACGACAAAATCAAAGGCAATCCGCATTTAACCATTATTGGACATATAACCGAAGCAGCCGCTGGGTGCCACTTGGTTACAAGGTCCAATGCGATTATTGCTTTAAAAGCCCGTGGATGGAATGCGTTATCGACTGAATCATGAGCAGAACATTGGTCATCGGCGACATACATGGCGGCTTAAAGGCCCTGAACCAGGTGCTGGAACGAGCCGAAGTGACCCGAATGGATCGGCTCATCTTTTTGGGCGATTATGTCGATGGCTGGAGTGAATCGCCGCAGGTGATAGAGAAGTTACTGGATTTGAGTGCACATCAGCTATGTGTTTTTATCAAAGGAAACCACGATGAACTCTTACAAGATTGGCTTTTAAAAAACCAAGAACATGAAGCCGAAGAAAGCCAATGGTTCAGGCATGGCGGCGCTGCTACAGTGAAAGCTTACGCAGGCATTGGCGCAGCTACCAAACAAAAACACCTGCAATTTTTGCAATCGTTAAGGCTCCATTTTTTGGACAATGAAAACCGGTTGTTTTTGCATGCGGGTTTTACCAACCTCAACGGCATTGAAGCGGAGTATTTTGACAAATCGTTTTATTGGGACCGCACCTTGTGGGAATTGGCATTGGCATTGGATCCGGCCATGGAGAAAGAATCACATTTTTACCCGAAACGCTTGCAACAATATGCCGAAATTTATATTGGGCATACGCCCGTTACGCGCATCGGAGAAACCACGCCAGTACATCGGGCCAATGTGTGGAACATTGATACGGGCGCAGCTTTTAAAGGTCCGTTGACGGCTTTAGACATTCAAACAAAGGCGTTTTGGCAGAGTGATCCGTTGCCTAGTTTGTATCCTGATGAGAAAGGGAGAACTATTTAATTTTGTTTCAGGTTTCAGGTTTCAAGTTTCAAGTTTAAGGTTTAAAGTTTAAGGTATAAAGTTTAGGGTTTAGGGTTTAAGGTTTAAGGTTTAAGGTTTAAGGTTTAAGGTTTAGGGTTTAGGGTTTAAGGTTTAAGGTTTAAAGTTTAATTAGGAAAACAAAAAACGTACTTCACAATCAACATTTCACATTCAACATTATAACATTACAACATTTCACTATTATGAAAACACGTTTACTTATTATGGTCATGCTCACAGTTTCAATGACCGCTTCTTCACAATGCTACCGCGGTAAGGGCGACCGAAAATTGAGTATCGGCATGACGTTTCAAGACGGGGGGTCCGGTATACAAGGTATATACGATTATGGTTTGGGCGAAAACATGTCCATCGGTGCTTCGGGTTCTTTCGTATTAAACCCATATCGGGACTTGGAACTACGTTTTGAAGATAAAATAGATGTGCGATTCAGGTTTAATGCCAATTTGGGCAATGTGATTAATGTAGATCGAAATTTTGACTTTTATCCGGGTTTGAATTTGGGAATACGCAATTTTGGGGGACATGTGGGAGCCCGGTATTTCTTTAGCCGAGGATTTGGCATGTACACCGAAACCAGTTTTGCCTTGGCTCGTTATAAATCGGGCGCTAAAGGACGCGATTTGATGAACAACCAAGCCATGTTTGTCATTGGTGCTTGTTTTTCATTTTAAAAACGACATTGATTTCGTTGCTTTGACCGCGGTGTAGTTTTGAAACGGAAAATTGATTTATTTCTTCATGGTCGAATGGGACTAAAAATCAAAAAATAAATGGTTTCGATTTGAAAATAAGACTTCTGAGCCTTTTTCAACCCATTTTCAACAAAAACCACGGGTTTTGGTCATTATGCTATTAACGAAAGAAAACGTTTTCAGATTATGCACCCCATAAAAGTAACCCACTTTTTTTGGTTCATTGTTTGAATTTTGTGCTGATAGCTGACATATTCCCAAAAATGATGAATGATGTTATACGTGTAAACGGATTGCTTTACTTTGCCTCATAAATCTATAAATGAAATAGTTATGTCAATTAAAAAGCAATTTATAAAAACGAAACCTGTTTGTAAAGTAACCTTTTCCATTGAGGCAAAAGAGGCGCAAACAGCAGCTGTTGTAGGCGATTTCAATGGATGGAATCCAGAAAATGGCGCTTTGACTAAACAAAAAAACGGCACTTTTAAAGGCGTATTTGAAGTTTCAAAAGATGCACAATATGAATTTCGTTACTTGGTTGACGGCGTTTATGTAAATGAAGCAGAAGCTGATAGCTATGTATTTAACGAATTTGCTGGCGCCGAAAATGGCGTATTGGCAGTATAATTTAAACTACCTTTATTAAAAAAAGACTGCTTTACGCAGTCTTTTTTTTTGTTTCAAGTTTAAGGTTTAAAGTTTAAAGTTTAAGGTTTAAGGTTTAAGGTTTGTTTTAATGAAAACCTGTAGAGACGCCATGCTGGCGTCTTCAATTGTAATAGATTTAATGTATAATCATTCAATCTTTCAATCCTTCAATCTTTCAATCTTTTAATCTCTCAATAATAAAAAACAAATCAAATCAGATTCAATATCTTTGATCAACTATATTATAAAGAAATGTCCGATTGGCAGCGATTTAGACGAGATTATTCCAATTTTCAGAAATTAGAACGCGGGCTTTCAGAAAACACCCGCATCAACTACGATTTAGACATCGAGAAATTACAGCGCTATCTGCAAGACCAATCCATTGGCGTTTCGCCTATCCATTTAACAGAAGAACAGGTGCAGCAATTTGTTTATACGATATCGAAACAAATTTCGGCACGTACACAAGCACGCATCATTTCGGGTCTTCGCGGATTTTTCAATTATTTGGTATTTGAAGGCTACCGAACAGCCAACCCCATGGATTTGATTGAACTCCCAAAATTGGGACGTAAACTGCCCGATACTTTATCGCTTCAAGACATCAACCAGCTCATTGCGGCCATCGACTTAAGTAAGCCGGAGGGCGAGAGAAATCGGGCCATGATTGAAACTTTGTATGGCTGCGGGTTGCGCGTCAGTGAATTGGTTGGCCTGCTTTTATCAGATTTGTATTTTGAAGAAGGTTTTATCAAAGTGACGGGCAAAGGCGACAAACAGCGCTTTGTTCCAGTGGCGCCAATCACCCAAAAATTCATTGAAAATTACGTGCAACTTGTTCGCGTACATCAACCTACGGTGAAAGGCTTTGAAGACACGCTGTTTTTAAACCGCAGAGGGCGCCAACTCACACGGGCAATGATCTTTACCATCATCAAAGATTTGGCAACCAGCATTGGGCTTCACAAAACCATCAGTCCGCACACTTTCAGGCATTCATATGCCACCCACCTACTTGAAAACGGGGCCGATTTGCGGATGATTCAAATTTTGTTAGGCCATGAATCGATTACCACCACCGAAGTCTATGTACACGTTGACCGCACGCACCTAAACAAAGTCATGCACCAATTTCACCCCAGAAATAAAAGTAAATAGTTCCCTTTTTTGAAGGTTAAAACAAAATATTAAGGCCAAACTTTGCCTAAAAAAACAAGACCTTTACATTACTGCAAAGGTCTTGTTGAATGGTAATTCGAATAATAACGAAGTATATAAAACGCTAGATTAACGCAAAAGCTTGTTCCAAATCGGCGACTAAATCTTCGTGGTCTTCAATGCCCACACTCAACCTGATGAGGTCGTCGGTGATGCCGATTTTGAGGCGCACATCAGCTGGAATGGAAGCATGCGTCATCAATGCTGGGTGATTGGCCAACGATTCAACCCCGCCCAAGGACTCGGCCAACGTAAATACTTTTACATTTTCTAAAAACCGCAGCGCATCCTCTTTGCTGCCCGAGGTGAGGGTAAATGACACCATTCCCCCATAGCCTCCCATCATTTGGCGGCGTGCAATGGCATGATGCGGATGGGTTTCGAGGCCCGGATAATATACTTTGGCTACTTTCGGATGTTTCTCCAAAAAGCGGGCTACCACATCGCCGTTTAAGCAATGTCTTTCTACGCGCAAAGCCAGGGTTTTAATGCCGCGAAGCACCAAAAAGCTGTCTTGTGGCCCCAAGGTGGCCCCTGTGGCAAACTGTTGAAAATGCAATTGGGTGCCCAATTCAGGGTCTTTGCAAATTAAAGCACCTGCAATGACATCAGAATGACCGCCTAAATATTTCGTAGCAGAATGCATCACCACATCGGCACCCATTTCAAGGGGGCGTTGCAAATAAGGGGTAGCAAAGGTGTTATCAACAGCCAACAATATTTTTTTAGCTTGTGTAATTTGGGCGATGGCTTCAATATCGGCCAGTTTCATCAACGGATTGGTGGGCGTTTCAATCCAAACCAAACGGGTTTTGTCGGTTATTTTAGCCTGAAAAACTGCCAAATCGGTCATGTCGACAAAATGAAAAACAAGGCCGCTGTCTTTATAAATTTTAGTAAAAAGGCGATAAGTTCCGCCGTATAAATCGTCCATGGCAATCACTTCGTCGCCCGGTTTCAGCATGCGCAACAAGCAATCGGTAGCGGCTAAACCCGAAGAAAAGGCCAAGCCTCGGCTGCCGTTTTCAATGCTCGCTAAAGCATTTTCGAGCGCTGTCCTCGTAGGGTTGGCAGCGCGGCTGTATTCATAATCGGGGTGAATGGGCTGGCCAGGACTCGTTTGGGCAAAAGTGGACGTTTGATATACAGGCGGCATCACTGCTCCTGTTGATGGATCGTGGTGTTGGCCACCATGAATGACTTGGGTGTTGAATTTCATTTTATATACTATTTTAAAAAGATAGATGTATTAGTGATATAGTTTTTACAAAAGGGGTTGAATCTTTTGTTACAAATTACGGGTTGGTAATAAATTCTTTCACCAAAGTGACCGCCTCTGCTTTGGCAATTTCGAGGTCATAGTTCTTGATGACCACATCAAACTGAGGCGCGGTGGCCAATTCGACATGCGCCTTGGCAATGCGCATATTTATTTTGTCTTCGCTTTCGGTGGAACGTTCCTTGAGACGTCTTTTGAGTTCATCCACACTTGGCGGCTTCACAAAAATAGCCAAGGTTTCGGTCGGAAATTTCTTTTTGATCCGCAAACCGCCCGATACATCAATGTCAAAAATCACATTTTTGCCTTGTGCCCAAATACGTTCTATTTCACTTTTCAGTGTGCCGTAAAAATTGTCTCTGTACACCTCTTCCCACTCAATAAAATCGTCGGCTTTGATGTGTTTTTTAAACGATTCCAAATCAATAAAATAATAGTCTTTTCCATCAACTTCCTCGCCCCGCAATAGTCTGGTGGTGCACGAAACCGAAAAGGCCAAGTTTAATTCAGGTTGATTCAGCAAATGCTGCACTATGGTGGTTTTTCCTGAGCCTGATGGCGCCGAAAAGACAAGTAGTTTTCCGTTTTTCATAGAAGTGAGTGGCTTATAAAATATTCAATACTTGTTCTTTGATTTTTTCCAATTCGTCTTTCATTTGTACCACGCATTTTTGCATGTCCGACTGATTTGATTTGGACCCCAACGTATTGATTTCGCGGCCCATTTCTTGGGTAATGAATCCGAGCTTACGGCCATTGGCTTCTTGGCCATTGAGGGTTTCAATGAAATAATTGAGGTGGTTATTCAGGCGCACTTTTTCTTCGGTCACATCTAATTTTTCGAGGTAAAAAATGAGTTCCTGTTCAAAGCGGTTTTGGTCAATTTCAGATTTCAGGTCTTGCAATGCATTTTGCAATTTGTTGCGCACATGTTCGATGCGTTGCTGTTCAAATACCACGATTTCGGTACTCAATTGACGGATGTTATCGATGCGAAGCAACAATTCTTCTTTTAGGACATTGCCTTCATTGAGTCGGAATTGTTTTAAATGAGTTAACGCCTCTTCGAGCAATTCACTTAAACAGACCCGTTCTGCAGGGTCTAATTCTTCGCGCTCCGTTTTTAAAGCCTCGGGCATGCGCACCGCCATTTTCATCAATTCAGTGGCATCCGCTTCTGGGTGAATGTCGCGTAACTGCTGCATGTAAGCCTTAATAACAGGCACATTCAACTGGGTTGAAGGTTGTTCGAGCGTGTTTTCAACGTAAATGGCAAAATCAACTTTGCCCCGTTCCAATTGCTGCGCCAAACGACCACGCCAATCCAATTCTAATTCTCGGTACACCGATGGCATTTTGACAAACAAATCAATGCCTTTGCTGTTGAGCGACTTAATTTCAATGGTGATTTTCTTTCCAGAAAATAGGCGGCTGGCTTTGCCAAAACCGGTCATAGATTGGATCATGTTCAAACAAGAATAAGCAACAAAGATACAAAAGGGATATGGAACCGATTAGTGGGATTTTGGATTTTTAGTCGAAAGCCCAAAGTCGAAAGTCAAAAGTCGAAAGTCAAAAGTCGAAAGAAGGCAATAGCCATTAGGCAATAGTTTTTTTGTTTCAAGTTTCAAGTTTCAAGTTTCAAGTTTCAAGTTTCAAGTTCAAAGTTTTTTTATCACTAATTATAAAATCTCAAATCATTCAATTTTTCAATCCTTCAATCCTTCAATCTTTCAATTGGAAATCCCAAATCATTCAATTTTTCAATCCTTCAATCCTTCAATCTTTCAATTGTAAATCCCAAATCTTTCAATCTTTCAACTTTCCCACTTTCAACTTTCCCACTTATAACATTTAACTTACTTTTGCACAAAGTCATTATTTTATGCTTTCACTACATATTGCCGATGAAACATCCCGATTGCGGGCTGTTGTATTAGGTTCTGCGGTCAGTAATGGCCCCACCCCCACTGCCGATGAGGCTTATGATCCGAAATCATTGGAACACATTTTATCGGGTACTTATCCGACTGAAACGGATATGATTGCCGAAATGGAGGCCTTTAAAGCGGTTTTCGATAAATATGATGTGGCGGTGTATCGGCCCGAAATGATTGAAAATTACAACCAGATTTTTACCCGCGACATCGGTTTTGTGATCGATGATGTGTTCATAAAAGCGAACATTTTACCCGACCGAAACCGCGAATTGGATGCCCTAGACTACCTTTTGGCGCAAATGGATCCGAACAAAATTGTGCGGCCTCCCGACGAGGTACATATTGAAGGCGGCGATGTGATGCTGTGGGGCGATCATATTTTTATTGGCACCTACAAGGGCAGCGATTACAAAGAATACATTACGGCACGCACCAATATGGCTGGCGTTGAATATATTAGGGATTTGTTCCCGCATAAAATTGTAAAAGAATTTGACTTGGTCAAATCAAAGCTTGAAGCCCGCGACAATGCTTTGCACCTCGATTGCTGTTTTCAACCCGTTGGAACGAATATGGGCATCATTTACAAAAGCGGCTTCCGCGAAGAATCTGATTATAGATATTTGGTCGATTTGTTTGGCAAAGACAATTTATTTCACATCACCCGCGACGAAATGTACCACATGAACTCCAATGTGTTTTCCATTGCACCTGACGTAGTGGTGTCAGAACAACATTTTACCCGACTCAATCAATGGCTTCAAGACCGCGGATTTACCGTTGAAACCATTCCTTACGCCGAAATTGCCAAACAAGAGGGATTATTGCGTTGTTCCACCATGCCATTGATACGCGATAAAGCCTAAGCACAATGGAACCCACTTTGTTTTATTTAAAAACCTGCGACACCTGCAAACGGCTCAAAGCAATGTTGCCTTCGTCCGTAAAACGCCAGGAGCAAGATATTAAATCGGAACCCATTACGCCCCAACAACTCGATTTTTTGAAAGAAAAGGCTGGTAGCTATGAGGCCTTATTTAGCCGCAAGGCCAACTTATACAAAGAACGCGGTTTGGCCCATGAAACCTTGCAGGAAGCGGACTACCGACAATTGATTTTGGAACACTACACTTTTTTAAAAAGACCCGTCTTGTATTTGGATGACACTTTGCTGATTGGCAGTGATCCGTCGGTAAAAAAGAAATGGTTGGAACGGTTCCCTCATGACTAAAAGACAAGTTGCCTTGTTGGCAGCTACGGCAGTTGCCATCATTTATGGCCTTACCTTTTCGATAGCCAAAGATGTGATGCCGCTTACCGTTAAACCCTTCGGATTTATTGTGTTGCGGGTAGCCGGAAGCACCTTGTTGTTTTGGCTTTTTTCGCCTTGGGTAGCCCCTAGCCCGCTTCTCCGTTCAGATATTCCAAAGATCATTGTTTTGTCCGTTTTTGGTATTGCCCTAAACATGCTCACTTTTTTTAAGGGACTCAGCTATACCACGCCCATCATGGCGGCGGTACTAATGGTAACTACCCCCCTCATGGTCTTTGCCCTTTCGGCTGTTTTGCAAAAAGAGCGCCTTAAACTACGCAAGCTATTGGGCATTTTAATGGGCTTATGTGGCACTTGTTTACTGATTTTATATGGCAAAGAAGCAGGCGGAGGCCCACTAGCAGGACTCGGAAATTTGCTGGTTTTTGTCAATGCGTTGTCTTATGCTTTCTATTTAATAAAGGTCAAAGAGCTAATGACACGGTATCATCCGTTTCATTTGATCAAATGGATTTACACATTTGGACTTATAATGGTGTTGCCCTTCGGCTGGCTCGATTTGCAAGAGGTTGCTTGGGCTACCATTGATTTTTCTATTGGTTGGAAAATCGGTTTTGTGGTCGTTTGTTCCACCTTTTTAACTTACTTGCTGAACCTCTATTCCATGCGGGTGCTTAAACCTGCCACCGTCGCTGTGTTTATTTACCTGCAACCTGTTTTTGCCACCAGCATCGCCATTGCCCAAGGCAAAGACCAATTAAATGCACTCAAAATTGGCGCCACCCTCTTTATTTTTGCGAGTGTGTATTTGGTGACTATGAGTCGAAAGTCGAAAGCCGAAAGTCTAAAGCCGAAAGTCTAAAGCCGAAAGTCAAAAGCCGAAAGTCAAAAGAAGGCAATGGGCAATAGCCAAAAGGCAACAGTAGGGACAGCTCAACGGCTGTCCTTGTTGTTTTGTGTTGGAATGGTGTTTTATAAGAAGATGAAAAGTATTCATTTTTTATTTTCAATCAATGTTTACTGGTGTGCGAAGCTTTGCAGGAGCCGGCCCGCATTTATCGAAGTGCCCTATACTTTCTGGTATTAGTTGTAAAATGGAATATTGCCCAATCATAATATATAATATTCTGATAAGTGTAGGAAAGTATAGGCCACTTCGTTGGCATAGCATTTACAAGCCACAAAATTTTTGAAGCCTTGGAGAAAATTTGGCTTGTAAATGAGGTTTTGCCAAAGGCAAAAATGACATTTATGCGGGCCAAAAAGGCCCTTTCTTTTGGTTCGTTTTCTTTGGGCCAGCAAAGAAAATGAACAAAGGTCTTTCAACAGAAATAGGTCAGACCAAAAACAAAACGTCTTATAAATCGCAGCCTAAAATTATCAATCACTGTTTACTGTTCTGCGAAGCTTTACAAGACCGATCTTTTCTCTTTCTTCTTTCCTCTTTCCTCTGAACTCGGGTCAGCAAAGAAAATGAACAATGTTGTTTCAACAGCAAAACGTCTGGCAGAAACCAAATGGTCTTATGAAAAGCAATAAAGAAAACGAAATCCCATTTGCAATAAAAAAAGCTGCCTTTTCAAGCAGCTTTCTTTCTTCTAAAAAACTTATCTACTAATTGAAATATCGGGTAACCGGTGCGGACCCATCAATGGAAACAGTATAAATATTATCACAATCGCCCGTGCCATAATTGATATCGGCATAGTGGGCATTTTTAGTTAAACGCAGTACGCCAGCAGTTAATTTGTATTGGCACGACATGTCAATTTTAATTGGTGTTGAAACGGTGGTTGAATGGCTAGTACCGTTTGGACGGGTGGTTTCCCATTGACCCGTGATCAAATAGATATTATCGAGAGGGGTTGGAGATCCAAAACCACTAACAAACTCCCGGATCCGATTACCTGCTCTAGTGTAGGTACCTAAATTAGGAAAGGTCAAGGTCATGTTGTTTAAATCTATGTTGTAAATGGGGTGAGGTGTGCTGCTCAAAGTAGAGGCGGCAAAGGTGCGGGTCACGGTTCGAGTACCACCGACTTTTATTTCATTGTGGTAGAAATTATCAAAACTATAAGTTACTGTGTAATTGGTCGGAGAATAAGGAATGGCGCCTGTGGCAATGAGTTTGCCTTTTAGCGCATTGCCACTTGGCATGATGCAACCCGTTGTTCCAAAATCAATGGTTCGTGTCCATGAAGTATTGGTGGCAACAGTGGTCATCATGGCACAAGCAGGTAAGATAGTGAAATTGTCACGACCCGTAATGGACGGGAACTGCGCCGCCAATGCCGCTTCAACCACATCTTGTACATCATTGGATGCTTGGTCCATTTTAGCTTGATTTTGGGTATCCGTTGCCGACAATGTATCGTCAGTCGTTGTGATATCCTTCCGCGTGCAACTGCCCAAAAACAAGGCAAAAGCCAACGAAAAACTTCCAAGAATTTTAATAGTTTTCATGCGAATTCAATTTGGGGGTTAATCAATGGTAAGATACGAAATAAAGCAAAAGGTTTAATTTATTGTTAGTATTTTTTTTCACTGACAATCAAGCCGTATCTTTGGCGCGCATGAATACATCGGCTCTTATTAAAAAACCCATACAAGCTGAAATGGAACTTTTTGAAAAAAAGTTCTTGCTAGCCATGTCATCAAGGGTTGCGTTATTAAACACCATTACGTATTACATTGTTAATCGCAAAGGCAAGCAAATGCGGCCTATGTTTGTGTTTTTAACGGCCAAACTGCTCAATGATGGGGTTGTAAACGAACGCACCTACCGCGGAGCCAGTGTCATTGAACTGATTCATACCGCCACTTTGGTCCACGATGATGTGGTAGATGACAGCAACCGCCGCCGCGGCTTTTTTTCGATAAATGCTTTATGGAAAAACAAAATTGCGGTGTTGGTGGGCGATTTTTTATTGTCAAAAGGCTTGCTGCTTTGCATTGACAATAAAGATTTCGACTTGTTGGAAATTATTTCGGTGGCCGTCCGTGAAATGAGTGAAGGCGAGTTACTCCAGATTGAAAAAGCCCGCCGATTAGATATTGTAGAAGACATTTACTACGACATCATCCGCAAAAAAACGGCTACACTCATCGCTTCATGTTGCGCTTTGGGCGCTTGTTCAGTAAGCCAAAACAAGGCAGCCATTGAAGATTTTAGAAAATTTGGCGAAATCATCGGCATGGCTTTTCAAATCAAAGACGATTTGTTTGACTACACCGACGAGGCCATTGGCAAGCCAACCGGCATTGACATTAAGGAACAAAAGATGACTTTGCCCCTTATATATGCTTTGAATCATTGCACGCCCCAAGAAAAAAGCTGGTGCATCAACTCCATTAAAAACCACCACAAAGACAAAAAAAGGGTCAAAGAGGTAATTGCCTTTGTCAAAAAACAAGGCGGATTGGACTATGCCGAACAAAAAATGATCCAATTTAAAGAAGAAGCCTTGCAACTTTTGCACACCTATCCCGACACCGAATACCGCCAAGCACTTGAATTAATGGTCAATTATGTGATTGACCGAAAAATATAAGCGCCCGTTGGTCGTTAGACACCTAGATTTTTTATTAGTCCCCTATGATTTCAGCTGTCGAGTTAATTAAAACCACCGTTTTGTCCGATAATTGGTATGTGCTGCGCAAGCACACCTACCGTTTTAAAAATGCCCAAGGCGAATGGGTAACTCAAGAACGAGAAGCCTATGACCGCGGCAATGGCGCCACTATTTTGTTGTACAATTTAGCGCAACGCACCGTGGTACTTACCCGTCAATTTCGTTTGCCCACTTATGTCAATGGCAATCCTGATGGCATGCTCATTGAAGCGCCTGCAGGCTTATTGGACCAAGACAATGCCGAAACCTGCATTCGACGTGAAACCCAAGAAGAAACAGGGTATTTGATTGACCAACCCGTGAAATTATTTCATGTATACATGTCACCAGGGTCCGTCACCGAAATAGTCCATTTTTTTGCAGCCACCTACACCGCAGCCATGAAAGTGGAAGAAGGCGGCGGGCTCGAAGAAGAACAAGAAAACATAGAAGTCCTTGAAATGGATTTTGACGAGGCTTACCAAATGATCGCTTCGGGCGGTATTATGGACGCCAAAACCATTATGTTGTTGCAATATGCGAAGTTGCATTTGGGGTTTTGAATGTAGTTGAAAGTGGGAAAGTTGAAAGTGGGAAAGTTGAAAGTGGGAAAGTCAAAAGTCGAAAGTCGAAAGTCGAAAGGTATTTTTATATAGAATAGTAGAGACGCCATGCTGGCGTCTTTTTTATGTTTCAGGTTTCAAGTTGTTATCTAGAAAATTGTAGAGACGCCATGTTGGCGTCTTTTTTTCGTTTCAGGTTTCAAGTTGTTTTTATATAAAATTACAGAGACGCCATGTTGGCGTCTTTTTTATGTTTCAGGTTTCAAGTTGTTTTTATATAAAATTACAGACACGCCATGTTGGCGTCTTTTTTATGTTTCAGGTTTCAAGTTGTAATTATATAAAATTGTAGAGACGCCATGCTGGCGTCTTTTTTTTTTTTGTTTCAAGTTTACAGTTGTGCATAATAAAACCCACTGTGGTGAATATCATACTGAGGTTGGTTTTCTATTAGAAATGGGCAAAGGCTTATTTTTCAGGAATAAAAAATTACGGTCTAAGTGGCAGACCATTTGCATCAATCAGTAGGTGACATTAGTTTGTACAAACCGAGTCGGGAATGCGTGCTTTGAAACAAGTTTTTAATAAGTTTGCAATGCGCCAAAATGGACATTTGGGACAAATAAAATCACCCATAAAATTGACATAAAAAAGATGCTTACAACCACTTTAATATCACTTTTTGAAAGAGATTTGAACAGGGTAATTCATGAACTCAATCAGTATCAGACTGAAATGAATATTTGGCGCATTGAAAAAAATATTTCAAATTCGGCGGGAAATTTGACGTTGCACCTCATTGGCAATTTAAGCACCTACATTGGCAAAGAAATTGGAAAAACGGATTACATCCGAAATAGACCGCTTGAATTTTCGGAAACAAATGTGTCAAGAGACGAATTGATCGACAAACTAAACCAGACCATCATTGTAATTAAAAACGCGCTGACGCATATGACAGACGGCGATTTATCAAAGGAATATCCGGTTTTGGTTTTTTCAGAAATGACTTCTACTGACTATCTATTAGTTCATTTGACCACGCATTTGGCCTATCATTTAGGACAAATAAATTACCACAGACGACTCATTGACAATTAAAAAGACACACTCACAACCACCCATATTATTAGCTATGAACGAAATAATTTGCCCTCATTGTACCAAAGCATTCCGAATTGATGAAGCTGGTTTTGCCGACATTGTGAAACAAGTACGCGACCACCAATTTGATGAAGAAATTCACAACCGATTGGTGCTTGCCGAAAAAGAAAAAGAAAGTGCCGTCAAATTGGCCGAGGCAAATATCAAAAATGCTTTGCAGGATCAACTGGCAAAGAAAGACCAAGAATTGGCTGAACTCAAAGCAAAAAAAGAGGTGGAGTTGTCGCAAAAATTAGCGCAAAAAGAGCATGAATTACTTGAGCTGAAAGCCAAAATTGACAATGCAGAAGTAGCTAAAAAACTGGCGGTGACCGAAGCGACGCAAAAAGTGGAAAAGGAACGGGACGAATTGGCCAGTACCATTAAAATAAAAGACACCGAAAAGCAACTTCTCGAAAAATCATTGGGTGAAAAATATGCCGCCGAATTAAAAGAAAAAGACGCCATCATTAAACACAAAGACGAAGAAATTGCGCTCAGAAAAGACATGAAGTTGAAGTTGTCAACAAAAATGATAGGCGAAACACTCGAACAACACTGCGAAACCGAGTTCAATAAACTTCGTGCTACCGCTTTTCAGCGCGCCTATTTTGAAAAAGACAACGACGCCAAATTGGGCAGTAAAGGCGATTTTATTTACCGTGAAACGGACCCAGCGGGCAATGAAATTATTTCTATCATGTTTGAAATGAAAAATGAAGGAGATGAAACTGCCACCAAAAAGAGAAACGAAGACTTTTTAAAAGAACTTGATAAAGACCGCACTGAAAAGAAATGCGAATATGCGGTGTTGGTTTCGCTTTTAGAACCTGACAGCGACTATTACAATTCGGGCATTGTTGATGTGTCGCACCGATTCAACAAGATGTATGTGGTTCGACCCCAATTTTTTATTCCCATCATCACCTTACTTCGAAATGCGGCCATGAACTCCCTGCAATACAAAGCAGAACTGGCCTTGGTAAAGAGTCAACACATTGACATTACCAAATTTGAAGAAAAAATGAACACGTTCAAAGAAGGATTTGCCAGAAATTATGAGTTGGCAAGTCGAAAGTTTAAAGACGCCATTGACGGGATTGACAAAACGATTAAAGAACTCGAAAAAACCAAAGCAGCTTTGCTGTCGTCCGAGAACAATTTGCGGCTGGCAAATGAAAAAACGGAAGACCTGACCATTAAAAAATTGACCCACGGCAACCCGACCATGAAAGCAAAGTTTGACGAATTGGATAAATTGTGAAGATAGACAGCAAAATGGGCAGTCCCTGTTCCTTCATGCAAGAGGCGCTTCAGTGGCTCGTTGTCCCGTATTATAAAGTCAAATGAATGGAGATTAAACGAAGTGCCATGTTCATGCTTGCCATTTGTGGCCTGTTGTCATCTTGTGTTGACTTATCCAATCAACATCAAATAGACGGGCCCTACTTTGTTGCATCGGACCCAACCGCCAACTACCAGACACTTTACTTCGACTTGGGTGATGGAAATGCCATCGAAAGAGTGAGGAACGTCAAAAGGGTTGGCCACACCGGCGCTTTCATTATTGTTGAGACACAAAAAGGGTATTATTTCATTGACAGAAAAAAAGACCATCAGTTCTTAAACGGAAATGACATCATTGGCACCCCAAAAACGCAAGACCATTTCATCCACTGGGTTGATTCCTTAAAAATAAAGGACTTTAAGTTTGATTTTTATACGGAGAAATAACTCCCTTGGTATATGTTGCACCACAGTGCATGGATCGAAAAAAAATAGTGGTTAGATGCTCATGGGTCAGTATGTGTTTTATTTTCAACGCGCCCATGCTATTACAAACCAAAAGCTTACATTTTTATAACCTTAAAAGGATCGGTAATGATTAATTGCTTAATTTTGAAAAAATATTGCAAAATGACGGTTGTAATCGACAAATCAAACGCAGATCACAGGTCAAAAATTCTAAGTGACAAATTGCAGAAGTCTACAAAAACTGGAAACCTGACCAAGCATTTTGGGAAGCTGAAAATAAATATTGATGGTTTGACGTTTCAAATTTCAACTAGAAAGAACGAAGATTGATTTTATCGCCGACACAAACTTTTTGATTTATCTTCATGAAGGCAATACAATTGTTGAACCATTTTTGGCTTACAACTTTGGGGTTTCCTTTATTTCAGAAATAGAATTGTTAGGATTTCATGGGATATCCAAATCTGAGGAGACTAAGCTTAAATCGCTTCTTACTAATTGCTTTCAAATTGATTGGAATAATAAAAGAACAAACCTTTCTGCTAAAAAAGTTACCTACCATGTTTTTATAATTTCCGCTAGTCATGTCTCAATCTATCAAGCTGACCTTTTTATTTTTTACACTTTTTTGTATTGGTCAGACCCAATCAATTCTAGATTTAACAAAATCTAAAAAATACATGGCCGAAACTACTGAATTTATAAAATGGTTTCGGCGCAATGATACTACAAAGCTCGTTTTAGTAAAAGAGTCAGCTAGTTGGAACGAGATTTTAAAAAATAACACCAACCTAGTGGCGGATAGCACTGTCTTTTCAAAGAAAGAAATAGAGCTGATTAAGAGCCAATTGGCGTTAATTCCTTTTTTACAATGGAATGATATGATATTAAAAAATAGTACCATTGTTACTAAACAAGAAATAGACCAATTTTTTGAGCAAAGTAATTTTGATGCTTACGAAGACATCAAGCAAAAATTCGGATCTGGATTTATGAATTTTAGTGCACCAATTTTTATTCGAAATGATACTTACTGTATCTTTTACAATGATTATCATTTCGGTTGGACATGCGGAGGAGGAAGTTTATCGCTCTACAAAAAGGAGCATGGTAGTTGGACATTCGTAAAATCATATTTTGAAAACCAATATTAGACTTGCTGCTTACTATGACAGACTATAAAACAACGCTTTCACTCCCAACCCTTCCTATCACAACTGATACCCACTAACCCCAAGTTCAACAGTCAATAGCAGATGCCGAAAATTGTCCTGACCACTGAAATACATGCAACGCCCGACCTTTGTTTTGACCTGTCGCGCAGTATTGACTTACACAAGATTTCGACGGCACACACCAACGAAGAAGCCATTGCCGGCACCACCAGCGGATTAATCAATTTGCACCAAACCGTTACTTGGCAAGCCACGCATTTTGGCGTGAAACAACTGTTGACCTCCAAAATTACGGCCTTTGACCGCCCCCATTCTTTCACAGACGAACAAACCAAAGGCATTTTCAAATCGTTCAAACACATCCACCAATTCGAAAAAGTGGGAGACCAAACCATGATGACCGACATTTTTGAATTCCAGTCTCCATTTGGACTTTTGGGTCACATTTTCAACAGACTCATTTTGACCCGCTACATGAAAAAGCTATTAACTGACAGGAACCACTTCATCAAGGCATTTGCTGAAACCGATCAATGGCGGGAGGTAATACAGGAGTCGAAAGACTAAAGCCGAAAGTCTTTGGTTTCAGGTTTCAGGTTTGTTTTGGCGAGCTAAAGCTCGCGTACCTGACTGCCACTGGGCTTAATCAGAAAGTCTTAACTGTTTGTTTGCACAAGCTAAAGCTTGTGTACCTGAATTTCAAACGGGCATCATGGTTTTATTTTGCAAGCTAAAGCTTGCGTACCTGACTGCCACTGGCAGTCCTCCTCTTAATCTTAAATTCTTATGATCAAATGCTCCGTTCGAACCATTCGTTCCGATGGTTCTCGGGTCAGGTTTCAAGAGACTGGGCAGCTCTCGAACTGTCCTTTTTTTTTGCGAGTTTGCGAGATGTAGGGGCAGCTCTAGTGGTTCCCCTGTAATTGAACAGCTATTATTTATGGCAACCAGCTAGGGCCAGCCCCTTGTGGTTGCAAGCAAAGTTGTTGGTAGGTCCCATGATACAATTCACCAAATGGTCATTTGTAATTGGCCAGCCGGCAGCCCTGCCACGGCGAATCTTTATGTTGGTGATTTATGTGCTGATGAAGGGCGACCACAAGGGTCGCCCCTACAATGTGCTTTGTAGGCGATTGGGCTGTGATGTTGTATGAAACACCCCTCCCCTTCTAAAAAATGTTCATCAACTAAAAGCTGATTTAATTCTTGCTGCAATGAATCGGTTTCACGTTTTTTGTAAATGAAGTGGTTTAAACTTTTTTGATTGCAGCGAAAAATGAGAATTTTTGTTCCAGATTTTAGCTTTTTTGCACTGCATAGCAGCGCTACGGAGTAATAAAAAGCTGAAACATGGGGCGAAAAGACCATTTTGCAGCCAATTGAAAAAAGTTTAAATCACTTCAATACCTCATCAAGGATTATTTTTATATTTAAAAAAGAGATTTCCGTTAATTTTTGCCCGCCATTTGGGTGCCATGAAATAAAGATTTTTGTGAAAAGTAATTGTATTTACCACCTACTTTAAATAGAGCCAAGTTGGCTGTAACCTTAAACCAAAAAGCAAAAAAACGTTTAATAAATGGCGAAAATAACCATACAAAGAACCAACGAGTACACCAATCGGATGAGGGATTACCACATTTATATCAATGATAAAAAGGTGGGGACCATTGAAAATGGCGGTACCAAAGATTTTGAAATAGAAGAAGGAAGGCATACCATTGAAGCCAGAATAGATTGGTGCGCAAGCCCAAAAGTCAATGTGATAATTAAAAATGGGGAAACTAAAACGTTCAAAGTAGGTGGTTTCAAATATGGGAATTGGTTAATGCCCGTGTCTTTGATTTTGATTTTCCTGAGTTTTGTATTAGAACATTTTTTCAATTTTAACTACCTAGGGTTTGCTGAAAAACTCAAGCAACATTTAATTGATTGATGAATGCTTCTTTGCTGAGATATTTTCCGCTGTTTAGTTCTAGGTTAGCTTTTATAAAAACTGATTTTAGTTGTTTGATCATAAATTTCCATA
>NKJD01000022.1 GCA_002256385.1 Flavobacterium sp. BFFFF2
AGGGCTTTTTATCTTTAATTTATTGCTTATTGATATTTGAAATTATACTAAAGAAATCACTTTCCTTTTGTGGTGAAAAGGAGCTTGTTGGTGCATCAAAAATTAATGGATAATCATTTTCTCTTTTAAGTCCTGTAAGGTCTGATACAGCAAATAATAATGACATATACATAGTTGTTTTTAGCGCTTGATTTGGATTTTCAATGAAAGTATTATTTTTATCTTGAAGAACAACTCTAGCAGATCCATCTGTATTTTTAATAATTCTGATTATACCAAAAAAACCATCAAAGTTTAGTTTCTCTAAGTAATCATTTGCCTTTTGCTCTAAGGTTATTAGAAAATCCTGTGTATTTCGCTCTTTAGCATTTTTAAATGCAATCTTAATTTTATCAAAAGCCGTGTTAATCTTGCTGTATATCGATGCAACGGAATTTTTAGCTAAGTTGTTATAACTTTCTTGAAGAGTGCTAATTTGTTTTTCTAGTTCCAGTTCATCCTTTTCTAATAAAACAATTTCTCTATCAGCATGATTTTTACTTTCATACCAATTTCTTATGTTTTGATATGCATTTTGTAATTGGTCTTCTGTTAACCCATCATTCTGTGCTAATAGCTTTTTCTTGTTATCTTCTTCTAAATCTATACTTTCTTGAACATCCTTAGCCTCCTCTTTTCTTTTTTTATTGAATCTTAAATCCTCTTCAATTGTATTTAGTAAATCATTGTTATCAGACTGATTGTATTCAAGATTATTGCTCTTTTGTTCTAGCTCTTTAAAATAATTATTTGCAAAAAGTTTTTTGGTAATCTGCTTATCTTTTGGTAATTGACTTTCAAGTAACTCATTCAATTTATTAACCATAAAGTTATAGGCATCGGTACCTACCTTAGCCTCACGTCCACATACTTTACAAAATTCATCCTTAATCATTTCTTTCATAGAAATTTTGTCTGGAACATTCGGTGATAAAGGTATTATGCCTTCTGCTAATTCTTTAACAATTTCTTGTTTGCCTTTTTGTCTTTCGTCTTCTTTTTCAAGTTTTCTTCTTAGCTCACTAAAAGTTGCAACTTTATTTTGAAATTCTTCGAAAATTGGAGAAAAACCGGAAAGAATCCACATTTCATCTAATAACTTGATTGAATATTCTTCATCAATTCGCTTTTCAATTTGACTCTTTTTTACGTTCGTGTTGTAGGCCAAAGCAGGCGTGGTCGTGATGGTAACGGAAACCATTGTTCGAGTGCTTTCAACGCTGTTAATTGTTTGTGATACGTAATAAGTACCTGATGTTAAAACGGTGCTATTTGCTAATGCAAGTCCACCAGTTGACGCAGCGTACCATTGTAAATTAGAACCTGTAGCTACCAAATCGGCTACTGTTTTGCCCTGACAGAATGATTGTGACAATGCTACTGGCGCTTGAGGGGGTGTACCTGCTGTGTTACCGCAATTTACAGCAAAATAGGTAGTGCTGTCTAAAAACCAATCGCTCATACCAACCATGTTGTAATAATCGGCAGCTACTTGATCTCCCACTGGAATACAAGTTAAATTTGGATTAGATGTTGCGTTCAAATTAAATAACATGTCAGCACCAATGATGTTTAATTGGTTTAAGTTGTTATTTGAACAATCTAAAACAGATAGATTAAGTAAGTTGCGCAGATCTAAACTTGTAATTTGGTTAAAGCTACAATCTATACCTTTCAGTGGATGACCTGTACCAATCGCCAATAAATTAAGTGTAGTAAGGTTGTTATGGCTACAGTTAATAACTAAAATACTTGTAAAATATTCAATACCTGTTAAATCTGAAATATTGTCTGCTGCTCCAGTCGTGCCGTGTATATCGAGTGTATAATCATATCTTGGGGCAGCATCTGGCTCTCCAGGAGTGAAAAATGCCACTCCCTGATAAACGTTAGCCTCGTAATCAGTAATCTGGCCATTATTGTCAATATCGACCCCCAACGCAATTAACTTACTTAAAAAATGGGGATCAGGAATGTTAATGGCGCTTTGGGCCTGCATTGCACTGGTGCAACATGCAAAAAAGGCAAGAAATAGCCCGGTTTTTTTCAAATACTCGCGCATAGAAAAGATAGATTTAGTTGTTTTCATTGAGTTTAATTTTAAATTTAATTTATTTAGTTTGCTAGGTGTTCTTTTAAAAGCTGCTTTTTTTATGTTTCCAATTCACCAAATGAAAAGAAGTGCCAATTGGCGTAAAAATCATTTTGTATCAGCTTGGTTTTTAGTTGAAATGATTATGGAAAATGTACTTTCTAATCAAGAACTGGTTGTTGTAGGTTTTCTACTAACTATTTTTTCACAATCCGAACCACTTGTTGGTCGTCACCTTGCGAGATTATCACATTGTAGATGCCATTGTTATAGTTACTTCCTAAACTGCGGTTCTCCAATTCATTGGCTTCTACGCTAAATTGCTCTACTTGTTTGCCAAGCATGTCATAAACAGACACCTGAACAGTTGTTTGATTGCCACCTTGTGCCATTAATACATAGTCGGTTTCAAATGGGTTTGGAATGGCTTTTACAGTTAATGAAACCGTTTCTCCTGCATTTTGACGAGCAAAAGTTGCTGGCGATGTGATATTACAAGCAGTTCCGTAAGCTTGCCATGTACCACCAAACTGAACGGCCACACGTACTGAATAAACAGTGCTTAAAGCCCAGCCTGTATAGTTTCCTAGCTGCATGTTTGAAGTGGTTGAATTGAATGTAAGAACGGTTCCGCCGTTAGACCACTCAAAACGGTAAGCGGTGGCGCCTGTCACTGCGGCGCAGTACACAACATTCCATTTGCTTGCTAAAACAGTACCACACTGATTGGCTCTAATTTGGGTGCTAGCAGCAGGCGTGGAAACGGTACACGCCGCTCCGTAAGCTTGCCATGAACCTGCCACTTGTGCAGCCACTCGTACTGAATAAGCAGTACCAAAGGCTGGGCCACCAGCTAAGTTGCTTATTTGAACACTATTGGTTGTGTTGTCAAGAGTGCGTGAAACACCTCCAGTTGTAAATTCAAAACGGTAAGCCTGAGCGCCAACAATTTGACCGCTGTAAATAGGCGTGTTCATAGAAGCCAAAGTAGTGCCACATTGACTAGGAATTACTTGGGTGGTGTTGGCCAAAGCAGGAGTTGTTAACGTACAAGCTGCGCCAAACGCACCATATTGTCCACTGAAACCAGCAGCCACACGGATGCTGTAAGCGGTGTTGTAAGCAATGGCAACTGCTAATTGGGTCAAGTTAAATGAATTGGTGCTGCTATAAAAATTTTGCGTGCTGCCATTTCCAGTTACTTCAAACAAATAGTTGGTGGCGTTGGCCACAGCCGTTGCGGTAATCGGAGCAGTGATGGCATTTAACCTTGAACCACAAGCAGGTGAGTTCACCGCTGTAAGTGAATAAACCACCACCGTCACCATAGAACGGTTGCTTTCGCAGCCATTTTGAGTTTGGGTAGCGTAGTAAGTACCCGCCGTTAAAACGGTGCTTGAGGGCAATGCAGTTACCGCATTGGCAGAGGCATACACATTATAAGAACTACCATATCCTGGCACTGTTGACAACGCAATGCCACCGTTTACAAAGTACGATTGTGAGGCCAAAGCAGGGGTGGTTGTGATGGTCACGGATACCATTGTTCGCGCACTTTCAACGCTGTTAATTGTTTGCGATACGTAATAAGCGCCCGTTGTTAAAACGGTGTTACTTGCTAATGCAAGTCCACCAGTTGACGCTGCATACCATTGTAAATTAGAACCTGTTGCAACCAAATCGGCTACTTTTTTGCCCTGACAGAATGATTGTGCCAAAGCTACTGGCGCTTGAGGGGGTGTAGCTCCTGGGTAGTTGCAATCTATAGCATAGTAGGAAATTCCGTCTATATACCAGTAAAACACACCATTCGTGTTGCTGTAACTGCCAATTGGCTGATTTCCCAACTGAACACAAGCTAAATTTGGATTCGATGTTGCATTCAAAAAAGTTAAATAGTTAGTACCGACTAGATTTAAATGGTTTAAGTTGTTATTTGAACAATCTAAATTATTTAAATTTCCAACGTTGTTCAAATCTAAACTTGTAATTTGGTTATAGCTACAATCTAAACTTGTCAGGTTTTGACTTGGACTAATCGCCAATAAATTGAGTGCAGTGAGGTTGTTGTAGCTACAGTTAATAATTTGAATACTTGTAAAATATTCAATACCCGTTAAATCTGAAATGTTATCAGCTGCTCCTGGCGTGCCATGTACATCGAGGGTATAGTTCCACCATGGCGTGCCCCATTCTGTATCATAAGGATTGGGAATTGACATTCCCTGAAAGTTATTAGCCTCCGATACAGTAATTTGGCCATCTAAATCGGTGTCGACTCCCAACGCAAGTAACTTACTTAAAAAATGGGGGTCAGGAATTATGTTTTGGGCCTGCATTGCACCGGTGCAACACACAAAAAAGGCAAGAAATAGCCCGGTTTTTTTCAAATACTCGCGCATAGAAAAGATAGATTTAGTTGTTTTCATTGAGTTTAATTTTAAATTTATTTTATTTAGTTTGATAGGTGTTCTTTTAAAAGCTGCTTTTTTTATGTTTCCAATTCTCTAAATGAAAAGAAGTGCCAATTGGCGTAAAAATCATATTGTATCAGCTTGGTTTTTAGTTGAAATGATTATGGAAAATGTACTTTCTAATCAAGAACTGGTTGTTGTAGGTTTTCTAATAACTATTTTTTCACAATCCGAACCACTTGTTGGTCGTTACCTTGCGAGATCATCACATTGTAGATGCCGCTGTTATAGTTACTTCCTAAACTGCGGTTCTCCAATTCATTGGCCTCTACGCTGAATTGCTCTACTTGTTTGCCAAGCATATCATACACAACCACTTGAACAGGTGTTTGATTGCCACCTTGTGCCATTAATACATAGTCGGTTTCAAATGGGTTTGGAATGGCTTTAATGGTTAAAGCCGTTTCGTCTGCTGCATCTTGACGAAAAAAGGAGGTCGGAGTTTTTACTTTGCAGGCACTTCCATAAGCTTGCCAAGTGCCGCCTAACAGAACGGCTACACGCACTCCATAAGTAGTGTTTAAAGCCCAGCCTGTGTAGTTGCCCAACTGCATACTTGGCGTAGATGACGCATAGGTCAGTGCTGAATTGCCGATTTTCCATTCAAAACGGTAAGCGGTAGCTCCTGCTACGGCGCTGCAATACAAAATAGTCCATTTACTGGCTAAAATAGTGCCGCACTGATTCGTTCTGATTTGGCTGCTAGCAGCAGGCGTTGTAATGGTACAAGGCGCTCCAAAAGCTTGCCATGTACCTGCCACTTGTGCAGCCACGCGTACGGAATAAGTAGTGCCATAAGCAACACCGGTTACGTTACTCATTTGAACACTATTGGTGGTGCTGTCAAGGCTGCGTGAAACTCCTCCTGCAGTAAATTCAAATCGGTAGGCCTGAGCCCCTACTATTTGACCACAATAAATAGAAGCAGTCAAAGCAGCCAAAATAGTACCACACATGCTTGAAATAACTTGGGTGGTGTTGGCCAAAGCAGGTGTTGTTAAATTACAAGCTGTGCCAAAAGCACCGTATTGGCCATTAAAACCTGCTGCCACTCGGATGCTGTAAGTGGTGTTGTAAGCAATGGTACCTTGTAATTGCGTTAAATTAAATGAATTGGTATTGCTGTAAAAAGTTTGAGTTGTTCCATTTCCAGTTACTTCAAACAAATAGCTGGTGGCATTGGCCACGGGTGTTGCAGTAATCGGCGCAGAAACGTCATTTAAACGCGACCCACAATTAGGTGATGAAACGGCCGTTAACGAATAAACCACCACAGTGATTACGGATCGAGTGCTTTCGCAGCCATTTTGGGTTTGGGTAGCATAATACGTACCGCTTGTTAAAACAGTGCTTGATGGCAAAGCAGTCACTGCAGTGGCAGAAGCAAAAACGCTATAAGAGCTGCCATATCCTGGCACTGATGACAATGGAATGCCACTGCTTACAAAATACGATTGCGAAGGCAAAGCGGGGGTTGTAATGATCGTAACAGAAACAGAAGTGCGGGGACTTTCACTGCCATTTACCGTTTGCGACACGTAATAAGTACCTGTCGTTAAAACGGTCGTATTTGATAAAGCAGATCCGCCAGCTGAAGCCGCATACCATTGCAAATTAGAACCTGTCGCCACTAAATTGGCCACCGTTGCACCAGCGCAAAACACTTGATCACGGGCAGTTGGGGCCGAAGGCGCATTGCAATTCACTGAATAAGTAGCCGTTGCATCTTTAACCCACCATACATTGGCTGCTGCTGCGATTGGGTCTGTAACAGTGATGCAAGATATCTGATTATACAAACAGAGTAAATTTGTCAAAGCATTAAATGGCGTCAAATTTAAACTAGACAGCATATTATCATTGCAATATAATCGTCCTAACGCTGGCGATCCACTTGCGTCTAAATATTGAAGCCTGTTATAACCACAACCCAATTCCAATAATGATGTCAACCCGCTCAAATCTAGATTTTGTAGTTCATTACGATGACAATCAAAAATAGATAATGATGATAATCCATGTACTTGTAAGTTCGTTAAACGATTGTTACCACATGCCAGGTAGGTTAAAGCACTCAAATCTGTTACATCTAAACTCGTCAATTGGCAATAGCTAAGATCTAAATTTACTAAAGCAGGTAATGCAGTAAGATTTATACTGGTCAGGTTATAGTTACATGAACAATTTAATCGTGCTAAATTGTTCATCCCACTTGCAACGACACTTGACAATTGATTGCATTCACTATTTAAGGTTATTAAATTAGTTAGACCCGTTACATCTATGCTCGACAATCCATTGTAGCTACAATCTAAATAAGTTAATGCACTTAGGCCGTTAAAGATTAAACTAGTCATGTTATTAAATGAACAGTCTAAAGATTGTAAATTACTTAACCCACTCACGTCCAACGACAGTAAGGAATTCTGTTTACAATTTAAGGTCAGTAAGGAGGTAAATTCTTGAATTCCAGTTAAATCCAAAATTCCCAAATTGCTTACATCTAAATTCGTTAACCCGTTGATAGCCGAGGTGAGCACTTGTAGGTCACCCACAGTATCATCTATTCCTTGGTCATACAGCGCTTGTTCAAAATATTGGTCTGGAATAGCGGTGTATTGCGCTTTTGCGCTTTCCATACTTACAATGCTCAAAAAAGCAAACAAACACGCCGTGCTCCAGAACGAAAGGCGCTTAACGATCTTGGTTTTTGTAACATTTTCTTTCATACTATACTGTTTATTCCTGCGCTGACGGCTTTACAGGTCTTGCCTTACTTGTGAATTTTGAATTGTGAATTTTGAATTGTGACCCGAGGCCTTTGGCCGAAAGAAGCGAAGCTCATTGTGATTTCAATTTTCTTGTTGGTTTTTGGCGGTAAGATTGACAAATAGGATTCAAATTTGCTGCAATAAAACCTTCATGATCAGTCTGGGCGTTCGTACTGTTTCTACTAACTGTTTAATTACAAAAAGACCACCATAAAGAGTATGCTATACAAGACTAAGATTAGAATTTCTAACTGATACTTTTGGATTGTTTTGTACAGCTTGCTCATTGAAATTAGATTCTGTAGTAAAATTTAATATTTTACTATTCGCCGAGTCTCCATGACATTGTTTGATCCTTCAATACGAACCAGATAAATACCACTTGCCAATTCGGAAACCGCTACTTGTTTAGTATAAGCCGTTTTCACTTTTTGCCCTTGCACATTGTAAATGCCAACCGATTTGACTTCGGTTTCTGTTTCAATAGTTAAAACGTCGTGTACAGGGTTTGGATACAAAGAGACTTTGACATTGTTATGTGCCACATCGGCTGATGACAGCGTGTTATTCAAAAATAAGTTTGAAATTTCGGCATCAGTCAATACATAGTTATAAATAGTCAAATCGTCGATGGCGCCATTGAAATAGGAATTTAGTCCACCCTCAGAAATTCCCAGTTTAAAGTTGTTTGAAGCATTTACTGTATTGAAGGATTTTGCACCAGAACTGAATAAAACCCCATTTTTATAAACTTTGGCAGTAGTTCCATCATATGTACAAACATAATGAACCCAAGTGTCATTCGTAAATGTATTTGCCGTTTCTAAGTTGGCTCCTGCATTTGCAAAATATAAAAGTGTGGTAGGCCTTACTGCAAGTCCGTTCCCGTTTGCCTCAGTACCATAATGAAATAGGTAGTTTATAGTATTATTGATTGCATTCGTTTTTGCCCAAATAGATATTGTTCTAGTAGAAGAACCATAAGGCAAATCAGCGATTGCAGCCGTAGTTCCTATATTATTTATATTTAAAGCGCCGTTTGCAATACCGTGTCGGTCTGTTGTAAATGAAGTTGCATTATTTGAAGCAAATGGGGCGCTACCTGCCAAATTAGTGTATGTTCCATCAAAACGATATGCTGCGATTGTTTGAGGGGTTGGCGCTATGCCAACTTGACTCACAAAAAAATCATCAAAATACGGTGGGAAGTTCACCGTGCTATTCGTTTGCATTCTGAACCTAATGGATGCACCATTAGGAATCATTCCAGCTGCGATGGTGCCGGAAACTGTCCGACATGAGGTGGTTGTGTAATTATCAGTGGCTAATAAAATCCATGAACCACTGTTATTTAGTTCGTAATAAAAATAGATGTCAACCAAGCCAACCGTGGCATCTGTTCGGTGCTTGAAAGAGGCAGCAATTTCACCGCCATTTGAGATATAGCTCGCTGTATAAATGACTACATAAGGGTTAGCGGTAGACATATTGTTTCCTCGTAGAATTCGATTACCGCTGCATGTATAGGAACTTAACACAGGGGTAGTAGTGATTCCTCCTAAAGATGTCCATCCTGAAGGAGCCAAGCCAGATTCAAAATTTTCAGAAACATTGATTTGTGCCTTTCCAAATGAGAAGGCCAGTAATAAAAGGAATAGTAAACGTATTTCCATAAAATCGTTTTATAGGTTTCTGGGGCAAATCTATTCTATCCAATAAAACAAAATCGAGGCAGTTTGAGAACGACTGTTTTGGGTTTGAGAACACGTTTTTAATTACTTTTGAATATGGTACTTTTACCAAGATTTAAAACTGTCACTTGAAAAAACAAATCACGGCACTTCTTTTTCTGATTGGAACCATTTTCGTGGTGCATGCACAAGAAATTTTTCATCAAAAAATAACGATGACCGAGGGTTTACCCTCCAATTGTGTGTATGATATTATGCAAGACGGCAAAGGATTTATTTGGTTTGCCACGGACGAAGGCATTGCTCGATTTGATGGAAGAAATTTCAAAGAATTCAAATCGGTGGACCACAATAGCAAAAGTGGTTCAATTTTAAAAAAAGACAGATTTGGACGTATCTGGTACGAGAATTTTGATGGGTTCCTGCACTATATTCAAAACGATTCGGTTTATAAATTAAACCAAGAAAACACGATGGGATTTGTAAACTATGCGATCAACAAAAACCAACTGATTTACGCTACACAAAAGGGCTATGAAGTCCGTGATTTAAAAACGTTTAAAATAATCAAGAAACAAAATTTGCCTCATTTCAACACTTGCTATGTTGAAATTATCGGTGGAAAAACGCGCTTTTTTGACGCTTCCCTACAAACAATTACCGCAAACAAAACGACCCTTGCTATTGGTGAAAAAAAAATAAAATCAATGCTATTGGCGCCCATCTTTACCACTTCGGGCGCGGTGTATTGCACAGATAAAACCAATACCAATAAAACAATGTATAAAATGGAGAACGGAGTAGCCCTTCCGTTATTTG
The DNA here is from genome assembly GCA_002256385.1 of Flavobacterium sp. BFFFF2. Classification (GTDB taxonomy): domain Bacteria; phylum Bacteroidota; class Bacteroidia; order Flavobacteriales; family Flavobacteriaceae; genus Flavobacterium. The sequence goes on from NKJD01000022.1 coordinate 9,887, forward strand.
AATTTATTAGCGCGCAAACGATTCAAAACCTTTACTTTTTACAAAACAAATTCTGGATTTGCACCAATAAAGGCCTTTTGGTATTGGATAAAAATGGAAAGAGATTAAACAACAAACCCTATTTTGCCCATTGCAGCATTTCCACTTTTTTTATTGACAATGAAAACAAATACTGGATCGGCACTTTGAACGACGGCGTCTTTCGCATTGCTAATTTCGATGAAATTCAAAGCGATTTAACAGAATTAAAACCACTACTGCTTTCGGCAGCAAATTCCGCCTTGTATGTGGGCTCAGAAAACGGCAATATGTATTCGATTTCAAAAGATTTTGAAAAGATAAAACAATTGCCTTTACAATGTAAAAACCAAATTTTACATCTCAATAGTTCCCACCCAAAATTTAATTTTATTGCAGCGGATGGCTTATACAAAACCAACAAGAATTTTGAGGTTTTAGAACATCAAAATTGTGCGTTAAAATCGATAGATTTCGTCAATGAACATGAGGCTATTGTGGCTGTGTCAGGGTTTATAGGATTTTTAAATATTGGCAACACTGTTACAAAAAGTGCAATAGGAAATTTTCAATATAAAGACAAGCTTTTCCATTTAAAAGATGATGTTCGGGGAAAATCGGCTGTGTGGGATCCATTAAATCGGGAAGCGCTATTTCTTACAAACCTTGGGTTGTTTAGTTATAAAAACAAGCGTTTGGTAGAACTGAAACTTGCCCATAAAAAAATGGGGTTTAGAAGCGTCAAAAAAGCAAATAACCGCATTTATACATTAGCTGATAACGACAAACTATACCAATACAGGCTAGGCCGTTTTGTGGAAATAAAAACGGGTTTGGACAACATAACCCTTTTTAAAAGTATCAATAATACTATTTATTTGGGAACTAAAAATGCGGTTTATGAATTAAAAAACAATGTGCCACAAAAAATTCAAGCAATTAAAGTCACTGGAAAAATACAAGATTTACAAGTTGACGCGCGATACTATTATTTATTAAGCAAAAATCACATGATTCGATTTAATAAAGACAATGCCGTACCAAATCAAAATAAAAGCCTGTTATATTTAGAAAAGATTTGGGTCAACAATGTTGATTATACCGCCAAAAATAAATGGAATCTTCGTTATGACCAAAACGATTTGCGACTGCAAGTTGCCCTCATAGATTATACCAAAACGAATACTATTTTTTACAGAATTAACAACGACACATGGAAAGCTATTTTGAATAACGGAAACATCCTTCAGCTTTCTTCTTTATCGCCAAATCAATATCACATTGCCTTTAGCACCCAAAAAAATGGGCCGATTTTACAAAAAATTAGTTTTGAAATTCAAAAGCCATTTTGGGAAAAAACCGCGTTCTACCTGATCCTTTCCTTTTTATTAACCGCTGTAATTATTGTCATTTATTACAACCGTTTAAAACAAATAACCACAAAAAATAATTTACTTATTGACAAACTAAAACTCGAAAACTATTTAAACGAAAGTAGGGTCAAATTGATTAAAGCGCAAATGAATCCGCATTTTTTCTTTAATGCACTCAATACCATTCAATCATATATTAGCACGAATGAAACAGAAGAAGCAACCAATTATTTACACAAGTTTTCGAGACTTACACGAATGATTCTTGAAATGACCGACAAAAATTGGATCACTATAGAAGACGAGCTTCGCATGCAAACCCTGTATCTTGATTTACAAAAAGTGAGGCTGTCTGATTTTGACTTTAAAATAGAAATCGATCAAAAAGACAGGCAACAATGTACCATTCCCACCATGCTCTTGCAACCTTACATTGAAAACGCCATCATTCATGGTTTGGCTCATAAATTAGGACCAAAAAGATTGCATATTGAATTTAAGATCGAAAGTAATCAACTAAAAATCAGCATTAAAGACAACGGGGTTGGGATTGAAAAAGCCACTAAAATCAACCAAAAAAACGCTGTTAAAAACACGTCATTTGCCACAAAAGCAACTTTAGAAAGATTAGAAATCATCAATAGGAACGAATGCGAAATTTCGGTTGAAACCAATGAAATGTGGGATGCCAACGGCCAATCGATTGGAACTGAAGTGAAAATAACAATGGAAATACGCTATGAATTATAAAACAATCATAATAGAAGACGAAAAACGGGCCCAAATTTTGTTGCAAAATATTTTGGAAAACCATTTTTCAACCATAGAAATTGTGGCAATTGCCGATGATTTGCCTTCGGGTGTAAAAGCCATCAGAAAGTATAAGCCTGATTTTGTGTTTCTCGATATTGAAATGCCAAATTTTAGCGGATTAGAAATTTTAGATTTTTTTGATGAAAACCAAGTGGACTTCTCCATTATTTTCACCACTGCCTACAACCATTACGCGATCGAAGCTTTGAAAATTTCGGCCATTGATTACCTGTTAAAACCATTAAATAAAGAAGATATCAAAGAAGCAATCCTTCGGTTTGAACGGAAAAACGTGAACCAAAATCAAGCCTCTTTTTCTAGTTTAAAAAGCATTATTCACGATAAAAAAATAAACAAAATTGCCGTTCCAGAAGGGAATCAACTGCATTTTATCAGACCCGAAACCATCATTTATATTAAAGCAGACAACTCGTATTCTGAAATCTACCTCGATAATGGGAAAAAAATGACGGTGAGTCGTTCTATCAAAAACTTTGAAGACGGGTTAAAACAAAATAATTCCTTTTGTCGCATTCATAAATCATATTTAATAAACACTTTATTTGTAGAGAGTTACAACAAATCAAATGGTGGCTGGGTTACACTTTCCAATCAAATAGAGTTGCCGATTTCATCAGAAAAAACTACAGATTTTTTAAATATGATCGATAAAATTTCGAGGTGATTTAGGTAGCAATACTTTTGTTTCGATTCATCAAAAATCCAAATACAATCGTGACCGCTGTCATGAGCTAAATCTGAGCTACCGGTGTGTTTAGTAGATTTCCTCTTTCCTCTTTCTTCTTTTCTCTTTCTTATTTTTTTCTTTCTTATTTTTTTCTTTCTTATTTTTTTCTTTCTTCTTTCCTCTTTCTTCTTTCCTCTTTCTTCTTTCCTCTTTCTTCTTTTCTCTTTCTTCTTTTCTCTTTCTTCTTTTCTCTTTCTTCTTTTCTCTTTCTTCTTTTCTCTTTCTTCTTTTCTCTTTTAAATAAAAAACCCCCTTCGAATCCCTAAGGAATGAAGGGGGTTTTTAGTATTTAGTATAACAATTATTCTTTTGACCTAATTTCCTTTGACCACTTTGACGGTTTGTGAGGTACCTGCTGAAACTACTTTTACGAAATAGGTAGCAGCTGGCAACAAAGTCAAGTCAATTTGCAATTCATTAGCATTTGTTTTTAGGTTGCGCATTTCTTGTCCAAGGACATTGATCACACACACTTCTGAAATTACATTTGAACAACTCAAATTTAAAATACCCGCTGTTGGATTTGGATGATAATTAAAAGAAACAGCATCAAAAGCTTCTGCCCCTAAAGTAACCGTTACTGTTACAGCAAACGGGGTGCTTGGGCACCCATTGGCATTATTTACAGCATAGTAGGTAGATCCACTTGTTAAAACAGTGGTGTTTGTCAATGCCATAATCCCTGCTAAAGCATCAGTTAAATTGGCATACCATGTCACATTACTTGGTGAAACGACCAATTGAGCTAGCGTCGCATCTGTTAAAATAGCAACTGGAATATCTTGGGTAGCATTGCCTGTAGGGGCAGCAGTAATATTCACAGTTACTGCCACTGAGGCTCTAGTACTTTCACAAGCGTTTAAAGTTTGTGAAACAAAATACGTACCGGTAGTAACAGCAGCTGTTGAAGCCAATGCAGTGGAAGTCGTATTATCAGCATACCAATGTAAATTAGCGCCCACCGCTGATAAATCAGCCACTGTTCTACTGCCGCAATAGGTTTGTGCCGTTGCAATTGGCGCATTGGTGTTGGTAAGCGTTACTGCGATTGAAGCTCGGCTACTTTCGCAGGCATTTAGCGTTTGCGAAACAAAATAAGTTCCCGTTGCCAATGCAGTTGTTGAAGCCAATGCAGTGGTAGTCGTATTATCAGCATACCATTTTAACGCAGATCCAGTAGCCACTAAATCGGCTACTGTTTTAGAACCACAAAAAGTCTGAGCTTCCGCCGATGGTGCCGGTGTAGTGTTCACAGTAACAGCCACTGAAGTTCTAGTGCTCTCGCAAGTATTTACCGTTTGGGAAACAAAATATGTACTTGTAACAATTGCTGCGGTTGAAGCCAAGGCTGTTGCAGTTGTATTATCTGCATACCATTTTAAACCATTTCCATTTGCTACCAAATCAGCTACCGTTTTAGTGCCACAAAGAATTTGTGCAGCAGCCGCTGGAGCAGCCGTTGTGTTCACGGTTACCGCTACTGCCGTTCTTGTGCTTTCACACCCATTTAATGTTTGTGAAACATAATAGGTGCCTGAGGCAATAACAGCCGTTGATGTCATTGGAATGGTAATGGTGTTTGTGGTGTACCATTTTAAAGTAGTTCCGGTTGCTACTAAATCGGCCACCGTTTTGCTACCACAAAAATTTTGTGCAGCCGCCGTCGGAGCCGCTGTAATATTTACCGTCACAGAAACGGGCGTTCTTGTGCTTCGGCAAGAATTTTGTGATTGTGACACATAATACGTACCAGTAGTAATTGCATCGGTTGCCACTAAAATGATAGTACTTGTATCTGAAGCGTACCAACGCAAAGCAGATCCTGAAGCTACTAAATCAGCTATTGTTTTACTGCCACAAAAAGTTTGTGCAGCTGCTGTTGGTGCAGCCGTAAAATTCACTGTTACGGCTACCGAAGTTCTTACACTTTCGCAAGTATTTAATGTTTGGGAAACATAATAGGTGCCTGTGGCCACAACATCTGTTGTTAATAAAGCTGTTGTAGTAGTATTATCAGCGTACCAGTTTAAGGCTGTTCCAGTGGCAACTAAATCAGCTACTGTTTTAGTACCACAAAGCGTTTGTGCCGTTGCAGTTGGCGGCGCGGTAACATCTACCGTTATTAGTACCGCAGTTCTTGTGCTTTCGCACGCATTTAAAGTTTGAGTAACATAATATGTTCCGGTGGCAATAGCATCCGTTGACGCTAAGGCAGTAGTACTTGTATTGGTGGCATACCATAATATATCTGTGCCCGTGGCCACTAAATCAGCCACCGTTTTGCTGCCACAAAATGTTTGTGCAATGGCTGTTGGCGCAGCCGTCGGCGCAATCACTGTGATTGAAACCGCTGTTCTTGTACTTCTACAAGCGTTTACTGATTGTGATACATAATAGGTCGCTGTGGTTAAGGCTGTTGCCGCAGGTAAAGCGGCTCCACCAGTTAGCGCGGTATACCAACGTAACACAGTGCCTGTTCCCACCAAATCAGCTACCGTTTTGCCCGAACAAAAAGTCTGTGCCGAAGCTGTTGGTGGAGGTGTTATATTCACAGTTACATCAACCATAGTTCTGATACTTTCGCAGTTATTGGTAGTTTGTGAAACATAGTAAGTACCTGTTGCAATCGCATCAGTGGAGGACAATGCGGTAGTAGTGGTGTTATCAGCATACCATTTTAAAGCGGTACCTGTGGCGACTAAATTTGCCACTGTTCTACTGCCACAAAAAGTTTGTGCTGCGGCCGTGGGTGCTGGCGTTGTAATAACAGAAACTGGAACCGACAAACGGTCAGACGTATTAACTAAGGTTATTTTTTTAATCGCATTATTTCCTGAGTCGGCTACTAATAAGCTACCATCACTTTGCAAGGCTATGCCATAAGGAGCAGACAAACCAGTTCCAACGGTTTCAATACTGCTGCCATCGGCGTTCATTCTTTTAATGGCATTGTTGTTATAATCAGCTACAATAATTTTACCATCAGCCTGAACGGCAACACCTGCTGGGTTGTTAAAACCTGAACCTACGGTTACAATTCCTGATCCATCTGCATTCATTCGGCTAATGTTGTTGGAACTGTCTGATACCAAAATTTTACCATCAGCTTCAATAGTTACGCCAGAAGGCATGGTAAATCCACTGCCTACTGCAACGATATTGGTTCCGTCGGCATCCATGCGTTTAATGGCATTGTTGTTGTAATCGGCTACTACAATTTTACCATCGGCCTGTACGGCAATACTCGTAGGCAAATTAAATCCACTTCCTAAGGTAACTATGCTTGTGCCGTCGGCATCCATTCTTTTAATTTCATTGTTATTGGTGTCGGCTACCAAAATTTTTCCATCGGCCTGCACAGCCACGCCAAGAGGATGCAAAAAACCTGAACCTAAAGCAACACTACCTGTGCCATCGGCATTCATTCTCATAATGGCATTGTTATTCGTATCAGCTACCAATATTTTACTATCGGCCTGAACGGCAACGCCAAATGGAGCAGCAAAACCAGTAGCAACTGTAACAGTGCTTTCGGCGGTTGTTTGCGACACAAAATAAGTACCTGAAGCCAAAGCCGTTGCCGCAGTTAAAGCGGTTCCGCCCGTGGCCACATCAAACCATGAAATGGTGGCACCTGCAATTCCAGTAGCGACTAATTCTGCCGCAGTAGCTGCATTGCAAAAAGATTGAGAAGAAGCCGTTGGTAGCGGAACCGTGGATGTCGATGGTACAACTGGCATCACCGAAGCCCATGTATTGCCCATTTTTATTTCGTCAATCTCTACATTTCCCGTTCCAGCCGTTCCTGTTCCAGCCTGTCTGATTATAAAACCATTAATTTGGGCTGGAGCAGCTGCAGTTCCTGTTGCATTGGTTACCGTAGCAGTGCCCTCGGTAGCTCCTAAGGTCGGATTTACAAATAAACTAGCGGTATTGGTGGTAAAATTAAATTTCACCACCACCATGTAAGTGGTATTGATGTTGTAATTGGCAGCAGAAAAAGTCGGTGCTGCGGTACCGCCAGCTCCATTCAAAATTCCTAGGCTAAAAGTATTTGCTAGTGCACCCGATTTAATATACAAACGCCCCGGGAAAGTCACATAGGTGGGTTGGGCAGTTGTTGACAGAGTACCAAACATTAGCGAGTAAGCGCCATTAGTGGTATTTGCCGCCAAACCAGTCGTATTGGGCAAATTAATTAAAGCTGAATAATAAGCATCACCCGTCAATGCCAGAGCGGAAGTCAAACTAATGTCTTCCGAGTTACCAGCAACAATTGATGTTTTATTCCCTGCTGAAGTTACACCAGGATAGGTAAGCGAACCTGCAGAGGTGACAATCTGACCTGCGGTACCACTTACAGTGCCCCACCCATTGGCGGTCACGGCACCCGTGTATAAAAATGAATCTGAAGCCTGTGCAAAAATGGCACTTGACAAAATCAAAAAAGCAAAAGTGTATAGTTTTTTCATATTGGTTTTTTAAAATACAGACAAATGTAATTTAAATTGTGGCACAAATAGTTAAGTCGAAAGTCGAAAGTCGAAAGTCAAATGTTGTGATGTTTACAATTTGTTTCAATACACATTTGTAGAGACGCGATTCATCGCGTCCGCGTAATAATCGTGTTTTGTTAATTAATTGGGTTTACCAACGCATTTCCCACATCAAAATGAATATCATTTTTAACCATGTAGAGACGCGATCCATCGCGTCTCCGTAATAATTGTGTTGCAATAATCAATTGCATTTATGAAACACATTGCCTTTTAATGATAATTGCGATTTTTATTTTAAAAATTTCATCAAAGCACCTTAACGCAGTACGTAGTAGACGCGATTCATCGCGTCTCTACCGTTTTTTTGAAAATATCATCGGTCTAGGTTCAATTTTTTTATCCTTCAATCCTTCAATCCTTCAATCCTTCAATCAAAATAAGGCAATAGGCAATAGCCATTAGGCAATAGTTTTTTTAGTCAAAAGTCAAAAGTCGAAAGTCAAAAGTCGAGAGTTTTTGTTTCAAGTTTCAGGTTTTCCTTCGGACCGTTCGGCCTTTGGCCTCGGGTCAGGTTTCAGGTTTGTTAGGCGAGCTAAAGCTCGCGTACCTGAAGCCCACTGGGCTTCCTTCTCTATATATCATATGCTCGGTTCGAACCATTCGTTCCGATGGTTCTCGGGTCAAGTTTCAAGTTTGTTGAAGAGAGCTAAAGCTCGCATACCTGACGCTGAAAATCAAAAGAAATTTAATGAGATAAATAGCCCCCCTCTCCTTTGGAGCTACTGTGTACCCACATTTATTAATTTTGTAAAAAAGGAAAAAATGGAATTAGATTATACATCTTTGGGTTTAAATTTTGATGGCAAGTTTCAGGATAAGAGGCTTGCAAAAAGGGGGCTTTAGTCATGAATAGTATTTTACATGGCCAGAACAGCTCGATTCGTAAAATATCGGACTCTCGTTCGGAACAAAAGGCGGCTTATCGCTTTTTAAATAATGAAATGGTTACGGAGCAAGAGCTGATTGAGAGTTGTTATGAACGGAGTTCATGTATTTGTGAAGGGCGTCATGTTTTGGTTCTTAATGACACTACCGAGATCAATCTTAACAGTCATGCTGGTCGCATTAAAGCCGAATCAGGTGTTGGATTGGTAGGCAACAACAAGGATATTGGTTTTTTTGCTCACTTAGGGTTAGTCGTTGATATCGAACAGTATCAAGCTATAGGGTTTAGCAGTATGCAATTCTGGCATCGCTCAACAGACAAAAGAACCAAAGATGAGCGTAAATATGCGCAATTGCCCGTTGAAGAAAAGGAGTCATACAAGTGGCTCAATTGCGTTAACAATAGTGTTGATACGCTGACCAATGCGGCCAGTATAACAGTAGTAGGTGACCGGGAAAGCGACATGTACGAATTGTTTACTGATGCCAAAACAAGAGGAGTACATGTCCTAGCACGGAGTCGGATCAACCGACGAACTCTAGATGGTATTAGTATTGAGCAGGCATTAGAAAACACACCTCAAAGCGGCACTTTTGAAATAGAAATTATAGGTGACAAAAGGAAAGCAACATCGACTAGAGTCGCAAAAATGGCGGTTAAATTTTGTGAAGTAAACATAAAAAAACCTGCCAAAAAAAAGGACACCAGACCTGAACAAACCAATGTATGGTTGGTTGAAGCCATGGAATTATCGGGAGAAAAAGGTATTCATTGGAAACTGCTAACCACCCACGAAATTACATCTTATGAAGATGCTTTGGAGCTGATTGAATGGTATAAAATGAGATGGTTTATTGAGCAGGTTTTCAGGCTATTAAAAAACAAAGGCTTCCAAATCGAAGATAGCCAACTCGAACAGGGCTGGGCATTACGCAAGTTAACTGTGCTGATGTTGCAAAATATTTTAAGAATCATGCAAATGCTTATTGCTTACAACAGCCCCGAAGAACAAGACGCATCGATTGCTTTTTCGCAAAGCGAACTGGAGTGCTTGGACAAGTTAAATAAACGATATGAAGGCAAAACAGAGAAGCTAAAAAATAGCTACAACAAGAATAGCATGAAGTGGGTTACTTGGATTATTGCTAGGCTGGGCGGATGGTCTGGCTATACATCTCAAAGGCCACCAGGACCAATCACACTGAAAAACGGACTCGATAGATTTAACCATGTTTACACAGGATGGATGATAGCAAAAGATGTGGGTACACAGTAGCCTTGGGAGAGGGGCTGGGGGAGAGGAAAATAGGCAATAGTTTTTTGTTCAAAGTCGAAAGTCAAAAGTCCTTCAATATCTTTTAATCTTTCAATCAATGTAAGGAAATAGGCAATAGCCCGTAGTTTTTTGTTTCAGGTTTCAAGTTTGGTTTTTCCTCATTAAAAATTTCAAATTTCAAATCCTATAATCCTTCAATCATTTTCAAATTTTCAAATTGCCTCATTTTCAAATCCTTCAATTCAAAATCCTTCAATTCAAAATTCAAAATCCTTCAATTCAAAATTCAAAATTCATCATTCAAAATCCAAAATTTAATCTATATTAGCCTGATCATTAATGAAATATCAATCACCGTGAAAAAAACATTCCTATTCTGCTTCTTTATTGTGTCATTTCAAAGCTATTGTCAATGTTGGAAAACAGTTGCAGGACAAAGTGCCAGCCAAAATGCCATCAGGCTTGATGGCACTTTATGGGGCTGGGGCTATAATGCCAACGGTGAAATTGGTGATAACACGTTCACTTTTAAGAATTCTCCCGTACAAATTGGCACCGACACTGATTGGAAAACCCTTGCTTGTGGTGGCAGTCATGGATTGGGCATCAAAAACGATGGCAGCTTATGGGCCTGGGGTTATAATCCGTATGGACAATTAGGTGATGGTACCATTGTTAAAAAAAATACGCCCGTTCAAATAGGCACCGATTTAAATTGGAAAGAAGTAAGTGGAGGCTATTCTTTTTCTGTGGCCATTAAAACTGATGGTACACTTTGGACTTGGGGCCGAAATAATTATGGCCAATTAGGTTATGGCCAAAGCGGCAATTCGCCCGATGTGTTGGTTCCAACCCAAGTTGGTACCGCGACAAATTGGGCAAAAGTGGCAACAGGCTATGATTTTACGATACTACTTAAAACAGACGGCACTTTATGGGCTTGCGGCGATAATAATAATGGACAATTGGGCGATGGAACGGATATTTTCAGATATTCCCCCGTTCGGATTGGCACCCAATCGGATTGGCAAAGTATTTCAGCAGGTTCCTCGCACACCATGGCAACCAAAACAAATGGTACCTTGTGGCTTTGGGGCTACAACCTGAATGGACAGTTGGGCGACAATACGCTGGTCAAAAAGCTAGTGCCTACTCAAATTACCACTGCCACCAACTGGATGCAGGTTTCAGCGGGTTATTTACATTCCACGGCACTCAAAACGGACGGTACCCTTTGGGGCTGGGGACCCAATATCAATGGCAGTTTGGGAGATGGAACGACCACTTCAAAATTGATACCCACTCAAATTGGAACCCTAACCACTTGGAAAGCACTGTCTGCTTCGCAATATTTCACATCGGGCATTAAAACCGACAACTCATTATGGTCTTGGGGAAAAAACACTGCAGGTATGCTCGGTATAGGCAACCAAACAAATACCTATGTGCCAACACAAGTAAGTTGCGTTTCATTGTCAAATGTTGCCTTTCCGGAAAATAATTGGCAGGTATATGTAAATCCAACCACCAAAAGACTTTATGTTCAATCGGCCAGTAATTTGACATGTAATTCCATCACCATTATCGATTGCATGGGCAGAATGGTATCAGGACAAATGCACGATTCCAATTCAATAAGCATTGAACAATTACCAAAAGGAATTTATATCGCCGTAGCGTATTCGGGAGAAAGTAAAATTGTTTCGAAATTTGTGGTGGAGTAGGTTTTGATTTTAGTTGAAAGTCGAAAGTCAAAAGTCGAAAGTTTTTGTTTCAAGTTTCAGGTTTTCCTTCGGACCGTTCGGCCTTTGGCCTCGGGTCAGGTTTCAGGTTTGTTAGGCGAGCTAAAGCTCGCGTACCTGAAGCCCACTGGGCTTCCTCCTCTATATATCATATGCTCGGTTCGAACCATTCGTTCCGATGGTTCTCGGGTCAAGCTTCAGGTTTGTTAGGCGAGCTAAAGCTCGCATACCTGAAGCTGAAAATCAAAAGAAATTTAATGAGATAAATAGCCCCCCTCTCCTTTGGAGAGGGGCTGGGGGAGAGGAAAAATAGGCAACAGTTTTTTGTTCAAAGTCAAAAGTCAAAAGTCAAAAGTCGAAAGACGAAAAACCTTCAACATCTTTAAATCCTTCAATCAAAGTAAGGCAATAGGCAATAGTTTATAATTTGGCGTGGCGATAATGGAAGAATCGCAGCATCTATGTCCAAGTTATTTTGCCACGCCACCTTCGTCGGAGCAACAAATTAATCTGTTCAATTAATGTTTAATGTGTGTGCGAAGCTTCGCAATAGCTGGCCCGCATCTTAGAAGTGGGCTAGACATATTACTGTAATTTATACAAAGTAAATTAGGCTTATTGCGAATGTCAATTATTGTTAAGAGCGTAGAAGTTATAGCCCACTTCTGGTCATAGCTTTTACAAGCCGCAAAAATTTCTGAAGCCTATGATATATAGAGGAGGACTTCCAGTGGAAGTCCGCTCCAAGATTGCTTTTGAATTAAATTATTGAATTTTTAGGAAGTTGTTTTTAGAAAAAGGAAATTTCGGCTTGTAAAATCACCACTAAAAACCAGTTTGCGCAGCAAACACAAATAAAAAAAGGTGATTCAAGCTGACCGATAAAAAACAATAAAAAAGCGCAGCTTAAAGTGGTTTTGCCGCAGGCAAAAATGACCACCTTATGCGGGCCAAAAAAGGCCCTTTCTTTTGGTTCGTTTTCTTTTGGCCAGCAAAGAAAATGAACAAAATCGTGAATCAACAGAAATACGTCAATCAAACAGCAAAAGGTCTTATAGGAAGCAATTTAAACATGGAACAGATGTTACTTTTAAAACCTGATATAATTTTTTAAATCCTTCAATCAACCACAGCATTGCTGTCGAAATATAAGACTTCCCTATCTTTACCCCATGAAATCCATCGCCATTTTACCCGCTCGTTTTGCTTCGACCCGTTTTCCTGGCAAAATGCTCCAAGAACTAGGTGGCAAACCACTCATTGTTCAAACGTATTTAGCCACCTTACGCACTGGTTTATTTGATGAAGTGATTGTCGTGACAGACCATGATGACATTGAAGAGGCCGTTGTTGCGGCAGGGGCGAGGTGCTTTCGAAGCACCCGCGAACATGAAAGCGGATCGGACCGCATTGCAGAGGTGATCGCCGATTTAGAAGTGGATGTGGTGGTGAATGTGCAAGGCGATGAACCTTTTATAGATCAAGAAGCTTTGGCCCAATTGGTTGACGTGTTTAAAAAAGATACCAAACAACAAATTGATGTGGCCTCGCTCATGCGACCCATTACGGACCTAGCAGCGGTGCAAAACCCCAATAATGTAAAAGTAGTGGTTGACGAGCAGCAACGAGCCTTGTATTTTTCGAGGGCTGCCATTCCGTTTCAACGCGATTCGGGCGACGTACCTACTTATTTCCATCATATTGGCGTCTACGCTTATCGGAAAGAAGCATTATTACAGTTTACGACCTGGCCTGTGAGCCGTTTAGAATACATTGAAAAATTGGAACAACTCCGCTATTTGGAACACGGCAAACGCATTCAAATGGTACAAACCCAACACCTCGGCATCGGGGTAGATACACCCGACGACTTAGCACGTGCGCAAGCTGCTTGGCCGTCATCAAATTAAAATAAAACACATGCAACCAGGAATTTATCATACCCTAATTATTCGACGCCAAACATCGGTAGGTTTTTATCTATCTGATGGCAAAGACGACGTGCTGCTGCCCACTAAATATTGCCCGCAAAAAGCAGAAATAGGGAGTCAATTAGCCGTATTTGTCTACTTAGACCAAATGAACAGGCCCGTGGCCACCACCCTCAATCCGTATGCCATAGTAGGTGATTTTGCCTTTTTACGCGTGGCCCACGCCAATGAGTTTGGCGCCTTCCTTGATTGGGGCCTCGAAAAAGATTTGTTTGTGCCGTTTGCCGAACAATCAGTTGCGATGGAAATCAATAAAAGGTATTTTGTGTACATCCACTGGGATGAACAATCGAGTCGGTTGATGGCCTCGAGCAATACCGATCGGTATTTGTCCAAAGATCCGTTCCCTTATGCGGTGGGCGATGAGGTAAACCTTATTTTAGGCAACCGCAGTCCATTGGGCTATCAAGTAATTATTGAGAAAAAATTTAAGGGCATCGTGTATCATTCAGAAGTGTTTGATTCCTTGCGTCCTGGCGACCCCACCCGTGGGTTCATTCATCAAATTCGGCCCGACGGCAAGGTGGATGTGCGCCTAAAACCCGATGGGGTACAAGCCATTGAAGGCGATGCAGAAGTCTTATATTCCCTTCTCAAACGGCATCATGGCTTTATTGCTTTAACAGATTCAAGTGAGCCAGAGCAGATTAAAACAGTGGCTCACATGAGCAAAAAGGCGTTCAAAAGGGCTGTAGGTAGTTTGTACAAAGCACATAAAATCACCTTAGAACCAAACGGGATCCGATTGGTTGATTAAATATGAATCCAGTACTTTTCATTACCCCGCCATTTAGTCAGATGAACACGCCTTATCCGGCGACCGCTTATTTGAAGGGTTTTTTTAATGAAAAAAAATGGCCATCAGCGCAGCGCGACCTGAGCCTCGAAACCTTGCTGCGCTTGTTTTCAAAAGTGGGTTTACAAAGCGTTTTTAAAGAGGCTGAAAACAAATCGCTTTCTGACAATGCTACGCGAATAGGGCAACTGCAATCGAACTACATACGAACCATTGATGCCGTCATTCGGTTTTTACAAAACCAAGACCCAACTTTGGCAAGGGCCATTGTGTCGCCCGATTTTTTACCGCAAGCCTCCCGATTTGACATGGACACCGACCTCGAATGGTCGTTTGGCAGCATGGGCTATGTGGATCAGGCCAAGTATTTGGCCACCTTGTATTTAGAAGACCTCACCGATTTTGTCACAGAAGCCGTCGATCCAGCCTTTGGTTTGAGCCGCTATGCCGAACAATTGGGCCGCAGTGCGCACCAATTTGACGAGTTACACCAAGCACTGCAAGCCCCAATTGGGCTCATTGATAGGTGGTATTTGGAACAATTGGCACAAGCCATCAGTGAAACCAATCCAATCTTGGTTTGTTTTACGGTGCCTTTTCCAGGGAATGTGTTCAGTGCTTTTAGAGGCGCGCAATACATCAAGAAAAACCACCCTACAATTAAAGTAGCCATGGGCGGCGGGTTTCCCAATACCGAATTGCGGTCGTTGCAAGAACCCCGCGTGTTTGATTACTTTGATTTTATTACATTGGACGATGGCGAACGGCCCCTTGAGGTGTTGTACCAACAGTTGCTATTTCAACAAAACCAGCAATACGAGTTGCCAGTAGGCATTTTACCAGATCAATATAAAAGAACGTATTACCGCGAAGCCGGAAAAGTCGCTTATAACAACAGCTGCTCGTTGCCCGACTATAAAATGGCCGATGTCGGCACACCCGATTACTCCGATTTGCCTTTGCAAAAATACTTGTCTGTGATTGAGGTGGCCAACCCCATGCACAGCCTCTGGACCGATGGCCGCTGGAACAAATTGACCATGGCACACGGTTGTTATTGGGGAAAATGCACGTTTTGCGATGTGTCATTAGATTACATCAAATTATACGAACCCGTGGCCGCCAAGTTGTTGGTCGACCGCATGGAAACCATCATTACGCAAACGGGAACCACTGGTTTTCATTTTGTCGATGAAGCGGCGCCACCGGCGTTAATGCGTGAATTGGCTTTGGAAATCATCCGCCGTGGTTTGGTGGTGAGTTGGTGGACCAACATCCGTTTTGAAAAACGATTTACCGCCGATTTGTGCCAGTTGCTCAAAGCATCGGGTTGCATTGCGGTTTCGGGCGGGCTCGAAGTGGCTTCTGATCGCTTGTTGGCCTTGATTCAAAAAGGGGTCACCGTGGCGCAAGTCGCGCAAGTGACGCAACATTTTACCCAATCGGGCATCATGGTTCACGCTTATTTGATGTATGGCTATCCGACCCAAACAATACAAGAAACCATCGATTCATTGGAGATGGTGCGTCAATTGTTTGAAGCAGGGGTGTTGCAATCGGGCTTTTGGCACCGCTTTGCGCTGACGGCGCACAGTCCCATTGGACTCGATCCGCAGGCTTACGGCTTGCAAACCGAGTCACCAGACATTCAATTTGCACACAACGACGTGGCGTTTACCGACCAAACAAACGTGGATCACGAAGCTTTTAGTGACGGCCTCAAAAAATCGATTTTCAATTATATGCATGGCATCGGCTTTGACTATCCGCTGCAATACTGGTTTGATTTCACCATTCCAAAAACCCAGATGCCAAAGCAGCTTATTCAAAATGCCCTGCAAGATTCGGCCATTCTGGAACCAAGTTCTTCATCCAAACTGGTTTGGTTGGGCTTGGTGGGCAAACGTGAAACACTGATTAAGAACAAGAAGGGAAATTCGTGGACCCAACAAGTTTGGCACATTTTCACCACCCAACAAGAATGGGAAGTGGTGTTCGATGCCGATCAGGCCGAGTGGTTATGGACGTATTTGGAACAAGCTGCGCCAACTTCTGCGAGCAAACCTATCTATGCCCAAGTCAAAAAAGACTTTGAAACCCGTTGGGACAATTGGTTGTTGTTATTAAATTCGAAACCGCTCCAAAAGTTAGCGGAAGCGGGGCTTGTTTGGGTTTAATAATTTAAAGATTGAAGGATTAAAAGATTAAAAGATTTGAAATTTGAAGATTTTGGATTTAAACTTTACACCTTAAATATTTATAAATCATTTCACTTTTCTTTTGAGTAGATCTTGTCTGTTATCCCAAAAAGAAATAATTTCAATCGTGTCATGATTGATTTCGTAAAACAATAAATATGACTTCATTGAAATTACACGAGTGAATTTATTAGAAGTTAATCGACCAATTTGTTCTGAATGTGATATCGTTTCAATAAGATCAGTAACATCTTTAAGGATTTTTTGGCTCTGAAGTAATTTAAACTTTTTTCAATTGGCTGCAAAATGGTCTTTTCGCCCCATATTTCAGCTTTTTATTATTCCGTAGCGCTGCTATGCAATGCAAAAAAGTTAAAATCTGGAACAAAAATCCTCATTTTTCGCTTCAATCAAATAAGTTTAAACCACTTCTATAATTTGCATTTCCATTTCTTTCCAAATAATAAGTTAATATTTGGAGGAGTTGGTTTTCTGCATAATTAGACCATATTATTGTTTTTTTAGCCATGTTTTCATATCACTTAACACTTCTTCGTTTTTCCGAAAATCCCCCTCGATAATTTGTTTTCGCGAAGTTTCAATGGCGTTTTGTTGTTCACGAGACAGTTGAAATAGTTCCTTTTCAGTAGCATCGAAAATGGTTTGTAGTGCATTCAGAAAAGTTAAATCAGTGGAATCCTTGATCCTTGAAATTAAATTTTTCTTCATTTGAGTTGTCATGTCCATTTCATTCCTATTTTAAAATTCAAATTTAAACATTTTTTAAAGAGGTCACCCCTTTTTTGTAATGACACATCGCTTCTTTAATTCCAGATAGACCATGAAAATAAAAGTTTAAATACTTCCCTTTAAAACTGACCAATATCATAGTGGCATTGAAAGGGAATTTGCTATTTTTACTCCACCAATTCAAATCCTTGAATATGTCATACAAACTCACCGTCAACCAAACGCATCAATTGGAAACGACGGATTCCGAACTAAACGAATTAGATGCCGTAGTGGTGCAACCTGGCACCTTTCATGTGCTCTTAGACCACAAACCTTATCAAGCTAAAATTATTGAATCTGATTTCTTAAACCGCCAATATGCGGTGGAAGTCAATGGCAACCGCTACGACGTGGCCATTGGCAACGAACTCGATATCCTGATTCAGAAAATAGGCATTGAGCGCGGCAAATCGAAAAAAGTAAATGTGGTTAAAGCCCCCATGCCTGGTTTGTTGCTCGAAGTATTTGTCCAAGTGGGCGACGTGGTCGAAGAACACCAACCTTTACTGATTTTAGAAGCGATGAAAATGGAGAACAGCCTGTTGTCACCAAGGCAAGGCACCATTAAAACCATTGCTGTAAAACAAGGTACAGCCGTTGAAAAAGGCCAATTATTGATCGAATTCGAATAAATATTCTTTTTAAAGTACGGGTTTATACCTGATCTGAATTATGGAAAAAATTACTAAAATTATAGTGGCCAATCGGGGTGAAATTGCCATTCGGGTCATGAAAACGGCTCGTAAAATGGGCATTAAAACCGTGGCTGTGTATTCCGCTGCCGACCGCAATGCCTTGCATGTCAAGTATGCCGATGAAGCTGTTTTTATTGGAGAAGCCCCATCGAGCCAGTCGTATTTGGTGGGTGAAAAAATCATAGCAGCAGCTCTGGAAACAGGTGCCAATGCCATACATCCTGGTTATGGGTTTTTAAGTGAAAACGCCCATTTTGCCGAAGAAGCCGAACGCAATGGCATCATTTTTATTGGTCCCAAAACCAAAGCCATTGAAATCATGGGCAGCAAGTTGGCCGCGAAAGAAGCCGTGATGCACTATGATATCCCGATGGTTCCTGGGGTTGACCATGCCATTGTGAATATTGAAGAAGCCAAGGAATCGGCGCGCAGAGTTGGTTTTCCAATTCTTATTAAAGCATCAGCAGGGGGTGGAGGAAAAGGCATGCGCGTAGTAGAAAAGGAGGCCGATTTTGAGTCACAAATGAACCGCGCCATCAGTGAAGCCACTTCGGCTTTTGGCGATGGGTCTGTGTTTATTGAAAAATATGTGACCAAACCCCGCCACATCGAAATTCAAGTAATGGCCGACAGCCATGGCAATATAGTGTATTTGTTTGAACGCGAATGCAGTATCCAACGCCGCCACCAAAAAGTGGTCGAAGAGGCACCTTCTTGTGTTTTAACGCCTGAACTTCGCCAAAAAATGGGCGAGGCAGCAGTGAAAGTAGCCAGATCATGCGATTATTTGGGGGCCGGCACCGTCGAATTTTTATTGGACGACCAACACAATTTTTATTTCCTAGAAATGAACACCCGTTTGCAGGTGGAACACCCTGTGACGGAGTTAATTACGGGCCTTGATTTGGTTGAATTGCAAATTCGTGTGGCACAAGGCGAGGCTTTGCCTTTTACGCAAAGTGACCTGAGCATTCATGGTCATGCCATGGAATTAAGGGTATATGCCGAAGATCCATTGAATGACTTTTTACCCAATGTCGGCAATTTGGAACGTTACCGACTGCCAGTAGGCGAGGGGATCCGCGTGGACAACGGCATCGAAGAAGGCATGGATGTGCCCATTTATTATGATCCGATGTTGTCCAAGTTGATTACTTACGGGAAAACCCGCGAAGAATCGATTGAACGCATGATTCAGGCCATTAAGAACTATGAGGTCAAAGGGGTGAGCACGACCTTGCCTTTTGGCTTATTTGTGATGGAACATGAAGCATTTAGAACGGGTGATTTTGACACGGGCTTCGTGAAAAAATACTATGATGCCGAACAGCTGAAGGCTGCCCAAACCATTGAGGCTGAAATTGCAGCCAAAATTGCTTTGAAACAATATTTAAACGATTCAAAAATACTTCGATTACCAATCGCATAATCATGGAAGACAAATTAAAAGTATTGAACGACAAAAAGGCGCAAGCCTTAATGGGCGGTGGCGCTGATCGCATTGCCAAGCACCACGCCAAAAAAAGGTTGACTGCCCGCGAACGCATTAGTTATTTGCTGGACGAAGGGTCTTTTGAAGAAATCGGCATGTTGGTAACACACCGCACCACCGATTTTGGCATGGAAAAAGAAATGTATTATGGCGACGGCGTTGTAACTGGCTATGGTACCATCAGTGGCCGTTTGGTGTACGTGTTTGCCCAAGATTTTACTGTTTTTGGCGGTTCCTTATCGGAAACCCACGCTGAGAAAATCTGCAAAGTGATGGACATGGCTATTAAAACAGGCGCACCCATGATTGGACTAAACGATTCAGGTGGGGCACGGATCCAAGAAGGTGTTCGCTCTTTGGGTGGTTATGCCGATATTTTTCACCGCAATGTGCAGGCCAGTGGCGTGATTCCACAAATTTCTGCCATCATGGGGCCTTGCGCAGGTGGTGCCGTTTATTCGCCTGCTATTACCGATTTTACCATGATGGTTGAAAACAATAGTTATATGTTTGTGACAGGCCCTAATGTGGTAAAAACCGTAACCAATGAAGAGGTGTCTTCTGAAGAATTGGGGGGTGCCATTACGCATTCGACCAAATCGGGGGTGGCACATTTAACTTCTTCGAGCGGCATTGAATGTTTGGAAGATTTGAAAAAATTATTGAGTTATATTCCACAAAATAACAAAGAAAAAACACCTAAGATTCCTTATGAATTAGGCGAAGAGTCGCGGGAGGTGTTGGATCATATTGTACCAGACAATGCCAACAAGCCCTACGACATGCACGATGTCATTTACGGGATTATTGATGAAGATTCCTTTTTTGAAATCCATAAAGATTATGCCGAAAACATCATTGTCGGTTTTGCCCGTTTAGGCGGACGCAGCATCGGCATTGTAGCCAATAACCCAGGCTTTTTGGCCGGTTGTTTGGATGTAAAAAGTTCCATTAAGGCAGCTCGTTTTACCCGTTTTTGCGATTGTTTCAACATCCCGTTGTTGGTGCTTGAAGATGTCCCCGGATTTTTACCGGGCACCGACCAAGAATGGAATGGTATTATTGTACACGGAGCCAAATTATTGTATGCACTGAGCGAAGCTACGGTGCCTAAAGTAACAGTGATTACCCGTAAAGCGTATGGTGGTGCTTATGATGTAATGAATTCCAAACACATTGGGGCCGATTTTAACTTTGCATGGCCCACGGCCGAAATTGCGGTGATGGGTGCCAAAGGTGCTTCGGAAATTATCTTTAAAAAAGAAATCAGTGAAGCTGCTAACCCAGAAGCCAAATTAGCCGAAAAAGAAGCCGAATATGCTGAGTTGTTTGCCAATCCGTACACAGCAGCCCAACGCGGATTTATCGATGAGGTGATTTTACCTCGCGATACCCGCCGAAAATTGCTGAAAGCGTTTAGTGTATTGGAGCACAAGGAGGTGCCTTTGCCCAATAGAAAACACGGCAATATTCCTTTGTAAAAAGGTTCTATTTTTTTTCCCCCCCAAAAAAAAACTCCGATTGAAGTCGGAGTTTTTTTAGTTTATAAATGAATAGTTTTAATCAATCTTAAAACGCTTGCGGTCGTTTTCGTTTAAGTATACTTTACGCAAACGAATTGATTTTGGCGTTACCTCTACATATTCATCTTTTTGGATGTACTCTAAAGCTTCTTCCAATGAAAATTTGATGGCTGGCACAATGCGCGTTTTGTCATCGGCACCCGCTGAACGGAAATTGGTCAGCTGTTTGGTTTTGGTAATATTTACGGTCATGTCGTCGCCGCGTGAGTTTTCACCCACCACTTGGCCTTCGTACACATCTTCGTTCGGATCGATAAAGAATTTACCGCGCTCTTGCAATTTATTAATCGAGTAGGGGATGGCCTTTCCATTTTCCATCGAAATTAATGAACCATTAATACGGCCAGGAATTTCACCCTTATATGGTTGATACTCTAAAAAGCGGTGTGCCATAATGGCTTCTCCAGCGGTAGCAGTTAACAACTGGTTTCTTAAACCAATAATACCACGCGATGGAATCAAGAATTTCACAATCATCCGTTCGCCCCGTGGCTCCATGCTGAGCATTTCCCCTTTACGTTGCGTAACAAATTCAACCGCACGACCCGACAAGTTGTCTGGTAAATCAACGGTGAGTTCCTCAATTGGCTCACATTTTTGACCGTCAATTTCACGGATAATTACCTGAGGCTGACCAATTTGCATTTCGTATCCTTCGCGGCGCATGGTTTCAATAAGAACTGAAAGGTGCAATACACCACGTCCGTACACCATAAATTTATCGGCACTATCCGTGCTTTCAACACGCAATGCTAGGTTTTTTTCCAATTCTTTTTGCAAACGGTCGTTGATGTGACGTGAAGTTACAAATTTACCCTCTTTACCAAAGAAAGGCGAATCGTTAATTGTAAACAACATGCTCATCGTTGGCTCGTCAATTGCAATGGTTGGCAATGCTTCTGGGTTTTCAAAATCGGCTACGGTATCGCCAATTTCAAAATTATCCAAACCTACCAATGCGCAAATATCGCCGGCAATTACTTCGGCCACTTTTTTACGGCCCAGGCCGTCAAAAGTGTATATTTCTTTAATACGTGTTTTTGATATTTTACCATCGCGTTTCACCAACGAAATGTTCATGCCTTCGCGCAATACACCACGTTGCAAACGTCCAATGGCAATCCGACCTGTAAATGAGGAAAAGTCAAGAGAGGTAATCAACATCTGGGGCGTACCCTGACCCACATTTGGGGGTGGAATGTGTGCCAACACCATATCCAATAAAGGCTCAATATTGGTGGTGATGTTGTTGAAATCTTCAGACATCCAATTGTTTTTGGCAGAACCATAAACGGTTGGAAAATCTAGTTGCCATTCTTCGGCACCTAAATCGAACATCAAATCAAATACTTTTTCGTGTACTTCTTCTGGTGTGCAATTTTCTTTGTCAACTTTATTAATTACTACGCAAGGTTTTAATCCCAAATCCAACGCTTTTTGCAATACAAAGCGCGTTTGCGGCATCGGGCCTTCAAAGGCATCCACCAATAGCAATACACCATCGGCCATGTTAAGCACCCGCTCTACCTCACCACCAAAGTCGGCGTGACCCGGGGTGTCAATAATATTAATTTTTGTTCCTTTATATAAAACGGAAACGTTTTTAGAAACGATCGTGATGCCTCGTTCGCGTTCAAGGTCATTGTTGTCTAAAATAAGGTCGCCTGTATTTTCATTTTCGCGAAATAACTGACAATGATAAAGAATTTTATCAACCAAGGTGGTTTTACCGTGGTCAACGTGGGCAATGATGGCAATGTTTCTAATCGAATCCATAAATTGAAATTGAGCGGCAAAGGTACACTTAATTCCCTCTTAGGCAAATTAGGCCGATTCCAATTTACTTTTTTGTGGTTTGATTCGCTTTTCATATATTTACAATTCGTATTTTTTAAAACGTCCCCCAACTATGCCCATATTGCATCTTGAACCTTTAGCATTGGATTTCCTTTTGACTGCCAAAAATGGCGTTGGTTTTGCTATTGAAACAGATCAATACGGATGGGTAATTCGCGATGTAAATAGACCTTACTTACCACTGCTAGTTGTTTGTAGCATAGATGATTTAGACTACCGATTAAAAGTAAATATTCAACATTGGAAATCAAATTATCCGGCATCAGAATATTTCTTAATTCCAACCGACGATTCAGTGGTCAATTTGCCCGAATGGTTGCATCATGAACCGATTGCCGAATGGATTCCCCAGACCATGGCGCAACCACTTTGGCTCATTTCAAGAATTGAACGCTGGTTTGAACAACAAAATATAAAGTTTCTACAAAGTGAAACCCAAAAAAAATACCAGCTCGTTTTTGAAAAAAGTCCTTCGGTTAAATTGATTTTTGATGCAAAAACGACTTGTTTACTAGAATACAACGATGCCTTTTGTACACTTTTTGGGTACCAGCGGGAAGCGCTAACACATAAAAGACTCTTGGATATTCTTGATTTGCATGAGCGTTATCGTTGTGCCAATTTTTTAAAGAGTATTGAGCATGAAGTGAAACAAACTGATTTTAAAAGCCGTGCCCTTACACAGTCGGGACAAATCATTGATATTCAGGTTGAAATAAATCAGATTCAGTACAATGACAACTTGGCATTTATCGGAATCATTACCGATATTACCCAACAAATTAAATCGGACAAAGAAAAGTGGCTGGCTGAAGAACAATTTAAAACGCTGGTCAAAGATGGGTCAGAGCTTATTGTTATACTTGATAGTTCGGCCTGTTTTACCTATATAAGTCCTAATATCAAGCAAAAATTTCACACGGAAGTAGAAACGCTCTATGGTGAATATGCCTTCGATTTGCTTCATGCCGACGACGTTGATTATTTGCGCCAGTGTTTTGACCGACTCAAGGACATTCGCCGCATCAATACCCGTCCTTTCCGTTATTTTAAACACAAAAAAAAGTGGCGTTGGTTTGAAGCAACGCTCACCGATATGCGTGACAATGAAGCTGTTTCGGGTTTCATGATTAGTGGACGAGATGTAACCAATCGGATTGAAACGGAACAAGAAATTATTGTCAAAAACCAACGCTACGAAGCCATTGTCAGATCGACACATGGCATGGTCTACGAATTTGAGTTTACTACTAATAATTTCTTTATCGCCGCTAACAAGTACCTAGATTTTTTTAATCACCGCTTGTTTGAAAAACACATTCATTTGAGCCAATGGCTTGAACGCATTCATCCTGATGATTTGGAAACCGTGAAATATTCATTTTTACAATTGGACGATCAATCCATTGATAATGAACAAGAAATGGAATACCGTTTTTTGAAAAATAATGGCGAATACACCTTGGTTTCTGATCGGTTTGTGTTGTTATATGAAGGAGGTAAATTGTTGAAAAAAATTGGCACCATCCAAGACATTACCCAAAAGAAATTGCAAGAAACCCTCCTTTCCTTAGAAAAAGATATTTATAAGATAAATACCAATGCCCAATTGACTTTAAGTCAGGTGCTTGATCGGGTTATTGCCCGAATTGAACATTTTATGCCCGAGAGTATTTGTAGCATTTTGGAGTTGATTTCGGGTAAAATGTTTCCCATTGCAGGCAGCCGAATGCCCGTTGAATTTTCGAATCAAATTGCAGGAGCGATCATTGGACCCAAAGTCGGATCATGCGGTACAGCCATGTACACAAAAAGCACAGTGATTGTCGAAGATATCTATCAAAGTGCGTTATGGGCCGATTACCTTGGCCTTGTGGATCCGTTCGGATTTAAAGCTTGTTGGTCTGTGCCGATTTTTAAGTCGGACGGAACGGTTTTTGCCAGTTTTGCCACCTATCATTTAACTACGAAGAAACCGAATGAATTTGAGCGGCAATTGCTTGAACGAATGAGCTCATTGATAGCGGTTGTTATTGAAAACCGAAAAGCAGCCGAAGAAGTTCGAAAATCAAAAGAGCGGTACGAGATGGTTTCTTTGGCCACCCGCGATACGATTTGGGATTGGAACATTCAAAGTGATACCATTCATTGGAGCAAGGGATTGGAAGAAGTATTTGGTTATTATAAAGACATTACAACCACTGATTCCAAATGGTGGTTTGAGAAAATTCATCCAGAAGACAGTGTGGCGATGTCGGTGAATTTGTATAATTTTTTAAATAGCAAGTCAGATTCGTGGCAGCATGAATACCGCTTTAAGTGCAATGATGGCACCTATAAATACATTTTAGATCGTGCCTTTTTAGTAAAAGATGACAAAGGAGAACCTGCCCGTCTAATTGGAACTTTACAAGATATTTCACAACAAAAAAGCGAAGAGCAACGACTTAAACTTCTTGAAACAGTCATTGTTGAGTCAAAAGATGCTGTGGTGATTGCCGAAGCTGACGAAGCGTTGACCAGCACCCCTAAAATTGTATTTATTAATGCGTCTTTTTCCAAAATGACGGGCTACCAATTGGAAGAAGTTCGGGGCAATCACTTTGGTATTTTATTTGGTCCTCAGTCAGACAAAAGAGAGTTGGTCAGGCTGACGCAAGCATTGCAAATTGAATCGGACTGTGAAATTCAAAGCATTTGTTACCGCAAATCGGGTGAGCGTTTTTGGGCAGATTTAAGTATTATTCCAATTAAAAATAATGAAGGCGTATTAACACATTGGATTTCAATTCAACGCGATATTTCTGAAGAAAAAAGCAAAGACATTGAAAAAGAACAACTCATCCGTGAGTTAACGCAAAACAACCGCGATTTAAAGCAGTTCTCATACATTACTTCACACAATTTAAGGGCTCCGTTGTCCAATTTGATTGGTTTATTGAATTTGGTTGATGAATTGGAAGTGCACGATGAAGAGCTTCGCGAATTGATTGACGGTTTTTCGAAATCGACCCATTTGCTCAACGAAACGATCAATGATTTGGTGAAAGTGGTGATTATTAAAGACAACCCGTACATGCTTTTGGAAGATGTAAACTTCATAGAAACGATTGACGGAATCAAGGAACAGTTGAGTTATTTGTTCAAATTACATGAAACTATTTTTCATGTCGACATTCAAGAAATGTGGGTTCCTCATGTGAACAAATCGTACTTTGAAAGTGTCATTTTAAACCTAATGACCAATGCCATCAAATACCGCGAACCAAGCCGAACGTTGGAAATAACTATTCAGGTGCAAAAAATAGAAAGCCAGCTACACATCACGTTTGGTGACAACGGTATTGGTATTGATTTGGCCCGAAATGCCGATAAGGTATTTGGATTGTACCAGCGCTTTCACAACTATTCTGACAGCAAAGGCTTGGGCTTGTATTTGGTTAAATCGCAAATTGAATCCATGGGCGGCACCATTTCTATTGATAGCAAAGTAGATGTCGGCACCACTTATACCATTATATTCCCCTTTACATGAAGATACAAGAAATCATTTGCATTGACGACGATGCCATCACACTTATGTTAAGCAGAAAGGTTTTGCAAAAAACAAATGAGGAGCTTCACGTAGTTACCTTTCAAAACGGGGAGGTTGCCCTGAATTATTTGCAGACCATTCAACAAGAAAACAAACAGCTCGATCACCGGTTGGTGTTGTTGGATTTGAACATGCCGGTCATGGGTGGTTGGGAATTTCTAAATTATTTTTTGGAAAATGGGCTTCATGTTGAATTTCCAAATACGCAAATGATCATTTTATCTTCAACGATTGACCCGCAAGATGTGTTGCGTGCCAAGCAATATCCGATGGTGGCACGTTTTTTGTCAAAACCCATTTCAAGGCCTATTATGCAAAGTTTACTAGAGGAGTTGGAAGCCGCAGCATCACCACGCGTATTGAAGCCTTAAGGCGTAATTTCTGCCAGGGTTGAAAATGCCCATTTGACCAGTTGCCAAGTTGATTGGCGCATATTTTAACCGACTTAAATGATTTTGGTAGGCCGTATTGAGCAAGTTCTCGATACTGATTTTTAGATTCCAATGGCTTTTTGTTGCAGTTTTTACTTTGCATCCAGCCGAAAAATGAAACAAGGCATAAGCAGGCGTCTCCGTTTCAGTTGATCCTTCCGTAGCAATTTGATGTTGGTCAGAATTGTAAATTCCTTGAAACAAAAAATACAGATCTTGGCAGAATTTATCAGGTCGTTCCCATTCACTTCGCACACTTAATTTGGCCTGAGGCGCAGGCATATTGGGCAAATACCCAGTCGGGTCATTTTGTTTAATTCCTCTAACAAAGGCGCAGGCGGGTTCAATGTGCAGCCAATCAAATGGATGTGGGTGAAAATCAATTTGTATTTCACCGCCAAAAAGCAAGGAATTTCCCGAAGTAAAAACATAGGTTGGAACGGGATCGGCAGCATCCATAATCACATCATTTCCCGCGCTGTCTTTTAGTCTTTTTGGGTATATATAATTAGAAATCAGATTTATAAATGGACTTACATCAAGTGTAAAATGGGTTTTACGATATTGAAAACCCACATCGGTTTGTAGGTTGTGTTCAGGTTTTAACGAAGCATTTCCCAATTCATATCTAAAAGTACCTTCATGTTTGCCATTGCTGCTCAATTCAGCGGCATTCGGTGCTCGGTATCCAACGGCTACATTCCATTTGATGGTTTTTGTTTTAGTCGGGTTAAAGGTTGTTCCCACACTTCCCGACATCCCATTGAAATGGCTGTTTAAGGCGTAAAATGCCTGTCTGTAAGCCACATTTGGACTGGTTTCATTTCCATTTTGATCGGTCCAGAGTGCTTGTTGCTGGTACCAACGTACATCGAGTCGACCACCGCCCATGAGGTGCCATTTGTCATTAAATCGGTAATCATAGGTCAAGCACGTCCCCAGGTCAAGCAATTGATAATTTGGGATAATTCGGTCAGTGGCCGCATTGACCTGTGTTTGATGCATGCCTGAGATACCAAAAGCCACATTTCCTTTATGTCCTGTTTTTGCAGTGTATTTGCCATTCCATGACAAGGTATTGAGGTGCATATATACATTTGGCAGGTTTGGCATCGCTGCATTGCCATACTCTCGGCGTGTATTTGATTGAAAGCCCCAATCAAATGAAATACTTTGGTGGTTCCATTTTATAAAACTTTGTGAATTAACGGTATGGTGATTAATGGTTTGTTGCGGGTACCCCAACGTATATGATTTCAAATCTTGGGGTGTAGCCGTTTGGGTTTGCTCGTTGGCATCGGTATAAGTAAATTGTCCCCATTGGTTTCGATCGCCTTCGGGCAAGCCCACCGATTGGTTCCAAGTGCTTAGACGAAGTGTACTGTGGCCCCAATTTTTCCGAATGCCCAATTGACCCATGCCGTCCCATTCTTGAAAACCAGAATTAAGGACATAGCCATCTGCGGGGTTTTGGAAATTTCCAGCAATCCGATGGGTGCCTTGGGTTTGCCAAAACCAAGAGTTGGCGGCGCCAGAAAGTGAAAAATGATGGTCCAAACTTCGCGCATTTGATTGGTATTCTTGCGATATCAACCCGTTTAATTTTGATTCAAATTTTGGTGGCGATGCCAAAAAATGAATGACACCCGCCATGGCGTCACTGCCATACCACAAACTGCCCGGTCCTTTGATGATTTCAACATGATCCACGGCATGGGCGTCCATTTCTAGTCCGTGTTCATCACCCCATTGTTGGCCTTCGATCCGAATGCCGTTTGACAAGGAAATAACCCGATTGTATCCAAGGCCTCGAATGAGCGGTTTGGCGATGGCTGTTCCGGTGGTTAAAATTTGAACTCCAGCCACTTGCTGCAGCGCTTCTACCGCATTCGAACCACTTGCTTGTTGCCAGTTTTTGGCGGTAATGGTCTGAATGGCAAATGGAATTTCTTTGAGTTGCGTCGTCCGACTTACGCCAGTAACCAATACCTCTTGCAGTTCCGTAATTTCGGTTTCTAAGGTCCAAATGACCGATTGTTTTAGCGGTAAACGAATAGTGAATACTTGACTTTTAAAGCCTTGTTTGACACATTCAACCGCATATTCGCCAGCACGATATGTTGGCAACTTGGCCAATCCCAAAGAATCCGTCTGTGTGTATTGCTTTAGTTCAGACCAATGCAAAGTGACTTTTGACAGCGGAACGCCTTTTGCATCTGTAATTTGTATTGTATTTTGACCTGCTCCCATTTGGCAAAAAAAGAAGGTTACACACAATAAATAAGGATAAACTATTTTCATTTTGTATTATTGCAAATGTGTTGCAAATATAGTTTATTTCTATTAATGCAACATTGTTGCAGTATTAATTATGAGAAAAACCCAATCATCCGAAGCTATTTTGGCATTGATACAAAGTCAGTCAAAGGCCTTGTCACCGACTGAAATTGGCGAAAAACTGTTGCACAACTGCGACAGAGTAACGATCTATCGGGTCATTGAACGGCTTTTATTGGAAGATCAGATTCACAAAATAATTGCCCCCGATGGTGGTGTCAAATATGCAGCTTGTCCGCCAAATAATATGAAACACTCGCATCATCATGTGCATTTTTATTGTAAAAAATGTGAAGTGGTTCAATGTTTACATCAAGTTGATATTCCTGAAATCAGCTTACCTGAAAATTTCCAATTAGAAGATAGTCAGTTGATTACATCGGGAATTTGCCCAAGTTGTATTGAGTAGAAAGTCGAAAGTCCAAAGTCCAAAGTCGAAAGTCCAAAGTCCAAAGTCCAAAGTCCAAAGTCCAAAGTCGAAAGTGTTGTTAATCAATCCTTCAATCTTTCAATCTTTCAATCATTACAAACATTCCGATTTTACAAACTCAATTTCTCAATAAATTGCCTCAACCTTTTCTGTTTGGTTTCTTCTTTTTTGGCACCATCAATATGTAATATGGCGTCTTTTTGTTGGTAGGGGGGGAGTGCTGAAAAAGCCGTTTGGAATGCTTGGTTCTGATCTAAAGCAGCTTGTAGTAGGGGCCCAGGTTTGATGACTAACGGATTGGGTTTAAGTGGCTCAAGTGTCTCACTTACTACAATGGCCTCACGGATGTAATTTTGAACTTGTTCAATGGGGAAATCGTTCCAAGTGCTGAAACGCCATTGGCGGGTATTTTTGGTAATGCCTTCTTGGGCATTCACCAATACGTTTAGTGGATCTGGCATTTGGGCACCTTGAAAAAACCACAAAGCAAAGTGACTGTTAAACCCGGCAATACCCACCACCTTTTTACCAAGATGGCAAAAAACGGGGGCATCCCATTTTGTGGTTTCCTCGAGTCCTTCGGCGCTGATGAGTTGAGCCAACGCGGTTAATTCATGTGTCCAACGGCCCGTCTTATCCATGTTTTAAAATTTTAAAACATGTTTTTCAAATTGATGATTTCTTGCTGATCCAAATCACGCCATTGTCCTCTGGCCAAGTTTTTCTTGGTAAGTCCAGCCAACATCACACGATCAACTCTGAGCACATCATAATTAAAGTGTTCAAAAATAGAACGCACAATTCGGATGTTGGTCGATTTTAATTTGATGCCAATTTCAGATTTTGCTTCGCCATCAATATAGGATATTTCATCAACGTTTACTCGGTGTCCTTCAATGACGAGGCCTTTTTCGATTGCTTCGAAATCTTCGTAACGCAAGTTTTTATCAAGACTGACCTGATAAATTTTAGCTGCTCTTGGACTTGGCAAAGCATATTTTTGGTGCAGCATCGTATCATTGGTAATCAACAACAAACCAGTGGTATTTTTATCCATTCTGCCAAGTGGTCGGGCCGATGATTGTGCGGGCAATTTAATCAATTCCATCACTTGTCGGGTGGCGCCTGTTTCGGTACCAGCCGTGCTAAAGTTTTTGGGTTTATTTAGTAAAATGTAAAGCGGTTTTTCTGGATTCACCTTTGCGCCATCAAAGAATACCTGATCGCCAGGCATTACTTTGTAACCCAGTTCGTTAATTACGGTTTGGTTAACCTTTACATTACCTGATTGAATATAGATATCGGCTTCGCGTCGTGAACATACTCCTGAATTGGCAATGTATTTATTTAAGCGAATGCCATCTGCTTCGTCCTTTTGTTTCGGAGCTGCTTTTCGAGGTGCTCTGGGTGCAAATTTTGAAAATGGCGCTGCCGATTTACGGCCTTCGGCGTAGTTTGGTTTTTCTTTGTCAAATTTCCCCGTTTTAAAACCACTTGGTTTGCGGTCTTCGGAGTAGCTTGGTTTTTCTTTGTCGAATTTGCCCGTTTTAAAACCACTTGGTTTGCGGTCTTCTGAGTAGCTTGGTTTTTCTTTGTCAAATTTCCCCGTTTTAAAACCGCTTGGTTTGCGGTCTTCTGAGTAGTTTGGTTTTTCAGAGTCAAATTTACCGACTTTTCTGTCGTCCCCATTTGTGGGTTTGGCAGCATTAAAACCGCTTGGTTTTCTGCCTGCAGGGCTACCTGGTTTTGATCCTTTGGAACTGCCTGGTTTTGATCCTTTGGGTGAAAATTTCCCCGGTTGAGGTGTGCGCATATTATTGTAATTTGGCGCAAAGATAGGCTATTTATTGGGAATCCTGGCCCATAGGTGGTTCCCAGTAGTGAATTTTAAAATTGGTGATTTGATTGTCGTTCACTTGAATACCCTCATTTTCTAATAATTGCTGCATCAGGTTGGTCCCGTCAAAGTGGTGTTTTCCGGTAAGCATGCCGACCCGATTTACCACCCGATGAGCTGGGATATCAGGCTGGTTGTGGCAGGCATTCATCGCCCAGCCCACCATCCTTGCTGAGCGGCCACTTCCCAAGGCTTTGGCAATGGCTCCGTAAGTGGTGACTTTTCCTAATGGAATTTGCCTGACCAAATTGTACACACGTTCAAAGAAAGAGACAGTCGAAGGAATCATGTTGTATTAAAAGGTGAGTTGAACGGCGGTGATTAGTGCGGCAATTGCCAAAACAGTTCCTATAATGAGGTTCATGCGCTTGGTAATCCAACTTAATTGATCTTTCATGCGTTCAAACATAACGATATACATTCTAAAAACAAATCCGGCACCAACAGTGACTCCGACCACAAAGCAGGTCATGGGGCCAAGTTCAAATTTAAAATAACCAGTGTGAGAGAGCGCCATAGATGTCATGACGTAAAATGGGACCGGCAACACATTTAAGGTGGCCAACGAAAGCCCCAACAGAAGGGGGGGGACCGATACGGGCTTCCATTTTTTCTTTAAATATTTTGGTTTTTTCTGTTTCTTTTTCAATAAAAAATAGGCACTCATCAATGCAAAAACACCAATGCCTATTTCTCTCAGCATGTACATAATTTGCTGGTTTTTGTACAAATATTTAGCACAAACCAATGCAATCCCCGTTTGAATTAAAATAATGAGCAATGCCCCCTGAACAAATTTGAAAGCAGCCATTCTGCCAGCGTTCAGGTTAATTTTGGTGGCCGTCATGTTCAGTAATCCTGGCGGGGAAACAGTAAGCAAAGCAATGCCAAAGCCTAAGAATGCAGCAGCCACAAATACCATTATTTCAACCTAAAACAAAGGTACGTAATGGGTTTTTGAAGGTTTAAATAAAACGTTTCATAAAACGTCTGAATGCCCAATACTTCTTTGGGGGCGCCTTCGTTTTGGTAAATGGTATGATTGGCGTACACAATTTCATGGCCCAACCCTTGAATCAAGCCTAAGGTATATCCATGCATAAACTCGCTGTCCGTTTTCAAGTGAATAAGCCCATTTGGTTTTAGAATTTGACGATACCTTTCTAGAAAATCAGGGTTGGTCATTCGGTGTTTGGTGCGCTTAAATTTAATTTGCGGATCGGGAAACGTAATCCAAATTTCATCCACTTCGCCTGCGTCAAAAATATGTTGAACCAATTCAATTTGGGTGCGCACAAAAGCCACATTGTTTAATTGTGTTTCAATGGCAGTTTTGGCACCACGCCAAAATCGAGCCCCTTTAATGTCAATGCCGATGTAATTTTTGTCTGGATTCTGTTGCGCCAAACCCACCGTGTATTCTCCTTTGCCACAGCCTAATTCAACGATAATTGGGTGGTCATTTTTAAAAAAATCGGTGCGCCAGCTTCCTTTGTATGTAAATTTGTCTTCAATGACTTCTTCCCGGCTAGGTTGGAATACATTGCCAAATGATTCATTTTCGTTAAAACGCTTTTTTTTATTTTTACTTCCCACTTTTTCTTATTTGCGGCAAAAGTAACAAACTTGCCATCCATGAAAAAATTTATTGAAATGGTTTAACACAGATTATGCATTAGACTTTGAAATGAAACCAACACTAACAAAAAGTTTGCATTTGCAAACACCAATAAAAAAGTTGGTTCTTAATGACCATTTAAAAACAAATATTAACGCCATTAAAATGGGAAAAGGACAAAAAAGCTGGGAGTGCACGGACTTTTTTTACCGCAGGTGTAGCAGCGCTACATTGAGGATGAAAAAAGGAGTACATTACCAGATTTGCAGTCATTTTTCCATGTAATAAATTTCTAATGCGTAATCTGGGTTAATTGATTATTTTCCGTGTATAGTGCCTCCCGATGAGGTGTCTTGCAACACCGTTTTGGGGCTGCCTTTATAGGATATACTTGAACCGCTGCTGGCTTTTCCGTCAAACAACTGGACTGCCTGCACATCAATGAAACTCCCGCTGCTGGCTTGGCAGACGGCCTCGTTGCAATACAGCTCCGAAGCGCTCAGATGGCTGCCACTACTACTTTTTAGACTGGCCTTTAGTGAATTGCCTTTTAATTCCATCGAAGATCCACTGCTGGTTTCGGCGGTCAATTGGTCAAAGTCGCCGGTACATGCCAATTGGCTGCCGCTGCTGCTTTTGAGCACCAACTTTGCCCCTTGAAATTTACCAGTAGTATGCAGGTTTGCCCCACTGTTGCTGGCTAATTTTTCAATCGCCGGGAGTTGCACCCGAATGCGCATAGGTACTTTGGTGTCAATACACTCATCTGTGCTGATTTCGAGGGTGTTGGTATCCACATTTCTTTTGGTTTTTATGTGCTCAATTAAATTGGCATCGCCTGTAATGGCCAATTCACAAGTGCTGCCATACACCACTTCTACATCTAATCCGCTAGAGGCGGTTACCCCCGTGAATGGTTCAACTGTTCGGTTTTCGGTTTTTTCATCCCCATTGCCTTTGACACAATTGATGTTCATATCAATTTTACAAGCACTTGCCAACAGCAAGAGGGGAATCATTAGGTAGATCGATTTCATATTGTTTTGATTAGAGGATTTATTATTAGTCAACTACTTTTTGTAAATTTTGAATTTTGCCCCGAAAGCCATCGGGGTTGATTTTTTTTTAAATGATTTGTATACAGGAATTTTATTTTATAAACTGTTGACATAGAGCAATTTGTTTCTTAAATTTCTTCTGTTTTTCTCAATAAGCAAATTATAAAAAGGAAATTTAATTTATAATTTACCTCATTTTGCTTGAGCTTAAATTTACTAGTGAAAAACCATTTCAACTTTTAAATCTATTGATTTACTATCTAATAATACTGCTTTTAAAAATAATTGATTCACTTGAAGGCGATTAATAAAAAGTAAAACAAATAATATCATTCAAAATTTAAAATTCAAAATTCAAAATTTTAAGATCTACTTTCTATGCAAAGTCCCTTGCTGATCGCGGTAAAAACGGGCTTCGTTGGGTGCGGCAGGGGCTTCTGGGGCCAATGGAATGCCCGGATCTGCTGGCTCGGAGGTTTCTACGTCAAAATATTCATTTTCATTTTCGGGGCAATTGACACATTTAATTTGGTCGGGAGCCACCCGATACAAATAATCATCGGAGCTGAAATGCAAATTGAAGAAATCATTTTCTGATTGGTCAAAATTTTGCACAGTGGCATCGGTTTTAAACATCGTTCCTTCAGGTAAAAATAAATATAAATCAACTTTTTGGTCGCGGAATTTGCTTGAAATGGCGGTCGTAAAATAGTTGTTCAATATTAATTCATTGCCCCGAAACACAAATCCATATTGTATTTTTTCGGCCCGTTGGTTGGCTTCTTTAAACGATTTGCCTTTGGCCAAACGTTCAATTTGCAAATAAGGCTGTTTGCGTCCCGTTTTCATAAAGTGAATGGTAATTTGGTTGGAATAGATAATGTCGTGATCTAATGAATCTTGTGTCAATCGATAATCTTCCATTTCATCGATGTTTTTCGCAAACCGGTCGTTGTTGACAAACCGAACCTTTAAGGTGTCGTTTGCTATCAGTGTGAGGTTTTCTTTTTGTACATCCTTGCCTTCAAAAGCCATTTGCGAGGCTTCGCGGGCAATGAAAAAGATGGAAACACCAACAGCCAATATCCAAACCGCAATAAGCGTAAAGCGGACAATATTCCCCATGGAACGCAATTGAGAATTGAGCATGCGAAGGCCCAATATCATCAAGAAAAACAACGGAATGCCAAAGCATAAAACAAATAGAATTCCCTGCACCCAATAAGGCGTCTCGAGCCCAATGGGCGTTTGTATATAATTGAATGCTTCAATATTGGCCATGCCCGACGAGCAAATCATGACAATGCCAGCCACACATATTGACAAAAATCCGACGGCACTAAAAAACAAGACAACTGCACCTATTATTTTTGCTAATACACTAAAAATGGTATGAGCCAAGTCAGAAATGCCATCGCCAAAACGCTGCGTGCCGGTCTTTACGTGATTGCCCACTTTGGTATAATCCATTTGTTTGAATTTGTCTGAAACATGGTCAAATTCTTGGCGTACCTTTTTTTCAATGTTTGAAATATTGACGGGTTCACCTGTCATTTCGAGTTTTTCTGTCGTGGTCACTGCTGCCGGCATGGCAATCCACAAAATAAGGTAAATGAGCAAACCAGATCCGCCACCGAACACCAACAACAAAAGAATGATTTTGAGCCACACCGGATCGATCCCAAAATAATGACCCAAACCAGTACACACGCCCCCAATTAAGCCGTGATCGGTGTCGCGGTATAATTTTCGGTGTTTTCTTGCTTCAAAAACAGGTTCGTCGTATACAGGCTCATCAGAGTCAATGCGGTAATCTTCTGGTTTACCCATAATTTGGATTACCTCGTCTACATCGACCCGATTAATGACATGTTTGTCACTTTTTTGCCGATCGGCCAACAACTCAGCCACGCGCATTTCAATGTCTTTCATGATTTCTTCTTGGCCTCGGGCATCAGTCAATGAGCGTTTGATGGCTTCAAAGTAATGCGACAGTTCTTGGTAGGCATTTTCATCAATGTAAAAGATTAACCCACCGATATTGATGTTTTCTGTCTTATTCATGGTGTTCTGTTTTTTGAGTGATGGTATGTACTGCGTCGGACAATTCGATCCAAGTATTGTTTAATTCATTTAAAAAAGTGCGGCCCAATTCGGTTAAGCCATAATATTTGCGGGGTGGCCCCGAACTAGATTCCTCCCAGCGATAGGTGAGCAATCCGTCGTTTTTGAGTCGGGTAAGCAACGGGTATACCGTGCCCTCCACCACCAGCAGACGGGCTTCTTTGAGTGTTTCGAGTATTTCAGAGGTGTACGCTTCGTTTTCGCGCAATACCGACAAAATACAAAACTCCAGAATCCCCTTGCGCATTTGCGCCTTGGTGTTTTCTATATTCATGATGAGTGGTTTTGGATGGGTTGATAATAGTAACTTTTAATCTGTTGACTCTTTTTATGAGCTGGCTTTGGTTTGGAATATAACACGGAAGTTATACTAGACAAAAACAAGGCGACACAAACAGCAATTTTAATCATATCGATTTCCTTTAAAAGTTCACTTGTTCCTTGTTCATAATCACTTTGATGTCTGAAGCATCTTTTGCTTTCAATTCTAAAGTGTACACACCAAAAGCTTCAATGTCAATGTCTATATCTTCATTTCCTTTGATTTCTTTGGATATGATTGCCTTGCCATTTGACTGTAAAACACGAAGCGTAAAAGTTTCTGAAAAACGGGGCATGATATGCAAATGAACCACGGTGTCTTCTGGAAATGTGAATTCGAAAAGCGTGGGCTTCACATGCGAAACGGATTCCAGCGAAATGAGGGGCGCTACCCTACTTTGGGCCCTGCTGACGGCCATTTGTCCGAGTAGCAATGTGATGAATACTGCTTGAAGGATGATTGTTTTCATGATTTGATTGATTTGATTGATTTGATTGATGATTGAAACTCAAATTTGATTTTCGTAAACTACTGGGGTATGACCATTATTTTACATGACAAAGATAAGGCCAAAAGCAGGTATCATGCATTACAAAGTACCTAAGATTAACATAATATTAACATTTAGCAAAAAACCTTTTAAAATTTGTGAAGCATGTAAACACAAATCATTTATATTTGAACTGCCTTAAACACCTTTGCCAAACCCCTATTTCAATGAACTTTTCCCCATCAACGATCAATCGTTTTTTACTTTTTAAATTGCCCGCGGCCTTTTTTTGTGGGGTGCGGGTAAAAACGTTGGCTGACGATTTTTGCGAAGTACATGTTACATTCAGGTGGATCAATCAGAATCCGTTTGGGTCTATGTACTTTGCCGTGTTGAATATGGCCGCCGAATTAACAACAGGCGTTTTGGTGATGCGTGCGCTTTCTGAAACCGGTACTCGTGCCTCTATGTTGGTGATTGGCCAGCAAACACATTTCTTAAAAAAAGCAACGGGAACCATTACTTTTAAATGCGAACAACAACAATTGGTTGCCGACTGCTTAAAAGCCCTGTCACTGAGCAAAGATCCACAAACACTCACTCTAGAAAGTGAAGGTTACAACGAACAAGGCGAATTGGTGGCCCGTTCTGAGTTTTATTGGTCATTAAAACAGCGCGCTTAAGTTTTACAAACGTTAACATAGCCATAAAAACAGGAGAAGCATTTTAATTGAGCGTACCTTTGTAGCCAATATATATTAGCATTCAACCATGCGCATTCTAATTACCGGGGCCACTGGCTTGGTAGGAAAATCTCTCGTTACGGCCCTTCAAAAAAAAGGGCATACCATTCATTATTTTACCACCCGCAAGGCTTCCATTAAACATGAAACAGGTTTGCATGGGTATTTTTGGAATCCATTGATTGGCTCCATGGACACCGATGCTTTTCAGGGTGTAGAAGCCATTGTACATTTGGCTGGTGCCACCATTTCAAATCCGTGGACCAAAGCGTATAAGCAAGAAATCTTAGAAAGCCGCATCCTTGGCTTAGACCTCATTTACACCTATTTACACAAACACACCCACAGCATAAAACAGCTGGTTTCCGCATCAGGGACAGGTGTTTATCCAGATGCAACAGGCAAAACTTACACTGAAGCCGACCACGTGTCAGCCAAAGGTTTTCTGGGCCAGGTAGTGGTGGAATGGGAGGCGCGCGCACATCGGTTTCAACAATTGGGTATTCAAGTGTGCTGCCTCCGAACGGGCGTGGTGTTAGATCCGTTTGAAGGTGCTTATCCACAATTGGCCAAAACATTTCAATGGAAAATAGGCAGTATTCCTGGCAAGGGAACCCAGTTTTTTCCATGGATTCACCGCGCTGATTTGGTAGAAGTATATGTGGAAGCTATTGAAAAACAATGGTCTGGCATCATCAATGCGGTGGCACCCGATTGCATTACACAAAAGCAATTAAGTCATTGTTTGAAACAAGTGTACCAACAGCCGTTTTTATTCCCACGCATTCCCGAATTCGTTTTTAGGTTGTTGTTGGGCGAACGAGCCGATTTAATTTTGCTTGGCGCCGCCATTGAACCCGCCCGATTAATTCAAATGGGGTTTGCATTTCACTATCCGACCATTAAACCCGCGCTTGAGGCGGTGATTGCCGAATACGACGCTAAAAAGTAGCGCGCAATTGCACCGAGCCCGTGTGCACCACGGGTACATTTTCACTTTTGCGGCCTTGATACGTCAAATTGAAATCTAAAAATTTGGTGAGGCTTTTTTGGATAAACAATTTCCATGTTTGGTTTTCGCCCGGTTGCAAAGCTTCGAGCATCTGAAAAGCGGCAGGCGCATTGGCATTGCCCGAAAATGCGTTGCGGTAGTAGGCCCATTCTCCATTTAAACTCCACCTGCCAGGTACCGCATGATTGATCGTCGTGCCCATGCGTTGTTGTTGCAAATGTTCGCCTTCGCCCAGTTGGTTCTTTTTGTACTGCCAGTCATAGAACACCGCAAAACTGGTGTTAAGGTGCAACAAATAGGTCAGTGTTGGGCCTATTGCTTGCGTGATGATTTGGTAATTTCTGGAGGCATAATTCTCCGACATCAACAGCGTATTTTGCCATTTACTTTGCACATTCACCAACCATGTTTTGTCAATCAGGTGAAAATAATTGGCCTGATGGCCCAAAGACTTGCTAAATTGATTGCCCGTTACCAGCCAATTTTTCAACTCATTATAAGTATAGGTATAAACCACAGAATGTCTTTGTAATCCCCTGCGGTAAAAAAGTGAATTTCGGAATGACCAATTCATCCCCAACACGTCCAATTCGCCGGTGGCAAAGGGGTTTAAATCAAAACTTTCTTGGGTGCGTTTCACTTTGCGGTCAGCTTGCCATGCCAACTGATTGTACCATTGCGACAACCATTGCTGCACACCGCCTTTTTGCTGCCAACTGTTCGGGTTGATGCTCAAGGTTTGCGCCCATTTGTTTTGGTGGGTTTTAATATAGGTCTGATTGGGTAAAAACACCTTGATGTACAAGGCCAGATCTGGGTAGGGAGCCACTTCAAATTCTTGCAATTCCTGAATGCCGTTGCCATTGTAATCGTTCCACATATAGACGCCTTGCCCTGGATTCACTTTCACAAAAGTAAATTCTTGCTGGGGCAAGCTGCCCGAAAGGGTTTCATAAGTAATGGTCGACATGAAAAAACCTTTCAGGTATTGGTCGTTGTAAATTAGACGCGCATTGAGCGAAGGCAAATTGGACTTGCTTGGATCGGTAAATTGCAATTCGCGGTAATTGACAAAAGCCCCCAATTGGGTTTGCGACGTTTGAATCAATTGCGACTTGATGAAATACGATCGGGAAGTGTTCACCCGAGTTAAACGGCCGCTTTGTACACTGTCGTTGGTGCGAAGTAAAAACCCGACTTGCGCAAACACCTTGGTGCTGTCGCCACGCCCCAATTGCGCACCCCATTCGTTAAATCGTTGGCTGAGACCCGTAAGCAATTGGGTGGCCCGGTCGCTTTGTTGGTTGTTTTCGGCCCGAAATGATCCACCAGCCCAATTGTTCCCAAACGAATGCCGCACGCTGCTTTGGTTTCTAATAAATTGGGCTATGTTGTTGGTTCCTTGGCTATTTAGTATAGAACTTTGCTGGGTCCAATTCCATTTTTCGTGGGTCAACAAACCCCTCATGTTGTGGCGTGTCCCTGAAAAGGCGTTGCCTATTTCGAGGTGTTCCATCCGGTAATTCCAATTCCCTTTTTCGGGGTGTTTCAAC
This sequence comes from Flavobacterium sp. BFFFF2, assembly GCA_002256385.1. Classification (GTDB taxonomy): domain Bacteria; phylum Bacteroidota; class Bacteroidia; order Flavobacteriales; family Flavobacteriaceae; genus Flavobacterium. The sequence goes on from NKJD01000022.1 coordinate 50,316, forward strand.
TCCAGTCCTCCCGACCACAAGCTTTGGGTGCCTTCGGTTCCGGTGATGTTCCAATCGCGGTTAAATTCAATATTTAACAAACGTTCTACCGTTTTAAATTGCGATTGAATCCATTGACCCGAGGCCACCGCATCAAGCGACCATTGGCGCGTGTACAATCTTTGTTGGCCTTTAAATTTTCCGGCCATGCCCACATTGGCTTGGTCATCTTTGCTGGAATACAAATTTTGGTCATAATTACTCACCGCCACATCGGCTTGCAGGTTGGTTTTTTCAGAGGGTTGAAATCCGCCATTAAGCGTAGCCACCTGTAATTGGGAGGGTGCCACCAATTTTACAACGGGCTCATAACTCCCTTGAGGTACGCCATTGAGGGGTGGGGTGTATTCATAAATTTTACCCACAGCGTTGGCATTTTGCAATATATAATTTCCCTGAAAAGGGCCAAAAAAAGTAAAACTCACGGCGTACAATGCGTCTTGTGGATTGCTTGAATATTCATAATAGGTAACGCTCCCAACGGTTGTTTTTTTGTACAGAATGCGGTTTTCGCTATAAGCTTGTTCGTAGGCTGAGGGCGCAAACATCAAATTCGGGTCGTTGCCCGCCAAGCGAAGTACTTCCACCTGATTCGCCGACAAATTCTGTTGCAAAGGCTGGGTCTTGATATCACTTTCGGTATACACATTGCTGCCTATTTTCCATGAACGGTCTTCGTGCTGAAACCCTGCCGTGGCCAAGTAGCGGTTAAAGTTCCGGTCAGAATATTGGTATTCAATGGCAATCCGCATTTCGGAGGTAATCGGAAAAAGTGATGTAAACCTGATTTCGCCTGCGTTGTAGTCGATGGTATAATCTTGGTTTTCGCCCCGTTTGCGCAAAATACCATTCACGTAGACCCGCTCAGAACCCGAAATGATGACCACATATAATTCGCCATTATTACCCTTTAATTTGTACGGCCCTTGGTTGCCTTCTTGGCCCACAAAGGTGCTTTTGGCATAATAGCCTCGCACAATGCCTGCTGCCGCCGAAGCTGTTTCTTTGGTTTCTGCTTTGTCCCATTGCACAAAACCCGTTACCCCTTGCACCTTCTTGTTGTAGAGCAACATCGGGTTTGTCGTGTTTTCCAAAAATAAATCCCCGCCTTTAATCGACCAATTTTTTGAATATAATTCCACAAACAATTGGTCAAACTGGTCGAGTTTTTGCGAATACCCCCCGCTTTGCAGCGGAATGTTGGCATCTTGTATAGAAGCGCGAATGCTGACTTTGTCTGATAAATTTCCAGTGATCTGCAAATCCAAATTGGAAATGGTAGACGTATTCTGATTGGAACCCAAGCGAATGCCACGCACCAAATTACCTTGGGTGGTCAACCCCGAAAGTGGCGCAAATCCTTGCAATGGTTTGTTGATCCGAACCAATTTACCTTTGGCCGTTTCAATTACGCGCTCTGGGTTATAAGGCGTGTAATGTTTGGTTAAAAAATCAGGATAAGGCCGAAACCACACTTTCACGGAGTCGGGTCGTGGTTGGTTGGGGACCCAAATGAGGGTGTTGTTTTTAAAATTGATCGAATACCGTTGCGAATCAATAGGATTCCCTTGCAGGTCGGTGATTTTAAAAAAATTCGGATTGATGGGCGTAAAATGTAAGGTGGTGGAATCTTTTGCAGTGCCTATTTTTTTGGTGGTATACACGCTGTCAGCCTCTTGAGACCAAGCCAATACGCTGCAAAGCAAACCCGAAAAAATCAAAACAAAACGCATAGTTACTTAACTCCGATGGGTCAAAAATAGTATAAAATAGGGCAAAAATGCAGATATAAATGAAGGGTGAAAATCGACTTTTATTAACATTTATTTCCATTTGCCTCATTAAAATGAAGGTCAGTGTTAAATAATTGAATTAAATCTAATTTATGCCATTTATTAATTAATTTAATGAAAGCCATCATATAAATACTATTATTCAACTATTAACAATAATTCGTTAATGTATCCAATTTAAATGTATTTTTGACTCGTAAAACAGGCGCAAGCCTAGGATGAAATTAACTTAATTTTTTTATTATGGATGTAACATTACTTGGAAAAGGCAGGGCTGCTTTGCTGTGTCTTTTTATGGTGTGTCTTACGGGTTTACTACATGCCCAACAGCACACAATCTCGTCATTTTCACCGTCAAATGCGAACACCGGAGAAGTGGTCACCATTACAGGTACCAATTTTTCGAGCATTACGGCGGTTAATTTTGGAGGAACAGCCGCTTCTTCCTTCACGGTGGTCAGTACAACCAGGATTAGTGCCACGGTTGCTGCTGGTTCTTCTGGCAGTGTAACGGTTGTTAAAACTGGATTTAGCAATGCCTCATCAGCAGGCTTTGTATTTTCTAGTTATCCAACCATTACGCGAATCATATCTGATTACAATGGGTATTGGGATACCAATACAACCACCAATAATTCAGTATTACCAGACAACAGCCATAATTTATTGGCTTTTACCTATGGCGGTACTACCTATTCAACTGGTGTAAACAATACCTTATTGACCAATCGCGGAGTTACCTATACCTCGGGTTCGTTTAAAGCGCTGCCTGCCTCATTGTCAGGAACAACACCTGCTTCTGGAGCTTCATTTTTTTTGGCTGTAGGGGCTAAAAAAGATGGGAGCACCACGACGGCCAACGTGACCAATGCAAATATTCGCAATTTAACGCCTGAGGCTTTATTGGTTGACGGTACTAACGGATTGGATTTAGGTACGGGCTATACAAATCTACCAGCGACCGCACTTTCAAGCTACACGATTAAATCAATCGATCCTTCTAAAATTACGGACAGCGAACCAGATATTGTGGTCACCCAAATTGCAGCGCCTTCGGGTTCTATTGATACGTTTCAATTTGTAAAAAGCGATGGAACCACTTTAGTGGGTAATGCAGTTACCGTTTCGCAAGGGTCTGTATCCAAATTGGGTACATGGGCACTTGACTTATTCAGCTACCCTGTAGGAGTTTCCTATGCAACCGTTAAACCTACTGCCGTTTCTTCGACCAATACTACGCGTGAGATTCGCATGGTATCTTTTAAGTTATCTGATTTTGGTATCAATGGTACTAATTACAATCAAATTGGCTTTTTGAAATTAACCCCTTCAGGTACTTCGGATGTTGCTTTCATTGCTTACAATGCCAATGCGATTAACATTCCACCGGTTGTTACTATAAACACATCGGCTACGAGTTCAAACATTTGTTTGTCTGGTACGAGTCCAGCTTATTTATCGGTTAATACCATTTCTGGCTCGGGCGCTTCGTTGTCATATTCATGGGAGGTATCAACCAATGGGGGTACTTCATGGAGTGCGGTGACTAATGACAGCACGTATTCAGGGGCTACTACAGCCAATTTGTCAATTACAGCGGGCACCAATTCATACAAATACCGGGCTACGGTTTACGAAACGGCCACGCCAAGTATCAGCGCGGTGAGCCCCGAGTTTACGATTGTGGCTCAAGCTAGTTCTGCGATAGCGGGCACTATAAATCCAGGTGCTGCTGACATTACGATGTGTTTAAACGATCCTGCGCCTACTACAACTACTTTAACAGTTGCACCAACAGGTGGGGTAAGCACTTATAGCTACCAATGGCAACAATCAACCACGAGTGCAACGACTGGTTTTTCAAATATCTCAGGTGCTAATGCAAGCACGTACGATTATCCTTATAGTTCACTAGGCACGGTTTGGTATCGGGTAATAATTACCAGCGGTTGTTTAAATACGACTTCATTGGCGGTTGCTCGCAAGGTAATCACCTCAGGTGACAGCATTTTATCGGTGACCAACAACTCACGTTGTAATACGGGAACGGTTACTTTATCGGCTACCAGTGTTTCGGGCACCAGCTCAAACATCAATTGGTATGCAGCTGAAACAGGCGGTTCTTCATTGGGTTCGAACGCATCTTTTACCACACCTTCTATTTCATCGAGTACCACTTATTATGCGGGAACTGTTACATCAAGTCCAACGTGTAATTCGGTTCGTAGAGCTGTTACAGCTACCATTGCAAGTGGCATTACGTTGAGCTCAACTAATTTTAGTGTGCCATCAACTACTACAGTTTGTCCTGGAAGTGGTTCAACGGTGTATGTGTCTACGACTGCTTTACCTGACGAAACGTATACTGTTACGTATTCGGTTGCGGGAGCTAACACAATTACCAATGCGACAGCAAGCCTTACTTTGGTCAATGGTTTTGGTACTTTTACCACCAGCGCTTTAAATACAGCTGGTTCGAATTTCATGTCAATCAGCAATGTTCAAAATGGGGCTGGTTGTAATTTCGCGCCAAGTTCAGGCAATTCAAATTATATAGTTGTCAACGCTGCCTCAGTGGGCGGTTCTATTGCAGGTGGTGCTACTGTTTGTACAGGAACCAATAGCACCAATTTAACTTTAAGTGGACATACTGGAAGTATTACCAAATGGCAATCGTCAAGCAGCAGTGATTTTTCAACAGGTGTTTCTGATATAGCCAATACAACTACAAGTTTAAGCGCTTCGAATTTAACAGCTACTACCTACTATCGTGCGGTGGTTGCTAACGCAAGTTGCGCCTCTGCCAATTCAAGCAGTGCTACAGTGACGGTTAGCCCAACCTCGGTGGGCGGATCTGTTTCGGGAGGAACTACTGTTTGTACAGGTACCAATAGCACTGATTTAACCTTAAACGGAAATACAGGTAATGTTTCCAAATGGCAGTCATCAACAAGCAGTGACTTCTCAACAGGTGTTTCTGATATTTCAAACACGACTACTTCTTATACAGCTACCAACTTAACAGCTACTACGTACTACCGTGCGGTGGTGACCAGTGGGGCTTGTGACTCAGCCAATTCAAGCAGTGCTACAGTAACGGTTAATGCAACTTCTGTGGGCGGATCTGTTTCT